>NZ_JACJKW010000021.1 GCF_016901775.1 Intestinimonas butyriciproducens
GGTTTCTGATTTTAATCTTAATCAATCTGCAAAAAGCTGCGACCTGTGCGTGGCTTTTTGCACCTCTCAAGGGGCCAGTGTGCGCCAAAGGCGTGCACGCAGCCCCTTGAGAAAACTCGCAAAAGTGGACTTGTCACTTTTGCGAAGAGAGCGCGGGCTTTTTTGTTGTCTGTACGAAAAAATGCTTGCTCGTGACCCAGCGTCATAATTTATAATGCATGCAGGAGGTGGAAGAATGGAAATGGAAAAAGCCATTCCCACAGGGTATATGACAGTGGGACAGGTGGCAAGAAAAATGGATGTGACCGTGCGCACCTTGCAGCATTATGACCGGGAGGGGCTTTTGTCGCCTACCGCCATCAGCGCTGGAGGCCGCCGGCTTTATACAGACAAAGACATTGTGCTGCTGCATCAGATCCTGGCCATGCGGCATTTGGGGTTTTCCTTAAAAGATATCAAAGATCGATTGCCGAAATTGGAAACACCGGAGCAGGTGGCCTGTGCGTTGGAGGAGCAAGCGGGAGAGATTGAGCAAAAGATCCGCAGCCTCAGCCAGGCGCTTCAGGAAATCCAGGCCCTGCGCCAGGAAGTGCTGCAAATGGGCAAAGTGGATTTTGAAAAATACGCCGATATTGTAGTCAACCTTCAAATGGGAAATGAGTTTTACTGGCTCATCAAGCATTTTGATCAGGATACATTGGGACATATCCGCAATCGTTTTGATCAAAAAAGCGGTCTGGAATTTATCCAAACCTTCCTTACCCTCCAGGAACGGGCGGTGAAGCTGGGAAAACAAGGGGTCGCGCCTCAAAGCCCGGAAGGTCAGGCTTTTGCCAGAGAATATTGGGACATGATCACCCGTTTTACCGGTGGGGACTGGAGCCTTTTGCCCAAGCTGGAACAGATGGGGCACCTGGAAGGGGCCGACCCGGCCTGGAAGGAACGGCAGGAACAGGCCAATAAATTTGTGGAGCCGGCACTGGAGGCCTATTTTTCTGCCTTGGGTGTGGACCCCTTTGCACACACAGGAGAAAAAGCATGAAGGCCATCCAAGTGGAAAAGTTGCGGAAAAGCTATGGGGCCCATGAAGTGCTTCGAGGGCTGGATCTGGCGGTGGAGCAGGGGGAAGTTTTTGCTCTGCTGGGGGTGAACGGAGCCGGAAAAACCACGGCTTTGGAGTGCATCCAAGGTCTGCGTTCCTATGAGAAAGGGCAGGTTTCAGTGAATGGGCGGATGGGTGTTCAGCTGCAATCGGCCAGCCTGCCGTTTTCCATCCGGGCCATGGAGGCACTTTCATTGTTTGCCCGGTGGAATGGAACAAGAGCGGAGCCGGGACTGCTGGAAACGCTGGGCATCCATGAGCTGGGAAAGCAGCTCTATGGCAAACTGTCTCCAGGACAAAAACAACGACTGCATCTGGCCTTGGCGCTGGTGGGAGACCCGGACATCCTTTTTCTGGATGAACCCACAGCAGGGCTGGATGTGCAGGGACGCATGGCACTGCGCAACCTGCTGGCACAGCTCAAACGGCAGGGCAAAACGGTGGTGCTGACCAGCCACGACATGGGAGAAGTGGAAAATTTGTGTGATACTTTGGCCATCTTGGCAAAGGGGAAGGTGGTGTTTGCCGGTACGCCTCAGCAGCTCCGGCAGCAGGAGGGAAGGGCGAACAAGGTTATCTTGCACACCGAGGGGGAGACGATTTGTTTTTCGGCGGAAGATCTGGGGAGAGATCTGCTTTCTCAGCTGGAACTATGCCGGGCCGCAGGGCAAAAAGTCCTGGACATCCAGGTGGAACGGGACTCTTTGGAACAGTGCTTTCTCCGGCTGACTAAGGAGGAAAACAGATGAAGGGATTGTTTTATGGCGTCCTATTACAGTGGAAGATGGATCTTCGCAGCAAAACCATGCTGATTGCCTGCTATCTGGTGCCGCTGGCCTTTTTCGTTTTGATGGGAGGCATTTTTGTCTCCATTATGCCGGAGAGCCGGCAGACTCTGACCCAGACCATGACAGTGTTCGCCATTTCCATGGGAGCGTTGATTGGTTTGCCACCTACATTGGTGGAGTTTTATGGAAGCGATATCCGCAAAGTGTATCAGGTTAGCGGCATTCCAGGATGGGTGGGGTTCGTTTTGGCCATGCTGTCGGCCTTCTGTCATCTTTTGCTCATGAGTGTGTTGCTATTTGGCCTTTCGTTTGTTTGTTTTGGTGGGGAAATCCCCTCAAATTTGCAGGAGTATGTGCTGGCTCTGATCTTGCTGCTCCTAACCTCCTTATTCATGGCCGGCGTGGTAGGGCTGGGTGTCAAAGATCAGGCCAAAACCTCGTTGTTTTCCATTTTGCTTTTTCTGCCTTCGATTTTGCTGTCGGGGGTCTTTTTCCCGGCTGAGCTGCTGTCTCCTGTTTTGGAAGGCGTGGGAAAATGCTTCCCCGCCTTCTGGGGCAGTCGTTTGCTGATGGGTGGATTTCATTGGACGGATATCTTGCCTCTTGTAGGGCTTCTGTTTTTATATGGCGGAATTTGTATTCTGCTGCTGAAAAAGAACTGAGGTATTGTTCTTTGGGATTTTTTTCAGAGAATTTCATAGAAAAGCAGAAAAACTTCCCATTGTTCAGCCAATCGTCACATTTGCTGCTGGCGTTGGTGTTTGTGCTCCGGTACCGGCGGAAAAAGTGAGTTAAGCCGATTTTGGATGGTCAAATCCACGAAAAAGGCAAAAGGCCCAGTGCAAACTGGGCCTTTTGGGCTGTTTTAAAGGAAAACTTTTTTGGTGGCGATGTTTTCCCGGAACGCCTGGTCATGCTCCACAAAAAGCATGGTGGGAGCAAACTGTTGGATCAGTTCCTCAATCTGAAGGCGGGAATAGATGTCCATGTAATTGAGAGGTTCATCCCACACATACACATGGGCCCGCTGGCAAAGGCTGCGGGCCAGCAGTACCTTTTTCTTTTGTCCCTGGGACAGATCTTCCAGGTTCTTTTCAAACTGGACCCGGGCAAAATCCATTTTACGCAAAATGGCCTTGAACAGGCTTTCGTCCAGGTCTTCCTCCACGATGAGTCGGGAAAGGCTTCCCCGAAGAAAGGAGATGTCCTGGGGCACAAGGGAGATCACAAGGCCGGAAGCCTTGTGCATTTCTCCCACATAAGGGACGGTCCCACCGGTCAGCAGCCGAAGCAGGCTGGTTTTTCCGCTGCCGTTTTTGCCGATGAGGGCCACCCGGTCTCCCTGCTCCAGGGTGAAGGACACAGGCGGGCACACCGGTGTGTGTCCATATTGCACCTGCACTTGAGAAAAGGCAGCCAGCCGCCGGGAATGAAAGGGGAGAGGAGAGAGTTTCAGGCTGGAGACCGTTTCCTGGTTTTTGAGTAGGGCCGATTTGTCCTGGATAGCCTGCTGTTGCCGTTGTTTGATCACCTGGGATCGCTTCATCATCTTGGCCGCTTTATGGCCGATGTATCCCCGGTCCACCGGGCCGTTTTGATATTTGGCTTTTTCCGCCTGCTGGGACCAGGCCGCTGAGCGCTGAGCGGCTTTTTCCAGGCGGCGGATGTCTTTTTTCAGGTTTTCCTGCTGTTTTTCCTCCATCATTTGCTGCCGCTGGAAATTTTCCATCCAGGAAGAAAAGTTCCCTTTCTGCACCTGGATATCAGCCCGATTGAAAGAGAGGAGGTGATCCACGCAGCCGTCTAGGAAGCGGCGGTCATGGGATACCAGAAGAAATCCCTGTTTTCCCCGAAGGTAGGCGGCCACTTTTCGTCGCCCTTCTTCGTCTAAGTGATTGGTGGGTTCGTCGATGAGAAGAAAGTGTCCTTCTTTCAAAAAGAGGGCAGAAAGGAGCAATTTGGCCTGTTCTCCTTGGGAAAGGGAGGAAAAAGGACGCTCCAAAGCCGCTTCCTCCACTTCCAGCAGAGAGATCTCCCGGGCGATCTGCCAGGGCTGGGCCTGGGGGCACAGTGCGGCCAGAACTTCTCCGGCCCGATGCTGCGGATGGGGGACAGGATAGGGGAAATAATCAAACTCCACCGAAGAATGGATGGAGCCGCCATAGGGATATTCCCCCATCAACAGGCGGAGAAGGGTGGTTTTGCCTCGGCCGTTGCGGCCAATGAGCCCCAGCTTCCACCGGGTGTCGATTTGAAAGCTGGCATGAGAGAAGACCTCGTCATAGCTGGAAGGGTAGGAAAAGGTCAGATCGGTGACTTGGATGAGAGACATGGAAAAACCTCCTTGGCTGCGTTTGAAACAGTAAAAAATGCAGGCCGAGGGAAGTCCTTTCCCCCGGCCTGCACAGCCAAAAGAGCCGTCTGCACCAGACGGCAAAAGGAAGGAAAGGGCGCACTTCTCCTGCGGCAGCGCGGCACAAGGCCGCCAAAAGACACGTTACCGGCAGGAAGAGTTGCGCATCTTTCCACTCCTTTCTCATCCATATTTCTTTTCACATGATACACCGGAAAGAGGTCAAATGCAAGGGCTAGGGCAGATTCACATGCTTCACATGGAGAAAGCGCATCCGGGGGGCAGCGTATGTATGGAGCGGGCGGAGATAGGCGTCATAGGTATGGGTGGCGATGAGGATGCTGTCCCGGGTGGGAATGGGGCCGGTGCGGATGACCAGCAGGGAATGATAGAACTGGCCCTCCTGGGTGCCCAGCTGGATCACATCTCCGGGAAGCAGGCGGAAAATGGGCACTTCCTCCATCACCGGGCCGGGGCCTTTGTTTCCGGTCATGAAGTTGTAGAAAAAATCCACTCCGGTCCAGGCGGGGGCCCGGGAAGAGGGAGAGCGGTAGTACCAGCCGAAAGTGGGGGTGAAGTTCATCACGCCGGACCCGGCATAAACGCATTGGGAGATAAAGTTGGTGCAGTCGCCCCCCAGATTTTCAAAATCCAGAAAGGCAGGATTGCGACCCAGGGCCCATTTGCGGGCATAGGCCAGGGCGGCCCGGCGGTCATAGCTTTTTTGCGGCATAGTGAAGAAGCCTCCTTTGGACTTGCGATCTTTTATTATTCTATGCTGCGCTTCATCCATGGGAGAAAGTCCACAAATTAAAGGGAGAAACTTTGGCAGGGGCCTTCGTTGACTTTGCTTTTTTCCACCGATATAATAAAACCAGTGCTGTAAAGCTGTAAAATTAAATGAAAAGGGAGTTGTGATCGTTATGTCCGGCAAGATCGCCTATGAGGCCATCGACAAAAACCGTTCTCAACTGGAAAAGCTGAGCCTGGATATCTGGGCTTGCCCGGAGGGCGGATACCATGAATATAACGCCCAGAAATGGACGGCAGAGCTTTTGGAGAAAAACGGCTTCACCGTGGAGCTGGGGGCCGGGGAAGTGCCCACCGCCATCAAAGCCACCTGGGGAAGCGGCAAGCCGGTCATCGGCTTTTTGGGAGAATATGACGCTCTGCCCGGTCTGAGCCAGGAAGTGGGCACAGAGCAGAAGGCTGTGGAAGGCCAGGCTTATGGCCAGGGCTGCGGCCACAACCTGTTGGGCGTTGGCCATGTGGGCGCTGTTTTGGGCCTCAAGGCCGAAATGGAGGAAAAGGGCCTGAATGGCACTATCATTTATTTCGGATGCCCGGCGGAAGAGCTGCTTACCGGCAAATCCTTTATGGCCCGGGGCCATGCCTTTGATGGGCTGGACTGCGCCATCGCTTTCCATCCCGGCACCGCCAATGAGGTGACCATGGGCAATTCCCTGGCTCTCAACAGTGTGAAATTCCATTTCCATGGCGTCACCGCCCATGCCGGCGGCGATCCTCACAACGGCCGTTCGGCCCTGGATGCCGTGGAGCTGACCAATGTGGGCGCCAACTATCTGCGGGAGCATGTGACCACCGATGTGCGTATCCATTACACCATCACCGAAGGCGGCACGGCACCCAATATCGTTCCCGACAATGCCACTGTCTGGTACTATGTGCGGGCTCCCAAACGGGAGACTGTGGATGAGGTCTATGCCCGCCTGGTGAAGGTGGCCGAAGGCGCAGCCCATATGACCGAGACCAAGCTGGAAATCGAGTTTATGGGCGGCTGCTATCAGACCCTGAATAACGGCGTGCTGGTGGATCTGATCCATGACTGCATGGTGGAAACTCCCCAGGAGGCCTGGACAGCCGAAGAGCTGGAGTTTGCCCGGAAGCTGGACGAGGCCCGGCCCGATCAGTATGCCGCTGCCATCGCCGGTTACGGCCTGCCGGAAGGCACCCATCTCCACACCGGTGTCCTGCCTGTGGGTGTGGAAGGCAATTTCGGTTCCACCGATGTGGGCGATGTGTGCTACATCTGCCCCACTGTCACCTTCAATACCGCCTGCGAGAATGTGGGTGCTCCTGGTCATAGCTGGCAGATCACTTCCTGCTCCGGCAGCAGCGTGGGACAGAAGGGCATGATCTATGCCGCCAAGGCCATGGCTCTGTGGGGCCTGAAGATCCTGGAGGATCCTCAGATCCTGGAGAAGGCCCAGGAGGAATTTAAAGAGAAGACCGGCGGAAAGCCCTATCATTGCCCCATTCCCGCCGATGTGAAAGTGCCCCAGTAAAAAATAAATATCCCCCGGCGAAGCCGGGGGATATTTATTTGCAAGGAGGGACTATGGAAAAAACACAAGAAGGGCTTTTGCTTCACCGGGCTTACTCCTTTGCCGCCTTATACCACGAAGGGCAAAAGCGGAAGGGGAGTCAGGTGCCCTACATCGCCCATCCGGCGGAGGTGGCCCAGATCCTGGCTGGGGAGGGGGCGGCGGCGGAAGTGATCTGCGCCGGCCTGCTCCACGACACCTTGGAGGATACCTCTGCCACACCACAGCAGTTGGAGGAGATCTTTGGGCCTGTGGTGCGGCAGCTGGTAGAAGGGTGCAGCGAGGACAAGAATTTGTCCTGGGAAGAGAGAAAAGAACATACTGTCCAGATGTTGAAATCTGAAATTTCAATGGATGTAAAGCTGATTACCTGTGCAGATAAACTTTCCAATCTCCGTAGCATTTGCCTGGATTATCGGGAGTTGGGAGATGCTCTTTGGAGCCGGTTTCGCCGGGGAAAAGAAAAGCAGCGCTGGTACTACCGGGCGTTGGGGGAGGCTATGGCACCTTTGGAGAGCCGCTGGAAACTGGTTGGGGAATACCGGCAGCTTGTCAGGGAAGTCTTTCCGGAGGAAAAATGAAAAAGCAGGGCAACCGGAAGGGTTTGAACCGCCCCAGATTGTGCGGACAGCACAAAAAGGCACCGATGTAGGAAAACATGAAGTTTTAAGCGGAGAGGCGTCGCGCCAGCGGCGCCTCTCCCGTTTTGAGCTGGATGCGCTCATGGTTGTAGAAGTGGATATAGCGGTCAATCATCTCCTTCTCAATTAGTCAAGACGATCACCTGTGACCGCGGAGCAGAGTTTGCCAACTGGCGCAAAATCGAAGAGCGGCTGCATTGTGATGTCTATTTTGCCGATCCCTATTGTGCCTGGCAGAAGGGTACAAATGAAAATCTCAATGGTCTGCTCAGAGAGTTCTATCCCAAGGGAAGAAATCTTTCTCGTGTGGCTCCTGCCACACTAAAACGAAACCTGGCGTTGATTAACGCCAGGCCTCGCAAGGTTCTTAACTTTCATTCTGCTCAGAAACTATGGCAACTCAAGCTTAACTCCTGTTGCACTTAGTTTGACAATTCACTGTCCGATTGCCATCTCTGGCTTTTTTTGCGGTGAAGTTCCCCAGGCCGATGCTGGCGATGAGGGCGATCCCATAGGCGATGATCACAAAGATATCGGACACCGGGCCGATAGGGGCGAAGCGGAACACAAGGCCCAGCACAGCGGAAAACAGCAGAAACCAGGCCAGAATGAACAAGGCGGCAAACAGGGAAGGGGCCTTGCCCGCCCGGGCCTTTTTTGCGGTGAAATCACCCAGGCCTACGCTGATAATGAAGGCCGCCACCCAGGCGATGATCGTGAAGGTGTTGGATACCGGGCCGATGGGGGCCCCCCGAAAAGCCCGGTCGATGATGGAGAGAAAAAGGATAAAATATCCTGCGGTAAACAATGCCATAAACATAATACACCATCCTTTCGTCCCGTGTCGGGACAGGTCCGGTGGCCGGACGGCCGTTCCTGTCTCCGGTGGGGATGCGCTGTTTGCCTGATTGCTCCGGGGCTGGCGAGCCAACCCCGGGAAGGACTATTGTGCAATCTTCGCAGCGTGCCGGTGGCGAGCCGCCACGGCCAGGCGGTGCTACCGCACCCGATCACAGCTCCCAGCTGAATCATTTGCCTAGCTTCGCAATCCCCCTTGCATGGCGTTGCCATGCTGTCCCCCCTTTGCACAAGGGGGGCTTTTCTTTGCCTTTCTGCATCGGGCTAGCCCAGCGCGGGAGCGCAATATGGCTGCCCAGGCACTGGGCCGGCGGCTCGCCGCTAGAGATTTTCCGTCATCATGCGGTAAACCACATTGAAGGCCTGCTGGAAGATATCCAGATGCAGCGTTTCATTGACGCCGTGGACATCCAGCATACCGGTGGAGATGCCGCCGCACTCAAAGCCCTTGCCGGAGAAGATGTTGGAATCTCCGCCGCCGCCGGAAATCACATAGTGAGGCTCGATGCCCTCGGCCTTCAGAGCCTTCAGGTTCAGCTGATAGAGGAAGCTTTCCGGGTTGGGCTTGGCCGCAGGATAATCGTGGCTCAGCTCCACCTCGGCCTTGCCGCCAAACTCCTCTGCCGCCTGCTGGCAGGCCTTCTTTATCAGATCCAGCTGGTGCTGCAGCTTCTCTTCGCTGTGGGAGCGCACTTCGGCTGTGAAGAAGGCAGAATCGGACACCACATTGGTCATGCCGCCGCCTTCGATCCGGCCCACATTGGAGGTGGTCTCCTCATCGATGCGGCCGAACTTCACCAGGGAAATGGCCCGGGCCGCCATGCACACGGCGTTGATGCCGTTCTGGGGCTCGATGCCCGCATGGGCCGCTTTGCCATGGAACACGGCACGGATGCCGTACTTGGAGGGGGAGGAGGTGGAAACGCCGCCCACCTGGCCGGCCCCGTCCAGTGCGTACAGATTGCGGCAGGGCAATTTGGAAATGTCAAAGTTCTTGGCGCCGTGCATTCCCTGTTCCTCGCAGATGGTGAAGAGATAGTACATCTCACGATGGGGAACATTGTTCTCCTTGATCACATCCAGAAGCTCCATGAGCATGGCAATGCCCGACTTGTCGTCGGCGCCCAGCACGGTGTCACCGGCGCTCCGGACCTTGCCGTCCTTATAGACAGGCTCGATGCCCCGGCCCGGCTCTACGGTGTCCTGGTGGGCGTTGAAGCAGATGGCCTCGCCCTCCATGGTGCCGGGGATGTGCACCAGCACATTGCCGCCGTCGGAGCCGAATTTGCTCCCCGCTTCGTCCCGGTATACTTCATAGCCCCGGTCCTTGAAATACTTCTCCAGGTAATCGGTCATGGGTTTTTCATGGAAGGACGGACTGTCGATGCGGATCATCTCCATCAGCCGGTCCAGCATACGCTTTTCGTTGAACTGCATGAATGATACCTTCTCTCATATTTATAATGGGTTTCCCTGGCCCCAGTATAGCAGTTTTCCCCTCCCTTTTCAAGGCGGAGTGCCGGTCCGGTGTCCGGACGGCCAAAACTCGCTGAAGGCTGTATGCGTTGCTATGCTCCTGTGCTCCGGGTGTGATAAACCATCACCCGGTAGGGGCCGGGGTGTAATCCTGGCTCAGTGGCACAGAGGAGGCTGGTTCGGTGCAATCCGGCAAAAACAGTATGGCCGTCCGGCCACCGGACCTCCCTTGTGCAAAGGGAGCTGTCGGCGAACGCCGACTGAGGGATTGAGGGCACCTGGCTGACCATGCCCACACCCGGAACCCGGTATCGTCCAGGCAGCTGAGTGCTGTCAATCCCCCCTGCATGGCTTTGCCATGCTGTCCCCCCTTTGCACAAGGGGGGCTTTTTCTTTGCCGGAGCGGAGACAACCAACCTTCGTTCTGTTGCCCAGCGCGGCAGCGCAGTCTGGCCGTCCCGACACGGGACCCAGTGCCTGGGCAGTCATATTGCGCTTCCGCACCCGATCATACAGCCTGGCTAACCGGTGCGCCCGGCTTCACAATCCCCCCTGCATGGCTTTGCCATGCTGTCCCCCCTTTGCACAAGGGGGGCTTTTTCTTTGCCCTGCGGCATACAACCAACCCTTTCTATGGCAATCGGCCAGGATTGCACCGTGGCCCCTACCGGGTGATGGTTTATCACACCCGGAGCAGGAAGCTGGGCAACGCATGATGCCGGAGACAGGAACGGCAGCGGAGGCACTCCGCCTTGACATGGAGTGGGGTACAGGGTGTATCCTGGGGGAAACAAAGGGGAACACCCCCTGAAAACAGAGGAGGAACTGCCATGAGCAAGAAGATCCTGATCGTCACCGGAAGCCCCCGGACACAGGGCAACACCGACCTTTTGGCCCAGGCCCTTTTGAAGGGCGTGGAGGAAGCGGGCAACACCGGCGTCATCTTTGACGCAGGGAAGAAGAACATCCTGCCTTGCAAGGATTGCGGCGGCTGCTACAAAAAAGGCGTACCCTGCGCCTTTGCAGACGATTTCAATGAGGTGGAGCAGGAGCTTCTGTCCTGCGATGCCATCGTGCTGGCAACGCCTTTGTATTGGTACACCTTCTCCGGGCAGATGAAGATGTTCATCGACAAGCTGAAGGCCTTCGGCGCCGGTGGCAAGAGCATCTCCGGCAAGGACTCCGCCCTCATCAGCTGCGGGGCCGTGAGCGATCCGGGCCGGTTCTCCGGGTTGGTGGAGACCTACCGCCAGATGTGCGCCGGAAGCCTGCAATGGAAGGATAAGGGCGTGCTGATCTGCACCAGCTGCGGCGAGAAAGGTACCGTCAGCCAGGAGTTCCTGGAAAAAGCATACCAGCTGGGCAAATCCCTCTAGGCAGCGTGACGCTGCACCCAAAACTCGCTGAAGGCTGTATGCGTTGCTATGCTCCTGTGCTCCGGGTGTGATAAACCATCACCCGGTAGGGGCCAAGGTGCAGTCCTGGCCGATTGCAGAACTTAGGCCCGCTCTATGCAGTAGGGCAAAGACGCCCCCCTTGTGCAAAGGGGGGTGGCGGCTTGCGCCGCCGGGGGGATTGGCGACACTTGGCTGACGATAACCACACCCGGGCCCAGTGCCTGGGCAGTCATATTGCGCTCCCGCACTCGATCATACAGCCTGGCTAACCGGTGCGCTCGGCTTCACAATCCCCCCTGCATGGCTTTGCCATGCTGTCCCCCCTTTACACAAGGGGGGCTTTTTCTTTGGCCCAGTGCCTGGGCGGTCATACTCTCTTTGCCGGAGCGGAGACAACCAACCTTCGTTCTGTTGCTTAGCGCGGGAGCGCAGTCTGGCCGTCCCGACACGGGACCCAGTGCCTGGGCAGTCATATTGCGCTCCCGCACCCGATCATATAGCCTGGCTAACCGGTGCGCCCGGCTTCACAATCCCCCCTGCATGGCGTTGCCATGCTGTCCCCCCTTTGCACAAGGGGGGCTTTTTCTTTGGCCCAGTGCCTGGGCTCCCGTTCCTCTCTTTGCCGGAGCGGAGACAACCAACCTTCGTTCTGTTGCTTAGCGCGGGAGCGCAGTATGCCGGCGGAGGCACTCCGCGACAAAATATGCGGCGGACAGGGAGTATACTGGGAAGGAAAGGAGGCTGGGGGATATGGTGGTCTATCTGGACATTCTGTTTTTCCTCAATTTCGGCATCAACTATCTTCTGCTGCGATGCGTGGGCCGGCTGGGGGGAAAGGCCTGCTTTGTGCCCCGGCTGCTGCTCAGTGCCGCTTTGGGAGGGCTCCTTGCGGCTGTGATGTTTTTCGCTCCGGCCCAGGGCCTGTGGGGCCTTTTCATCAAGGCCCTTTGCTGTCTTTTGCTCTGCCTTGCCGCCTTCCATATCTCTACCCCCGGGGAAGCCCTGCGGCTGAGCCTGCTGCTTTTGTCCGTCACCATGGCCATGGGCGGCGGCGTCATGGCCCTGACCGCCCTCTCCGGCAGCCAGCGGGTGCGGGTGCAGGGGGGCGTTCCCTATGTGCATCTGCCCATGAGCACCCTGCTGCTTTCCTTCGGGGCGGCCTATGGGCTGCTGTCCCTGGCCTTTTCCGCCAAAAGGGGAGAGGGGAAGGCCGCGCCGGCCCGGGTAAAGATCCGGGTGGGGGACCGGTGGGCCGAGGTGCACGCCCTGCGGGATACCGGCAATCTTCTCCGGGACCCCATGAGCCAGAAACGGGTGATGGTGGTGGAAAAAAGCTGCCTTGTACCGCTGCTTTCCCGGGAAGAGCGGCAGGCGCTGGAAAGCCTGCGGGGGGATAACGGGCCGGAGGTCTTTGAGCGCATCCATTCCCGCCGCTTTCTGCTGCTGCCATACCAGGCGGTGGGCCAGAGCGGCGCACTGCTTCTGGCCATGAAACCGGACAAAATCCTGGTGGACGGCAGAGTGGAAAAAGAAGTGCTCATCGGCATCGCTCCGGGGAGGATTTCCACCCCCCAGGGATGCCAGGCGATTTTGGGATGAAAAGGAGGAAACAAGGGTGAAATATGTTTTGCTGCGGGCCGTGCTTTCCCTGAAGGTGCGGAAGTTTTTGGAAAAGATAGGGCTTTGCCAGCTGCCGTCCATCTATTACATCGCCTCTTCCCAGAGCCTGCCCCCGCCCCTGACCCCGGAAGAGGAGAAGGAATACCTGGCCCGCTACACCGGCAAGGAGCCGGAGATCCGCCAGGCCCTCATCGAGCACAACCTGCGTCTGGTGGTGTATATCGCCCGGAAGTTTGAAAACACCGGCATCGGCATCGAGGACCTGATCTCCATCGGCACCATCGGGCTGATCAAGGGGGTGAACACCTACCGGGGGGACAAGAACACCAAACTGGCCACCTATGCCTCCCGGTGCATCGAAAACGAGATCCTGATGGTGCTGCGCAAGCACTCCGGGGCCCGGTCGGAGGTGTCCATCGACGAGCCGCTGAGCACCGATTGGGACGGAAACGAACTGCTGCTGTCCGACATTCTGGGCACAGAGCCCGATTGCGTCATGCGGCCGGTGGAGGACGACGCCGACCGGGAAATGCTGCGCCACTCCATCGACCGGCTGAATGAGCGGGAAAAGACCATTATTTCCATGCGCTTCGGCCTGGGCGGCCGGGACGAGCTGACCCAGAAGGAGGTGGCCGATCTCCTGGGCATCTCCCAGTCCTATATCTCCCGGCTGGAAAAGAAGATCATCTCCCGACTAAAAAAGGAAATGACAATTTGACGGCTGCGGCGAGCCTCCGGTGGCGAGCCGCTACGGCCATACTGCGCTGCCGCGCTGAATCATACAGCCAAGCAAAATGATGCAATCGGCTTCGCAATCCCCCCCTGCATGGCTTTGCCATGCTGTCCCCCCTTTGCACAAGGGGGGCTTTTCTTTGGCCCAGTGCCTGGGCGGCCAGACTGCGCTCCCGCGCTGGGAAACAGAACTTAGCTGGTTGGATGCTGGGCAGCAAAGACGGCTCCCTTGTGCAAAGGGAGCTGTCGGCGAATGCCGACTGAGGGATTGAGGGCACCTGGCTGACCATGCCCACACCCGGAACCTGGTATCGTCCAGGCAGCTGAGTGCTGACAATCCCCCCTTGCATGGCGTTGCCATGCTGTCCCCCCTTTGCACAAGGGGGGCTTTTCTTTGGCCCAGTGCCTGGGCTGTCAAAACTCTCCCAGGCTGTATGCGCTGCCAGGCTCGGTGCTCCGGGTGTGATAAACCATCACCCGGTGGCGAGCCGCCACGGCCATACTGCGCTGCCGCGCTGGGAAACAGAACTTAGCTGGTTGTATCCGCTTGGCTTCGGCGGGGACCCCGCCGGGAGGCTGGAAAAAGGTCGGGGAAGTCCGGTGTCCGGACAGCCATACTTTCTCTGCCCTGGCAAACACAACCGGCAAAGGCAAAGAAAGTTATGGGTCCAGCGTCACGCTGGCCCGGCGGCTTTCGCCGCTGGGAAGAAACCTGGGGCAACACCCGCCGCAGCGGGTGTTCTGGCCCTTGTATTAGTTATCCCTTTTCAGGCAATACTGTCTGTAACAAAAAAAGGGAGGAACAGGAATGCAGGGAAAAGTGGAGATCTGCGGCGTCAACACATCCAAACTGCCCACTCTGACGGGAAAAGAGACCAGGGAGCTTCTGGAAAAAGCCCGGGAGGGAGACAAGCAGGCCCGGGAAAAACTCATCGCCGGGAATCTGCGGCTGGTGCTTTCGGTGGTGCAGCGTTTCGGCAGCAGAGGGGAAGCGGCAGACGATCTGTTCCAGGTGGGATGCGTGGGGCTGATCAAGTCCATCGACCATTTTGATCTCAGCCTGAACGTGCGCTTTTCCACCTATGCCGTGCCCATGATCATCGGCGAGATCCGCCGGTATCTCCGGGACAACAGCCCGGTGCGGGTGAGCCGTTCCCTGCGGGACAACGCCTATAAGGCCCTCACCGCCCGGGAAGCCTTCACCAAGGAGCATCAGCGGGAGCCTACCGTGGAGGAGATCGCTCGCGCCATCGGCATGAAGCGGGAAGAGGTGGTTTTTGCCCTGGATGCCATCTCCGATCCCATTTCCCTGTATGAGCCGGTGTACCAGGACGGGGGCGACGCCATCTGCGTGATGGATCAGGTGCGGGATACGAAAAACACCGACGACAGCTGGATCGAGCAGATCGCCATGAAGCAGGCCATGAGCGGCCTGAGCGATCGGGAAAAGCGGATATTGGCGCTGCGGTTTTACGACGGCCGTACCCAGATGGAAGTGGCCAGGGAGATCGGCATCTCCCAGGCCCAGGTCTCCCGCCTGGAAAAAGGCGTCATCGAAAAAATCAAAAAACAACTCTAGTCCCGTGGCGGGACGGGTCCGGTGGCCGGACGGCCATACTTTCTTTGCCCTTCTGCGTACAACCGGCCCAGCGCGGGAGCGCAGGAACGGCTGTCCGGCCACCGGACCTTTCGGGGAAAAACTAAGTTTTTCCCCGACCTTTTTCGCGCCCCAGGCGGAGTCCCTGCCGGGGCCAAGCGGATACAACCAGCTAAGTTCTGTGATCTAGCGCGGCAGCGCAGTATGGGTGCAGCGTCACGCTGCAGCCCCCCTTGTGCAAAGGGGGGACAGCATGGCAACGCCATGCAAGGGGGGATTGACAGCACTCAGCTGCCTGGACGATACCAGGTTCCGGGTGTGGGCATGGTCAGCCAGGTGCCCTCAATCCCTCAGTCGGCGTTCGCCGACAGCTCCCTTTGCACAAGGGAGCCGTCTTTGCTGCCCAGGAAACAACCAGCTAAGTTCTGTTTCCCAGCGCGGCAGCGCAGTATGACCGCCCAGGCACTGGACCTGTCCGGCCACCGGGCCTGGCTCAGAAGGGCCATAGGTCCCCGCCGCTCTCATAAAGATCCCGTTTCTCATGGGTCTCCCAGGCCCCCTGCTGCCGTTCCTGCCGCTGCCACCGCTCCCAGCTTTCTGCATTCCGCAGGGCCGCTTTCCAGTCCTGCATAGGGGTGCTGCCCACCATCCAGCCCTTGGCCTGGTAGAAATCCAGAAAACCCTGGGGGTCTACCGGGGAATTTCTCTCATAAACATAATCCCGCACCTGAGAGAGGGTGGGTGGGTGAAAGCGCCGGGGCGCAAACCCTTCTGCTCCGGCTCCTTCCTCTGTTTCTTCTGCTTTTTCTGCTTCTGCTTTTTCTGCTTCTGTTTCTGTTTCTTTTTCTTCTTCTGTATTGGCATACCCTTCCCCGGACCCTTTATGGATGCGTGCAGAGACCGCCTTTTGCAGCAGGGAATAGGGCTTTTCCATCTGACGCAGAAGATCGACCAGAAGGGAAAACAGCGGGCTTTGGGGCAGGTCCTGGAAAATGGTGCAGGCTTTTTTCTGCACATTCACATTGTCCAGCGGGTTTGTCCGGAGAAAATCGGTGAGCAGTACCATTTCTTCCTCCTGGTCATAGGCCAGCAACCCGGCTTCCTCTAGCTCCCGGAACCCTTCCTCTACCCGCTGGGGCTCCATTCCCAGATCGGCGCAGCAGTATGCCTGGGGCAGGGAATACAGGCCCAGCATATTCCGGTGGGGACAGCTGAACAGGTACAGGTACAAAAGACGGCCCGTCTCGCTCAGCCCTTTCTGCTTCATCTGCCGCCATAGACCTTGGTCGATCTTGGTATACATATTCTTTTCCGTCCTTTCCCTCTTTTTTCTGTCCCCATCGTACCACACCTTTCCCGGTCTTTTTCGTGCAGCGTGACGCTGCACCCAAAACTCGCTGAAGGCTTTATGCTTTGCTTGCCTGATTGCTCCGGCGCTGGCGAGCCAACACCGGTAGGGGCCGGGGTGCAGTCCCGGCCAAATATATTCAACCGGCCTTGGTGTGATTGCTTAGCGCGGCAGCGCAGTATGCCTGCAGCGTCACGCTGCCTTGACAAATGGGGGAGGGAGGAGTATACTTCCTATGACAAGTGGGCAGGGGTGCTGGTTCTGATACCGGCTGAGAGACGGGAGCACCGTCAACCCTCAAACCTGATCTGGGTAATGCCAGCGTAGGAAGAGATCATCATGGGCTTTGTTCCGCTGCCGGGTATGGCAGCGGCTGCACGCCGCCTTTCATCGCGGGCATTGTTCCCGCGATTTTTTTTATGCCTTCGGGGAAAGAAAGGATGGGTACGATGCAGAAAAACAACACAAGAAGACTGACCGAAAGCGCCATTATGGTGGCCCTGGCCGCCGTTCTGGCCATGGTGAAGGTGTGGGAGATGCCCCTGGGCGGTTCGGTGACCGCCGCTTGTATGGCTCCCATCATCTTCATCGCCTTGCGCTATGGGGCCAAATGGGGCCTGCTCACCGGATTGGTCTTTGCCGTCATTCAGATGATTGAGGGCTTCTGGGCTCCGCCGGTGCGCACGCTGCTGTGGTTCTTTTTGGTAGTGATGCTGGATTATGTGCTGCCCTTCGGCCTGCTGGGCCTGGCCCCCATTGTGGCCCGCCGGTTCAAAAACGCCGTGGTGGGTGCAGGCGTGGCTACGGTGGCCGTGTGCGTCATCCGGTTTCTGTGCCACTTCCTCTCGGGCATCATCATCTGGCATACCGGCGATCCCGCTGTGCCCGACTGGGTCTGGTCTCTCACCTATAACGGCACCTTTATGATCCCCGAAACCATCATCAACGCCCTGGCCGTGGCCGCGTTGGTGAAGTTTGTGAAACTGCCAAAAGCCAACGGATAAACAGACAAAAAAACCTCCCTGATGGGAGGTTTTTTTGTTATGCACCGGGCTTTACAATCCCCCCTTATGGCAGCGGCGGCTCGCCGCCACAAGGGAGGCTTTTTTGCACTTTGCCAGGATTTCACGGGGCCCCTGCCGGGGGATGGTTTATCACACCCGGAGCAGAAAGGCAAACAACGCATAAAGCCTTCAGCGAGTTTTGGCCGTCCCGACACGGGACCGGCAGCGCAGTATGGGTGCAGCGTCACGCTGGTCCGGTGGCCGGACGGGTCCGGTAGCCGGACGGCCAGGCGGTGCTGCCGCACCCGATCATGCAACGGGCCTTGGTTCTGTTGCTTAGCGCGGGAGCGCAGTATGCCAGCGGAGGCACTCCGTTAGTCGCCGCTTTTGACAGTGAGGGTGGGTTCATCGGAAGCGGGGAGGGGAGAGCGGCCCATGACCAGCTTGAGCAGCACGGGGGTAATCAGGGTGGTGACGATGACCATGGCCACCACCGCCGGGAAGAGGGAGGCGTCCACCAGCCCGGCCTGCTCGCCCTTCTGTGCCACGATCAGGGCCACCTCGCCACGGGAGATCATGCCCACGCCCACCGCCAGAGAATCATGGGCGGAAAACTTGCACAGCTTGGCTCCCAGGCCGCAGCCCACCACCTTGGTGGCAATGGCCGTGAGGGTCAGGGCCACAGCAAAGGCGAAAAGGGAAAAAGTGAAGCCATGGAGATCGGTTTCGATGCCCACGCTGGCGAAAAACACCGGGGAAAAGAGCATATAGGAAGCAATATTGATCTTCCGGGCGATGTAGGGCTGGGCCTCGGCGATGTTGCACAGGATCAGTCCGGCAAAATAAGCGCCGGTGATGTCGGCGATGCCGAAGAAGTGCTCGGCCGCATAGGACAGAAGCAGGCAGAACACCAGGCCGTAAATGGCGATGCGCCGGTGGTTGTAATAGGCCTTGCCCAGCTTCTGGAACAGCCGGTAGACCACAAAGCCCACCAGAGCCAGCAGCACGAAAAAGCCCACGATCCGGCCCACCACCATCAGGGGCTTTACCGAGGGGTCGGTGAAGCTGGTGAGAATGGTGAGCACCACAATGCCCAGAATGTCGTCGATGACGGCAGCGCCCAGGATGGCGGTGCCCACTTTGCCCCGGAGACGGCCCAGCTCCCGCAGGGTCTCCACGGTGATGGACACCGAAGTGGCCGCCAGCACAACGCCCACGAACACCGCCCGGAGCATGGCGTCAACCGTGGCCTGGGGGAAGAACAGCTTATAGCACAGCGAGCCGCCGATGAGGGGCACGATGACGCCGCAGGCGGCGATGAACAGGGAGGTAAGCCCGGTTTTTTTCAGCTCCTTCAGGTCGGTATCCAGACCGGCCAGGAACATGAGGAAGATGACGCCCAGCTCGGAGGTCTTGAGCAAAAAGTCGGTTTCCACCACCATGTTCAGGCAGGTGGGCCCCAGCAGAAGCCCGGCCAAGAGTGCGCCCACCACCGAGGGCAGCTGCACCCGCTGGGAGATCAGGCCGAACACCTTGGTGGACAGCAGAATGATGGCCAGTGAAAGCAAAAAACGATAATCCATGGGAACCATCCCTTCATCAATGTATGAAAAAAGCATGCAAAAGTATCGCATATTTTTTCTTCCGGCGCAAGCGCAGATTGCACAAAATTCCGGCGATGAGGGGAAAAATATTAGGATGGAGGGCAAAAAGGGGTCGATGCAGGGCAAAACCGGGCCGAGGACTGTCAAAAAGATAACAAATCGGCAGGATTTTTCTCATCATCGCCCAAAAACAAAGCAAAGGGGCGAGGAAAGAGCACAAGGGATGCAAAAGGCCGAACAAAGGGTGCATCCCCATGGACGAAAGGCCCCTTTGACAAGGAAAGGAGGAGGGATTACAATTAAATCGTAGCGGCGGCCCAGTGCCTGGGCAGTCATACTGCGCTCCCGCGCTGGGCAGGCGGCGTGTCGCCGCTGCCGTACTCTCCCCGGCCGTATGGTTTACGGCCCTCGGTGCTCCGGCTCCGCCGGCAGGGGCCAGCGTGACGCTGGACCCGTTCCTGTCTCCGGCATCATGCGTTGCCCGGCTTTCTGCTCCGGGTGTGATAAACCATCACCCGGTAGGGGCTTTGATCCAGTCCTGGCCCAGTGCAGAACCAAGGCCGGCCCAGTGCCTGGGCAGTCATACTGCGCTCCCGCGCTGGGCAGGTTGGTTGAAGAAAGGCAAAGAGGGCGCCCTTGTGTAAAGGGAGCTGTCGGCGAACGCCGACTGAGGGATTGTGAAGCCGACTGCGCCAGTTAGTCCGGGGTGCGTTGCTTGGTGCGGCAGCACCGTTTGGGTGCCCAGGAACTGGGCTTGTCCGGCCACCAGACCTCTCAATCCCCCCTGACCACCTGCGGCGGTCTGTCCCCCCTTTACACAAAGGGGGCTTCTTTGCCCAGGCAAATACAACCGGCAAAGAAAGTATGCGAGGGAGGTATTTTGCCTGCAAATTACGATTTAATCGTTATCTTCCTGCAAAAACAGAGCCGCAGGAAAACCTGCGGCTCTGGGGGTTCTATGATCGGGTGCGGGAGCGCCGTTTGGCCGTCCGGCCACCGGACTCAGGATTGCACCCTGGCCCCTTCCAAGGCTGGCGGGCCAGCCTTGGAGCACCGAGGCACAGCAGCCCATACAGCCTTCAGCGAGTTTTGGCCGTCCCGACACGGGACCGTTAGCCGGGGGGTTGATCCACTGCCGACTGGGTCACCACCTGATGAATGGAGGGGGACAGCCGGGTGAGGATGCCGGGTGCAAAATAGCCCGGATGATGGTCTGAGCTGAAAACATCGGGGAAATCCCGATGGATGGCGCTGTTCATACTTCTTCACCTCACAGCTATTCTGTGCCGAAAGAAGGGGAAAAACCCTGGAAAACCAGCCCAACACACCGTCTGCATACGAAGGAATGGAGGGGAAAGGAAAAATATGAAAAACATCACAATGAATCAAAAACAAATGGATCATCTCCGGCACATCAACCGGGAGATTTTGCAGCAGAAAAACCGGCTGCAAAAGCTGCGGGCCCTCCAGCAGGGGAGGGTGCGGCAGGCGCCGGGGCTGCCGTCCCTGTCGCCCCAGGATGCCCAGGAACGCTATGCCGCCCAGCTCCGGGAGCTGGAGGAAAGCACCGCCCGGCATCTGGAAAAATGCCTGGAGGAAGCCCGGGCCTTGCAGGATTTCATCCAGGGGGTGGAGGACAGCCAGACCCGGCAGCTGCTCTCCCTGCGCTATCTGGAATGCCTGACCTGGCAGCAGGTGGCCTTCCGCATGGGCTATTGCGACGAGCAGACCCCCCGCAAGCAGAGCCAAGCCTTTTTCAAAAGGCAGCAGAAGGAGGTGAAGGCCGGTGTCGCCCAGAAGTAAGCAGCCGCCGGAGGAGCAGGCCCGGAAAATTCTGGTGGAGGCCAGCCCTCTGGCGGCAAAGCTCCTGCTGGAGGCTTTGCAGGAGGAGGACACCCCTCGCTCGGCCCGGCTGGACTGCGCCAAGGAGGTGCTCAACCGGGTCTATGGCCGCTCCCAGCAGCTGCTCCCGCCCCGGGAGGAACACCGGCTGGAAGTGGTGCTGGAAGAAGAAGCGGAAAAAGATGCAAAATGAGCGGCGGCGGAGTGCCTCCGCTCCCATACTGCGCTGCCGCGCCCGGCAACAGAACCAGGGCTGGCGGCTCGCCGCAGCCGTTCCTGTCTTTGCCTTGGTTCGTTGTATGCCGCAGGGCAAAGAAAAGCCCCCCTTGTGCAAAGGGGGGACAGCATGGCAGGGCCATGCAGGGGGGATTGACGGCACGCAGCCGCCTGGATAATACCAGGTGCCGGGTGTAGGCATGGTCAGCCAGGTACCCTCAATCCCTCAGTCGGCGTTCGCCGACAGCTCCCTTTGCACAAGGGAGCCGTCTTTGCGGCCCAGCATCCAACCAGCCATAGTGTTATTGCCGGGTGCGGCAGCACCGCCTGGGTCCAGCGGCACGCTGGTCCCGACACCGGACCGCAAAAGGAGAGTGAGAAATGAAATTGATTTTAAAACAGCCATCCCCCAGGCAGAGGGAATTTTTGCGGGCCGATACCCGCTTCATCGCCTATGGCGGCGCACGGGGCGGCGGGAAAAGCTGGGCCGTGCGGCAGAAAGCCCTGCTCATGGCCCTCCGCTATGACGGCATCCGTCTGCTGCTGCTCCGCCGCAGCTATCCCGAACTGCGGGAAAACCACATCCTGCCCCTGCGCCATATGGCCGAGCCGGTGGCCGACTACAAGGAGCTGGAAAAAACCCTGGTGTTCCATAACGGCAGCCGTCTCAAATTCGGCTACTGCGCCAGCGAAGGGGACACCCTTCAGTACCAGGGCCAGGAATACGATGTGATCTTCCTGGACGAGGCCACCCAGTTCACCGAGTACCAGTTTTCCACCCTCACCGCCTGCCTGCGAGGGGCCAACCCCTTTCCCAAGCGGATGTATTTTACCTGCAACCCCGGCGGCGTGGGCCATAGCTGGGTCAAGCGCCTGTTCGTGGACAAGGAATACCGGGGCGTCGAAAACCCTGCCGACTACACCTTCATCCCCGCCCGGGTCTATGACAACAAAGTGCTGATGGAAAGCGACCCCGGCTATGTGAAGATGCTCCAGAGCCTGCCCAAAGGACTGCGGGAAGCCTGGCTGGAAGGGAAATGGGATCAGTTCGCCGGACAGTTCTTCCCGGAATTTCAGGAGGACACCCATGTGTGTCAGCCTTTTTCCATCCCGGTGTCCTGGCGGCGGTATTTTGCCATGGACTACGGCCTGGATATGCTGGCCGGGTATTTTATCGCCCTCAGCCCGGAGGGGAAGGCCGTGGTCTACCGGGAGATCTACGAAAGCGGTCTCATCGTCTCCCAGGCCGCCCAGCGCATCCTGGACTGCCATGAGCCGGTGGAGTGCTTTCTGGCCCCGCCCGATCTGTGGAACCGGCGGCAGGACACCGGCCGCAGCGTGGCCGAGATCTTTGCCCAGAAGGGCATCTGGCTTGAGAGGGCGGAAAACGCCCGGGAAAGCGGCTGGATGGATCTGAAAGAATGGCTGCGCCCAGGGGAAAACGGCCCGGCCCTCAGGGTGTTTCCCTGCTGCCATAACCTGATCCGCTCTTTGCAGGCCCTCCGTTTTGACCCAAACGGCGGGGGAGACGCCGCCAAAGAGCCCCATGAAGTGACCCATGCCCCCGATGCCCTGCGGTATTTTGCCGCCGGACGGCCCCGGCCCCCCAAGCCCGAGGAACTGCGCCCTCTCCGGGAGGATTTCCACTTCAAGGGGGAGAAGAAGCACGACCGGGTGTGGGCGATTTGACGAAAAAGACGATTTCCAAAGGCTATCATACCCTTAGCGGCAAGGCCGCCAATCGGAAAGGAGGAAAAAAGGGTGAACCAAGAGAACAAAACCAAAAGCCTTCCGCAGAGGGAGGACAAAGCGCCGAAAGAAGCCCAGGGTTCCATGAAAATGGAACAGGAGATTCCCCAGCTGCTGGCTGAGCTTCAGGCCCTGCGCCAGAGGGAGCGGGACTGGGTGTTCCGGGAGGATCTGGAAAAGCTGCGCAAGGCATTCCCGGACATGGCTCTGGAGAGCATCCCCCAGCTGGGAGACGATTTCCTGAAACTGCGCAGCATGGGCATCGACCCCATCATTGCCTTGCTGGCCATCCGCCAGGCGGAAGAGGTCATGCGTCCGCAGACGCCCCCCATGATGGGCCCGGCCGACGGCCAGAGCGAAGGGGAGGAAGGGTTTTTCGCCCCGGAAGAGGTGCGCCGCATGACCCCTGAGCAAGTGGAACAGAACCTGAAAAAAATCGAAAAAAGCCAGCGCCGCTGGTAAACTGCGAGAGGAGGAATGAACTCTTATGAGTTTCCGTAACTTTATCCCCACCGTCTGGAGCGCCCAGATGCTCAAGTCCCTGAAAAATGACAATGTGGCCGTGCGCCTGTCCGACGCCCGCTACCGCTCCGATGCCAAGTACGGCGAGGAGATCAAGATCAATGGTGTGGGCAAGGTGAACATCCGGGATTATGTGAAGGGCGAGCCTTTGAGCCGGGACGGCTGGGAAGACCAGAGCACCCTGATCAAGATCGACCAGCAGAAGTATTTCAACTTCGGCGTGGACGATATCGACAAGCGCCAGGCCCAGGGGGATCTGATGGCAGCCCTCCGGGAGGAAGCCAACCTGGCCCTCAGTGAGGCCGCCGACCGCTATGTGTACAGCTTCTATCCCGAAGCCGGCCAGGTGGTGGAGCAGCAGAGCCTGACTTCCGGCAATGTGCTCAGCACCATCACCGCCGCCATCAAAGCCCTCTATAAGAACAATGTGCCCAAAAACGCCGCCTTCAGTCTGGAAGTTTCCCCCGATTTCCTGGAGAAAATGCTGCTGGCCGATGTGATCTACGGCAATCCCAACGGCGATACCTTCAAGAATGGTTTCGTGGGCAGAGTGGGCAAGTGGCTCAATGTGAGCGTGTACATGACCAACAATCTCTGCAAAGAAGAGGACAAGGACTGCTGCATCCTGCGCACCAAGCGGGCCATCGCCTTTGTGGAGAACATGAGCCAGGTGGAGGCCTACCGCCCCGAGGACAGCTTTGAGGATGCACTCAAGGGCCTGCATGTCTACGGCGCCAAGGTGGTGCGCCCCGATGAGATGTGCGTCATCAAGTGCGGCTACGGCGCAGAGGACAAGATCTGAAACAATACCTTATAAAATAAAGGAGGAATTTCCATGACAAAGATCACAGCCACCGATTGCGTGCGGGACGGTTTTTCTCCCGCCATCCAGTATACCCCCGGGGAAAATGAGCTGTGGGCCCCGGCGGGGAAGGACGAGCGCACGGTGATTCTGGTGCGCAACGACAGCGGCACAGACTGCGGCGTTACGGTGGAAGCCGGAGACGGCCTGCGCAAAAGCATCGGCCCCTTCCACGGCAAGGTGGCAAACGGCCAGGAAGTGGCCATGGTGCTGGACAGCATGCGCTTTAAGAAGCTGGAAGGGGAACAGAAAGGCGGCTTTGTGCTCAGGCTCTGCGATGGAGAGAATCCGGAGTCTCCCTTCTCCGGCACCGCCGCCGGCGTCAAGTTCGCTGTGGTACGCACATAAAAAAACGGCCTTCGGGCCGTTTTTTTATGTTATTTTTCCGGGCAATGCTCCGCCTTCATTTGCTCAATAAATGCATACTGGCCGGATTCAAACAATTTATCCCCGTATTTTGATTTTACTTCCTCAACAAAATTCCCGATTGCATCCGGATGATGGTGTAAAAACCATTTGATATGATTTTGAATGTACTCCAACCGTATAGCGGAGTCATTCAGATCATTGGGTACCCGTTTCATTCGTTCATCAATACTGTCGAACCCAGTAAATGGCGCTGCCAATCGTTCATGGACCATTTGGATGTATTCCGGGTTGATGTCGATGCCGATGCCGCTGCGGTTGGTCTGCTGGCATACCCGAAGCATGGTGCCGCTTCCCACAAATGGATCGAGGACGGTGTCGCCCTCGTTGGAGGAAGAGAGAATCATGCGTTCATACAGCCCTTCCGGCTTCTGGGTGGGGTGCTTCTGCCTGTTTTTGTTGCAGTAGTGCATATGGGAAAATTCCCAAACATTCCCGGGATTGGCCCCTCGCATATTGTTTACCGAGCGATAGAATTTCTGTGGGATGCGAACATCATCCAGATTAAAAACAAATTTTTTGGGATGCTTTGTAAACATCAGGATATCATCGTGCCGGGGGGAAAAACCTTTTGTTTTTCCAATACCCTGGGTGTAATACCAGGTGATCCATGAGTTGAAATACATCCCCAGCTCCTGCTCCAGAATCGTATAAATATAGGAAATGTATTTCACGCCCATAAAAACATAAATGGTTCCGTCATCGGTCAGAACACGATATGCTTCTCTCAGCCATTTTCTTGAAAAATCCAGATATTCGGTAAATTCCAGACGATCCAGGTTGTTGCCATAATCCTTATTCAAATTATAGGGAGGATCGGTGACCACCAGACGAACGCTTTTGTCAGGGATCTTTGGCAGCTCTTCAAGGGCATCACCGCAGAGGGCGACTAATTTTTGATCCATTGGTTCTTTCGTGCCTCTCTATAAAAATCATCCATACTTCGACGGGAACTGTGCAGGTATTTTTGGTCGAGAAGCTGGCACATTTCCCAGGTGGTTCGGTATTGGTAGGTCACATAGTGAATATCCTTGATCTGGATTTGACCAGTGCCCAGGGCAGGGTTATAGTGGATATCCTCATCGCTGATGAATTTCAAATCGTAGGCGTTATAATCGGCCACTTCCATGATGCCGTCCATCAAGCCGGTTTCCTTGTTGCGCTGGGAGTAAACTTTATGCTTGATAGACAAGATGATAAACATATAATCCGGATCCACAACATATGCCGTCCTGATTCTGGAAAAAGAGGTAATGTTGGGACCTTTTCCGCTGTTGGGAATGTCCTTGGCGGTTGCTTTCACATCAATGTTTCCTGTGAGCACACGCCCGGACTTCCGAAATTGAAGAATGATATCGGCCATGCCTAAACGCTCCTGCGTTTCCACATTGATAAGCTGATATTCATGATCGCTGTTGTCGCGGATACCGGCAAATACTTCTCCTGCCCATGCCTCGATCATGGGACCTGCAATTTTGTTGATGTTTTCCAGCGGCAAGCCCATTCTGAGATTGGTGTTGAGAATGATTTTGTTATCGCCTGCCGTTTTGCGAGCGTCCAGAATGGCAACGATCTGCCGGATGATAAATGCAGAGTCCTCTTGATATGTGGGAGATTCCTGGGGAATCTTAAAAATCAAATCTTCATATTTCATACAGCAGCCCCTTTCATTTTGCATTTGTAAGCAAAATAACCCAAATAAAGCATAGCACAAATTCATGGATAAGACAAGCAATGGCGGAAGCAGCGTGATGCTGGCGGAGTGCCTCCGCAGGCATACTTTCTTTGCCCATTGCATTCAACCAGCCTTCGTTCTATTGCTTAGCGCGGCAGCGCAGTATGGCTGTCCGGACACCGGACCCCTGCCGGGTGATGGTTTATCACACCCGGGCAGCGTGACGCTGCACCCGTTCTTTTCTTTGCCCCATTGCATTCAACCAGCCTTCGTTCTATTGCTTAGCGCGGCAGCGCAGTTTGGCCGTCCCGACACGGGACCTTGACTTTTGGGGAGCGGGGATATTATAATAACCCACGGAAAAAAACAGGGGAGGGGAGCAAAATGCTGTTAGTCATCGCCATCGGCAGCAGCAACATCCGCATCGGCCTTTACGAGGGAGACAAGCTGCGGATGCAGACCAGTATGCGGGTGGACACCCAGATCCTCCCCGACGAATACGCCGTCAAAATCCAATCGGCCCTGGGTCTCTTCGGCTGCCGGGCGGATGAAGTGGAGGGGGCCATCCTCTCTTCGGTGATGCCGCCTTTGACCTTCGGCATCCGCCAGGCGGTGGAGCGGCTTTGCCATGTGCGCCCGCTGGTGGTGGGGCCAGGGCTCCGAACCGGCCTTCCCATCCGCATCAACGACCCCGCCCAGCTGGGCAGCGACCTGGTCACCCAGGCCGTGGCCGCCCGGGAAATGAAGCTGGGCCCCACTGTGGTGTGCTGCCTGGGCACCGCCACCACCTTCGTGCTCATGGACGGGCAGGGGGCCGTGCGGGGGGCTTCCATCGCCCCGGGGATGAAAATCTCCCTGGAGGCTCTGGCCCGGCATACCGCTCAGCTGCCCTGGATCGACCTGGAAACACCGCCCCCTGGCGCCGTGGGAAAAACCACGGTGGACAGCATGAAAAGCGGCCTGCTTCTGGGCACGGCCTGCCTGGTGGAGGGCATGACAAAGCGTATGGAAGAAGAATTGGGGGAAAAAGTGTCCCTGATCCTCACCGGCACCTTTGCCCCCCTCATCGCCCCCCTTTGCCGCCGGGAGTGCCGCGCAGAACCGGATCTGGCCCTCTGGGGCCTGCGCCTGATCTATGAGCGCCATCGGGAAAAACGAGGGGAAAGGGGCGCAAAATAACTGGCAAGCCATCCAGCTTTTCACCCGTTGATATCAGGGGCTTTTCACAGAACGCTGCGCCTTTTAGGGCGTTGCGAATACATGACTGCGCCGCATCCGGCAAAAGGACGGAGCGGCAGCAAGGAGGAAAAATTTATGAGAAACACAAGCAAACAGACCCTGCGGCTGGCCCAGCTGGCCATCCTGATCGCCCTGGAAGCGGTGATGACCTTCACCCCCCTGGGCTTCATCATGGTGCCGCCCATCTCCATCACATTGCTGCATATCCCGGTGATCGTGGGCGCTGTGCTCATGGGCCCGGTGGACGGAGGGATCCTGGGGCTGGGCTTCGGCCTTCTCAGCATGACAAGGGCTTCTTTCATGGCGTCCAGCCCTGCGGATATGGCTTTTTCCCCCTTTCTCAGCGGTGAGCCCCTCAGCTCCATCGTGATGTGCATCATCCCCCGTATTCTGCTGGGTGTCATCGCCGGCGGGCTCTATCTGCTGCTTTCCAAAAAGATCAAAAGCGGCGTTCTGGCCATGGGCATCAGCGCCGTGGCGGCTACTTTCTGCCACTCCATGATGGTGCTGGGGCTTCTGTCCCTGCTCTTCCAGTCCCTGCCCCTGAGGGAGGTGCTGGCCGCTCTGGTGGGGGTCAACTGCCTGCTGGAAATGCTGGCCGCCGCCGTGGTGGCCGTGGCCGTGTGCAAGCCCTTGCAGCGTGTGGCGAGCCGGGCGAAGTGATCCAGGGGGCTTACATTGCTATCATCGGGTCCAGCGTCACGCTGGACCCATATTTTTCTTTATTGCATTGGTTCAGGCCGAGAGAGGAGAGATGTGAACCATGGAGCTGCCGGTAGGATTCAAAGAACGGATGGAAGGTTTTCTGGGAAAAGAAGAGGCAAAACAGCTGTTTGCCCAATATGAGCAGGAGGGGCGGCATCTGGCCCTGCGGGCCAACACCCTGAAAATCACGCCCCAGGAGCTGGGGGAGGTTTTGCCCTTTCCCCTGACGCCGGTGGAATGGTGCCCGGAAGGGTTTTATTATGAAGAGCCTGCCCGGCCGGGGCTGCATCCCTTCCACGAAGGGGGCCTTTACTACATCCAGGAGCCTTCCGCCATGGGAGTAGGGGTGCTGGCCGGGGCCAGACCGGGAGAGCGGGTGCTGGATCTGTGCGCCGCCCCGGGGGGCAAGGCCACCTATCTGGCCGCCGCTATGGAAAACCAGGGGCTTCTGGTGGCAAATGAGATCCATCCTGCCCGGGCCAGGGTGCTCAGCCAGAACATGGAGCGCATGGGGGTGACAAACGCCCTGGTGTGCAATATGTCCCCTCGGGATCTCCGGCGGCGCCTGCCCGGCTTTTTCCACCGGGTGGTGGTGGACGCCCCTTGCAGCGGCGAGGGGATGTTCCGCAAAAGCCCTGCCGCTCTGGAGCAGTGGAGCATGGACAACATCCGTCTGTGCCACAGCCGGCAGATGGAGATTCTGGAGCAGGCCGATGCCCTTCTGGCCCCCGGCGGGGTGCTGGTCTATTCCACCTGCACCTTCGCCCCGGAGGAAAACGAGGGCACGGTGGCGGCATTCCTGGAAAGCCATGATTACATTCTGGAAGACGCCTGCTTTTTCCCCGGTTTTGACCGGGGCAGGCCGGATTTTCTGGGGGGCGGGGAAGAACTTCGGAAAACCGCCCGGCTCTGGCCCCACAAAATCCGGGGCGAAGGGCATTTCATGGCAAAGCTGCGGAAAGCGGGGGAAGGAGAACCGGCCCTTCTGCCGGAAGAGCCGGGGGTGAAAGCACCCCGGGAATGGCTGGAGTTCTGCCAGAGCGCCCTGCCGGACTTCCCCCGGAAGGAAGAGCGGCTTTGCCTGTTTGGCAGCGAGCTTTACCAGATGCCCGAGGGCACGCCCCAGCTCCCAGGGCTGCGGGTGCTGCGGCCCGGGCTGCATCTGGGCACTTTGCGGAAGGGACGGCTGGAGCCGGCCCACGCCCTGGCACTAGCTCTGCCCCGGAGGGAAAACGGGGTGGCCCTCTCTTTGGAGGACAGCCGTGCAGAGGCATTTCTCCGGGGCGAGGCCATTGCCTGGCAGGGAGAAACCGGCTGGCAGCCGGTGCGCCTTTTGGGCTTCCCCCTGGGCTGGAGCAAGGTCTCCGGCGGCCAGGCCAAAAACCATTATCCAAAGGCATTAAGACGGTAGGCGCGGCGAGCCGGTCCCGTGTCGGGACGGCCGTTCCTGTCTCCGGTGGGGATGCGCTGGGGGCCCCCGTGCTCCGGGTGTGATAAACCATCACCCGGAAGGGGCTATTGTGCAATCCTGGCAGCGTGCAAAGAAAAAAAGCTCTCCTTCTCAGGAGGGCTTTTTCTTTGTCTCTGTCCGAGATAAGTATTGGTATGCATAACTGACCTTTTTATTCATTTTTTATGAATGCCCAATGAAAAGGAGCAAGGTGTATCGACCTTGCTCCTCCTATGGGATATACTATTCAGTTCAACTAATTGGAATTGGCTTACTTCTTCTTTCCAAAGAACAAGGGAATTGCACCAAATATAATTGCAACGACAAGAGATATCATCGTTTTGAAAAACACCATATGGGTGATACTCTTAAAGAATATTTCTATCGGTTCTGCTTCTAACTTAATTCTCATGCCAGGGATTGCAAAGCAAATAATCAAATAAGTTGCAATAAAGGCAATCAAAAACAACACTATGGATACAGTTTTCTTTTTCATACAAACACATTCCTTTGTCAAATACAAGTTTGTCTAACTGTTCCTTGTCTATATAGACGAAAAGAACAGCAAAAAGTTCCGAACTATGGCTATATTATAGCATACTCGGTCTATTTTTGCTTTTGAATATCATTATAAGTTGAATTAAAATCAGACATAAAGTACCCCCACAAAATTGTTTTTGTAAGGGAATATAGTTTTTTATGTCAGCAACAATTCTGTTTATGCATAATTATCTGTGAAAATGTATATTTTTGTTCACCAATACTTATCTCGGACAGAGACTTTTCTTTTGGGCCGGTCCCGTGTCGGGACAGCCAAACTGCGCTTCCGCGCTGGGCAATAGAACCAAGTGAAAAGCAAAAAAACTCCCCCATCGGGGGAGTTTTTTTGTTATCCACCGGGGGTGGCCGGTTGTATGCCGAGCAGCAAAGACGGCTCCCTTGTGCAAAGGGAGCTGTCGGCGAACGCCGGTCCGGTGGGCCGGACGGCCAAACTGCGCTGCCGCGCTGGATTATAGAACCAAGTTGAGTGGGTCTGCCCAGCTTTACAATCCCCCCTGACCGTCTGCGACGGTCCCGTGTCGGGACAGCCAAACTGCGCTCCCGCGCTGGATGATAGAACCAAGTTGAGTGGGTTTGTCCAGCTTTACAATCCCCCCTGACCGTCTGCGACGGTCCCGTGTCGGGACGGCCAAACTGCGCTGCCGCGCTGGATGATAGAACCAAGTTGAGTGGGTCTGCCCAGCTTTACAATCCCCCCCTGACCGTCTGCGACGGTCTGTCCCCCCTTTGCACAAGGGGGGCTTTTTTTGCACTCTGCCAGGAATTCACCGCAGCCCCTTCCGGGTGATGGCTCGCCAGCACCGGAGCACCGAGCCTGACAACGCATAGAGCCTTCAGCGAGTTTTGGCCGTCCCGACACGGGACACGCTGCACGAAAAATACCGTTTGGAAGTGATAAGGTGAAGGGGAAAGGAGATGAGAAAAATGAACTGGGGAGAAATCAAACAGGCCGTGCTCCACAAGCTGGACGGGCCTGACCAGGACCTGGCGGAGGAATACCGCAGCCGGATGATCCCCGCGGCCAACGAGGGCCTTTACCTGCTGGCCACCGGAGGAAAACCCATCTACCGCCAGGAGGAAGTGGAGGTGACCGGGGAAAAGCCGCTGCTGCATCTTTCCTCCCTGCCTTGCTACTGGGAGCTGGACCGGCTCTGGCAGTACCAGGGAGAGGAACTCCGGCCCATCGGCTCCTATGTGCGCCAGGGCGATACCCTGATGCTGGCCCCCGGCCGCTACCAGGCGGCTTATTGGGCCCTGGAAGAGCCGGTGACCGGGGACACCCCCGACGACCACACCTTCACCCTTTGTCCGGAAGCCCTGTCCCTTTTGCCCCTGTACATCGCCTCCCAGCTGTATAAACACGACAACGCCCAGCTGGCGGTGATCTGGCGCAATGAGTTCGAAAGCGGCCGGGATCTTTTGCAGCTGAACCATCGGGAGCGGCGGCGTCAGCCGGGAACGGCGGAATTTGAAAGCCTGCCTTGGGCAGGGTGGGGAAGGGGGCAATAACAAATGGCCCAATTCAAAGTGCCCTCCCAACCCAAAGTGTACCAGACCCGCTATGCCCGGTTCCGGGGGGTGGACTTTTCCACCGACCCGGCCCTGGTGGACCAGAGCCGCTCTCCCTTTGCCCCCAACCTGGTTTCCGACGCCGGCGGCATGCCGGAAAAACGCCCCGGCTGGCGTACCCTGTTCCAGCTGCGTCAGCCCATCAACGGCATCTTCGAATGGGAGATGGCCGGAGAGCCTTACCTTGTCATCCATGGCGGCGACACCATCTACACCTGGAAACAGGCCGAGGGGGAAACCCCGGAGATCCTGTGGCAGGGGCTGAACAGCGGCCGCTCCCAGGGCTTTGCCATGGACGGCGCCTTTTACCTGCTCACCGGCAAGGAGCTGATGCGCCTGCGGGAAAACAAGGAGGAAGGCCCCCATCCCTGGTGCGAACGGGTGAAGAATGAGGCCTATGTGCCCCTCACCTCCATCGGCCGCAGCCCCCAAGGGGCCGGTACCGATTACGAAGCCTGCAATATGCTCACTCCCCGACGCCGCAACAGCTTCTGCTGTGACGGGACGGCCCGGGACTATTACCTGGACGGGGTCATCAGCAATCTGGATACCATCGTCTGCACCCTGGACGGGGAGAAGATCACCGATTTTATGGTGGATGTGAACCGGAAATTCATCCGTTTCGACACAGCGCCCCCCAAGCCCCAGGTGGCCGGACGGGATAACCTGGAGATCGCCTTTGATGTGACCGACCAGGCCAGCATCATCGAAGAATGCACCATCTGCTCGGTGTTTGCAGGCTGCGCCTTCCTCAGCGGCAACCCCCAGAAGCGGGCCTTCGATTACCGCTCGGGCTACGGCGACCCCACCTATTTCCCCGACCTGGGCTATACCCGGGTGGGCAGCGATACCCCCATTATGGGTTATTGCTCCATCGGCTCCTTCCAGGCCATCGTCAAGGCCCCCTCCCAGCAGGAGGCCACCGTCTATCTCCGCCAGGAGAGTCTGCTGGAGGGCAAGACCATCTACCCGGTGCGCCAGGGGGTCAGCGGCGTGGGAGCGGTGTCCCCCTATGCCTTTGCCACCTTGCTGGACGAGCCGCTCTTCCTTTCCCCCCAGGGGGTCTTTGCCCTGTGCACCAGCAGCGTCAGCGAGGAAAAGGCGGTGCAGAACCGGAGCTATTTCATCGACAGCGCCCTGAAAGGGGAGCAGAACCTGGAAAATGCTTCGGCGGCGGTATGGCGGGGGCTTTATGTGCTGGCCCTGGGCAGCAAATGCTATCTGCTGGACGGCGGCCAGGAAAAATCCTGGCGCAGCCAGAGCATGGGGGACTATGTGTACGAATGCTATCACTGGGAGAACATCCCGGCCCGGTGCATCGCCGCCCGGGGGGAGGATCTGTTCTTCGGCACCGAGGACGGCCGCCTTTGCCGGTTCAGCACCGATGTGGCGGGCATGGAGCGGTACAGCGACGATGGAGCCGCCATCCCCTGCGCCTGGAGCACCAAGGCCGACGACGACGGCAGCTTCACCCAGTACAAAACCATGATGCGCCGGGGAAGCGGAATCATGATAAAGCCTTATCTGCGAAGTAGTGTAAAGGTGAATGTCCGTACAGAAAAAGACCTGGGACGGGATCTTTCTTACAGCACCATGGACATCTGGAGCTGGGAGGAGCTGGATTTCAGCCGCATGGATTTCACCGAAAACGACGCCCCCCGGGTCATTCCCTTCGGCTCCCGGGTGGGCCGGTACCTCACCTTGCAGATCACCGTGAAAAACGACGGGCTCAACGAGGGGTTCGGGGTATATGGCATCGTCAAGCGCTTTACCAAGGAAGGAAATGTGAAATGAAAGGAGCGAGAATATGTTGGAAGAACTGAAAATCCAGGAAAAGGACTACGAAGGCAAGGATGTGGCCTCGGCTCCCGACCGGCTCACCGGCGAGCCCCAGGAAAACAAGCAGGTCTTCGACCGGCTGGTGAAGGAAGTGGTGGCCCAGCGGTTCAACGCCCTGCTGGACGCCCTGATGGCCGAAACCGGCGCCGGGGAGATCGGCGCCGCCCTGGGTATGACTCTGGACAGCGCCCCACTTTCGGAAAACATCCGGGCTCTGCGTCTCAACGGAGACGGGCAGATGGAAGTGAGCAAGGACGGTTCCTACTGGGTCTCCGCCGCCTCCGGCGGACATCTGGTGCTGGATGCAGAGGGGAACGTTCTGCCCCAGCGGGGCCGGCTGCGCTTCACCCAGAGCCGGGTCGCCGACGAAAACGGGGAGACGGTGGTCTACGGCATCCAGGGCGTACAGGGGGAGCAGGGCGTTCCCGGCCCCCAAGGCCCCACAGGCGCACAAGGCCCCCATGGGCCGGTGTTTGTGCCTGCGGTGAGCAGCGGCGGCATTCTGTCCTGGAAGCTGGAAAACAGCCCCCAGACCCCGTCCTCCCAAAGCATCCGGGGCCCTCAGGGTCCCCAAGGGGAAAAGGGCGAAACCGGTCCCCGGGGTCCGGAAGGTCCTATGGGTCTCACCGGTCCCCAGGGCCCCCAGGGTCCGGAAGGGCTGCGGGGCCCTCAGGGTCCCCAGGGCGAAAGAGGGGTGCAGGGGCTCCAGGGCGAACGGGGCATCCAGGGGGAAACCGGCCCCCAAGGCCCCGCCGGTGAAAAGGGGGAGCGGGGGCTGCAAGGCCCTCAGGGCGAAAAGGGTGAGCAGGGGCCCCAGGGCCCAGCCGGAGCCGATGGCCGCAGCTTTACGGTGCTGGCCCGGTATGACACCCTGGAAAATCTGCAAAGCGCCCATCCCGCAGGCCTGCCGGGGGATGCCTATGCCGTGGGAAGTGCTCAGGAGAACACCATCTACATCTGGCAGGAAGATGGGGCACTGTGGCAGGAGATCGGCCCGCTGCAAGGTCCCCAGGGCGTCCCCGGCCCTCAGGGCCCCCAGGGGGTGCAAGGGGAGCAGGGCCCCCAGGGGGAACAGGGCCCCAGAGGTCTCCAGGGCCCGGCAGGCATCCAGGGGGAAACCGGCCCCCAAGGCCCTCAGGGGGAGAAGGGGGCCGACGGCGCAGACGGCGCCCAGGGCCCCCAGGGTCTGCAAGGCCCGGAGGGTCCCCAGGGCGAACGGGGTCCTCAGGGCGAGACCGGGCCGCAAGGCGTCCGGGGTACCTCGGCCTATGAAAGCGCCCAGGCGGGAGGATTTGAGGGCAGCGAAATAGAGTTCAACCAGAGCCTGGCTGCCGTCCAGCAAAAGGCCAACCGGGCTTCTTCCCCCACAGCAGGACATCTGGCCGCTTTGGACAGCGCCGGAAACCCCACGGACAGCGGTTACAGCCCGGCGGACTGGAAGAGCATCACCTTGAATGCGACGCTGACCACAAGCTGGCAAGGGGAAGGACCTTACACCCAGCAGGTGGCGGTGTCCGGCCTGAGCGCCAGCCACGAGCCCCTGGCCGATGTGGTGCTCACCGGCACGGCCAGCACAGACCGGGCCCGGCTGCAAGCCTGGGGACTGGTGAGCAGGCTCTGGACGGAAGAGGGGGTGCTCCAGGCGGTGTGCTATGACAAAAAGCCCACGGTGGAGCTGCCTTTGAAATTGCGGATCGTGAGGTGAGAGTATGGGAGAATGTATGATCTTGCGGCGGAATGGCGCCTATACCGGCACCATGGCCGGCCAGCCCCTGGGCTTCAAAGCGGTATCGAGCCGCATCGGCTCCATCGACTTAAGCTGGACCACCGTGCCCGAGGACACCGCCTATGCCGCTTTGCGTGTGCTGCGGCGTAGCGACCGGTTCCCCAAGGACGAACAGGACGGGGAAGTGATCTACGAAGGGCCGGGCAGCAGCTGCACTGACGAGGGCCTGACCCCGGGGGCCACCTATTATTACCGGGCCTTTGCCCGCAGCAAGGACGGGGTTTATCAGAACTCCTATTGCCAGACCACCGGCACCGTGCGGACGACCCAGCCTTTGATCCTGAAAAAGGTGGGAGATATCGTGCGCATCAAGGAGAATGACGCATGGCAGGAATATGTGGTGGCCCAGCAGGGCTATCCCCAGCAGGTGGGAGGCCATACCCTGCTGCTGCGCCGGGACATTGCCGGCCGGCGCACCATGTCCTCCGTCATGCAGAACGAATACGACGGCTCCATGGCCGATACCTGGCTGACGGGGGCCTTCCTTCCCACTCTGGACAGCGTTGTTTCCGCCAAAATCCCCACCTGTCAGATCCCCTATACCAGCGGGGGGGAACACACCCCGGGATACCTGCAGCGCCAGGTTTTCCTGCTCTCGGCCAGCGAGATCGGGGGCGGGGAAGAGGGCATGGCAGCGGAAGGCGCCCGCCTGGACCTGTTCCAGACCGATGCATGGCGCATTTCCAGTTTCCAGGACGCCCCCTATCTGTGGGCCACCCGTTCCCCCGATACCAAGGGTGCAAACCAGTTCTGGATGGTGGACGACACCGGCGCCTTTGCATCCAAAGCGGTGTATACCACCTGCGGGATGCGTCCGGCCTTCACCCTGCCGGGGGATGGGTTTGTGGTGGACATGGAGGGGAATCTGCTGGAAGCACCTCTATAAAGCAAAGACTCTTTACACCCATTGAAAACAAAGGAGGAAACCCATGGCATATCAGAAATTAGGCAGTTTTAACGACGCCTATATCAAGCAAAGCAGCCCCGGCTCCTATCAGCAGATCCAGGCGGCCAAAAGCGCCTGGGAGGCGGCCAACGCCGCCGGAGACCGGGCCGGGATGGATGCGGCCCACCAGGCGGCGGAGAGCATCCGGGCGGCCTATGGTTACAGCGGCGGCGTGGACGGCAGCCAGTACCTGCCCAACAGCTACGCCCCGGTGCGCAACCAGTACATGGACGCAGCCAATGCCGCCGCCCAGGCCTACCGCCTGGCAGCCCAGGCCGGGGCCAGCCAGCTGGAAGCCCAGCGCCCCCAGATCCAGGCCGACTATGACGCACTGGCCAAGCAGACCTATATCAACTACATGAAGGAAAAGCAGGCCCTGCCCGAGACCATGGCCAAGCTGGGAATCACCGGCCAGGGGGCCGCCGAGTCTACTGCCGCCAGCCAGAGCAACCAGTATCAGCAGAATGTGCTGGAAGGGGAGCTGGCAAGGCAAGAAGCCTTACAGGGCCTGAACAACCGGATCGATGAGCTGTATCAGCAGGGAGAAGCCCAGGCGGCCCAGGCCCAGGCGGACATTCTTCTGAGCCTGGCCCAGGGGTATCCGGACTTCCTTCAGAGCCAGCAGGAGTGGGAGTATAAACTCTCCCAGCAGCAGGCCGAAAAGAACCAGCAGGCCTGGGAACAAAGCCAGCAGGAATGGAAAAACCAGCAGCAGCTTGCGCAGCAGCAGCTGGCCGCCCAGAAGGAAGCCGCTGCCCAGCAGCAGGACACCTTCAACCGCCAGCTGGCGGTGGCCAAAATCCTGGCCCAGTACGGGGACTTTTCCGGCTACATTTCCCTGGGCTTCAATGAGGATCAGATCGCCCAGATGCGCAGGGCCTGGCAGCTCCAGCAGCTGCAAAAATAAGGAGGTGAGCCGAAATGACCATCTGTTTGCTTTTGGGCGTCCTGCTGGGCGCCCTGGGGGCCCTGTGCTGCTACCGGCTGGGGCTCAGTGAGGGAAGCCGCCTTGCAAGGGAGGGGAAGCTGGAAAAAGCTCCCTCCTCGGAGGAAAAAGAAAAAGGACGCCTGGGCCGCATTCTGCGGAATATCGACCGGTATGACGGCACCAGCCGGCGTCAGGAAAGGGTGGAATAAATGGGAAAGAGTGAAAAGATCACCGCCGCTCTTTTGTGGCGGTGGTACACCCGGGGGGATGAGCACCACCGGATGACAGATCTTTATGAAAAGACCAAAAAGGCCCACCGGTTTTTCCGGGGGGAACAGTGGTATGGTGTGGAAAGCGGCGGGGAGGCCCTGCCTTTCTATAATTTCATTCAGCCGGTGGTGGAGCACAAGGTGGCAAGCGTCTGCATGAACACCATGAGCATCCAGTATGCTCCCCTGGAGCATGCCGGGGCTCTGGGGCCCCAGGCCGGGGAAATCTGCCAGAAGCTCACCGCCTATGCCGCCCGTCAGTGGGAAAGGCTCAAAATGGACAAGCTGTGCTGGGAAGTGGTGAAAAACGCCTGTATCGCCGGGGACAGCTACATCTATTTCCACGACGGGGACTGCCAGGCCCAGGTGGTGGACACCTGCGACCTTTATCTGGGGGACGAGACCTGTCCCGATGTGCAGAAGCAGCCCTATTTGCTCATCGCCCGCCGCCAGACGGTGGGGCAGGTACGGAAGGCGGCCCGGCGGTATGGCCTGGGGGAGGAAGAGGTGCAGGGCATCGTCCCCGACGACGGCCCCCTGGACCGGCAGGAGCGGGAAGAGGAATGGGAGCACAGTGACACCCGGGAGGAAGAACAGCTGTGCACCACTCTTCTGGCCTTCTGGCGGGATGAGGACGGGGTGGTATGCTGCGCCCGGGGCACCCGGGATGTGCTCTACCAGAAGCCGGTGCGCCTCTATGGGGGCGGCCGGGGGCTGAGTCTCTATCCCATTGCCGCTTTCCGCTGGATGGGCCGCCGTGGTTCGGCCCGGGGGGACGGGGAGGTCACTCCCCTCATCCCCAACCAGATCGAAACCAACAAAATGCTGGCCCGCCGCCTGATGAACGCCAAAATGACCGCCTTTTCCCGGCTGGTCTATAACGCCGACAAGGTGCTGAACAAGGAGGCGCTGGAAGAGGTGGGAGCGGCCATCCGGGTGCGGGATATGCAGGCAAACGCCGTCACCGACATTGTCAGCTATCTGGGAGCGGCGCCCATGTCCCCCGATGCCCAGGCCCTGGCCCAGGAGCTGGTGCAGCAGACAAGAGATCTGGCCGGTGCGGGAGACGCCGCTCTGGGCCAGGTCAACCCGGAAAAGGCCAGCGGCGCCGCCATCATCGCCGCCCGGGATCAGGCGGCTCTGCCCCTCAACGAGCAGATCGCCGATTTCCGCCAGTTTGTGGAGGATGTGGCATCCATCTGGTTTGAGCTGTGGGCGGCCTATTATCCCGCAGAGCTGAGCCGGGGGGTCTATGCTCTCTCCGGGGAGCAGCTGCGGCGGCTGCGGGTGGAGATCCGCATCGATGTGTCCCCCAACAGCCCCTATTCCCGCTATGCTCAGGAGCAGGCCCTGGAGAATCTGTTCCAGCAGGGGGTCATCACCTTTGAGGAGTATGTGACCGCCCTGGATGAAAACGCCGCCGCTCCCAAGCAGAAGCTGGAGGATATTCTGAAGAACCGCCAGCGCCAGCGTGTCGGTGGCGAGCCGCCACAGCCGTTCCTGCGCTCCCGCGCTGAGTGATCAAACCAGGCTGGTTGGGTTGAACATGGCAAAGAGAGGAACGGCAGCGGGGACACCCCGCCGCTCCCGTGCTGAGTGATCCAACGAAGGTTGGGTTCTGTGATCGGGTGCGGCAGCACCGACTTGGCCGTCCCGACACGGGACCGGTAGCGCAATATGACAGCGGAGGCACTCCGCCCGTCCCGACACGGGACAAAGGCTCCCCATCGGGGAGCCTTTTTGCTGGCCCTGATTTTATTGCCTGGCGCGGCAGCGCAATATGGGTGCAGCGTCACGCTGCGTTGACAAAAAGCAGACTTTGTTATATGATAATTCAATAAAATACCCCTCCTGCTTGGGGAGGGGAAACGGTTTTCCGGTTTTGCTGGAAGGGGGGAACTCTCCATGAAAAAGAAGAGCCTTTGGATCCTGGCCGCATTGGTGTTGGTGGCGGCCGCCGGCGTGGGCTTTTATTTTCTTCGCCCCGGAGGGGGGAATCAGGTGAGCACCGGCCCCAGAAAGGTGATCCAGGCCATGATGACCTGCCCCAATGACGACCTGTTCACCGAGGATATGATGTCGGTGATCGGCGTGGGCGTGACCCCCGACCCGGAAAAGCTCCAGGAAGCCATGGAGGACTGGGACGACGCCAGAGAAGAGTGGGAAGAGGAAGTGGGGAAGTATTTTGCTCCTAACTGCCTGGATTCCTTCCTCAATGATTCGGTGGCTTCCTCCTATCTGGTGAAGGGCGTGCCGGTCAAAGTGGAAAAGATGGAACTGCTGGAACGGAAGAAGGAAGATTCCTTCGGCAGCGAAAAGGTACAGGTCACCGTCAATGTGGACGGCGTCCAGGAAACCGTCACCCTGGATTTCTCCCTGGATGGCGACGGCAAAATCACTTTTGTAAAACTGGCAGCAGCGTGAGTCCCGTGTCGGGACAGCCATACTGTGCTCCCGCGCTGGGCAGCAGAGCGAAGGCCGGGTGCAGTCCTGGTAAAATGCATAGACAAAAGCCTCCCGTCAGGGAGGCTTTTTCTTGTTTTCTTATGGGGAGTAGGGCTTTCGGCAGGAGGTAATGCCCAAAAGATAATCCACACTGGTGCCATAGAAGGCGGCCAGAGCAATGAGTACCCGGGTAGGGATATCATTTTCCCCGGTTTCATATTTGGAATAGCCTGTCTGGGACATATTCAGATATTGCGCCACCTGATTCTGGGTCAGGTCGGCATCTTCCCGCAGATCACGCAGCCGGTTTGCCATAGACTTCACCTCAAGGGAAGTATGTCATAATTTGTTAAGTTACAGTCTGCCAGCAGAGGCGCTTTGCTTCTGGGCGGTTTCCTCGATTCGGGCCACCAGCTCACTGGGGCGCATCTCCAGCGCCAGGGCAATGCGCCAGATGGTTTGAAAGTTGGCCTGTTTTGTGCCGGTTTCGATCATGGAAAGGTGGCTGCGGGCGATGCCAGCCAGGCCGCTGAGTACATCCTGGGATAGATTTTTGCTTTCCCGCAAATTGCGGATGGTCTGGCCCACAGCCTTGTTGTCAAATTCCATGGTGGCACCCCTTTTTCTCATAGTATTCTATGATTCTATGAGAAAAAGTCCCCGTCCATGTCTATCATCATAGACAAGAGAAAAAAGTTATGTTATACTCTTTGCAGAAAGAGGTGATATGGCATGCCGGATTATCAGAAGATGTATCACACCATGGTTTGGGCTGCGGAACAGTGCATTCCGTTGCTGGCCGATGCAGAGCGGGCTTGCGAAGAACCAGCGTGACGCTGGAGGCACTGGGGTTGCAATTTGAGGGGGAATGGGGTATACTACTCCTATACAGGCCATGAGGAAAGAAGCGGCGGCAGCGCCTTTTTAGAGAGCCGGCGGCTGGTGGAAGCCGGCAGGGCAAAACCGCTTTTCCGCTTTCGGAGCCTGCGGCGAAGAGCCGGGGGGCGCGCCCCGTACAGCGCACAAGAGGGGCCGGTGTATGCCGGCAACATGGGTGGCACCGCGGAAGTCTTCCGTCCCATAGGAAATGGGATCGGGGGCTTTTTCTTTTTCTCAGGAAAAGCACTCCGGCCCCCGGAACATTGTAACAGGAGGAAACCAAAATGCTGGACATGAAATTTCTGCGGATGAACCCGGAAGCAGTCAAAGAGAACATCCGCAAAAAGTTCCAGGAAAACAAACTGGAGCTGGTGGATCAGGTGCTTCAGATGGACGAGGAGTGCCGGGCGGCCAAAACCCGGTGCGACTATCTCCGCTCCCAGCGGAATACCATCAGCAAGCAGATCGGCAAGCTGATGGCCCAGGGCAAGCGGGAAGAAGCCGAAGAGACCAAGAGCCAGGTCACTGCCATGGCGCAGGAATTGCAGGAGCTGGAAGAAAAAATAAACCAGCTGAACGAAGAAATCCGCCGCCGGATGCTGGTCATTCCCAATATCATCGACCCTTCGGTGCCCATCGGCCGTGATGACAGCGAAAATGTGGAGCTGGAGCGCTTCGGCGAGCCCAAGGTTCCCGATTTCCCCGTGCCCTATCATGTGGACATTATGGAGAGCCTTTTGGGCATCGACCTGGACAGCGCCCGGAAAACCAGCGGCAACGGCTTTTATTACCTCAAGGGGGATGTGGCCCGGCTCCATTCCGCCATTTTGTCCTATGCCCGGGATTTCATGATCGACAAGGGCTTTGAATATTATGTGCCCCCCTTCATGATCCGCAGCAGCGTGGTGGACGGCGTGATGAGTTTTGCCGAGATGGAGAACATGATGTACAAGATCGAAGGGGAGGACCTGTACCTCATCGGCACCAGCGAGCACGCCATGATCGGCAAGTTCATCGACACCATCCTGGATGAGAGCGAGCTGCCCCAGGCCCTCACCAGTTATTCCCCTTGCTTCCGCAAGGAAGTGGGCGCCCACGGCATCGAAGAGCGGGGCGTCTACCGCATCCACCAGTTCGAAAAGCAGGAAATGGTGGTGGTCTGCAAGCCGGAAGAGAGCATGGAATGGTTCCAGAAGCTGTGGCAGTATTCGGTGGAGTTTTTCCGCTCCCTGGACATTCCTGTGCGCACCATTGAATGCTGCTCCGGCGACCTGGCCGACCTGAAGGTGAAGAGCGTGGATGTGGAGGCCTGGTCTCCCCGTCAGCAGAAATACTTCGAGGTGGGCAGCTGCACCAACATGGGCGATGCCCAGGCCCGCCGCCTGAGCCTGCGGGTGCGGCGGAAGGAGGGGGCCAACTACATCCCCCATACCCTGAACAACACCGTGGTGGCGCCGCCCCGGATGCTCATCGCCTTCCTGGAGAACAATCTGCAGGAAGATGGCTCGGTGCGTGTGCCCGAGGCCCTGCGCCCCTATATGGGCGGCAAGGAAGTGCTTTGCCCCAAAACTGGGAAATAAACAAGAAAAAAGCCGCCCTTCGGGGCGGCTTTTTTCTTTCGCCTGAGATATATTTCTGGGTGTGATGAGAAAATAACTGCGGGATCAAGCTCAACGAGGCTTACAGATTCATACCGGTTTCAAAGGAAGAAATGAATCGGTTCATGGATTTTCGGGCGATTTTCATAGCTTCTACAGTTTCTTCCGCTTTTTTGATCTGGGCTTTCAGTTTCTGTTTTTCCTTGCCCTTTGCCACATCTTCCCGTAGTTTCAATTCCACCAGGCCTTTTTCGATTTCAGCGATATTTTCCACATATTTCTCGTAAATGGTATTGGAGTAGGCTAAATCATGCTGATCGTTAAGGAAAACCTCCCGGACCGCTACAAGGAGCTTTGCAGATTGGAGAATGGTATTCTTTTTGCCGGACAATCCAGCTACGCCTGCAGCACCGCCTACACCGGCTCCTACACCCAGGCCGAGCACGGCGCCGCCGCCCACAATGGCAATGGTGCCGCCAGCCATTCCTGCACCGCCAACAGCCACAGCGCCGCCGCCCAGATAGGCCAGGCAGGTGCTGGTCAGAGCGGCGCCACTTAATCCGGTGAAGTTGGAGCCTACCAATAGGACAGCGATAGAAGGCGCAAAGGCACCGGAGAGGGCAATGGCCACAATGGCGATCACTGCTGTGATGGAGAGGGAGGTGATGGCTGTTTTTAGCACTTCCTTCAATTCCCACAGCACCTTTTTATAGCAGGTACGGAGTCGGTTGATATATCCTTCCGGATAATAACTTTCGGGAAAAAGAGAATCCAGATAACGGTCTCCTTTCTCTTTGCTATATCCCCAGACCACATTGTGAAGGCTTTTATATTTTTTGCTGGGTATCACATTGCCTTTCTTATCTTTTTCCAGACTCAGGGGATAATAGGGCTCGAAAAGCATCGCTTCCAGCAGAACCAACCGGAACCATGCCCCCGAAGGTTCATTTTCCCGGATCTTCTCCAGCAGTTCCCCGAGGGAATACCAGTGGATCTGAGAGTTTTCCACCTGAGTGAAACGGGAGAAGCCTTGGGTGATATAGGTTTTCCATTCTTTCAGCCATTCTGCCTTTAGCTGCTGGATGTTTTCACCCCGGACCGGCAGTTTGGTCTGGCGGATGTCGTGGAGGATTTTGTAATATTCCAGGTTATAGAGAATTTCTGTCTGGGAAAGGGTCAGCCCCAGTTTGTCCATATCAGCCATGTCAGCACCGATCCTTTCATAGACCCGGTCTTTTTCACGGGTATATACAGAGCGCTTGATTTCTTCGTACATTTGCCGGATTTTTTTTACATTCCGGGCTTTGAGACACCAGGCCACATCCTGGCCGATGGCGACAGCCAGACGCCCCACCCCCACATAGTTGACAGCAACCCAATATTTTTGTGAGATGACGGCGGCGCTCACATCCACTGTGGTGAAAACACTCGCCGCCACTACAAGCATTCTGGTGATGGTGGGGTTGTTTGCCGGTCTGACCTTTTCCCAGGAGATCTGCTTGATATCTTGGATGGAATGGAGAGAATGCTCCTGTATTTCCATGGCGAAGCGGCGGATAAAATAGAAAGCCCGGACCATACATTCGTTGGCGATCACCGGGATGGCCTGGCGGCCCAGTTCCACAGCTGCGCCAAGTTCTCCCCGCAGATCCCATTTCAAAAGACTCTCTCGGATGATCTGGCCGGTTTCATCCCGTTGGGCCAAAAAGGTGCCGTTGAAGAGGCTTGACAGCAAAGAGGGAAGGGAGCTATTGCGAAACAAAGGAAGAACAGAGATCTCTTTGGCTAGGGAAAGAAGAGGGCCGGGAATTCCGGTGCCGCCGCTCAGCCCCGCAGAACTGTGGCTGCCTGCCATGTCGCTGACAAGATGAAAGAACCAAAGGATGGTTCCATAAAAGATTTTTTGCGGCAGATCTTCTCCGATGAATACCTGACTTTTTTTCGGTACATCCACGATCAGAAATTTGCCATGGGAATCGGTACCGTATGCTTTACAGGTGAATTGGGTCAGCAAGGAGAAAATCAGCCCAGCTGGGGTGGGGTGGTGGGCAAAATCCCGCAGATGATGCTGTAGGCCGCCGCCAAAATCAGGTGTGTTCCCATCACTGGGTATGGGGAATTTATCCTCCAAGTATTTGACGCAGGAAGAAAGCTCCTCTTTCTTGCATCCCAGCATTTTTGCAGTTCTTTTCACCAGTTCATCGATTTTGTCACGGGCTACCCTGCGCCCACGGGCCAAATCAAAATCTCCTGCCCACAAAATATCCAGGGTACCACAGAGAAGACCGGATGCAATGGAAATGAAATAATCGGTCTGATCCGCTTGGCTGGTTAGTAGCTCGATCTGGCTATCCAAATCAAAAAGGATTTGGTCCAGATTGTACGCAGCTCCGGGGTTTTCTCTTTCATAGGGGATAAGGGTCACTTGAATGGAACTATTGTCCATGGCAGGTCGCTCCTTTTTGTGATACCGTTTTTATGCTGCCAGATGCTTCAGGCAGATGCGGGAGACGGCGGCGTTTAAGCAGCCGGTGAACAGGCCCAGGATCAAAAGCAGGGGCAGGTAATAGATGACCCCCAGGCTTTTCATCAGGATGCAGGCCCCCAGGATCTGGCCCACATTGTGGCAGGCGGCGCCGATGACGCTGACGCCATAGAGGGAAAACACCTTGCCCAGGCCTTTTTTGGCCAGGGCCATGGCAAGCAGGGAGAAAAGGGCCCCCAGCAAAGAGAGAAACAGGCTGGTGAAGTTTCCCGATGCCAGATACAAAACCCCCACCCGGCAGAGGGACACCCCCAGGGTGAAGGAGGGGCCCAGGGTGCAGAGGGCCACCAGGGTGACGATATTGGAAAGGCCCAGGCGGAAGCCGGGGAGGGGAAGCAGCAGGCTGAGGGGCAGCATTCCTTCCACCAGGGAGAGGCACAGGGCCAGGGCGGCCAGGATGCCGCTGAGGGCGATTTTCCGGGAGAGGGTCATGGGCAAGGCTCCTTTGGCAGGGGATTTCATCGGACGATGGCATCGGGGGCGTCATTTTCTCCCTGGGAGACCACCGTGACGCTCACCCGGTTTTCCAGGCACACGGCGCTCTGGCCCGCCCGGGTCAGCCAGCCGGTGTGGACGCAGTCCTGGTGAGGACAGGTGGCGGACCGGATGCACGCCCGTCCATTTTCCGCCAGGATGGTGTTTTCGTATGAACCGGTGAGGGTAAAGGTCACCGGCTCACTGAGGCCGCTGAGGGCGATGCGCCGCACCAGGACCCCGTTCTGCCGCACTTCGGCGGTAAGCTGGCCGCTGCTATGGCCCAGACCGGCGCCCCAGATGCCCCCGGCCAGCAGCAGAATCAGGGCAAAGGCCAGAAAGTCCCCTTTTTTCAGCTGTTTCAGCTGCTTCACCGCCGCTCCCTCCTTTTTCTTCGGATAAAAGACAGTATACCAAAAGAACGCCCCCCGTACAACCCCAGGTCCCGTGTCGGGACGGCCATACTCTCCCCGGCGGAGTGCCAGCGTGACGCTGGACCCATACTCTCCCCGGTTGAGTGCCAGCGTGACGCTGGACCCATGCTCTCCCCGGTTGAGTGCCAGCGTGACGCTGGACCCATACTCTCCCCGGTTGAGTGCGGTGGGTGGCTGAGTGCTCCGGCTCTGCCGGGAAGGGCTTGGGTACAGTCTTGGCAGAGTACAGAAAAAAGGCTCCCCATGGGGGAGCCTTTGTCCGGTGTCGGGATTGCATCCCTTCGCCAGGATTGCAGCCCATACAGCCTGAGAGAGTTTTGGGCGGCGTGGCGCCGCAGCCATACTTTCTTTGCCGGGATGCACACAACTGGCCTTCTGCGGCACTTGGC
>NZ_JACJKW010000022.1 GCF_016901775.1 Intestinimonas butyriciproducens
TCCCATGGGGAAAGCATGCAGGCACTACATGATAAATTTTTCGGTGAAAAGGACAGCATGGCCCGCTAACGGGCCCACGGGCCCGTGCCCATTGGGCGTATGATCCCTTCGGCTGCCGAAAAACTTATTTGGTTAAGGGGAACTATTTGACCTTCCCTTATCAATTTGTAAAAACCGGCGACTTGTGCGTCGGTTTTTACACCTCCCAAGGGGCCAGTGTGCGCCGAAGGCGTGCATGCAGCCCCTTGCAAAAACTCGGAAAAGTGGCTTTCGCCACTTTTTCGACATGTTCTCCCCGGAGGGATTTGTATCCTTCCGGGGCTTTTTTGATCCCGGGATAAAACGAAAATGTGAAATTTGTCGAAATTCCCGGGGCAACCGGTTATTTTTTTTCGGTCTTTCTGTTATAATGAGGAATACTAGGGAAAGAACCTTTTGAGAAATGGAACAAATTAGAAGAAATGATGGAGGAAAGAGGCATGAATAAACAGCCGGAAGGACGCAAAGGGCAGGATGGACGGGGAGCCCCCGCCTGGCGCGGCAAGGGAGGAAACAAAGGCCGTCCCTTCCGTGGGGGACCGAAAGCCCCCGCCGGCGCCTCCGATGAGAATATGCTGGAGGGGCGCAACGCCGTCACCGAAGCTCTGCGCAGCGGCCGGGAAATCGACAAGATCTATTTTGCCCAAGGAGCCATCGGTACCCTGGGGCATCTGGTGGCCCAGGCGCGGAAGCAGGGCATCACTGCCCAGGAAATCGATCGCCGGAAGCTGGATGCCATGAGCATCACCGGTTCCCATCAGGGCATCATTGCCCTGTGTGCCGCTGTGCCCTATCGCAGCGTGGAGGATATGCTGGCTCTGGCCCGGGAGCGGGGGGAGGATCCGCTGCTGGTGCTGTGCGACGGCATCACTGACCCCCACAATCTGGGAGCCATTATCCGTACGGCCGAGGTGGCCGGCGCTCATGGGGTCATCATCCCTCGCCGGCGCAGCGCCACACTGAACAGCGCCTGTGCCAAAGCGGCCGCCGGGGCGCTGGAGTATTTGCCAGTGGCCAAGGTCAACAACCTGCCTTCGGTGATCTCCCGTCTGAAAGAAGAGGGGATTTTCCTCTTTGCCGCCGATATGGACGGGGACCGGACGCTGTATGAAGCCGATTGGAAAGGGCCTGCGGCCATTGTCATCGGCAGTGAGGGGGAAGGTATTTCCGCCCTGGTGAAAAAAGAATGTGATTATGTGGTGAGGATCCCCCAGAAAGGGAGGATCTCATCTCTCAATGCCTCCAACGCTGCCGCAATTTTGCTGTATGAAGCGGTGCGGCAGCGCGCGGAGCAGACAAGGAGCGAAGTGTGAGCTGGAAACCGGAAGAGGAAGAATATTCGGTAGACGAGATCATCGCCGAATTTAAAAATGCCCAGCTGCGGGAGCCAAAGGAGAGGGAAGCGGATGCCCCTGCCTTTGACGAGGACACCTTGCAGAAAGAGGAGGTCCCTTCTCCCATTCCCATGCCTCCCAGAGGAGAAGAGAAAACCCGGCCGGAGCTTTTGAAAGAAGAAAGCCGGGAGAGGAAGGAAGAGGGGCAGGAGGAAAAAGAAAAAGCCGAAGCTGCCCAAGAGAAGGAAGAAACGAAAAAAGCCCCCTCCATTCCCCCTCTTCAGCCGGGAGAGAGCCGGGTGATCGATATCACCAGCCGGGTGGCGGCCAGGGTGCAGCAGGAGGAAAAAAAGGGGAAGGCATCCCGCGTTGGGGGAAGAAAACCCTCCGGGGCGCCCGTGCACCAGATGGAAGAGCAGCCGGAAGCGGCCAAAAAGAAAAAGCCCCAGCGGCGGGAAAAAGATATTCCGGCGGAAGAACCTTCTTTGCCGCCGGAAGAGGCCAGGGAGAAGCGTTCTCCCTTCAAAGGCTGGAGAAAAAAGAAGGCAGAAGAGCCGGAGTATCCGGAATATCCCGAATACGAGGACTATGAAGACTTTGAATATGAAGAGGAAGCGCCCAGAGAGCCCATTCCCTATGATTTTCTCTTTGCGGCCGATCTGGAGGATCTGCCCAAAACCCTGAGCAACCTGGGGAAAAAGCTGCGCCGGCTGCGGCTGCGGTCGGTGCTGGCCTTCTTTTTCTGGGCTTTGGGGTTGGGAGTTACTGCGCTGCCCTCCCTGGCCCTTCCTATCCCGGAAGCCTATTCCTTCGGGACAGTCCCTCATTTTTATTTTATCGCCCTGTGCGTGCTTCTGGTTTTGTCCATGATCGCCGCCGGGGATGTGGTTTTTGCCGGCCTGTACCGGCTGTGCCGCCTGCGTCCCACATTGGATTCAGCGGTGCTGGTTTCGGCCCTGGCGGCCCTGGCCCATGGCCTGTGGTGCATCGGGCAGAAAAATGCCGCCATGCCCTATATCTGCGTGGCGCAGGGGGCGTTGTTTTTTGCCATCCTCAGTAAACGGGGACGGCTTCTGATGCTGCGCCGCACTTATAAGGCGGCCAGTTTGAGCACCGACCCGGCTGCCGTATGCACCAAGGAAAACCGGAAAGAGCGTACATTGGTTTATAAAGTCAAAGGAGCCAAGGAGGCCGATCTGTCTCAGGTGGAGTCTCCCGATGCCACCATGGTATTTTCCCGGGTCTATGCCCCCTTGGCCATTGTGGCCGTATTGGTTCTTTCGGTAATGGCCACCTTCGGCACCGGCGCACCGGAACGGTTTTTTCCTGCTTTGGGAGCAATCACAGCCATGCTGGCTCCCGTAGGATTGCTTTTGTCCACGGCCACCCCAGGGGTGCGCATTTCCAAAAAGCTGTTTACCGGCGGCTCTGCCCTGCTCAGCGCCCGCAGCGCCAGAGAGTTGGCCTGGGGTGAACTGGCGGTGATCACCGACAGCGATCTGTTCCCGCCGGGCAGCGTGGCCATCAGCGGTATGAAAATCGCCCGGAGCATGAGCATGGAAAAGGTGGTGGCCTTTGCTGCCGGCGCTTTGCGGGCGGCAGGAGGCGGCGTGAGCCATGCTTTTTTGGAGTTTGCCAAGCAGCAATATATCTTTGTGCCGGAGCCGGCCCGGGTGCAGTATTTTGAGACGGGAGGCCTCTCGGCCCAGATCGGCCCGGACAGCGTTTTGTGCGGCACGGCCAGCTTCCTGATGCGCATGGGTATCCATGTCAGCGAAGGCCGGAGCATCAAAAGCGGCGTCTTTGTGGCGGTGAACGGAGCCTTTGCCGGGGTGTTCGCCTTGAAGTACAGCACTCCGCCCCAAAGCTATTCCGCCTTCCGGGTGCTGCGGGTGGGACGGCTGCGTCCGCTGCTGGCTACCCGGGATTTCAATATGACTCCCCTGATGGTGGAGGACAAATTTGACCTCCGCCCCGGCCGCACCGATTTTCCCGATGTGGAGGAACGGGTGGCCCTGGCCCAGGAAGAAGGAAGGGGCAAAGGAAAACCCCTGGCGCTTTTGTCACGAAATACCATGCTGAGTTTTTGCGAATGTGTTACAGGAGCACGGCGTCTCCATCGGGCTGTCCGGTTCAATCTGACGGTGTCTCTTTTGTGCGCCGTCATTGGCATCGGACTGATGTATTATCTGTCCAGCACAGGCAATCTTCATGCCGCAGGACCCTGGAATGTGCTTTTGTACCTGATTTTGTGGTATATCCCTGTGTGGCTTTACAGCGCCCTTTTGTCCAGATATTAAAAAATTCGCTCTGTTTTTATGTGAAAATGCCCAAAGAAATTCATTGTAAAAGTGTTAAATATACTGTATAATGACTAACATGAGCAGTTCATATTCACATAAAGGAGAGATTCAATTATGGCCTACACAACTGAAAAAATCAGGAATATCTGCCTGCTGGGACACGGCGGGGATGGCAAAACCTCCTTGGTGGAGAGCCTGTTGTATATGACCGGGAACACCGACCGTCTGGGCAAGATCGCCGATGGCACTACGGTGTGCGACTACGACCCGGAAGAGATAAAGCGGAAGATCTCCATTCAGACCACACTGGTCACCCTGGAGACCCAGGGCTACAAGCTGAACATTCTGGACACCCCGGGCTATTTTGATTTCGCCGGAGAAGTGGCCCAGGCCCTTCGCGTGGCAGGCTGCGGCCTGATCGTGGTCTCCGCCAAGGACGGCGTCAATGTGGGCACCGAAAAAGCATGGCGCATGGTTCGTGGCAAGAAGCTGCCCAGCTTCTTCTATGTGTCCAAGATCGACGAGGAAAACGCCAACTTCGACAATGTGTATGAGAACCTGCGCGGCCAGTTCGGCAACAGCGTGGCTCCCTTCGTGTTCCCCTTCTTTGAAGAGGGCAACCGTCCCGCAGGCGTTATCAATATCGTCACCCGGAAGGCATATAAAGCGGAAAACGGCAAGATCGTGGAAGTCCAGCTGCCCAAGGAGAAGATGGACAAGGTGGACCGTCTCCGTGATTCCCTGGTGGAAAGTGTTGCCACCAATTCCGAAGAGATGATGGAAAAATACTTTGCCGGTGAGGAGTTTACCGAGGAAGAGCTGATCCACGGCCTGCATCAGGGCGTGTTGGACGGCGCCATTACTCCGGTCTGCTGCGGCAGTGCATTTACCGGCGTGGGTTCTCTGCAGCTGATCAAGACGCTGATCGACTACGCCCCCATCCCCTACGAGGGCCTGGCCGAGCACGGCGTGGACGAAAACGGCGAAGAGACCGAAGTGCAGTTTGACGAAAACGGCAAGCCTCTGGCTATCGTCTTCAAGACCATTGCCGACCAGTATGGCCGCTTCTCCTTCTTCAAAGTGGTCTCCGGCAAGATCACAGCCGATATGCAGCTGAAGAACCAGCGCACAGGCACCATGGAAAAAATGGGCCACATCTATACCGTCAACGGCAAGAAGAACACCGAAGTGAAGGAAGTGTGCTGCGGCGATTTTGCAGCGGTTTCCAAACTGGCGGATACCAAAACCGGCGACACCCTGGCCGATCCTTCGGTGGGCGTCACCCTGGACGGCATCGATTTTGCCGAACCCTGCTATTCCCAGGCCATTTCTCCCAAGGTGAAGGGCACAGAAGACAAGCTGGCTGCTGGTCTGAACAAGCTGCGGGATGAAGACCCGGCCTTTACCGTGCAGAACAACACCGAGACCCATCAGATGGTCATTTCCGGCGCCGGTGACATCCATCTGGATGTGATCTGCTCCAAGCTGAAGAGCAAGTTCGGCGTGGAAGTGGACCTCCAGGATCCCAAGGTGCCTTATCGGGAGAAGATCCGCAAGTCGGTGAGCGTGGAAGGCAAGCATAAGAAACAGTCCGGCGGCCACGGCCAGTATGGTCATGTCAAGATGACCTTTGAGCCCTATGCTGAGGGTGATTACCTCTTTGAAGAGCGCACCTTCGGCGGCAGCGTGCCCAAGAACTTCCACCCCGCTGTGGACAAGGGCATCAAGGAAGCCATGGAGCACGGCGTTCTGGCCGGATATCCCCTGGTGGGACTCCATGCCATCCTCACCGACGGTTCTTACCACGATGTGGACAGCAACGAGCTTTCCTTTAAGATGGCGGCCCGTCTGGCTTACAAGGCCGGCATTCCCCAGGCCAACCCCTGCATCCTGGAGCCTATGGGCATGATGAAGGTCTATGTGCCCGACAGCTGCATGGGCGATGTGATCGGCGATCTGAACAAGCGCCGCGGTCGTATCCTGGGCATGAATCCCACCGAGGGCGGCGAGCAGGAAGTGGTGGCCGAAGTGCCCATGGCGGAAGTTGGTTCCTATGCCATTACCCTCCGTTCCATCACCCAGGGCCGGGGCTGGTTTACTTACAAATTTGAGCGCTACGAGGAAGCTCCTCCTGCAGTACAGCAGAAGGTCATCGAAGAAAGCAAGTTCGTGGATACCGAAGAATAAGTCCGGTATCGGAGCAAGCATCATAAAGTGAAAAAGGGCCGGGAGAATTTTCTCCCGGCCCTTTTGTGCTTTTTCGATGCAGGTAAAAAGAAAGCCCGGAAGCGTGGCTTCCGGGCTTTGATCGCTTTTGCAGCGGGTACTTACTTGTTCTGGTGCTTCTTTGTGAACTGCTCCAGCTCTTCCCGCTCCTTCTCGGAGAAGGTCAGCTTGAAGGGGTTGAGGATCTCATCCACTTCGTCGGCAGAGACGATGCCCTTCTGGACCACCAGCTTACGCACAGGCACGCCGGTCTTCAGGGACTCCTTGGCGATCTCGCTGGCCCGCTTGTAGCCGATGAAGGGGCAGAGGGCGGTGATCATGCCCACGCTGTGCTCCAGCAGCTCCAGGCAGTGTTCCTTGTTGGCGGTGATGCCCAGGATGCAGTTGTCGATCAGGGTCTTGACGCCGCCGGTCAGGGTCTCGATGGACTCGAACAGGTTGTAGAACAGCACAGGCTCGAAGGCGTTCAGCTCCAGCTGACCGGCTTCGGCGGCCATGGTGATGCACATATCGTTGCCGATGATGTTGAAGGCCACCTGGCTCATCACTTCGGGGATGACAGGGTTGACCTTGCCCGGCATGATGGAGGAGCCGTTCTGCTTGGGAGGCAAGTTGATTTCAGCCAGGCCGGTACGGGGGCCGCTGGACATCAGACGCAGGTCGTTGGACATCTTGGACAGGGTGACGGCGCATGTCTTGATGATGCCGGACACATTCACAAAGCCGTCCAGGTTCTGGGTGCCGTCGATCAGGTCTTCGGACTGGATGAGGGGGAACTTGGTCACTTCCCGCAGATCGTCCACAATGTGATCCAGGTAGTCGGCGGAAACATTGATGGCGGTGCCGATGGCGGTGGCACCCATGTTCACAACGCACATATCCTTGGAAGCCTTGTGCAGGCGCTTGATATCCCGCTGGATGGCGCTGGCATAGGCGTGGAAGGACTGGCCCAGACGGATGGGCACGGCGTCCTGCAGCTGGGTGCGGCCCATCTTGACCACATCGTCAAATTCCTTGGCCTTGATCTCCAGGGCTTCATACAGACGGTTGAGCTGCTGGAGAGCCCGGGGCAGCAGAGCCAGGATGGCCAGCTTACCGGCGGTGGGATACACATCGTTGGTGGACTGAGCCATGTTCACATGGTCATTGGGATGGACAATGGAATAGTCGCCCTTCTGGCCGCCCAGGATCTCGATGGCCCGGTTGGCAATGACCTCGTTGGCATTCATATTGGCAGAGGTGCCGGCGCCGCCCTGGATGGCGTCGACGATGAACTGGTCATGGAGCTTGCCGTTGATGACTTCATCGCTGGCGGCGATGATGGCGTCGGCGATCTTGGCATCCAGAGTGCCGGCATGCTTGTTGGCCATGGCAGAGGCCTTCTTGATCTGAGCCAGGCTGACGATCAGCAGCTCATGCATGGGATGGCCGGTGATGGGGAAGTTCTGATGGCCGCGCAGGGACTGGACGCCATAGTAAGCGTCAACAGGTACTTCCAGGGTGCCGATGGAATCGGTTTCGACTCTAGTGTTCATAAAAAAGACCCTCACTTTATTCATTGGCCGCCAGGGCGGCTTTTCTTTTCGGGCACAAGGATACACGATTTGCACCCCGGGGTAAAGAGGGGGAAGGAAATACGGAAGAAATCGAAAAAAACAGGGCCTGGGCTTCATTTTGCAAAGCAAAACAAAAATGAGACTTTATTTTATTAGGCGAAACTGATATACTGTTGCAAAAGGGAAGATCTTCCCCAAACCAGAGGCAACGGGAGCGAGTTATGGACGCTATCGATAAAAAAATCTTATCTCTTCTGGGCCAGAATGCCCGGATCCCCTTGAAAAAGATTGCCGAGCAGGTGTTTTTGTCGCCGCCGGCTGTTTCGGCTCGCATTGAGCGGATGGAAAACAGCGGCATCATCACCGGTTATCGGGTCACAGTGGCCCAGGAAAAACTGGGCTATCATATCACCGCATTTGTCAATGTGGTGCTGCCGCCGGAGCGGCAGGAGGATTTTTATGCCTGTGTCCGTTCCTGCCCGGGGGTGATGGAATGCTATCATGTGGCAGGAGCCTTTTCCATGCTGCTGAAAGTCTGTTTTCCTGACACCCAGCAGCTGGATGCCTTTGTGGCCAAAGTGCAGAAATTCGGTAAGACCCAGACCCAGATTGTCTTTTCCGAGGTGATGGGGCACCGGGAACCGGGACTGGAATAAGCAGCGGTCTTTTTGTGAATAAAATATAAAAGACGATCTGGCGGGAAGGGGCGCGCCGGCTCTGTCCTTCATAGATTTGCAAAAATCCGGAAAAGAAGACCGGGGCCACTTTTCCGGTACGCTCAGGCGGCACGGTATTCCGTGCCGCAATTTTTTCTTTTGTAAGGAAAAAGCCTTTTTTCACCGGCGAAAACCGGTTTTTTACAGGATTTTGTCAGGGATATGTTGTAAGAAGCATCTAAAATTGCTATAATATTCTTTAATAAAAATTCAAAGGGGGAGCGGTTATGAGAAGCAAACAATGGAACATCGCCCCGCCCTGTCCGGAGGAGGCCCGGCATCTGGAACAGGCGCTGGGGCTTTCTCCTCTGGCGGCCCAGGTGCTGGCTGCCAGGGGAATCCGGGGAGAGGATGCCGCCCGGTTTCTGGATTCCTCTCTGGACCGGTTGGGAGATCCTTTCCTGCTGCCTGATATGGATAAGGCTGTGGCCGCCCTGGAAGGAGCCATCGGACGGGGCGAAAAGATCGCCGTTTATGGGGACTATGATGTGGATGGCGTCACCGCCACGGCCATTGTGATCCGGTATCTCCGCTCCCGGGGAGCGGACTGCCAGTATTATATTCCCGACCGGATGAACGAGGGCTACGGGCTCAATACCGGAGCCATCCGCAAACTGGCGGAGGATGGCTGCCGTTTGATGGTGACGGTGGACTCGGGCATCACCGCCGTGGAGGAGACCCTGCTGGCCCGGAACCTGGGGATGGGAGTGGTCATCACCGACCACCACGAATGCAAGGAGATTTTGCCAGAGGCTCTGGCGGTGGTCAATCCCCGGCGCAGCGATTCCCCCTATCCCTTCCGGGAACTGGCCGGCGTGGGTGTGGCTTTCAAGCTGATCTGCGCCATGGAAAAAAACCGTCCCCTGGAAGAACTGATGAAGCAATACGCCGATCTGGTGGCTGTGGGGACGGTGGCCGATGTAATGCCCCTGGTGGGGGAAAACCGGAGCATCGTCCACTGGGGACTGCAATATCTGGAAAATACCAGAAATGCCGGCCTGCGCGCCCTGATGCAGAAGCTGGGGGTGGAGGACAAGGGAGTCTCTGCCGGAGCCATCAGCTTCACCATGGCTCCCCGGATCAACGCCGCCGGCAGAATGGGCGGGGCAGACAAAGCGGTGGAGCTGTTTTTGACCGATTCCTGCCGGGTGGCCGGGGAACTGGCCGGGGAACTGTGCCAGCTGAACCGGCAGCGCCAGCAGGAGGAAAATCAGATCTTCCAGGAAATTCTGGAGCGGCTCTCCACTCAGTTTGATCCCCAGCGGGATAAATCCATCGTCCTGTGGGGGGAAAACTGGCACAATGGCGTGGTGGGCATCGTGGCATCCCGCCTGGCCGACCGGTACGGCGTGCCCGCCATCCTCATCTCGCTGGATGGAGATATGGGCAAGGGCTCCGGGCGCAGCGTCCCTGGTTTTCATCTCTATGGCGGGCTGGAAGAATGCGGCGATCTGCTGGAAAAATACGGCGGACATGAGCTGGCGGTGGGATTGACGGTACACCGCAGCCGGTTGGAAGAGTTCAAAAAACGGTTTGAGGACTATGCGGTCCGGCAGATGGAAGAAAATCAGGTGCAGCCTGTTTTGCAGGTGGATTGCCTGGTGGAACCGGGGGATCTGACCACCCGGGCGGTGGAATCCCTGGAAGTGCTGGAACCTTTCGGCATGGGAAATCCCCAGCCTATGTTCTGTATGCGGGGACTGACCATTGAGGAAATCACTCCCATCAGCCAGGACCGGCATACCAGACTCCAGCTGGGCCGGGATGGAAAGAGCTTCTGTGCCTTTTTGTTCGGCATGGGCAGCGCCAACTGTCCCTTTGTCTGCGGCGATCAGGTGGACGGCGCCTTTTCGGTGGAGATCAACCGGTACCGGGGCAGGGAGAGTGTGCAGCTGGTGCTGCGGGATCTCCTTTGGTCCGGGGAAGAGGACCGGGCCGACCGGGATTTCCGGGAGGTGTACCAGACCTTTCAGCAAGGAGGAGTGCTGGAGCCATATCAGGCCCTGGGGCTGATTCCTACCCGCCAGGACCTGGTGGCGGTGTTCCGCCATGTGAAGGCCCATGCCGGGGAGCGGGGTCTGCGCTGCTCTCCCCGCACATTGTACCGCCAGGTGCGTTATGAGGCTTGCCGGGGGATGAATCTGGGCAAGCTGCTCATCTGCCTGGATGTGTTCCAGGAATTTGACATTTTCTCCTGCACCTCAGGGGATGAACAGATGGACATCCGGGTGCTGGAGCGCAAAGACAAAGCCGATATCAACGGCTCCCGTATACTGAAGCGGCTGGCCGAAGCCAGCAAATCACAGGGATAGAGCAGGTGGTTGCAATATGAGTGAAATGGATCGGAACAATGGGGGATTCGCCCCTTTTCAAAGTGAATTGGAAGGCGGCCAGGAGCCGTTGGGCCAGGTGGATTACAGCCTGGAGACCCTGCTGAAAAAGGTGAAGGAACATTCGCCTCTTTCTGATATGGAGAAAATCACAAAGGCCTATCATTTTTCGGAAAAGGCCCATGAGGGACAGAAGCGCCGCAGCGGCGAGCCTTATTTCATCCATCCGGTGACGGTGGCGGGCATCCTGGCCGAGCTGGGCATGGACACCGATTCCATCGTGGCCGGCCTGCTCCATGACTGCCTGGAGGACACCAGCGCCACATATACCACGCTGGAAAAGGAGTTCGGTCGTTCGGTGGCCGATCTGGTCAACGGCGTCACCCGCCTGGGCAAGATCGTTTACAGCAGCAAGGAAGAGGCCCAGATGGAGGACCTGCGGAAGATGTTCATCGCCATGGCCAGGGACATCCGGGTCATCATCATCAAGCTGGCCGACCGTCTCCACAATGCCCGTACATTCCAGTATCTTCCTGAGCAGAAGCAGCGGGACAAGGCGCTGGAGACCATGGAGATCTACGCCCCTCTGGCCCACCGTCTGGGCATCCAGAACATCAAGTGGGAGCTGGAGGACATTTCCATCAAGTACCTGGATCCGGTGGGCTATGGGGAGATCATGAGCCAGATGGCCGACAAGGGCCAGCAGTACGAGGATTTTCTCCAGGGGGTGAAAAAGCGCATCAGCGAAAAACTACTGAGCATGGGCATCCCCTGCGAGATGAAGGCCCGGGTCAAGCATGTGTACAGCATTTACCGGAAGATGTACACCCAGAATCTGAATCTTTCGGAAATTTACGATATCTGCGCCGTTCGGGTCATTGTGGAAGAGCTGGCCGACTGCTATAATGTGCTGGGGTTCATCCACGACCTGTACCGGCCGGTGCCGGGGCGCTTCAAGGATTATATCAGCACCCCCAAGCCCAATGGCTACCAGTCGCTGCACACTGTGGTCATCGGCCGGGAGGGCATCCCCTTTGAGGTGCAGATCCGCACCCGGGAGATGGACCGCACGGCGGAATACGGCGTGGCCGCCCACTGGAAGTACAAAGACGGGCTGAAAGGCAAGCAGAACGAAGAGACCTTTGCCTGGATCCGTCAGCTGCTGGAATCCCAGCAGGACACCCAGGCCGAGGACTTTATCCAGAACATCAAGGTGGATCTGTTCAGCGACGAGGTCTTTGTCTTTACCCCCAAGGGGGATGTGATCAATCTGCCGGCCGGAGCCACTCCCATCGACTTTGCCTACGCCATCCATTCGGCGGTGGGCAACCGGATGGTGGGGGCCAAGGTCAATGGCCGGCTGGTGCCCATCGACTACGAGCTGAAAAACGGCGAGATTGTGGAGGCAGTCACCTCCAAGGAGACCGCCGGTCCCAAGCGGGACTGGCTCCAGATCGCCAAAACCGCCGAAGCCCGCAACAAGATCAAACAGTGGTTCAAAAAAGAGCGGCGGGAAGAGAACATCCAGCAGGGCCAGGCTGCGCTGGACCGGGAGCTGAAGCTGACGCTGCTCTACAACGATTTCCAGCGGGAAGAGGTTTACGGCCCGGTGCTTCGCCGGTTCAATTTTGCCGCAAAGGACGACCTCTATGCCAGCATCGGCTATGGCGGCGTCAGCTGCGCCAAGATCCTCACCAAGGTGCAGGAAGAAGTGGAGCGCATCAACCGCCAGAAAAACAAGAACGACCCCAACAAGGTGACCTTGCAGCGGAAGCGGGCCACCAGCGACAGCGGCGTCATTGTGGAAGGGGTGGACAACTGCCTGGTAAAATTCTCCAAGTGCTGCACCCCCATTCCCGGCGACAACATCGTGGGCTTTGTCACCCGGGGCTATGGCGTGTCCATCCACCGCACCGAGTGCCGCAATGTGGCCAAAGGCATGGAGAACACCGAGGAATATGGCCGCTGGGTGCGGGTGTCCTGGGACCCCTACACCAAGTTTAAATTCAGCACCGGTATCCAGATAAGGGCCAAGGCCCGGGTGGGCATCCTGGCAGACATTCTCCAGGTGTGCAGCGTGATGAAGATCAATGTCACCGAGATGAATGTGCGGGACAGCCAGGGCCAGGGCAACTATTTCTGCACCCTGGAGGTCTTTGACCGGGAGCAGCTGGAAAGTATCATGAACCGGATCCGCAAAGTCAGCGGCGTCATTGAAGTGAGCCGCACCATGGCGGAGAAAAACTAAGCACAGAATAGAGGAGGAAACCATGCGAGCGGTTGTTATCCGAACAAGCGGAGCCAGTTTGCGGGCGAACGGGCAGGATCATGCCCGGATCGGCCAGGGGCTGGTGGTGCTCCTGGGCGTGACCCAGACGGACGGAGAGAAGGAAGCCACCTATCTTGCGGAGAAATGCGCAGGATTGCGGATTTTTGAGGATGAAAATGGAAAGCTCAACCTGTCGCTGAAAGATGTGGGCGGGCAGATGTTGGTGGTGTCCAATTTCACTCTGTATGCCGATTGTTCCCACGGCAGAAGGCCGGATTTCCTGGCGGCAGCCAAGCCTTCCCAGTCGGAGCCGCTGTATGAGTTTTTCCTCCAGGAGCTGCGGCGGCTGGAGGTGCCTTTGGAAAGCGGCGTCTTTGGCGCCGATATGCAGATCGACCATGTGAATGACGGGCCGGTGACCATCATTATGGACACCGACCAGATGATGAAGAAGAAATAAAAGGGAGGGGATACCCATGAAGATACAAGTGATTCCGGTGGGGCCGCTGGCTACCAACTGCTATCTGCTGGGGGATGAGGAAACGGGAGAGTGCGCCATTATCGATCCCGGCGCCCAGGCCGAGCGGAAAATTTTCCCGGCTCTGGAGGAGTTCGGCATGAAATGCACCAAGATCCTGCTGACCCATGGCCATTTTGACCATGTGATGGCTTTGCGGGATGTGAAGGACAAGACTGGTGCAGAAATCTGCATTCACAAAAACGACGCTCCCATGCTCACCGAAGAATACCAGAGCACCTGGAAGGCTCTGGCGGCCCGGGGATACCGGCAGGCTTTGGCCGACCGGATGCTGGAAGATGGGGACACTGTGCAGGTAGGCAATCTGACGGTACGGGTAATGCTCACTCCCGGCCACACCCAGGGCTCCTGCGTCTATCTGTGTGAGGACGCCATGTTTGCCGGAGATACTTTGTTCTGCGGCGGCTGCGGCCGGTGGGATTTGGACGGGGGCGACGCCGATCAGATGTATGACAGTCTCCGCCGCCTGGCGGCTCTGGAAGGGGACTTCCGGGTGTTCCCCGGCCATGAGGAAGCCACCACCCTGGAGCACGAACGCCAGACCAATCCGGTCATGACCTATGCACTGAAACGATGCAAATGATCTTACAGGGCACCGCTTTGGAGACAGCGGTGCATGAAACTTTGGTCTGCCTGCTCCCGGAAGAGCGCCATGGCCTTGCGGAAGACTGCGCCCAGGAGGGAAGGGTCACTGTCTCCCTCACACGGGAGGGGGAAGACTTCCTCTGTCGGGTACAGGCTGTACGGGGCGGCGAAGAAAAAACGGGAGAATGCCGCCTGCCGCCGGAAGGGGACAGCCCGCTGGAACAAAAGCGGGTGGAGACCCGGGCGGTGAAAACCGCCGTTTATCGGGCGGTGGTGGGCTTTTTGCCCCAGCCGCCTGTGTGGGGCGCTATGAGCGGTGTCAAACCGGCCAAGCCTTTGCGCCAGGCGTTTCCCCAGGGGATTGAGGAAGAAGCGGCCGATGCCTTTTTAAAAGAGCGGTTTTTCATCTCTCCCTCCCGGCGGAAGCTGGCCATTCGCTGCGCCCGGATGGCTCAGCAGCTGGAGCGCAGCCTGCAGGAACAAACGGGGGCCCTTTATATCGGCATCCCCTTCTGCCCCAGCAAATGCGTCTATTGCTCCTTTGTCAGCGGCAGCACCGCTCAATGGGGCCATCTGATCCCGCCCTATCTGGATGCCCTGTGCCGTGAAGTGGAAGCGGCCGGGGAGGGCTTCCGGCAAAACGGCTGGAAGCTGGACAGCATCTATATGGGAGGCGGTACTCCCACCACCCTGACGGCAGCTCAGCTGGACCGGCTGCTGACAGCGGTGCAGCAGCATCTGCCCCATCCCAGGGAATTTACCGTGGAGGCCGGAAGGCCGGAGACCATCACCCGGGACAAGCTGGAGGTGCTCCACCGCCACGGCGTGGGACGCATCAGCATCAATCCCCAGAGTATGCACGATGGAGTGCTTCAGAATGTGGGAAGGCTTCACACGGTGCAGCAGATCGAGGAATGCTACCGCATGGCCCGGCAGGTGGGGAATTTTGAGATCAACATGGACTTGATCGCCGGGCTTCCCGGGGATGACGAAGAGGGGCTGCTGGAAAGCGTGAGACGGCTCATTGATTTGCAGCCGGAAAACATCACCATCCATTGCCTGGCCCGGAAAAAAGGGTCGCCCTTGCGGTTTGGCCCTCAGGGTCAGCTTCCCGCCCGGACCCTGGACGCCGCCTATGCCATGCTGGAACAGGCGGGCTATGCCCCCTATTATCTGTACCGGCAGAAGTATATTGCGGGGAATCTGGAAAATGTGGGCTTTGCCAAAGGGGACACCATCTGCCGGTATAACATTCTGATGATGGAAGAGCTGTGCCCGGTGGTGGCTTTGGGGGCCGGAGGGGTCACCAAGATCTGTGCAGACGGCGGCCGGAACATCACCCGGCTGACAAACCCCAAATATCCCAAGGAGTATATCGAACACAGCGACGAAATCTGCAAAGGGAAACAGAAGCTGGAGCTGGAGTTTGCCCTGCTGTCTGATTGAAAGAGACGGACCGTTCTGGTATACTGAGAATAGGATAAAAGGAGAGGGGAGGCCCCCTCGGTTTTGTGGAAGGGAGTGACCGATGGTTATGGATCCGAGAGTCAATGATGTTCTGGAAAGAATGCGCCAAACCGCGGCCCAGGCTGCCCAGGCCATGGGCAAGGCCGCCGATGTTGCCAGCAAAAAGACCAATGAGCTGGTCAGCTCCACCAAGGTGAATTTGCAGATCTTCGAGCTGAAAAACGACATCGAAGCTTTGTACAAAGAGGTGGGACGCAGCGTTTACATGGCCCATACCGGAGAGACCGTGGACCCCCAGGAGATCGACGGCAAAATCGCCCAGATCGATGACAAGGTGGCCCGTCTTTGCTGCCTGCAGGAAGAGCTGGAACAGCAGCGTCCGGGGAAAAAATGCCCCGCCTGCGGCAAAGCCTGCCAGCCGGAAGATGCCTTCTGCCGCTTCTGCGGCCAGCGGCTGTAATCGAAAATCCATAGAGAGCAGGACGCCCCAAAGGGGAAAGAACCGGTTCCCCCGGCCTTTCCGGGGCGCCCTGCTCTTCTGTTTTGGAAGAGAAAATTACTATAAAAAGGAGAAAAAAGATGTTTACATACGAACAGTATCAGGAAAGCGCGGCTTTTCTCCAAAAACGGTTGGGGGAGTTTCAGCCGGAGCTGCTGCTCATTCTGGGTTCCGGATTGGGCTTTCTGGCCGGTGAAGTGGAAGGGGCCGTGGTCATTCCCTATGGGGAGATCCCCCATTTTGCCCGCTCCACGGCGCCGGATCATGCCGGACGGCTGGTGTGCGGCACGCTGGCCGGACGCCGGGTGATGGTGATGGACGGCCGCTTCCATATCTACGAAGGCTATGACGCCTATCAGGCAGCCTACCCGGTGCGGGTGGCAAAGCTGCTGGGGGTGCAGACCATGGTGGTCACCAACGCCTGCGGCGCCATCAACACCGGTTATCAGGTGGGGGATGTGATGCTCATTTCCGACCACATCCGCCTGTTCGATCCCAATCCTTTGGTGGGGCCCAACCTGCTGGAGTTCGGCCCCCGGTTCTGCGATATGACCTATGCCTATGACCCGGCCTGCCGCAAGATTGCGAAAGAGGAAGCGGACAAGCTGGGCATGACCCTCCGGGAAGGGGTCTATTTCTATTTCCCCGGTCCTCAGTTTGAGACCCCGGCGGAGATCCGGGCGGCCCGGGTGCTGGGGGGAGACGCGGCGGGAATGTCCACCGTGCCCGAAGTGATCTGCGCCAACCACTGCGGCATTCGGGTGCTGGGCTTCTCCCTGGTGACCAATATGGCCGCCGGTGTGCTGGATCAGCGCCTGGATGGCGTGGATGTGCTCCAGGCGGCAGAACGGGCCCGGGACGGTTTCTCCGCTTTGGTGCGGGCCTGTCTGCCCCGGCTGTAAAAGGGGAAAAGGAGGAAGCGGAAAATGGAACTTTTGATCAAAAATGTCACCGCCGTCACCATGGACCCCCAAAATCCGGTGGTGGAAAACTGTTTTATCGGCATTGATCAGGGAAAGATCTGCTGGCTTTCAGAAAAAGAGCCCGGGGAGAAGGCCGGACGGGTGGTGGATGGCCAGGGCTGCGCCGCCATGCCCGGGCTGGTCAATGCCCACACCCATTTGCCTATGACCCTGCTGCGGGGTTATGCCGACGACTATGCCCTTCAGGAGTGGCTTCAGGACCACATTTTCCCGGCGGAAGGGCGGCTGGATGCCCGGTGCGTCCAGGCCGGCATGATGCTGGGACTGGCTGAATCCATCCGTTTCGGCACCACTTCGGTGACCGAGATGTATTTCAAGATGCCCACTATGGCGGAGGTCTGCTTCCAGGCCGGGATCAAGGCCAATCTGTGCAATGGGGCCATGTGCTTTGATCCGGCGTCCTATGACTTCCACAAGGCCGGAGAGACCCTGGAAATGGAGGAAATGCTGAAAAGCTGGCACATGGCCGATGAGGGCCGCATCCGGCTGGATGTGGGCATTCACGGAGAGTATACCTCCTGCCCGGCGGTGTGGGAGCAAAATGCCGCCTATGCCCAGAAGCATGGGCTCAACATCCATCTCCATCTGTCGGAGACCAAGAAGGAGCAGGAAGAGTGCATCGCCCGGTGGGGCAAGACCCCGGCCCGGGTTCTTGCCGATCACGGCGTGTTTGAAAGTCGGGTCACTGCCGCCCACGGGGTATGGATCACAGAAGAGGATATGGACCTTCTGGCGGAGAAAAAGGCCACGGTGGCCCATAACCCGGTGAGTAACCTGAAACTGGCCAGCGGTGTGGCTCCGGCGGCCAGAATGGCGGAAAAAGGGGTGAATGTGGCCCTGGGCACCGATGGAGTGGCCAGCAACAACAGCCACGACCTGTTTGAAGAGATCAAACTGAGCGCCCTTTTGCAAAAGGGCATCCAGGGCGATCCCCGGCTGGTGCCGGCCGGGCAGGCTCTGTCCTGGGCCACCCGGGGCGGCGCTTTCGCCCAGGGACGGGAAAAGGAATGCGGTATGCTGCAAAAAGGCATGGACGCCGATCTGATTCTGGTGGACCTGTCGGGCGTTGCCACTCAGCCGGTTCATTTTCCGGTATCCGCCCTGTGCTATAGCGCCACCGGACGGGAGGTCATCCTGACCATGGTGCGGGGACGCATCCTCTATGAGAAGGGAGAGTTCAAAACCATCGATGTGGAGCGGGCTATGGCGGAGATGAAAAGCTACGCCCTGCCCCGCATGACCGGCCGCCAGGCATAAAAAACAAGCCCCCGGGACTATGAATGGTGAAAAAGGCCTGATGGTGGCCGGGGGAGTGGTGGCTGTGGCAAAAAGAAGAAGCAGCTTTGTGGAAGGGGCACTGATCCTGGGGGTGTCCGGTGTGGTCACGCGGATCATCGGGGCCTTCTTCAAGATCCCCTTGGGCAATCTTCTGGGAGGCAGCGGCATGGGGGCCTTCACCGTTGCCTATCAGATTTATTCTGCCTTGTTCCTCCTGTCCACCGCCGGGCTGCCGGTGGCCATTTCCAAAATGGTGGCCGAAGCCCGGGGACGGGGGTGCCCCGGGGAGGGAAGACGGATCTTTCGGGTGGCTCTCGGTACCTTCTCCCTGGTGGGACTGTTGCTTTCCGCCGGACTGTGGGCAGCAGCGCCAAAGGTGGCGGCGCTGGTGGGCAGTCCCCAGGCCGCCCCGGCGGTGCGGGCAGTGGCTCCTTCTTTGTTTTTGGTGTCGGTGGCCGCGGTGATCCGGGGCTATCACCAGGGGCTGGGGGATATGGTGCCCACGGCGGTATCTCAGGTGCTGGAGGCTGTGGGCAAATTGGCGGTAGGCTATGGAGCGGCGGTATTTTTGCTGAACCGGGGCTGCTCTCCCGCCCAGGCCTCTGCCGGGGCCATCGGCGGCGTGACGGTGGGCAGTCTGCTGGGGTGCCTGTATCTGCTCCTTCATCCTGGGGAGGAAGGGGATGAAAACAAGGGCCATGGGCTGTCTGCGGGAAGGTGCCTGGTGCGGCTTCTGGCCATTTCCCTGCCGGTGATGGCCGGATCTTTGGTGCTCAGTCTTTCCAATCTGATGGATATGGCCATTGTGATGAACAGGCTTCAGGACATCGGTTTTTCCCAACAGGCTTCCGGCGGGCTTTATGGCACTTATAACATGGTGGCCACCCTGTTTCACCTGCCCCAGACCTTGATTACGGCTTTGGGAGTCAGCCTGATCCCGCCCCTCAGCGGAGCTCTTTCCCGGAAAAACAGGATGCTGGCCCGCAGGCTTTCCGATTCGGCTCTGGAATTTGCCGCCCTGCTCTCCCTGCCGGCCGGAGTGGGGTTCTGTCTGCTGGGACGGCCCTTGCTGGAGCTGATCTATTTTGCCCGGCCCCAGGATTGCGCTCTGGGAGCGCCTCTTTTGACCATCCTCAGCCCGGGGGTATTTTTCGTGGCCATGACCACCATGACCAATGCCATCCTGCAGGCCATGGGACGGATGCGCACCCCGGTTTATACCCTGACAGCCGGAGCTTTGTGCAAATTGGGGGTCACATGGGTGCTTACAGCAAAACCCACGGTTCATATCGGCGGCGCTCCCTGGGGTACCGTGTGCTGCTATGGGCTCATCACTCTGCTCAATCTGCGGGCCCTCCGCCGGGCCGGGATGGGCGTTTCCTGGGATAAGGTATTTTTCCGTCCGGCTCTGGCTGCAGGACTGATGGGGGCGTTTTTGATTTTACTCCGTCTGCCTGTGGAGGGGGCCCTGGGCCCCAAATGGGGATTTGGTGCCCTGACTCTTTCGGGGGCGGCTTTTTATGGACTGATGCTGCTGGCGGTGGGAGCGCTGCCCAGAGAGGATATCCTGCTGCTTCCCGGCGGGAAAAAGATGGCAAAAATCCTGCGGCTCAAATAAACGGGGGACCATTGATCGGGTTTTTGTGAAAAACCGTATAAAATCGGCAAAAAACAGTAAAATCAGGAAATAATGCTTGCAAAGGAAGGCATAATATGATAAATTTTAAACCAAAAGACCGCTATGGCTTTGAAGATCTGGTGGAGATCATGGCAATTCTCCGTTCGCCGGAGGGATGCCCCTGGGACAGGGAGCAGACCCACGAAAGCATCCGGAATAATTTTCTCGAAGAGGTCTATGAGGCGGTGGATGCCATCGACCATAAGGACACAGCCAATCTTCGGGAGGAATTGGGGGATGTGATGATGCAGGTGGTCTTCCATGCCCAGATCGCCCGGGAGGAAGGGCTGTTCGGGCTGGAGGATGTGCTGGATGAGGTCTGTCAGAAACTGATTCGCCGTCATCCCCACATTTTTGGCACCGTTTCGGCCGATACTTCCCAAGAGGTGCTGAAAAACTGGGACGCCATCAAGCGGCAGGAAAAGGGACAGAGCAGTGCGTCCGACACGCTGCGTCAGGTTCCCCAGGCCCTGCCGGCCCTGATGTATGTCCAGAAGCTTCAGAGCCGGGCCAGAAAAGGCGGCTTCTCCCTGGCATCCGTCCAAAGCCCCATGGAGGAAATGGAGCAGGCGATGGAGCAGCTGGGGAAAGGAGAGCAAACAGACCAGGCGTTGGGCCGGCTCTTGTTTGCAGCGGCCCTTCAGGCCGGAGAGCAGGGGCTTTCCGCCGAAGAAGCGCTGACCTGTGAAGCCAGGCGGTTTATGGAAAAATTTGAGGAACTGGAAAACATTGCTCCGGCCCCTCTGAGCCAGCTTTCTTCCCAGGAACTGGCCCGGTTGTGGCAGGAGACAGGGAGCACCGTCTGTAAGACCGAGAGGCAGACGGAAGCATAAAGGAGGAGTTTTAAAATGAACAAGACAGAATTGATCGCGGCCATTGCCGAAAAAGCTGAACTTTCCAAAAAGGATGCCGAAGCCGCTCTCAATGCCATGGTGGAGTCTGTGACCGAAGCTCTGGTCCAGGGCGACAAGATCCAGCTGATCGGCTTTGGTTCTTTCGAAGTGAAGGAGCGGGCCGCCCGTGTGGGCCGCAACCCCAAGACCCGGGAAGAGATCAAGATCCCTGCCAGCAAGTATCCTGTTTTCAAGGCCGGCAAGGCTCTGAAGGATCAGGTGGCCAAATAAGAACCTGCAAAAACGCAAAAAGTGGTTTTGCCCCTTTTTTGACACGCTGAGGCAGCACGGGAAACCGGGCTGCCTTTTTGCACAGAGAGGAGAAAGAAAAATGCGGTTGGATAAATATCTCAAGGTAGCCCGGCTGATCAAGCGGCGCACTGTGGCCAACGATGCCTGTGATGTGGGGCGGGTGATGGTCAACGGCAAGCCGGCCAAGGCCAGCTATCAGGTGAAGGTAGGGGATGTGCTGGAACTGGCCTTTGGCCAGCGCACCCTGAAGGTGAAGGTGCTCCAGACGCCGGAGCATGTGGGCAAGGACCAGGCCGAGCTGCTGTATCAGGAGATCCAGTAAAAAGAAAAAAGGTCTAAACGCCCCTTTCCTTCCATATAGTTGTGGTATGAATCTGGAAAGGGGCGGCCGTATATGAAAAACGAAGAGTACAGAAGGATGGACCTGGCACCGCACAATGTGATCCTGGAAAACCGGGAGCACCTCAGTGTGTCGGGGGTATCGGAAGTCATCAGCTTTGACGAAAACCAGGTGTCCCTGGTGACCAGTATGGGCATTCTTACCGTGGGCGGCCAGCAGCTCCATGTGGAAAAGCTCAACCTGGAGATGGGGGAGATTTCCATTGCCGGACAGATCGAGGCCATGGTCTATGAGGAAGAGCAGCTGCGCCGGCGGGGCTTCTGGTCCCGGCTGTTTTAAATGCTGGAGGCGGTGCTGGCCCAGCAGACCCAGGCTTTTCTCCATGCGGCGGTGCTGGGGCTGGTTTTAGGGCTTTTGTATGATGTGCTGGCCTTTTTTCGCCGCCTGGGCGGCGGTGGGGCCTTTCTCGCCGCTTTGCTGGACCTGTTTTTCTGTCTGATGGGAAGTGCGGGCTTTTTCCTGTTGGTCTTTGGCGAGAGCCGGGGCGTCATCCGGGGATATCTGCCTTTGGGAGCGATCCTGGGCGGGGCGCTGTATGCCGCTTTGTGTTCTCCCACCGTTCGCAGAATGCTTTGGAAAATCCAAGGATTTTTCGCTTTTTTCCGGCGGAAGTCCGGGGATTTTCAGAGAAAACACCGGCGCAGATCCAAATAAAGTATTTGACTTTTTTGTGAATTTTTTTTATTATTATAGTGTGCATCTTCCAAAGGAGGATGGATGCGCTTTTTTCCATGCGGCCCTGAGCCGGAACGCAATATACACCCATCGGGAGCTCTTTGGCCCCGGCCGGACTGAGGAATGGCCAATGAAAAAGAAAAAGAAAGTGGGCGGTCTGACCAAGATCGCCGTGGCGGTGTTTGCCGCCTATGCCACCTTTACCATGGTGTCCCTTCAGCTGCAGATCAGCCAGAAGAAGGAAGAAAAGACCCAGCTGGAACAACAGGTGGAAGAGCAGCAGCTGCGCAACGCCGAAACAGAGGCTCTTTTGGAGAGTCAGGATTCCGACCAGTATGTGGCCCGCATCGCCCGGGACCAACTGGGCTATGTCTCCCCTGGCGAACGGGTCTTTGTGGACATTGCAAGCAAATAAAACGGAGAGGGTTACAAAGCGGATATGGAGTTAACAGTGGGAACCATCTATGATGGAAAGGTCACAGGAATCACCAAGTTTGGCGCCTTCGTGGCGCTGCCCGGCGGCAAAAGCGGGATGGTCCACATCTCGGAGATTGCCAACACCTATGTGGAGGACATCAAGCAGTTCCTCACAGAGGGACAGGAGGTCAAGGTCAAATTGATCGCTATCGACGAGCAGGGGCGGATCAATCTGTCCATCAAAAAAGCCTTGCCGGAAAAACGCCCTGAGCGGTCCCAGCGCCCCCGGCAGACCATGCCGGCTCCGGTGCGCAGCACATTGCAGAAAACCAGCGATCTTTCCTTTGAAGATAAGCTCAAGCATTTCATGCAGGCCAGCGAGAGCAGAATCTCCGATTCCCGGGCCTTCGGTGAAAAACGCAGCTCCAGACGCAGAGGCAGATAGTCCCCAAAAGCGCGGCCCCAGCGGTTGCGCTTTCTTTTTGTTTGGGGTATAATAACCGCGAAGCGATTATTATACCGGATTTTGCGGCCGTTTTCTCGTCCCGCAAGCGGGACAACCGAAAACACAGCCAATATACCATGTCGCTTCGCTTCATGGTATAATAACCGCAAAGCGGTTATTATACCGGATTTTTGCGGCCGTTTTCTCGTCCCTTGTGGGACAACCGAAAACACGGCCAATATACCATGTCGCTTCGCTTCATGGTATAAAACCGCAAAGCGGTTATTATACCGGATTTTTGCGGCCGTTTTCTCGTCCCTTGTGGGACAACCGAAAACACGGCCCAATAGCCCATGAGCCCTGAAAACCCAAAAAAAGGGGCGCGCCTTTCCGAGAAAAGCGCGCCGAATAGGGTTGTGGGGATAAAGATATGAACGGTGTGTGAGAACTCCTTCTCACAGCTTTATCTTACCATGGGCATCTATTGTTGTCCATAGGAAGTTTTGTCATATTTTGTCATGTAAAAACCGGCTTTGCCGGCTGGAAAGGACGATTGTGAGTTATGCGTGAGATTTCTGCCAAGCTGATTACAGAAAAGGTGAAGGAAGCCTGCATCGCGGCCAACTGCCGCCTGCCGGATGATGTGATCGAGTCTTTCAAAAAGGGCAAGGAGGAGGAAAAATCTCCCCTGGGCCGCCAGATTTTTGATAAGATGCTGGACAACGCTGCCCTGGCCGCCAAAAAAGAAGTTCCTGTTTGCCAGGATACCGGTATGGCGGTGATTTTTGCCGAGATCGGCCAGGACTGCCACATTGTGGACGGCGATTTTGAAACCGCCATCAACGAAGGCGTCCGCCGGGGTTATGTGGACGGCTATCTCCGTCTGAGCGTGGTCTCCGACCCCATGCGCCGGGTGAACACCAACGACAACACCCCTGCCATCATTCATACCAGCATTGTTCCCGGGGATCAGATCCACATCACCGTGGCCCCCAAGGGCTTTGGCAGCGAAAATATGAGCGCCATCAAGATGTTTACCCCCGCCGCCACACGGGAAGATGTGGTGGGCTTTATTGTGGATACCATGTCCAAGGCCGGTTCCAATCCCTGTCCTCCCATGATCGTGGGTGTGGGCCTGGGCGGCACCTTTGAAAAGGCGGCCTATCTGGCGAAAAAAGCGGTGTGCACTCCCCTGGATGCGCCTGCCCAGGACGAGTTCTATGCCGACCTGGAGAAGGAGATCACCGAAAAGGCCAACAAGCTGGGCATCGGCCCCCAGGGCTGGGGCGGCACAGTCACCGCGCTGAAAGTGCGGGTCATGGCCTTCGGCACCCATATTGCCGGCCTGCCCTGCGCCGTCAACATCGGCTGCCATGTGACCCGTCACCAGGAGTTTACTCTTTGATCGGTCTGGATTAAAATCCATTTCCCTGCCTTGGAGCATTGCTTCGGGGCGGGGATTTTTATTTTGAAAAGTTCTACCGATTTTCTGATTATCTTTTCAAATCTCCGCAAATGTCGGAAAGGCTTGGAATGTCAAGCATTTCCGGCATTTTGCGTTTCGGAAGATACCCCGCATATCATGGCATTTCGGAGCCTCACTTGGCGTTGAAAAGTAGTAAAACCGTAGTAGAAACGGCGGTTTACTACTACGCCGCCAGCCTGTCCATCGCCGCCTTCGCAGAGGCGTAATCCGCGTGAGCGTAATAGTTCAGCGTCATGGTGATATTGGAATGTCCCATGATGTATTGCAGGTCTTTGGGGTTCATCCCAGCGTGGGCGAGGCGGGTGCAGAATGTATGGCGCATGGTATGGGGCGTGATGTTCGGCAGGGCTTCTTCTGGCTTGTGGTGCTTGTTGTACTTCCTGACAAGCCCCTGGAACATACTCTCGTAACAGGACGCCGTTTTGGGAAGGCCGCTCTGGTTGAGGAACAGGAAGTTGGTGTAGCCCCCGATATTGACCGGGGCGGCCTTACCTCTGTTCTTCACAGCCCGCTTCAACGCCTGGTAGACCTTCTCGCTCATGGGGATCTGCCGCGCACCCTTTTTGGTCTTGGGCTCGTCCACATAGTAGCCGAGCTCACTGTCCCGCAGGAGCTGGTGGTCCACATGGATGCAGCGGTTTTCAAAATCCAGGTCCGTTGTCAATCCGCATAACTCGGAAACGCGGAGTCCGGTCCCCAGCAGAATGATGATCTCATCACAATACTTCCGGTAGACCGGATCGCTGCCGGCGAAGGCCAGGAGGCGGTCCTCCTGCTCCTGGGTCAGCGCGGCTTTTTCCTCCGTGTCATCCTCCAGGACATCGGCTATGGCGAAGTTGAAGGGATTTTTGCGGATGCAGTCATCCTCGATCGCCGTGTAGAAGGCCGCCTTCAAAGACCGTTTCCAGTTGCTGATGGTTTTGTAGGCGTAGCCCTTTTCGCTCATCCTGATGGCCCATTCCTTGGCGTCCGACAGCTTCACACTGTCAATGCTTCGGGAGCCCAGGGGGTCCTCTTTCAGAACGGACATCAGGTATTCCCGGCCCTTCTCGGTGCTCCGCTTGATATTCTTCCGATGGCTGTTCTGCCGGGCGTAAAGCTGGCAGACCGTCATCTTCTTGCCAATGGTGTCGATCCCATCGTTAATGTCACGCAGGATCTCCTTCACCTTCTCACGGAGTGAAACATCGTCCCGCTTGCCCGTGGGGGTCTTGTCGGTGGGCACCAGTTTCCAGGCATACACGAATTGAGTTTTACCGCAGGCGTCCGTGTACTTGTAAGCGTATCTTCCGTCTTTTCTCTGGCTCTCTCCAGTCCTTAAAATTCGACCTTTGCTATCGCGTCTTTTCTCTGACATGATGGTAAGCTCCCTTCCATCGCTGGAATGAGCCTAGTTTAGATCAAAGCCCAGGATGGAGATAATCAGCTTCGTTTCCAGCCGCCTGCGCATATCTTCATCCACCAAGGAGTGAGGAAAGCCGTTTTTGTCATAGCTTGTCCTCATGGACAGCGCAGCAATATAGCCGGAATAGTGCTGGATCACCCGGTTCACCGCTTCGGGATTGCCTCCGACAGCGGCGGCGATCACCGGATAAGGGATCAGTGACGCCCGCATATTCGCAGATTTAGTCATCCGCTTCACCTCCCATCAGCTCCTTCAGCAGCCGATAGGCTTTTTGCCTGCGGGTGTTGACCGTCCGGCGGGCCATGTTCATGTACTCGGCGATCTCGCGATCTACCATGTTCAGGAACCAGTGCATCATAAAGATGTCCCGGTCCTCCTGGGGCAGCGCCAGAAGCGCCTCGGCCAGCCGGTCATCCTCGATCAGAATCACGGCCCCTCCCACAGGGAAGGTCGTGTATTCCCACGAGTAGCGGTCATAAACTGCAAGCTGGGCCAATTCCTCCTCTGACAGTTCGCTGAACAGTGCCTCACACTTCTGGCGGCGCCTGATCTCACGATAGCCGTTGTACGCCTCGTATTTCAGCACCTTCTTGCAGTAGCTTTCAAAGGCGTGCTGCTTGTGCTCGTAGTGGCGGTCAGGTTTCAAGTTCTCACCTCCCTTCGTGCCGGGAGGCAGTTCTTTTCTTCCCCTTTCGCTCACTACTCGTTCAGCGGAGGGCCGTTTTGGCTTCGCTGTGGGGGGATTATATGTAAATTTCTTGCCGCTCATAGATAAGCTCCTTTCGTTTCGTTCAGGCCAGTGGGTCGGAACGAAACGGGGCGGGGAGCGGCATCCCACACCCAGGCGCCGGCGCTCAAAAGAGCGGGAAACAATATGGGTGAGCCCTGATATATAAAAAGCGAGCCATAACTCACTTCCATGAGCATGGCTCGCTGCTGCGTTATTAGAATATTTTTTGTAGTGACATGGGCGTCCGCCGCATAAGCGGTAAATCCCGCCTTATTTTGACCTCCTCTGTGTTGGTGCTCTCATCCATATCTCCCTTTACTCCAAAACATGAGTTATAACTCATTTAATATGGGTTCTATGGTTATTTATATGAGCGGAAGCACACCCTACAATGATGTAGAGATGATGTGTAGTAAACAATCCGCTGGATCTATTTGCATGGAAGGTGCGGTCAGAACGGAAGCGGCAGCATCTAACGCAGAAGCAGTTAGCTGAACGCCTCGGTATGAACTCCCGCACGATCATAGATTTGGAGACCTGCCAGAGTAATCCGAAATTTGAAACGGTGGTCCTTGTCACCAAAGAATTGAATATCAGCGTGGACGCCGCCATCTTCCCGGAAATGGTAAATCAGACAGTCTCGAAAACAGTTGTGGACTTCTTTGCCGGGAAAAGCGAAGCAGAGATCGAAAAATTTATCGCGCTCTGCAAACAGGCGGAAACCTTCCAGAAAGACGAGTAACGCGGTCGGGTTCGATGTGCCCGGCCGCGTTACTGTTTTACCCGTCTGCTATGCGGGCATATCATTCTTTTTTTGTTTTATAGGCATCGCGCAGATGCTCGAAGGATTCCTGGCTGATGACATGCTCCATCCGGCAGGCGTCCCGTTCCGCTGTTTCCGGGTCTACGCTGACTTCAATCAGCCGGTCAGTAAAGAAGCGGTGCTTTTCGTAGATCCGCTCCGCCACCTCTCGCCCCGCATCGGTCAGGTGCAGAAAATAGTCGCTGTCCATTGTCAGGAACCCCCCGTCCCGCAGGGTCGCCACCGCATGGCACACGCTGGGCTTTGTGACCTCCAGGTGCCGGGCCACATCTACGGAGCGTACCATACCGAGTTTCTTTTGGAGAACAAGGATGGTTTCCAGATAGTCCTCCCCGGACGCATGAAGTTTCATCAGTACCTCCTTTTATGAATTAAACGCTTAACTTCCAATTTGCAGAAGCTGTCTGCAAATCGACCAGCCTACGATAGAGGCCATTTTCTTTCATAAGTTCTTCGTGAGTTCCGTTTTCGGCTACAATACCATCTGACAATACAACGATACTATCGGCAGCCTCCACCGTCCTCATTCTATGAGCGATAATAAGAACCGTCTTGCCTTTTACCAGCCTGGATATTGCATTTTGAATTTCTGTTTCGTTGTCTACATCAAGAGAGGCAGTAGCTTCATCCAAAAGAATAACAGGAGCGTCTTTCAAAAGAGCGCGTGCGATAGAAAGGCGCTGGCACTCACCGCCAGATAGTGTTGAACCGTTTTCTCCGATCACCGTCTGATAGCCGTCCGGCAATTTTGAAATAAATTCATCACACTGCGCTGCTTTAGCTGCGGCAACCACTTCCTCGTCCGTTGCGTCCTTTTTACCGACACGAATATTTTCCATGATGGTGTTATTAAACAGCACAACATCTTGAAAAACGATAGAGAAGTTTTTCATCAACATGGTTGAATTTAGCGGAGCAATATCGGTTCCGCCCAACAGTATTCTTCCTCCGTCCAGAGGATAAAATTTGGCTGCCAGTTTTGCGACTGTACTTTTGCCGCCGCCGGACGGGCCAACCAATGCTGTGACCTGTCCCTGCTTTGCAGTAAACGAAACATCCCTCAGTACCGGTTTGCCCTTTTCGTAAGAAAACTGGACATGATCGAATGTAATATCGTACCCGTTTGTATGGATATTCTTCTCGCCGGTTTCTTCCGGGTATTCCTCTATTTCTTTCAAGCGGTTCACCTGAAGCTGTACAGAAAACAGCTCTGCCATATTTGACATCGCCCCGGAAAGCGGATCGTACAGGCGGGAGGCAGCAATCAAAAACAGAATATAGGTAAACAGAGAGGTATCTCCACTTACCACAAGACTATTACCTACTACAATCACCGTTGCCAAACCGAGCCGCAAAAACATCTGGCCGGTTGTCAGCAGACTTGCCGTTGTCATTTCGGATGAAATTTGTGCTTTTTCCGCAGCATCCATCTTTGCGTCCAATTTGCGAAGATAATCTTCTTCCTGATTGCAGGCTTTTATATCCTGTACAGTTTCCAAACATTCCTGAATGCCTTCTGCAAGCTCCAGTCTTGCGTTCATGTGCTTTTTGCTGAGTTTTTCCTGCCATTTCCGTGACAGAATAACGATTGCAAATGAAATCGGGGCTACCCAGAGAAGAGCCAGGCCCATTTGCCAGTTGAAAATCAGCAAACCGATACAAACAATCCCCGTAGAGATAACTGCTCCAAAGAATTGTGGAACCGTATGGGAAAATGCGTGCTCAAAGTTTGCACAGTCTCCCATAATAGTGCTTGTCAGGTCAGCAAGATCACGCTGGTGGAAGAAGGTCAGTGGAAGGGTGCGCAATTTTTCCGCAAGACCGATACGCCTCCTTGCACTTTCGTCATAGGTTCCGAGATATGTTGCAGTGTACTGGCAATAGTGGAATATAAAAACAACAGCTAAAATCACAATTCCAATCACAGTGTAAACGGCGGCACTGATCTCTGGCGCACTCGCTCCCAAAACAGGCGCAAGAAGCTGATTGAGGACGATAGCCAGAAGAATAACAGGAAACATAAGGCTGATATTGGCCAGCACCGAATAAACGATCCCTTTTATCAGGTCTTTTGCACCCTGATCGCTTAACGCATACTTCTTTTTTAACGCCTTAATCATGCTGCTCATCCTCCTTTCCGACCTTCCAGGCAATCGAGGTCTGGTAATCCTTCCACATAGAAGAATAAATACCATTTAAGGCTGCCAATTCTTCATGCGTACCTCTTTCTGCAATCTGCCCCTCCTTGAACACCAGGATAAGGTCTGCGTCTTGTATCGTAGAGAGCCGGTGGGCAATCATCAGAACCGTTTTGTTTTGGGTCAGCCGCTCAAAAGCGAGCTGTATCTGATGTTCATTTTCGGCATCTGCAAATGCTGTGGCTTCATCCAGTACAATAATAGGGGCGTCTTTTAAGATTGCCCTTGCAAGAGCAATCCTTTGATTTTCACCTCCTGAGAGATATGTGCCTCCTGTTCCAACGAGCGTATCAAGCCCATCCGGGAGGCGGTCAATAATATCTTTGCATTGTGCTTCTTCAGCCGCTTTCAGGACTTCTTCCCTGGTAGCGTCCGGGCGGGCCGCCTTAATATTATTCAGCAAGGTGTCCTTGAACAGACGGGTATTCTGAAACACGAAAGCAACCCTTTCCATCAGTTCCTGCTTCTCAATATTGCGTACATCCACGCCGCCAATCGTAACGGTACCTGACTGAACATCATAAAATCGGGGAATGAGACTTGCTGCTGTACTTTTACCGCTGCCAGAGGCACCAACAAGCGCCACTGTTTTTCCTGCCGGAACCTCAAAGCTGATATGGTCTAAGGCCTTCTCTTTGGCCCCTGGATAGGCGAAGGAAACATCCGAAAACACAATCGAAGCATCTGCCGGGATCAGGGGCTGCTCTGGCTCCTTCAAGGGCTGTTCCTGCAAAATTTCATCCACCCGGCTGACTGCGCTTTTAGCCGCCATAAGCTGCTCGCTGGCAAACATGATACGGTTCATCATAGTTGCACAGACAGGAGTAAACAAACTGTAAAACAGAAAATCCAGCACAACATTTTCATAAGCCGCCTGGCCGCTGACCCCGGACAAAATAAACATGGCGACTGGAATAAGTAAAACAAATGTGCCGTTCAGTGTTACTGTAAATCCAGTAAGAGGAATACGGCATTTTAAGGCATACCCGGAAGCAAATTGTTCGTATTCTTCTATTGCAGCGTGAAAATTTTTGAAGGAATAAATAGTCTGCTGAAATACTTTTACAACAGGAATACCGCGAATATACTCCACAGCTTCTTTATTCATTGTTTCCAGTGCAGTCATATACTTGCCCATAAACTGCGCATTATCTCCGCCCATCATCTGTTTGAGAAAGATGACACTGATTCCCATAGGTATCAGGCAGCAAATTCCCAGCCGCCAGTCAAAAAGGAAAATCAAAATAATGACGGCAACCGGCATAACTGCGGCTCCGGTCAGATCGGGAAGCTGATGGGCCAGAAACCCTTCTGTAAGTCCTGCATTATCATCAATGATTTTTCTGAGCCGTCCGCTTGCATTTTGGCTGAAATACCCCAACGGCAGCGCCACGATATGATGAATTGCAGATTTTCTCATATTGGTGGCTGTACGAAACGCCGCCAGATGAGTACAGTTCAGGGCGATAAAATAAATTAAAATGCTTGCCGCTGCAAACACAACCGCCATCCACGCATAATAGGCGCTCCCCGTTGCAAGAGATATATCCCCGGCAGCAAAAGCCTGGATTAAATCGCGGATGACGAGCCAAATGCAAACAAAAGGCAGCATAGATAAAATGGTACTGATCCCGGAGAGAACACATCCCAAAACGGTCAAAACATGGAATTTCCCTGCATATCCGAACATTCTGGACAGTTCTCCATTTTTTTGCTTATCCATAAGCAAGGCTCCTTTCGCAATAATAGACGGGTTAGCATCTTCTAACCCGTCTATTATCATAAAATCATTCGGTTGTTTCTGCCACTCCATACAGAGCGTATCTATCCAATCAGACACATAATTCATTGACACATAAGGCAGGAATATAAGCGGGACAAATTTTCCTGTAACGGAAATGTTTCTACATGACCTTCATCAACGAAATGCAGAACCCGATTGCAAGTCATAGCGGCAAATTCATAATCGTGGGTAATGATTAAAATGGTCTTTCCTTTTTGCGCCAGAGCTTTCAAATGCTCCGATATTCTCATCATATTTTTGAAATCAAGACCGCTGGTAGGCTCATCCAAAATCAAAACGGGGGTATCTATCCAATCCGATACTGCAAGAGTAAGACGCTGTTTCTGCCCGCCGGAAAGAGTAGCGGGATGCCGTTCTTTCCATTCAAACAAGCCATACAATTTCAGCAGATTATCCCGCTGCTCCTGGGTACTTCCTTTTCCGTTCAATAGCAGTTCTTCTTCTACGCTGTCCCCAAACAACTGGCAATCTGTATTTTGCATAACAAAGTAGGCAAAATTCTTCCTTTTGCCTTTAGATACCTTTGTCCCGTTATATATGACCTGACCCTCTTTTTCCTTTTGCATACCACAAAGAATATTCGACAAAGTGGTTTTTCCTATTCCGTTATGGCCTACAATCGCAATCAGGTCGCCAGCATACGCCCGAAAAGATATATCGTGGAAAACCGGATGTTTGCGATAGGAAAAAGCTAAATTTTTCACCTCCATCGTCATATCTTTTTCTTTTGTAGGGGGAATATCTACTTCAATATGGTGTAAATCTGCCGCCCGTATTCCTATGGCTCGTCTTTTTTCTTCTGGAATAGAGAGCAGTTCTCCCGCCGTCCATTCTTCTTTTATGCTCCCGTTTTCCATATAAAGAAAACGGTCTGCAAGGTCAGTAAGATAATAAAGCCGGTGTTCAGCAACAATGATTGTGTGGCCTTCCGCTTTTAGTCCACCCATCAAATTTTTAAGCGCCTCAACGGAATACATATCCAAATTGGCCGAAGGTTCATCAAACACATAAATTTCCGGGTCAACAGCATTGACGGAGGCCACCGCTATTTTCTGTTTTTCTCCGCTGGACATGGGATAAATTTCTTTCCCGCGCAGCATATCTCCGTTAATACATTTGATCGCACTTGAAACCCGTCCATCCAGTTCTTCATACGGAACGCCATAGTTTTCACACCCGAACGCAATTTCATCCTCTGTAATACTGGCAAAAAACTGGCTCTTTGGATCTTGAAAAATTGATCCCACCATTTTCCCAATTTCATACAGAGGATATTCCGATATGCTGCGTCCCAGCAGTGTGACTCGCCCTTTCACTGTGCCTTCATAAAATTGTTCAGCTAACCCGTTTATCAATCGTGTTAAAGTTGTCTTTCCGCAGCCGCTCCCTCCAGTCAGAACAAGGAACTCGCCCTTTTTTATATCGAGGCTGATATGATGGATACTTTCTGTTTCGGCTCCCGGATATTCAAAAGATACATCTTCAAACTGGATAACGGATCGCCTTGCTTTATCATTTACCATTATGCTACCGTCCTTTCCAGCACAAAATAGAGTGCGGTTACGCAAACAGCAACCACGCACATAATCCAATCTCTTTTTTGAAATTCTATCTTCCTGCGGCAGGTATGTTTTCCCGGATTGGAAATCCCCCTGCTTTCAGCAGAAGCTGCGAGTTCTTCAGCTATTCTGGATGAACGGAAAATAACAGGCGTAACAATATACTCCATTGCGTCCAGAGGATGTTTCCATGACAGTAGTTTCCGCAGCCGAAGTGAGGCAAACACATCAGAAAATTCACTGCGCACAGTAGGGAAGAAACGCAGCATGAAGGTTACGGGTAAAGCAATTCCATCGGGAGCATGGATTTTCTTGAAAACGGCCACTACTTCTCCTGGTGGCATACCAATCACAGGCTGCGCCGCCATAACCATCATCAAAATACGCAGCACCATGAACAAGAACATTTCCGGCATAAGAATGGTAATGCCCTGTCCTCCTGAAAGCAGCCTTAACACGATAAAAACACCGCAGACGATTAGATATTTTATTGTCTGCCTGCCAAAGCCCTGAATAATCAAATACACGCTCAAAACGCCCAAAAGTGTGTATATCAAAATGTCGCTTGTGAGCACCGCCACAAGCGACATAGTGAGAACTATGACAAGCAATTTGGTCCGAAAATCAAATTTTATGCTCATAGTTTATTTAATCGCGCCACTCTTTCTGAAGTGCTTCACAATCAGTTTGTTGCTAATCATGCAGCCAAGGACGGCCAGGATAGCGGTGACAGCCAGGCTCAAAATAACATACTTCGGATCGGTGTAATACTGGGTCTGAACCTGAACCTGCTGCTCACTGACGCCGGTGGCAAGAAATGCGTCTTTGAAAAACCAAATTTCTGACATACCATGTGCAGCGCGAACCAATGCCGTGATTACCCACGAAATGGACACACGCTTAATGTCATGGTAGGCATCCTTTCCGCACATGGAAAGCTCTGCGATGATACCGCCGCCCAAAAACCACGGAATCATAAATGGCCCCATCATCAATCCGGCGATAATTGCCCACATGATATTGTAGACAAGAGCGGGGCCATGCTTGCCGACTTTCATGCACATATAAACATAGAACGGTGCGAGGATAAGTGCCGCACCTGCGGCGTTAAAAATCATGGAATAGAACAGTGAAGCGCCGGTCAGGGTCGAATAGACCATAAATACAACGAACATGACCGCACAGAAGATACCGATGATTGCCGCGTCTTTGACAGTGTACTTGCTGCCTGTCGATTTTTCATTTTCCATTTGGAAATCCTCCTTTGTCTTGCAGAAAGTTAGCAATACCTAACCGACTATTCAAAAAATAGGCCAGCTTCAAGCGATCTTTCTGCTTTTATCTGACAAAGGATATTTTAATGCAACTCAGATTTCTTCGCCACTCCATACGGACTCGTTTCTATCCAAACGGACACTCTTTCTGAATTCCGTTGGAGAACTGCCATACGTTTCCTTGAAGGCAGAAGTAAATTTATTCGGATTTTCATATCCGATTTTACTTGCAATCTCCGTTACTGATAACTCGGTTTCCAGCAACAATTTTTTGGCGACTTGAAGCCGATAGGTACGAAGATAAGAATAGACAGAGGTTCCATAGACGCCTCGAAAGCACTTTTTCAATGCTGTTGTAGAAATCTCGAATTTCTGGGAAAGCTGCTCAATCGTGTGATGTGCTGTCAAGTCCTCCGTAATATAGGACGCTACTGCCTTAATCAATGCAACTTGATTTTGGTTGAAATAATCCGTCTGCAAAACTTCCTCCGCTGTGTTGAGATCACTCAAAAACAGGAGCAATTCGAGTGTTTTGATTTTCATGTATCCCGGTTTTCTTTTTTCCCTGATATGATAAAGTTCAGAAAAGATATGTTCAATAGATGGATTGGCCCGCATGATACAACAACGGTTTCCTTCGCAAATATATTTTTGTATGTAATGCAAATCAATATTCAATAGCTCCATGATTTGCCGTACTTCCGGCAGCAATTCATCCAGATTGATGATGATAGAAATACCGTGATAGTGGTTCAGCGGAAAACACGAATTTGACTTTTTCTTCATCATGGAGCTGATCGACAAATCGCCTTCCGCCATATAGCAGCAGCTATTTTCACCGAAACTGCACTCGAAACGTCCAATCAGGCAGTGGTTAATCTCTATCATATTTTTTGCAGTGGCCTGATTTTGATTGCAATAGCCTATGTGCATATCGTTGTAGTAAAGCTCGATACCCGGAAAAACATGATAAACAGTGATCCGTCCATACCCTGTTTCATTCGACAGTCGGAAAATTTTGCAATCCTGCCGCAGTTCATCTTCTTCGGGAGAGCCGTATAGCTTTGTTCCTTCAAATTCATCTGGTAATTCAGACCGCAATAATACTTCAATCGCGCCAGAGAGTGCTTGTTTTTCATAGGTCAGCACTACCCATTCCTCCCTTCAGTTCGCCATAACTAACTGCTATTAAGTATATGTGATAATTTTTTCTGTGTCAAATTTTGATAAAGGCCCATGACGTTAAAGATTTTTAGATGGAAATAGCCAAAATCTCCATTTCAAATTGTAGTATTAGTAGAGGGTAAATACGAGGGTAGGGTTTCGGTAGCAAGCACAGCCAGCGAGTACCCACTGGCGGATTTTCGGTTTAGGGGGACCCCTGCCCCTAAACACGAAAATTGCTTGCTGGGATAGTCCCAGACCCTTATAAGAAACGGAGGCGAAGCGGAATGGTAAACAGAAAGCGGAACATCCAGATGAAGTTCTGGGTGACGGAGGAGGAGAAGCGGCTCATCGACGAGAAGATGGCGCAGCTTCCCACAAAGCGGTATGGGGCATATCTGCGGAAGATGGCGATTGACGGATACATTATTCAGGTGGACACCACCGACATCAAGGAGATGACAAAGGCCCTGGGCTCCATCGGCCGGAACATCAATCAAATCGCCAAGAGGGTGAACGCCGGCGGCCCAACCTATCAAGCCGATATGGAGGAGATCCTGGAGAGATTGGAGCAGATATGGCAGTTACAAAGACGCATCCTATTAAGTCAACGCTGAAAGCGGCCATCGACTATATCTGCAATCCCGACAAGACGGATGGGAAGCTGCTGGTGTCCTCCTTCGGCTGCACTGCGGAGACCGCCGACATCGAATTTGCCTGGACCCGCCGCCATGCCATCGACAAGGGCACGAACCTGGGCCGACATCTCATCCAGGCGTTTGAACCTGGGGAGGTCACGCCGGAGGAGGCCCACCGGATCGGCATGGAGCTGGCGCGGGAGGTCCTGGGCGGCAAATATGAATTTGTCCTTACCACCCACATAGACAGGAATCACGTCCATAATCACCTGATTTTCAATGCGGTCAGCTTTCAGGACCACAAGCATTATCACTCCAATAAGCGGAGTTACCACTTTATCCGCCGCACCAGCGACCGTATCTGCAAGGAGCATGGCCTATCTGTCATCGATCCCGGCCGTGACAAGGGCAAGAGCTACATCGAGCACCAGGCAGAACAGAACGGCACCAGCTACAAGGCGAAGCTGCGCGCCGCCATCGACCGGCTCCTGCCCGGCTGCTCTGACCTGGAGGACCTGCTCCGCCGCCTCCAGCGGGAAGGGTACGAACTGAAACGGGGCAAGTACATATCCGCCAGGGCGCCGGGCCAGGAGCGGTTCACCCGTCTGAAGACCCTGGGTGCCGACTACGCCGAGGAGGCCCTGACCGCCCGGATCGCCGGCAGGCCAAGCCCCTCCCGCCAGCCGAAGCAGCGCACCGGGAAGCCCAGCCTGCTCATCGACATCCAAAACAACATCAAAGCCCAGCAGAGCGCCGGCTACAAGCATTGGACGGCCATCGAGAACTTGAAGCGGGCGGCGGAAACGCTGAACTTCCTGACGGAGCATGGCATCGGAAGTTTGGAAGACCTGTCCGAGCGGTGCGACGGGGCGGAGGCCGCCACCGCCAGGGCGAAGGCAGACCTCCGGGCAACAGAGAAGGAAATGGAGCGGCTGACCCTCACCATGAAGCACGCCGCCACCTATCGCCAGCTCCGTCCCCTGTATGAGGAATACCGCCAGTCCAGGGACAAGGAGAAGTTCCTCCGGGGACATGAGGGCGAGATCATCCTGTTCGAGGCGGCGGCAAGGGAATTGAAACGCCTGAATGCCGTTCCACTGCCCGCCACCAAGCGGCTCCGGGCCGAGATGGACGAACTCACCGCCAGGCGGACCGCCCTGCAATCGGAATATCGGAAGGCCCAGCGGGAGGAGCGGGAGTACGACACCCTCCGCCAGAATGTGGAGGCCCTGCTGGAAAAGCCAAGGGAAGCCGAACCGCAGAGGCAGCGGAATCACGAACTGGAATAGGTAGGATTGTGCGCTTTGCCGGACTTTTCAAAGGCCCCTGGGCGCGGTCTGATTTTATCTGTATAATGGGAGGCAGGAATGGAGGTGCCGCCAATGACGAGAACCGAGGCCGTTAAGGAATTTTTCAAGAAGGCAGTTTTGCCCGTCGCCATCGCCGGGCTGCTGTACTGTATTTTCAAATCCGCCTGCATCAGGAATGGAGAGCTGGATCTTCTCTGGCTCTGGATACTCTGCGGCCTGCCCTTCGGCATCCATCGGATGTGCGTGTGGATCGTGCCGGGCGGCGACTCCCTGGGCGGCGGCGCCGCCCTGTTTGTTCTGAACTTCGTGATCGGCGGCATCATCGGCGGCTTCGTCCTGGTGTGGCGCCTGCTGGTGGCGGCATGGTATGTGCCCCTCACCATCTACCGCCTGATCGTGGGATATTGAGATGGACAAATGATAGAGAGCCGGCTGGCATTGACCAGCCGGCTCTCCTCATGGTGTCCGCTCCAGAATAAATTTTGTTACCAGATCCGCATACTGTTCCAGCCGCACCATCAGCGCCAGGTGGCCGCCGGTCAGGTCGGTGACCACCGTGGGACTTGGCATCAGGGCGATCAGGTCCTCCCGGCAGGCCGGGGTGAAGGTGGTGTCGTCCTCGGACAAAATCAGCAGCACCCGCCCCTCCCACGGGGCAAAATCATTGCGGGTCATGCCAAAGTAGTGTTCTGCGTCACAGAGAAAGTCAATCATGTGCTGTTCATAGGGCTTGGTGAGCAGTTCCATCATAGCGCCGCACAGTTCCTCCATAGCGGCCTTTTCCTGGGCTGTAAAGCCATCGGTTTTCTTTTTCATCACCGCCCATCTCATCATCCGCTTGATGAGCGGAAACGGCAGGAAGGCAAGCCATTTTTTGAACTTCCGCTGGCTTTCGATTATCTTCATCAGATCCTGATACCCGGCCTTGCTCATGTTGCCGGACAGCGAGCAGGTGTTGGAGAGGACCAGCCCCTCCACCACTTCCGGGTGGCGGGAGGCGATGACCTGGGCCACTACGCCGCCCAGGGACTGTCCCACCAGCCAGACCTTTTCCTTCAGGTGGCGGAGTAGTTCAGCCACGGCATCGGCAAACTCGCCGTTGTCCCCGAACTGGAGCTGATAGTCAAAGGTCAGCACCGAAAAATCCCTGGCGAACCGGGCAAAGTGCTTATAAAACAGGTCGGACAGCCCAATGCCGCCCGTGAGCAGGACCAGCGTGGCTTTGGCCTGGGGATTTTGATAGTAGCGATAGGTAAAGAGTTTCCCGCTGCTGACCGTGAAGGCAGCGGTTGGATAAACCCGGCGAAATTCTGCAAGCGTCATCAAATCTTCCTCTTTCTATTTTCCCTGCCGTTCTTTGTCCCAACGGGAACCCTTTTTGCAGATATAAAAGTCACAACAGTCTCCGCCAGCAGCCAGTGTTTTGGTACGGTAGAGCCGCCCACCCATCCAGTCGACGGACATCGTGTCCAGAGCGCATAGATAGGGAACCAGATGAGGAAGGCCCTCCTGTCGGCCCAGGGCACACAGACCGCACTGGTGGTAAAGGATCGTATATTCCTCTGCATCCCGGCCGAAGATGACCTCGGCATTCCACTGAAAGGGGTTCCTATCTGCATCCGCCAAAGATGCAGTCGCTGCTCGCTTATATTGAGCCTTCAATGTAAATGCAGTCTTGGCTTTGCCCCGGAAGGCGGTCACAACCAGAGGAGAACGCATACTGGCACTTACCATGCCCTCAAAGCACTTTTCACTCATTTTTCCTTCTGCCGCCTTATAGATAGACAGCCATAGAATTCCACCAGTCAGGCAGACCCGTAACGGGTTTTCCATCATGGAGCCAATATCCGGGGTACGGGATACCATTTGCCGGTAAATCTGCTTAGAGAGCTGCTTTAACGCAGAAATATCCCATCCCAACTCCTGCCTTGCCAGATACCGAAATGCGGCAGGAGCGATGGCAACCCACATCAGCCTTTCACAATATGTATAGTTCATGACAAACCTCCGTCTTACTTCCGCCCCACCAGCATCCGGGAGTCGCCCAGCATCATCATGGCCGCCCGGCGGCGGGAACCGAAAGCCTCCTGGGCCGTGTCGATGAGCCGTACATCCGCATATCCCATGTCCCGCAGTTCCTGGGCGAAGGCCTCCATGTTCCCGTACATGTGGGGCTTCATCTCATCGTTGAGGGCGAACACGCCGCCTTTTTTCAGCATCCGCAGGGTCTCCAACAGCAGAGCCTGCTTGTCCGCACCCATTACATTGTGGTAGACATAGTTGCTCACCACGGCGTCGAAACTCTTGTCCGGGAAGTCCAGCTTGTTCGCGTCCCCATGCTTGAATACGCACCGGGCCGCCGCGCCCTCGCTTGCGGCGTTTTTCTCGCACATGGCCTGGCCGTAGCCGTAGGCCGCGCCCCAATAGTCGATGCCCGTTACTTTTGCCTCCGGCCACATCAGGGCCGCCCGGATGGACAATGGCCCGGAGCCGCAGCCTACTTCCAGAAGCTGCCCTTGCCCGTCAAAATCCAGATGGGAGAGGACAACCAGGTGAGTCCGATCCATCATGCCGCCGCCCCCCAAAGGCATACTGCCGCCGTATCCAGGCGCACCACAGGAGCAGCGCCAGCAGGATCGCTGCGGCTATCACAAACACCACGCCAAGCACCGTGATATGGAACACTGTAAATGACAGCACCGCCAGTACCACAGACAGCGCCAAAAGGGCGCCTAGCACATAGAAAACAGGGTTTGACATCCAGCTCCCGTAATTCTCCCCATGCGTCCCAAGGCGGATCTCTTTTTGCTGAACTTGATTTTGCTTCATTTGAACCATCTCCTTATGATCAAATTTTTTGCAGCAGCAGACACAATCCCGCCTGGGCCGCCGCCATGAGGGGGCACAGCAAGAGCGGCCACTGGAGCAGATGCTCCGGCAGAGCGTATTCCTTCATCCAGGCTTTGAACCCATAGCCTGGGTGCCCTTCGGTTCCTGAGATGATAAAACGGCGTTTTGCTTTTTTCTGTATCAGCCAGAAGTCCAGAAAAAGCAGATCACAGACATTGACGACCATCCACTGGATATATCCCGTCAGGGCCAAACGCCAGAAGCCGGTTGTCCCGCCCTCCACAGTGCTGACCGCACCATAAAGAAGGAGGGGCAGCAACTCCCCGAAGCAGATCCAAAGCCGGTAAAAACGGTTTTCGGCCTTTGTCGGCGGATCTTTTGCCGCCTTGATGATGGCGGTCGGATAGCAGGGAAACATCAGCCGGGGCCTATACAGCGCCACCGCCGCGGCGAACAGGTTAAAATAGGCCGCCATGGCAATCCCGTCCAGGATGGTGCGTGTCCAATTCACATATATCCCCCTTTCACTTGTAAGTAATCATAAGGTTAGCAATAACTAACCGATATATATTCAGTATACCTTATCCCGCGTGAAAAAGCAATGCACCATTGATGCCTTCCTGCGATTTTGCACTATGGAAATGTGGAAAACGGCCGCTCCGCCGATGGAAAACAGATATTCACGGCCCGATGGAAAAGCCGCCGGCTTTCCCACAGCCCGCAAACATCGTTTCCCACAGTTCCGCAAGCATGACCGTTTACGCACATTCCCACAGCGCCTACTACGGCGAATATCCTTCCCGTCCGATCCTGATTGAAAGAGAAAAAAGAGAACAAAAAAAGAAGCGGGAGCGTCACCCTCGGCCTAAACCGAAGGCGGCGCTCCCACTCTGTTATGGAAAAGTGTTCAAAACAGCCTCTTTGTCCCCCCTCAAATCAGAGGGAGAGGCCCACATGGGGAAATCATAAGGGCGGCTCCCGGAAAAGCCGCCACAGGCGATTTTTCAGCCCGTTTTCAACCCCTATTCCCGCATTTTTTCGAGCGTGCGGACTGGTAATGGGGACAGGCGATGAGGACTGCCCGGAAGCTCTGCTTGCAGGGATGGACACAACCCTTGCAGATCTTGTTATATCTGCGGCGGCCGTTCTCCCCGAGGAAGAAGGACCATTCCAGCCGCCACTTCTTGCTCCGGCTCACAGGTCATGCTCCGGGGGCTTCTTCTGCTGGGCCCTGTCCGGGGGCTTGCGCTCGCCGCACTCCCGTTTGGCCTCCGCCAGCCGCTCCCGGATGGAAGGGCGCTTCTCCGGGGCGCCCCTATGCGCTTCGCCCTGGGCCTTCTCCTGCTCCTCACCTTTGCGGCCGTTGTTCAGCACCCCGTCGATCATCCCGTAGTCGTCCTCCAGGGTCATCTCGGCGGTGCGCAGAGGGTTCTCTTTTTCCGGATGCTCCGCCAGAACAGCAAAAGCTCTGGCGCCGTTGTCCATGATAAGATACTTTCCATCGTCAGACTGGTGGTGCAGGCCGTACCCGGCCGCCTCCATCTGCTCCCGGCTCATATCCGTCACATGGAAGGTGCCCCTGGGGGTTCACACCGTTTCGCCGGTCTCCAGGGCATCTGGAATAAGTTCCCGCTGCTGCTCCCGCAGAAACTCCGGCACTTGCGAAAAGCCGAAGCGGTCGCAGTAATGAGCGGTCTCCTTACCATACTCCCGCAGTACGACTACATCCGAAACCGATAGAGAGTGGCCGTGAAAATTATCCGGCCGGTCCATGTTCAGATCCCGATAGATCGTTTCCAGCGTTTCGCCGGGGGTAAGAGGTGCGGCATAAACCAGTTCATAATTTGCGGAGTCCACAGTATAGGTGGTGTTCTCCCGCATCCGGTCCAGTACATACTCGATATGGGAGCTGTCCAGCTTCAGGAACCGGGACTTGACCACCTCCGCCGGATAGTCGTCCCCGGCAATGCGGATGGTCTCCCGGTTAGAGCACACCGTGTCCACCATGAGCTCCACCAGCTCGTCCAGACGGTCCCGGTCAAGCGGATGGTTTCGGATGAGGCAGTCATACTCGATGTTCTCCAAAATCAATTCCCGATAGCTTTCCCGCTCCCGCATCCGGTCCCGTCCCTTCCGGTCCGAGCCCCTGGGGGTTTGGGGGCTTGATAGGATAGGATTTGATCCTTCCGTACTTGATAGATCTTTTTTTGATTTTTCTTTACTTGATCTATTAGTATTTAATTGTGCGGGGTTTCCCTGTTCAGGTTCTTCCAAGACAGGGGAAGCCTGTTCAAGATTATCCAAGACTGGATTTTCCCGTTCAGGTTTTTCCGGTTTTAGTTCCGGCGGTCTGGGCTGCTCCAGGATGGTGTACTCGATGGCGCCGAGCTGACCGTTTGCGTTGCGGACCCGCTGGCGGATCACATAGCCGTGTTCCTCCAGCTCCCGCACCCCGGCGCAGATGCTGTCAACGCCATCTTTGCAGATCCGAGCCAGCCCCTTGGTGGTATAGTCCCATTCCTCCGGCAAGGAGAGCATGAGGGAGAGAAGGCCTTTCGCTTTCAGCGAGAGCGACTTGTCCCGCAGGTGATGGTTGGACATCACCGTGTAATCGCGGGTTTTCTCAATGCGGAATACCGCCATATTGGATACCTCCTTCCTTC
>NZ_JACJKW010000023.1 GCF_016901775.1 Intestinimonas butyriciproducens
GGTGTAGATCATGGTGGTGTTCAGGTTTTCATGGCCCAGCACTTCCTTCAATGTGCGCACATCCACGCCATTCTGATACATCAGTGTGGCAGCGGTATGGCGCAGTTTGTGGGCGGAATATTTTTTGCCCCCCAGGCCGGCCATGTCCAGCTGACGGCCCACCATCCATTTTACCGTCTGCTGGTTGATCCGCCGTCCCACCCGGCTGATGAAAAGGGCCTGGGCATCTTCGGGACGGGGTTTGATACGTTTGGGCAAATAGGCTTTGATGGCCTGCTGACAGGCGTCGTTGAGATAGACCATCCGCTCTTTGTTGCCTTTGCCCAGCACCTGAAGGGTGTCCCCCCGCACATCGGAAAGATTGATTCCCACCAGCTCGGAGACACGCAGGCCGCAGTTGAGAAACAGGGTGATGATGCAGTAGTCCCGCTCAGGATAGGCGCTTTCCACATGGCTCAGAAGTTCCACGCTTTCTTCCATGGAAAGATGGCGGGGAAGGGATTTTTTGTTTTTGGGAGATTCCAGATTCTGCACCGGGTTGTGCTCCAATTTATGGACCTTTTCGGTGAGATAGCGGTAAAAGGAACGGAGAGCGGCCACCTTCCGGGCCCGGGCGCTGGAGCCGTTGCCATAGGTGGTGGATGGGCTTTTGTGATAAGTGGGCAGCTCTTTTTGCGCATAGGCCAGGAAATCATAAAGGTCTGTAAGGGTGACGCTTGCGATCAGCGGCAGATCCACCTGATCGATGGAAATTTCTTCCCATGGGGTCTCTGCCGGGACCAGCTGGCGTTTTTTCAGCAAAAAGCGGAAAAATGTGCGCAGATCCAGGTAATATTCCTTGCAGGTCCGTTCCGAACGGCCCCGGATGGTGCTCATGTAATTGAGATAATTGCGGATCTCTTCCGGCGCTTCATAACGATAATCCATAGTTTGCTTCCTTTGCCACAGGGATTGCATCTTTGATGCACTTATAATTTATAATATAGCACAAAACCATAAAATCCACCAGTTTTTCCGTTGTCTCATGGGACGGCCGGCCCTCCGGACTTGATGGGTGGACCGATTTGCGATACCCTGGAATTGTAAGAGAAGCTGTGAAGAGGAAAGGAGCAAGAGCATGAAAAGCTGGAGAGTACCCCGGAATGAGATTCCGGATTTTTCAAAAAAAGATCGAGAGATTTGTCCGGCCACCCGGTTTTTTTGACCAGTTGTCCTTTATCGGAAACGAAGTGGTGGGCTGTTTTGTGCTGGAGACCAGCGAAGGCCCGGTGCTGCTGGATTGTATGGAACCCGATCCGGGGAGTGTAGAGCAGATCGAACAGGGGTTTGATCATCTGGGACTGGATATCCGTCATCTGCAGGCCATCGTGATCACCCATGGCCACGGAGATCATTATGGCCGGGCAGATTATTTCAAAGAAAAATACGGTGCCTCGCTGTATCTTTCCAAAATCGACTGGCAGTTGGCCCAGACTCCCCAAAAAGGAATGCCCTGGGATCCTGTGGTTCTGCCGGTAGACCATTTTCTGGAAGATGGCGAGACGCTGTCCTTTGGCGATACCGCCATTCAGGCGGTGTTTACGCCAGGGCATTCGCCGGGCTGTTTTTCCTTTATTGTGCCTGTCACCGACGAAGGCCGGCCCCATTGTATGGCCATGTGGGGCGGTTCCGGTTTGCTGGCCGATTCCAATGTGCAGGATTATTACCAATCTTTGCTAAAGTTTACTTCGGTTTGCCGTCAATACCATGTAGACGGGGAAATTTCCGCTCATCCCAATCTGGATATGGGGCTGCTGCGGCTACAGATGGTGCGGCAGATCGTGGATGGCGTGCCCAATCCGTTTGTGCTGGGTGAAGAAGGTTATCATTATTATGAGCAGCAATTTTACCAGATGGCCCAGAGAGCCATGGAACGGAAAAAGGCCGAATCCGGGCAATGATCCAGGCACGGCCTGCAAATATCGCAAACAGATGCTGCCGTATCCTGGCGCAGATTTGTCTGAAAATAAGTGAATACAAAAAACTCCGTCCCGCCGGGACGGAGTTTTTTGCGGGAAAAGCATCCCAGAGGATGCAACGGAAAACAAACAAAAAATATGCGGACAGCACAGAATAACAATCACATAGCGGAAAAGAACACAATTTGCAGCCAAACAGGCCCAATGGCCAGAAGAGCCGGCCAAGGCCCGAAAATGGCTGTTTTCCAGGAGGAGGCCTTTTTTACCTCCACTCAATTATACAAAACAACGATTTGGTATAATTGATAATGAAAAATTCAGGCCCCTTCTTCCCGGCTTCTCCTTTTGGATTCCGGGGCCTTTCAAAAAACATTTGCTTGTGATGTTCTTTTCTCTTTCTTTCTCCGGCGCCTACTCCCGGCGGATGGCATCGATGGGATGCATGGCGGCGGCTTTGCGGGCTGGCAAAATCCCAAACAGGATTCCGCAGGATCCAGCGGCGCTTTCGGCCAGCAATAGATACTCCCAGTGAAATTGCACCGGAATCCCCAGCAGTTGTCCGCCGGCAAATAATAAGCCCCAGCCCAGCAGCCCGCCGGCCAGGCCGCCCAGCAAGCAAACAATCACCGCCTCCATGAGATAACTTCCGATGATATCCCTCTTCTGGGCGCCGATGGCCAGATAAATGCCGATTTCCTTTCTCCGGCTTTCCACCGCGGCCGTCATGGAGTTCATCACGCCGATTCCCCCCACCAGCAGCCCGATGCCGCCGATGGCGGTGATGAGCCAGGATACCGTCTGCAAAATAGATGAAAAAGTATCAATATATCCGCTCACATTTTCCGCTTGGAAGGAAGCGCCGTTTGTCTTCCGGCTGAGCTGATCCAGGGCAAAGGCGGTGACGGCCTGGGCGTCGGCTTCATCCTGGGCGGCCAGGGCCAGCTGATTGGTGGAGGAAACGCCGGAAAAAAGGTTGGCTGCTGTATAGGGCACATAAACAAAGGTGGGCAGCGCGTTTTCACCGATGAGTGCGCTGACACCGCTTTTCTGGGAAGCGATGACGCCGATGATCTGATAGCTTTCCATCAGCTGGTCAGTAGAAACCCAGATCTCTTTTCCCACCACATTTTCCCGCCCGTAGGCTTCCAGAGCCAGGGTATCTTCGATCACCGCTACCTTTTGGCAAAGACGCACATCCTCCTGGGATGGCAAGCGGCCGTATTTCACCTGAACATGGAAAATAGAGGAAAATTGTTCGTCCACGCCCCAAAGCAGCATATTGTGTTTTTCGTCCCGCAGCTGGCAGGAGCCATACTGGGAAAAAAGAGGCATAGCCGCTTTCAGACCCGGTACACTTTGGGGCAAAGCCCGGATCTCTTCTGCCGTCATCTGCCCCTGCTCTTCTTTGCCGAATACCATGATCCCGGAAAGGCCGCTTTGCGCCACCTGCCGGGTGATCTGATCCCGGGCGTTGCGGGAGATTTCGCAGATCATATACACCGATGCGATGCCCACGCACACGGCCAGGGCGCAAAGAAAGGTTTTCTGCCGGGCCCGCAGGGCATTTTTCAGTGCCAGAAGGCCCATATCACCCCATCCCATAGGCTTGCTCCCCTTCGGTCACCGCCTGGCCGGCTTTCAGAGAAGAAGGCATGGATATCACCTGTTCCTCTCCGGTGAGTCCGGCGGTGATCTCCACCTGTTCTCCCACTTCCAGACCGGTTTCCACCAGCATTTTTTGTGCTCTCCCCTCCTGCACCACCATCACATATTCCCTGTTTTGTTCGTCCTGGGCCACGCAGGTATAGGGCAAAAGCAAAGCGTCTTCCCTGCTTTCTGTTTTCACTTTCACCGAAACGGTGTAGCCCGGTTTCACATCCTGCACATTGTTGGAAATGGAAAAGATTACATCGGTGCTCACCCCGCCGCTCTGATCCAGCAAAGAAGCGGCTTTGGCATAGGGAGCCACCGATTGGACTTTCCCGGTAAGACGGGTATCGGGAAAGGCGGTAAGGGTCATTTCTGCCGTCATCCCCTGTTTGATTAGCTGGAGGTTTTCCTCTCCCACCTGGGCCTTTACCACCATCTGGCTTAAATCGGCCAGGGTGAAGCAGGGAAGCAGCGGGGAAACGGTCTCCCCTTCTGCGAAAAATACATCCATCACCGTGCCGTCACAGGGGGCGTACAGAATGTATTCCTCCTGCCGGGGCTCTGAGGGATCTTCCATCCCGGAGACGGCAGCACGGGACAAAAGATCCTGGCTGTCTGTTTCCAGACTGCCGTCCTGGGCATCCTGGATGAGGGAGCGAAGCATTTTTTCCGCCGCATCCCCGGTGGCCTGGCGCAGTTTTTCCGGGTCCTCCGTCACTTGCAGGAGGGCCAGGGCATCCCCCTTCTGCACCTCCATTCCCTGGGACACATAGAGCTTTTCCACCCAGGCGGCCCAGGGAGCATACACCTTGGTTTCCGATGCGCTTTCGGTTTTGCCGGACATGGTGACCGCATTGAAAATATCCGCCCGCTCACATCGTACCGTTTCCACCGTTTCCACCTGGTTCATGGCCCGGTAGGGGCTGACCCAAAACATTCCAAACACCAGCAATATGGTAAACGCCAGGCATAAAAATCCTCGCATGGCAGCACCGCCTTTCTTTTTCTCCCTTATATTCTGCAAAAAATCGGTGAGAATATTACAGGCAATTTGCAAACAGGGAGGGGAATATTTTGAGCATTTGCTGCAATGAAGTGTCCTGCATCTATCACAGAATGGGAGAGTGTGTCCTGGACCGGGCCTTGTCTGCCGGTACCTGTCAGGAAGGCGACTGCGTCTATTTTGTGAAAAAGAGAGAAAATAAGTGAGAAATAAAAAAACCGACGCATTGGCCGCCGGTTTTTTGCAGATGGATTCCGTTTTTATTCCTGGTTTGCTGTATTGGGTTTGCTTTGCCGGAATGCGCCCCGGATGGCCTCCCGGATATCCCGCACCGGCAGGATCTCCAGCCCTTCCGGCACTTCCATATCCTCACAGCCGGCGGCGGGGAGAATGCACCGGGAAAAGCCCAGCCGGCTGATTTCCCGCAGGCGCTGGCTGGGGCCGGATACCGCCCGGATCTCTCCGGAAAGGCCCAGTTCCCCGAATACCGCCGTGTGGGGGTCCACCGGCTGTTCCAGATAACTGGAAGCCACCGCAATGGCCGCAGCCAGATCGGCCGCAGGCTCGTCGATCCGCAGGCCGCCCACTACATTGATATAGGAGTCGTAATTGCTCAAAAGCAGTCCGGCCCGTTTTTCCAGAATGGCCAGAAGCAGCACAGCCCGGTTGTAGTCGATGCCGGCGGCCATGCGCCGGGCGGCGCCATAGGCCGTTTTGGCCACCAGGGCCTGGACTTCGGCCAGAAGGGGCCGGGTGCCCTCCAGGGTGCACACGATGCAGCTGCCGGAGGCTCCCTCCGGCCTTCCTGCGATGAGGGCCGCCGAGGGATTGGTCACTTCCTGCAGGCCGGACTGCACCATTTCAAACATACCGATCTCATTGGTGGAGCCGAACCGATTTTTGGCGGCCCGCAGCATCCGATGGGCCGCGTACCGCTCCCCTTCAAAATAAAGAACGGTGTCCACCATATGCTCCAAGACCTTGGGACCGGCAATGCCGCCGTCTTTATTCACATGGCCCACCAGAAAGGTGGAAACGCCCCGCTGCTTGGCATACTGCATCAGCCGCAGAGTGCTTTCCCGCACCTGGGATATGCTGCCGGGCATGGATTGGCTGGTGTCGCTCTGGATGGTCTGAATGGAGTCCACAATGAGGGTCTGAGGGGAAAGACGGTCGGCAGCCTGGAAAATGGCTTCCAGATCGGTTTCCGGCAAAATGAGAAGTCCCGGACACATGGCCCCGATGCGGGAAGCCCGCATACGGATCTGGGCCAGGGACTCTTCCCCTGTTACATAGAGCACAGTTTGCTTTTCGGCCAGGTTCCGGCACACCTGGAGTAGCAGGGTGCTTTTGCCGATGCCCGGCTCCCCGGCCACCAGCACCAGAGAGCCCACCACCAGCCCGCCTCCCAGCACCCGGTCCAGTTCGCTGATGCCGGTGAGCGCTCTTTTGTCAGAGTGCAGGTCGATGTCGCACACCGGGATGGGCTGGACTGCCAGCTTGTTTTTCGGAGCAAGGCTTCCCGGCTTTTCCTCCCGGATGGTCATTTCTTCCAATGTGTTCCACTGGCCGCACTGGGGACACTTCCCCATCCATTTTGCGGTTTCATAGCCGCAGTCGGAACAGACATAAACGGTCTTTTTTTTCACTGTATTTCCTCTTTCTCCCCGGCAAAGCACAGATAGGAGCTGACGATGGCCAGGGATGCTTTGGTCTGATAGGGGTCCTGCCCCAGTTTTTCTGCCTCCTGAGGGTTTGAAAGAAAGCCGCATTCGGCGATGACTGCCGGAGCGGTGACCTTTTCCATCAGATAAACCCCATGGGGAGATGGCTTGATCTTCCGGTCATTTGCCGGGTCCAGGGCCTGGCGGAAGGCATCCTGCATATATTGGGCCAGGATTTGCCCCTCCGGGTCTTTGCCGTAAAAAACCTGGGCTCCATGGTATTTGGCTTGGCTGAACTGGTTCATGTGGATGCTGATGAGGCAGCTTTCGGGGAAGCGCTCGGTCACCTTCACCCGGGCCCGCAGGTCATTTTGCTTGTTCTGCCGCACCGAGGCCCCTTCTTCATAATCCAGGGAAATGTCGCTGTCCCGGGTCATGACACAGTCCACGCCCATAAATTTTAAAAGCATCCGGCTTTTTTGGGCGATGAGCAGATTCAGTTCTTTTTCGGTCTGACCGCTTTGAGCCACCGCTCCCCCGTCCATGCCGCCGTGTCCGGCATCCAATATCACCGCAGGTTCATAGCCTATGGAGCCGGAAACCTGCTGGTGCTGGTTTGTTGGCCCTATATCCATTCGTATAAAGGCACTGGCGGCGAAAGTCAAAAGGGCCAGAAGGACAAAAAGGGCTTTGGGATCGAGTTTTAAGTGGTGTTTCATGGCGCCACCCCTTTCCACTCATCCTTACGCCCTGTTTGCCCGTCCTATGCAGAAAAAAGGTTACAGCACCATGGCTTTTTCGATGTATTTGCGCCCCTCCGGGGTGAAGCGCACCGGCAGAGCAAAGGGGAAACGGTCAAACTGGGTGCACAGGTCGAAATCCTCCCGGGGTGCAAAGGACTGATCTTCCGGGATGAAAAACCGCTGGCCGTCTCCTTTCCGCATGATTTCCACCGCTTTTTCCTTGTCAAAATCCTCCCCCAGCAGCAGAGCGCGGAGGTACTGGGCACAAAGAGTGTCCTCATCGGTGGGGCGGCGGCAGGCCAGCCCCATGCACACCAGGCTCACATGCCTGGGATTCAGCCGGCGGATGTATTCTGCCGTGGCTTTGGCATTGACCAGTGCCCCGGCCAGCAGCACATCGGCCCCGGTGGCGTTTTCCAGCCCTTGGGTACCGGCGCTGGTGGTGTGGATCATGGTACGGCCCTGCACATCGCTCTTCATGATCTCCAGAGGGGAATTGCCAAAGTCGCACCCCTCCTGTTTCCGGCCCTCCCGCTCGCCGCAGAGCAGAAAATCCGGATGCTGCCGTTTCAGCTGATAGGCCTCTTCCAGATTGCCCACGGGATAGATCCGCTCCATCCCCCCGGCAAAGGCGTAGCTTTCCACGCTGTAGGCCCGAAACACATCGATGACCACAGTGACGCCCCGGGCCTCCCTGGCCCCTTCCAGCAGCTGATGAATGGTGATTTCCATAACGATCCCTCCATGCCGTTTTCTTTTTCCTTCTATACTTTAGTCCCTTTCCGCTTAAAGTCAAGACATAATTTTTGAATTGTCGGGAAAAATCGCCGGAGGGCCCAAGTTTCGTTGCAAGGAATAAAACTTTGTGATAAAATTTTTCTGGAAAAAGCTTGGGAAAGTGAAAAGAGGATTCAGAAAGGAGATTTTGCAATGAAACGATTTACCGCATTGCTTCTGGCTTTCTGCATGATGTTCGGCCTGTATGTCCCGGCGCAGGCGGCCGGAAGCGGCATGGACAACTTCCAAAAAACCGAAACCTATCAGGGCCAGTTTGCCGACATCGAGGCCGGTTACTGGGCAGCTTCTTCGGTGCAGCTTTGCTATGAATACGGTCTGATGAAGGGCGCTTCGGCCACGGCCTTCAATCCCAAGGGGGATCTGACGGTGGCCGAGGCCATTGTCATGGCCGACCGTATCCATGAGATTTACCACACCGGCAAGAGCACCCTGGCAAACGGCGATCCCTGGTATCAGCCCTATGTGGACTATGCCGTGGAAAATGGCCTGATCGCTCAGGGGGATTTTTCCAGCTACACCGCTAAGGCCACCCGTGCCCAGATGGCCTATCTGTTCTGCAATGCCCTGCCTCAGGGCACACTGGATGAGATCAACACCATCGCTTCCATCCCCGATGTCAGCGCCAGCCATCCCTATGCCAAGGAGATCCAGACCCTCTATCAGGCAGGCGTTCTCACCGGCAGCGATATGTATGGCACCTTCAACCCGGACAGCTATATCATCCGGGCCGAAGCCGCCGCCATCCTCTCCCGGGTGGCGCTGCCCGATCAGCGGAAAGATGTGGTGCTGATGAAGGCATTCACCCAGGGCAATGTGACCCTGGCCATGCCTCAGGATGCGATCAATGTGGACAATGTCGGTGTGTATTCCCTGGCTTCCTCTGAAGAACAGGCCATGGCCCTGATCAGCGTTTACAGCGATCCTTCTTTCCAGGGAATCGACATTTCCGTCTTGTCCCAGAGCATGATCAGCTCTTTGCTCACCAGCTCCTTTGCCAACACCGGAATTCCGGTCTCCGGCGTGCAGTCTGCCCCGGTGACATTCGGTACGCTCAAGGCCTACCGCAGCACCTGCACGATGACGATGAGCGGTGTGGAAATGGACTGCATCATCTATATCTATATTTCCGGAGCGGATCTGAACATGATCGGCCTGCTGGCCAATGACAACGATGCCGTTCTGACCAATATGGCCAACGGTGTCCGCATCGGCGGCAGTGCTCCTTCTCCCCTGCTGTAATAAAATTTCATGACTTTCCCCAGGCTTTGTCAGACAGGGCCGGCAGAACATTTGGTTCTGCCGGTCCGTTTTTTATATGCTCTCCATGGATCTGGATGAATTTCCCATTCACCCGATGCCGCCGGGGGAATATGATGGAATGAAGGAAACTTCAAATCTGCCTGAGGAGGTTATTCATTTGATGCCTGATAGAGTTTCTCCGGGCCCGCTCTGCGGGAACCATCCGCCCAAAGAGGCCGTCTGCATCCATACCAGAAAGGTTTATGATTCCTGCCGTGATAAGGAATGTTTGCAGGATCTGCGGGTCTATCCCACCCGTTGTTCCCAGGCCATTCTGGATCAGGCCACCAGCGTCAAGGTGAAGGGCGCCGAGCTGCTTTGGTCCTATGTGGATGTGGAGCCCATCGCCTTTAACAAAGGTTTCTACACCGTGGATGTGAAGTATTTTTACAAGATCACCGCCGAGGCCTACTGCGGACTCAGCCGTCCCAAGGAGATCTGCGGTCTGGCCACCTACGACAAGCGCACGGTTCTCTTTGGCAGCGAGGGCAGCGTCCGCATTTTCAGCTCCCAGTATCTGCCCAAGGAGAGCGATCTGCAGAATTTCGAAAAGACCAATCTGCCCATTGGCGTGGTGGAAGTGGTGGATCCTGTGGCTTTGGGGATCAAGGTCACCGAAAGCTGCGGCTGCGGCGACTGCGGTCTCAGCGATATCCCCGACTGCATCTGCCGGTGCTTTGAGGACGATATTGTCATTTGTGATGAGGGCAAAAAGCTCTTTGTCACCCTGGGCCAGTTCAGCATCATCAAGCTGGAGCGGGATATCCAACTGCTCATGCCCGCCTATGACATCTGTATGCCGGAAAAAGACTGCTCCAGCAGCAGCGGCAGCGACGATCCCTGCGATCTGTTCCAGAAGTTCAAATTCCCCGTGGATGAGTTCTTCCCCCCGAAATATTCCGATTATATCAAGGAAAACGGCGGCAGCTGTCAGAATGGCAGCTGTAAAAGCGGCAAACGCTGCTGAATTCTCTTCCTTTTGGAACAAAAAATCCCCCGGCCTTTGGCCGGGGGATTTTTGTCTTGATCAATAGCCGATCTTCCGGTCGATCACATGATGCATGGGCTGGCCCGCAGCAAAGAGGGGCAGATTCTCCAGGAACTGGGAAAGAATGGTGTCGGTGGTGTAGTCCAGAGAGTCGTTGCCCGACACATGGGGTGTCAGGATCACATTGCCCATATCCCACAGGGGATTGTCCGCAGGCAGGGGTTCGGGAGATGCCACATCCAAAGCGGCGCCGCCCAGCAGGCCCTTTTGCAGCATCTGGATCAAAGCGTCCTGGTCCAGAGCGGTGCCCCGGCCAATGTTGAGAAGCAGGGCGTCCTTTTTCATTTTGCTCAGCCGCTGAGCGGTCATGATCTGCTGGGTCTCATGGGTGCCGGGCAGGCACAGGGCCACCACATCGGCTCCTTCAATGGCCTGATCCAGGTCGGCTGTCAGATAGAGCTCATCGATATAATCCGGCTTCTCGCCCGGGGTGCGCTTGACGCCCCGCACGGTAGCGCCCATGGCTTTGCAGCGTTTGGCAAAGTTGCCGCCGATGTTGCCGATGCCCACCACGGTGACGGTGCTGCCATAGAGAGAACGGATTTTGCCCAGGTATTCCCAACGGTGCTGCCGCTGGCCCTCTTCGTATTCCCGCATCCGGCGCATAAGCATCAGGGTGCAGGTGATCAGGTGCTCGGCAATGGCCACGCCATAAGCGCCGCTGGAGTTGGTGAGGATCACCTGGCCATTGGGATACAGCTCATCGGCCACATAGCTGTCGACACCGGCCGAGGCCGTGGCCAGCCAGCGAAGGTTGGGAAGGCTCTTGATCATAGCCGGGGGAATGTTGCCGAAGAACACCTGGCAGTCGGCCACATCTTCCGGGCCGAACTTCCCTTTTTCAAAGACCTTCAGGGTGTATCCCTGTTTTTCCACACCCTGACGCAGCCGTTCTTCCCGCTGAGCGGTCAGATCGGCGATACAGGCGCCCACAATGCTTTTTTCCATGTCATTCACCGTTCCTTTTTCGAATTTTCTTTTCCTGGCGAAGCACCAGCAAGATATGATTCAAATGTCCCCCCAGGATCAGAATGATCCCGGTCATATAGAACCAAAGCATCAGGATCATCACGGCGCCCAAAGAACCATAGAGCACCGAGTAATTGGACAGATTGGACACATAGTAGGAGAAAAAATAAGAGATGAGCGACCAGACCGCCACAAAGAACAGCCCACCAGGAGCGGCCTGGAGAAAACGCAGCCATTTGGCCGGAGCTATTTTATAGAAGAAAGTGATGATGAAGAACAGATACACCGGCATGGCGGTGAAACGCAGCCAGTTCCAGATGCGCACCAGGAAAAAAGGAATGGGCAGCACCCGGGCCGCCAGCGCCAGCAGATTTTCGCTGATGAGCACCAGTCCCAGCAGCAAATACATGGAAAGCAGCACCACCACGGTGACGATCACCGAAAAGAAAAAGTTCAGCTTCCCTTTCCGGGGCTGGCGATAGGCGATGCCGATGGACAGCATCAGGGAATTGACTGCCCGGGAAGTGAAATAGACGGTGAGCACCGAGCCGGCATACACCAGGGTGCCTGGCTGAAGGTTTGTGATATAGCCGATGTATTCGGTGATGAGGGAGACGATCTGTTCCGGCAGCAAAAGGGACAGGTTTTCCATGATCTCCTCCACCGACAGGTGGAAAGAGCTGACCAGAACATTGCTGAAGATCACCAGGGGGAACAGGGTAAAGAGCATATAATAGGCCAGTTCCGCCGAAGAGCGGGCCACATGATCCTTAAAATACCGTTCCACCAGCTGGCTTGTCACATATCGGATTTCCCGCACCCCTTCCAGCAGCTTACCACCGATTCTCGTGAATAAGGCCATGCAGGCTCCTCTCCGGCTGCGGGGGCTGCACAGAAGGCACGCCCAGGGCTATGCCGCAGAAGGGTTTGATGTGCTCCGGCAGGCCAAACAGCGCGGCGATATCCCCTTCCCGCTCCGACTGGGGCGGAATGCCCAGCCAGCATCCGCCAAGGCCCATGGCCTGGGCGGCCAGCAGGATGTTTTCGGTGCAGGCGGCACAGTCCTGCTGATAGAAATGGGGCCCGGGCTGCCTCTGGGTGTCACCGCAGACCAGAATCATCACAGGAGCCTGGGAAAGCATTTTGGAATACGGATGCACCTGCTGGAAGCGATCCAGCAGTTCTCTGTCCCGGCAGACGATAAAATGCCAGGGCTGCTTGTTCATAGCCGAGGGGGCCATGATGCCGGCTTCCAATAGTTTTTCCACCTGCTCCTGGGTCACAGGGTCCGAGGTGAACTGCCTCACGCTTCTCCGGCGAAGAATGGTTTCCAACATGATAAAACCTCCCACGGGCCCCGCAGGCCCAATGATTGTCAAAACAGATCGGAGGGTTCCCCCTCCCTGGCAGCACTTTTTGCGATGCCCTTTCCGAACCAGGTTTTATTATACCATGGAGCGAAGCAACATGGTATATTGGCCATGTTTTCGGTTGTCCCGGAAACGGGACGAGAAAACGGCCGCAAAAATCCGGTATAATAACCGCTTTGCGGTTATTATACCATGACGCCAATGCGGCATGGTATATTGGCCATGTTTTCGGTTGTCCCGGAAACGGGACGAGAAAACGGCCGCAAGATCCGGTATAATAACCGCTTTGCGGTTATTATACCATAGCTGCAAGTCCAAGCAGACTTGCACGCCGCCAATGCGGCGTAAAATCAGCTTTGCTGATTTTTGCTAGGGTGTAACATCAACAGCAGTCGTTTTGCAGGCAAAACGACTGAATGTGCAGCATCCTGCCGCACATGTGCGGCAACTGTTGATATTATAGCACAAAGAATGCGTTCTGGCAAAGGAAGGACAAGCTCCCATGAACAGAATTATATCCCTTACCCATAGACGAAAAAAGGCGAAAAAACCTTTCCAAAAGCCGGGATGCCCTTGGGGCAAAAAACTTGGCCAAGGCGGCAGGGACTTTGGGAGGAAAAGAAAAACACCCTCAAAAAGGGATGAAATCCACTTTCTGAGGGTGTGTGCTTTATCCGATTTGAGGTATTTCCTCCGGGTTGGAGGGCGCTTCTTTCACAGGGGGCTGGATTTTTTCCAGCGTCACCGAAGCTTTGAACAGGTCGCCGTCCACCGTGATGGTAAAGGCTCCGCCCTGGAGCTCCACCAGGTTTTTGGCGATGGCCAGTCCCAGGCCGTTGCCTTCGCTGTGGCGGGAGGCGTCTCCCCGCTTGAACCGCTCCATCAGCTCGGAGGGGTCCACATTCAGCTCATAGGCCGAAATGTTCTTGACGGTAAAGGTGGCCTTCTCTCCCTGCTCCTCCACATCCAGATAGACCCGGGAGGCAGGCAGGGCATATTTGAACACATTGGACAAAAGGTTTTCCACCACACGCCATAATAGCTTGCCGTCGGCTTTGACCCATACGCCCTGGGGCGGCAGCTGAATGCGGAAACAAAGCCCCGATTCCTCCATCTTGTCACTCAGTTCCCCCATCCCCTGACGGATCAGGCTGCACAGTTCCACCGGCGCCAGTTCCACCTGGATATTGCCGCTGGCTGCTTTGGATACTTCAAACAGATCGTCGGTGAGCATTTTCAGCCGCTGGGCTTTCTGGCCGATGATCTGGCAATAGCGAGCGGCATTGGCACTCTGAAGCCCTTCCTTCTGCAAAAGATCGGTATAGGTGATGATGCTGGTGAGCGGAGTGCGGATGTCGTGGGACACATTGGTGATCAGCTCCGATTTCATCCGTTCGCTTTTCAGTTCACTTTCCACGGCGTTGTGCAGGCCGTCGGCGATGGAGTTCACATCGTCGGCCAGGCCGGCGAAGAATCGCTCATCCCCCAGGTCGATCTGATGGGTCAGGTCTCCCTGGCGCACCAGGCTCACCCCTTCCCGCACCTTCTGGTAGGCCGAAGCCATTTTGCCCACAAAAAGCACGGCGGCAATGATCAAGGCGATGCTCAGCGGAAAGACGATGGCCAGAAGCAGGCAGAACAGTCCGTACAGGCCGGTGAACACCATGGCCCGCTTGACGGTGAGTTCCTGCCGGGACAGCTCACGGAAAGACCGGGCCGCCTTGCGGAAAGGAGCCGCCAGCAGCCGGAAGAAATGGCGCAAAAGGCAGCTTTTCCAGAAAGTGCGGGCTTTCAGGCGGCGGCCAAAGGAGAGCAGAATGGCGGTAATCACCAAAAATACGGCCCAGGAACAAAGGGCCAGAAGGTCCGGCTCCTGGTACTGCCAGGAAAGCAGGATGGCCAGGACATACCCGCCCACCGCCAGGCCGCCCAGGGCCAGCAGGACTTCGGTAAAGACACGATCGATAAAATACAGCCGGATGGCATCCCCTTTTCGCTTCCGGCCGCAGGTACGCAGCAGATATCCCAGCAAAAACAGCGTGACAAAGAAGGCGCCGCCGATCTGGGAGAGATACTGAATGGTCAGCTGCCGGTTTTCTGTCACCTGCTGCTGCATCTGGGTGGCATAATCATCGGTAAACCAGATGTAGGCGGTGTCTTCCTCGTTATAGGACAGCAGGGATTCCCGAAGCTGGGCCGACAGCCAGCCATAGCTGTTGGTGTTGAAGGCCCCTCCCGATTGATAGGAGAAATGTTCATCATAAATATCTCCCTCCACGCGGCTTTCCCCCATCCGCATCTTCACTTCCCCCTTTTTCATCAGAAGGAAGATTTCCGCCTGCTGAGCCTGCACGGCCTCTTCTTCCGATGCATTGGCGAAAGTCTTTTCCCCATGGCGGATATAATAGCGCAAAGCGGGCTGGGTTTGCAGGTTGCGCATCTGCCAGCGGTAGTCGGACAGCTGGATGCGGATGAGCTCCTGGGGCAGGCTCTGGATCTGCTGCTGGTTTTCCGATTCAAACCGGGCCAGCGGCTCCGGGGCCTCAGGGCCTTCCCGGCGCATGATGAACTTCCCGTCCTCGCTGCGGGAAAGGGCAAAGGTGCTCTGGCTCACCAGTTCGTCCAGGGCATCCTGCCAGAAGACCCCCTCCGGTGTGGTCAGCTCATAGGCCGTTTCCACGCCTTTCGTATCGTAATTGTAGGAATAGTTGTAAAAGGCTTCGGATACCAGTTGGTAATAGGCATCCTTCAGATTGGACTGGGTGAGGGATTTGCCCGACTGGATGGATTCTTCCCCTTCATACAGGGTAGCCACATGCAAAACGGCGTCCTCCAGCAAAAGGGTGTCCCGGAACACAGCAGAATCGTTTTCATAGCTTTCGGCCAGGGTGGGCATAAAGCTGCCTGCGCTTGCTTTCCCCGCCAGGTCGAAGATCTGACAGGCTCCCCTGGAAAAGCACGCCGCCGCCAACACAAGGGCAATGGCTTTCAAATACCAGGGATGACTAAATTTTCTCGATTTTGTATCCAATTCCCCATACCACCTTCAGATATTTCGGCTCTTTGGGATTGATCTCGATTTTTTCCCGAATGCGCCGTACATGCACCGCAACGGTGTTTTCCGGGCTGTAGGCCGGCTCGTTCCACACCTGCTCATAGATCTGCTCGATGGAAAAGACCCGGCCGGCGTTTTTGGTGAGGAGCAGGAGGATCTTGTATTCCACCGGCGTCATACGCACAGTTTCGCCGTCCACCGTCACCTCCTTGCGCTCGTCGTCCACCACCAGCTCTCCGGTTTGGAACACATGCTCGCGGCTTTCAGCGCTGCCCAGTTTGGTATAGCGCCGCAGCTGGGATTTCACCCGGGCGATCAGCTCCAGGGGATTGAAGGGTTTTGTCACATAATCGTCGGCGCCGATGTTGAGACCCATGATCTTGTCGGTGTCCTCGCTTTTGGCCGACAGCATGATCACCGGAATGTTCCGGCTCTCCCGGATCTTCAAGGTGGCGCGGATGCCGTCCATCCGGGGCATCATCACATCCATGATGATCAGATGAATGGTCTCCTTGTCCAGCACTTCCAGGGCCTCATGGCCGTCGTAGGCTTTGAAGATCTCATACCCTTCGTTTTTCAGATAGATCTCAATGGCTTCCACGATCTCCTGCTGATCGTCGCAGACTAAAATGTTCATCCCCACTTCCCTTTCCTCCTTTGCGGTACATCTGTATGGTATCAGGTGGTTCTTTCTATGGGCTTTATAAAACTCTTTCAAAATTCTTAATTCTTCCAAATGGAAAAACAAGCGGCCGTCGGCCGCTTGTTTTGGTGGCTTGTTCCGGTTTAAAGCACCTTTATCTGAAGGCTCTTCATCACAGAGAAAGCCGCCTGCTGGGCTTCTTCGGTGATGGCCGCCACACAGGCGGAGTCCACCGTGACTTGGGCTTCGGGCCGGGCCGCTTTGCACAAAACGGCGTTGGAGATGACGCAGATGTCGGTGACGACGCCGCACAGCTCGATTTCCTCATATTCCTTGTCTTCCAGCCACTTTGCCAGGGCCATGCTGCCAAAAGCAGGCTTTTCAAACCGGGGGCAGGAAAAAAGCAAACCGGCGGCTTTGCCGTAAAGCCCGTGGCCTTCACTGCCTTTGATGCAGTGGGGAATGGGCAGGTTCTTCCCTTCCTGGGTCCTAAGGTAATCTTCCCCGTGGGTGTCCAGGGTGCAGATAATGTCCTGCCCCTCGGCCTGATAGGCGCTGATTTTCTCACACAGGGCTTCTTCGATCTCCTGGGCCTGGGGGAAGCCCAATGCCCCGTCCACAAAATCCTTTTGATAGTCCACCACGATCAAGAGCTTTTTCATGCTGCCACCTCAGTCCAGTTTCTGAAATTCCAGGGTGTATCCATTGGGATCGGAAAAGAAAAAGGAATACACCGGGAAACGGGGATGGTGCTGGGGAGCTCCCTTTACCTGGCAGGCCGGGTTGTCCTTGATGCGCTGGTACACTTCATCCACCTGCTCCCGGCTTTCGCAGTTGAAGGAGATGCACACACCGGTGGCCATGGGCCGGCCGTCTCCATATTCCACAAAGCCCAGATAGCCATAGCCGGTGTCCAGAATCAGGTTTCCCTCTTTTTCCTGGTAAATGGTCAGCCCCAGTACATTGGTATAATAGTCCCGGGTTTCCTGCTGATTGTGGCAGGGGAAAAAGACCACGCTGGATTCCATCCACTTTTTCATGCTTTCACATCCTCCTCTTTTCATGGATCATTGCATTCATTATAGCAACTTTCCCCCGGCTCCACAAGGAGAGAGATGCAAAACTGCTGCTACAAAAACAAAAGCAGACTGACAGCCATCACGGCCATGCCGGCGATGAGACCATAGATGGAAAGATGGTGTTCCCCATATTCCCGGGCCGCCGGCAGCAGCTCGTCAAAGGAGATAAACACCATGATCCCGCCCACGGCGGCGAACAATACGCCGAATACCCCGTCGTTGAAAAAGGGGCGCAGCACCAGCCAGCCCAGAAGAGCGCCCACCGGTTCGGCCAGACCGGAGCCGAGGGAATAGAAAAAGGCTTTCCGCCGGGAGCCGGTGGCCTGGTAAATGGGAATGGCAACGGCGATGCCCTCCGGGATGTTGTGCAGGGCGATGGCGGCTACGATGGGCAGGGCCAGGGCAGGCTCCTGCAAAGCCGAGACAAAGGTGGCCATGCCTTCGGGGAAATTGTGAATGCCGATGGCCAGAGCGGTGAAAACACCCATGCGCATCAGCCCGGACTCTCCCGGGGCCTTTTCCCCTTTTTGCTCCACCCCTTTGACTTCGTGAGGGTTTTCCTCCGAGGGAATCCATTTGTCGATGAGGGCGATGAGCAGCATGCCGCCGAAAAAAGCCGCTGCGGTGGCCCAGCTTCCTCCCTTTTCCCCCAGGGCGCCGGTGAGGAACTCACGGGCTTTTTCCAGGATATCAGTCATGGACACATAGACCATCACCCCGGCGGAAAAACCCAGGGCAACAGAGAGGAACTTCCGGCTGGTGCGGCGGCTGACCAGGGCGATCAGGCCGCCGATCCCGGTGCTCAGTCCGGCCAGCGCAGTGAGCAGAAAAGCAAACAAGATGGAATGATCCAAAAAAACATCCTCCTTTCGGTGTTTTGATTTATGCAAAAGAACTTTGGGTCAGTGTACCATGTTCCCTCTTTCCGGTCAATGAAAAAAGTCCTCCTCCGGCCAGACGGGAAAAAGGGGAAGAGAAAAATAAACCATGTTTTCCTCTTTCGGGAAGAAATGGAATAAGAAACGGGAAAATTGTGGGAACTGCTGAAAATCTTTGAAAAAATCAGGAGAAAAATCGGAAAAGAGGCAGGTTGCCTTATGCTAACCGGCTGTGCTATCATCCCTTTCGTGATGTGCAGCCACTTCTTTCTGCCAGGCTGCCCATTTTTTTACAAATAAGTTAGCATTGGCTAACTACACAAAACGAAAGGAGCCGGTTTTATCAGAATTTCCTGTTCCACTCTTGTTCTGTCAGCGGCCCTTGTCCTGCTGTCCCTGGCATCCCTGTTTGTAGGGGTGATCAATCTGACGCCGGGTCAGCTCCTCACCGGAGATCTTTCTTTGTGGGAGGTCTTTCTGGTGTCCCGTCTGCCCCGTCTGCTGGCTATTTTGTGCACCGGCGTGGGCATGAGCGTGGCAGGCCTGATCATGCAGCAGCTTTGCAGCAACAAGTTCGTTTCCCCCACTACCGGCGCCACCATTTCTTCGGCCCAGCTGGGGATTTTGCTGGCCTTGCTGTTCATGCCATCCTCCACGCTGTGGAGCCGGGCCCTCTTTTCCTTTGCCGCAGCCATCCTGGGTACCTGGGTCTTTGTCTGGTTTATCCAGCGCATCCGCTTCAAGGATGCGGTGATGGTCCCACTGGTGGGCATTATGTTCGGCAATGTGATCGGCGGCATCACCAGCTATCTGGCCTATCAATACGAAATGACCCAGGCGCTGTCCTCCTGGCTGGTGGGACATTTCTCCCTGGTCACCGCCGGAGGCAGCGAGACGGTCAACATGGACACCGGGGAGGATTTTGGCCAAGGCCGCTTCTCCTTCCCCGGTTCCAGCAGTGAGTCCGCCGCTTCGGAGGAAACCGGTACCGACACCGCCAGCGCCAAAGGGCTGAAGGCCGACGGCACCATTCTGATCCAGGGCGGCACCTTTTCCACCGATACCGCCGATGACTCCATTCACGCCGGCGGGGATATTTCCATTACAGCGGGGACCTTCCAGCTGCAAAGCGGCGACGATGCCATTCATTCCGACAGCAATCTTTTGATCCAGGATGGGGATTTCACCATTCCCTATTGCTATGAGGGCATTGAGGTCCTGTCCATCACCATTGACGGGGGCACCTTCCAAATCACCTCCCAGGACGATGGGCTCAATGCCGCCGGTGGGGCCGACAGTTCCGGCTTTGGAGTGCGTCAGCAGGATCGGTTTGCCTCTTCCGCTTCCTCGGACAGTTTTATTCTGATCAACGGCGGTACTTTCACGATCACTTCTCAGGGAGACTGCATTGATTCCAAAACAGACCTGACCATCAATGGTGGAACCCTGGATCTCACCTGCAACGGCAGCGGCAACACCGCTTTGGATACCGACGGCTCCTACACCAACAATGGGGGCACCGTGACCACCAACGATGGTTCGGAGGAAAACCCCGGGGCCATGGGCGGCGGACAGGGAGGAATGGGCGGCAAAATGGGCGGCGGCCGTCAAAGCAGTGCCGCTCCCCCCTCTTCCACCGCACCTTGACAAGAAAAGAATCATTTGGCACACTAATGGAAACGGGGTCAAAGGGAGCGATGCTTTGTGGGAAAGATCTATGTGACAAGCGACATTCATGGGCAATATCAGAAATACAGGAAGATTTTTGATGCTCTGCCTCTCCGGGAGGAAGACAGCCTGTTTGTGCTGGGAGATGTGGTGGACCGTGGGCCTGAGCCCATGGGCATCCTGCTGGATATGATGGAGCGGCCCAATGTGTTCCCCTTGCTGGGCAACCACGAGATGATGGCTCTGACCTGTCTGAAACTACTGTGCCGGGAGATCACCGAGGATGCTTTGGAGAACCTGGCGCCGGAGGAACTGCAAGGGTTGCTGGACTGGCTGGCCGACGGCGGCCGGGCCACCCTGGATGACTTCACCGCCCTGTCTCCGGAGCAGCGCCAGGCGGTGATGGAGTATTTCGGGGAATTTTCCCTGTACGAAGAGCTCACCGTGGAAGGAAGGGAGTATGTTTTGGTCCATGCCGGACTGGAGAATTTCTCGCCGGAGAAAAAATTGACGGAATACGCTTTGGAAGAGATGATTCTGGCCTGGCCGGACTATGACAAGGTCTATTTTCCCGGGAAATACCTGGTCACCGGCCACACCCCTACCCGGCTCATCCCCCAGAATCAGGGGCAGGACCGGATCTATCAGGGAAACGGCCACATTGCCATAGACTGCGGCTGTGCCTATGGCGGACCTTTGGGTGTGTTTTGTCTCAATGACGGCCGGGAATGGTATTTGGAATAATAGAAAAAGCAGGGCGATCTGAACCGCCCTGCTTTTTTATGCAGCTGCCAGCTGCTTCATTTTCCAGAAGGCCGGGTAGTGTTGCTGCATCCATTCTTCCCCATTTTGTTCCAAAAGATGATCGTGATGGGTTTTCCAGGCATCGAAATAGTCCTGTCCGGTTTCAGCCGCCGTTTTGATGGCGCTTTCCGGCGCCAGCTCATCCAGAAGCTGCCGCAGCAGCTGGCCCCGCAGCCCGGTCTGCCCCCCTTTCAGAAAGGCATCAAACACATAATCCAGGGTGGAATCGCCCAGATAGAGCAGTTGATTCCATTCATCGGGATGGGCGGCGATGTAATCCCCCGGCGAAGAAGAGGAAGCCGGCGAGGACTCCACCTTGCGGAGCAGTTCCGGGATCAGACGGGTGGGGTTGACGCCGCCCCGGCTGATTGCCTGGGAATAGCAGTCCTGCATCTGCATCAGCACATAGTCCTGGGTGTTCAGAACGCTTTGTGCCAGATTCTGGGGGAAGTGCTCCTGGATGTCGGACAGATAGAAACTGCCGTCCCGGGGCGTCCAGTAATCGGTGAGAACATAGCCTTTTTCCCCTTCCTGGAAGGTGAGAATAGCAGGGGTATGACTCCCCTCCCAGGATTCCAGCCCCTCTCCGCTGCAGGCGAAGGCCTGGTACATGGCAATACCATAAAGGATGACGCTGCCATCCTGGGGCGGATCACTGTCTACAAGGACTTTATCCCGCCCCAGTTCCACAAAGCTGCCGCAGCGGACCAGGCTGTCTGTCTGTTCTCCCGGGCTGTTTTGCTCCACAATGGCCTGGAAAACGGCGGCGGCCAGGTCTTCCTGATTGTCCAGTTCCTGTCTGGTAAAGCGGGCCAGTTCCTGCTCCGGCTCTTTGCTCCAAAAGGCGATGACGCCCAGATTGCCGATGCGGTCAAAAGCCTGCTGGGCGCAGTTTCGGAATGCTTCCTGACTTCCCTGGCCCTGTCCCTTGAGATAGACCGTCAGACCATAGGGTTCCCTGGCGGTTTGCAGCTGAACAGAAGCATAGGACAGACCTGCCGGATAAGGCAGGCTTTGGGCCACTTCCACGGTTTTGGGGGCGTTACCCAGGTAGACGGTGGAGAGCTCCCCGGCTTTTGGGGAGGCCTTGGACTCCGGAGGGTCGGTGACCAGGCACACACCGGCAAGGAAGCCTGCGGCCAAAACCAGCAGGATCACCCAGAACCGGGGCTTTTTATAATCCATCACCCGGCGAACCCGTTCTTTGACCCCCACTTCCCCGAAAGCCAGCGGCCCGGTGAGGCTTCGCCGCCCCAGGCTGCACTGGAGCAAGGCCCGGGAATAGGCCCGCCGCTCTTCTTTTTCCATGTTTTTTACCGCTTTTTCATCGCAGGCGGTCTCCATATCCCGGCAGAACAGGATGTAGGCCAGCCACAGAAGGGGCTGGAACCAATAGGCCGAAAGAAGCAGAAAGGCCAAAGGCTTCAGCCAGTGATCCCCCCGGCGGATGTGGGCATTTTCATGGGCCAGCACATATTTCCGGCAGTCTTCTTCCAGGTGATAGGGCAGATAAATGGTGGGACGGAACAGCCCCATCACAAAGGGGGATGATACCCACTGGCTGCCTTTGATCCCCTTCTCCAATAAGGTGGCGTCCGCCAGTCTTTGCCGCAGAAACAGGAAGGAAGCAATGGCATACAGCAGCATCAGTCCAAAGCCCGCTGCCCACACCCGGGAAAGAAGGATGCCCCAGTCCGGACTGTGGGATGGCTCAGGTGCAGCCGCCGTGAGATCGGGGGATACATCCTCTGTCAGAAGGGTGCCCGGCGTCACCTCTTCCCCGGCTCCCGGGGAGAAGGCTTCTTCCAAAGATGGGATCTCCGGCGCAAGGCTCAGCGGGCTTTGGAGGGAAACGGGGCACAAAAGGCGCAGGGCCACGAGAATCCACAGCAGGCAAAAAACCCACCGGGGCCCTTTGCGGAACAGAAAGCGGAGAAGCACCAGCGCCAACACCAGAAAGCCGGCGGCGATGCTCCGGTTCAGCAAGGCGAAAAACAGTTTTTCCATCATGCCCTCCTTTATTTTTCGATGATCCGGCGGATCTCTTCCTCTTCTTCCTTGGAAAGGGCCTGCCGCCGGGCAAAGGCGGCCAGGAAGGCGGGCAGCGATCCCTCAAAGGTTTTTTCCATCATTTCTTCCATCTGGCTCAGCTGCACCTCCTCCTTGCTCACCAAAGCGGTGACAGTGGCGTTTTCGTTTTTCACCACACCCCGATCGCTCAGCCGCTTGATGACGGTATAGGTGGTGGTACGGCTCCAGCCCAACTCCTCCTTGCAGAGTTTGGCCAGTTTGGTGCTGTTGATGGGTTCATTCCGCCACAGAATCAGGCAGAACCGGTATTCACTTTCAAATACCTTGGGAGCGGACATAAAGGCTCCTCCTTTTTATTGAGGGTTTGTCTAATACATTAGACTTTAGAGAGAGTCTAACCCATTAGACGCATTTTGTCAAGAGACAAAATAAAAAAATGACGGGGCCAGGTCAGGGCACCGTCACTCCTTTTTCCGTAGAACACTATGCAACCGGCATTATTTTAATGGTATTTCGATTGTGGTATCATGATGTTAGGATTCCTGTATGAGTACGATGCAGGGCAAAGAAACGATAGAGTGAGAAAGAAAATGATGAGCATGAAAAAATGGATGGCGTTATTGCTGGCCGCGGTTCTGGCCTTGTCCCTTGCGGCTTGCGGTGACAGTTCCCAAAGCGAAGATAAAGGCTTAGATGTATCAGATGAAAATGTAGTAGAGGCAACTTGGCAAGATGTATTCGATGATGTTCAAGAGAATGAGGCAAGGGCACTTACTAATACTTACAAAGTTACAGGGCCTATTGATAAAATCGAAAGTGATTGTTGCGTAGTAGGTGCTTTATATGTATATCTTCCTAGTGATGTATTAGCATCAATAGATACAGATGAAACACCTGAAATTATGTTCATCGGAAAAATAACAGATGTTAGTTCAGCAGAAGGATATTATGAAGGTGGTGCTGTTATTATTGAATTTGGAGATGCAGAGTTAATAGAATTACATTGATTAAAAGCGGCTAGTATCAAATACTAGCCGCTTTCCTATTGACAAATGATTAAACTGCAACGACTTATCAAAGTATAATTTACGAAGAACACAAGCAAAGGAGGAGTGTGGGTGAAGGATATTCTCTCGGCTATCACCGCGTACCGGCAGGAAAGGGGCTGGACAGAGTATCAGCTGGCGGAACGCTCCGGCCTGCCCCAGTCCACCATTTCCTCCTGGTATCGGAAGAACATGGTTCCCACCATTCCGTCTCTGGAGAAGATCTGTACCGCTTTTGGCATTACGCTGTCCCAGCTGTTTGCCGAAGAAGATGCACCTGTTTCCCTGACGGCGGCTCAGAAAAAGCTTCTGGAGCGATGGTCAAGACTGAGCGAAGAACAGCAGGCTGTCGTATTTGCTTTGATTGATAAGATGTAAAAAAGCGAAGAGACCTTTGGGTCCCTTCGCTTTTTTGATGCATAAAAATCAAAGGTTATTTGCTATTTATTCCCACTCGATTACGGTTTTATGGCTTCTACCGTATGTGGTGGACTTATTTGATGACTATTATCAATATATTGGAGTAGTATCTCTATTATTTTGTTTTCAGGGACTTTTTGCGGTCATTTTGCGGTCACGAAAATGGAGGCACAAGATGTTGATTCAGAGGCTGCCTTGCTCCTGATACTCGGCCCTACCCGGGTATACTTTTTCTGCAGCAGAATTGGATGGGCCGTCGTACCAAGGTACAAGGACGATTTCGATTGCTCAACCGGTCTATAGGTCAAGTTTCCTCGCTTTCCAAGCACTGCTTCAATACATCGTAAAACGCCATATCATCATCCACTGATGCCACAGCCGCGTTTATCAACAAGTCCTGATTTGTATTGCCCCAGTTGATCAATGAATTTGTAATCTATAAGAAGTGAGCCAATTAATGACAGCCAGTTAGCTCGCTTCTTATAGATTAAATGGAGGGGAGCATTTCCGCTCCCCTCCATTTCCTGCTGTAGAAAGTGTTTCACAGATTTAAACCGTCAATTCTGCCAGGTTTCTACGCCGCCTTGATTGGTGTGGTTGTGTGCATTGGCGGCTTCCATGATATCGTAGTAGGCCCAGTAGTACGGGCTCACATCGGTAAACTGTGTCAGCTCGTCGGCATGGGTATCCACGTAAGCCTTATCTGCGCTGCGGCCCAGCATCCGGTTGACAATGGCCGCCACTTCTGCACGGGTAATGGTCTCATCGGGACGGAAGGTGCCATCGGCGTAGCCGTTGATCCAGCCGTAGTTGACGGCGCTGACCACCACCTCATAGAACCAGTCATTGGCATGGACGTCAGGGAAAATGTCTGCGCCGCTGGTATCCATGTGGGCAAACCGCATGGCGATGGCCGTAAACTCCGCACGGGTAATGGCCCGGTCGGGCTCATAGAGTCCCTCACCCACGCCGTTGAGAATACCCAGGGATGCCAGCACGCCGACGGGCTCAGCGTACCAGGCGTCGGCAGGCACATCGGTAAAGCTGACGGTGACAGATACCTCCTTGTTCTTCAGAAGGTTGTAGAACATCTGCGCGGCCTGGGTACGGGTCATATTGTCGGTGGGGCCAAACAGGCCCTCGCCGTATCCGCTCAGATACTGGATGTGCTCGCCGGTAATCAGCCAGCTGGAAACGCCGGTGTCATCGGGATCGGCAATGCCGTCGTCAGGCTCCTCGACGGGCGGGGTGACGGTTCCGCCGCCACCGCCGCCACCGCCGCCACCGGTCTGCTCCACAACATTCAGGATTCCACCGGTGACAGCCGTTTCATAGCAATCCGCGTCAAAACCAGGAATCTGACTCATGTCCACGCCGAAGGTATAGGCAGCGGTCTCGTTGGGGAAGGAGAAGGAAACCTCCTTGTACGCTCCTGCAACCTGATCATATTCCAGCGTCAAGGGCGTCTGAACGGTGCCATCCTTGGTCACGGTCAGCTGGGTCAGCTTTGTGGCGTCCATACCGCCAGGCCAGGTACCAGGTGTCACCTGAATCTTGGCGGTGCCGCTGCCGGCCTGGGCGGACGGGGTGACGGTGATGGACAGCGTCAGCTTCGCTTTCTCAATGATGACGGTCTTGGACTCGGTGAAAGAGTAGCTGCCGGTACCGTGGGCCGTTACCTCGTATGTGCCGGGACGGTCCAGGAAGTTCAGGGCGCTGGCGGTGTCAGTAAACTGCTGCGCCGCGTCGCTGTCCTTGGAGATCGACAGGACGTAGTCAGTGCCGATGGCCAGCGGAGCGCCGTCGTTGGTGACGGTGATGGCAGTCGGCTTGCCGGTCGACTGGTACTCCCAGACAGCCGGTGTGATCTCCATCTCAAAACGAGTACTGGTGACCACCACGGTGAAAGTTCTCTCAACGGTTCCCTGATAATTGCCGGTGCCGGTGATGGTTGCGGTGGCCGTTCCGGCCGAGTCATTGTTGGCGTAGGTCACCGTGTAGTCCTGGCTGGTCAGTGCCCGGTCCAGATCGTTGTCGTAAATGGTCACTTCGGGGCGGGCCGCTCCTCCGGTGGAGATGTTGACGGTGGCCGGGACGGTAATGTTAAACGCTGCGTCGTCTGTGATGGTCCGCCGCCCGATGGAGAAGGGAACGCTGGCCGTGCCGGTGTAGTTGTTGCTGCCGGCGGGGGCCTTCACGATGGCCCGGGCGGTATCGCTGCCGGCGTTGGTGTTGTTCTGGTAGCTGTCCACGGCAAAGTCCACGCTCTGGGTGCCGCCCGCTTCGTCGGTAAAGGTTCCGCTGGTCACAGTGGGCTCCTGAGCTCCGGCGTTATACTCCAGAGCGTCATCCGCCACCGTCCAGGCGATGTCACTGCTGCCGATGCTCTTTTGCAGCACCAGCAGGGTGAAGGAACCGTTCTGGCTGCTGTCATAGCTGCCTTTGCCCGTGGCAGTGACCACGTACATACCGGCAGCGGGGATTTCCTCCACCGCGGTGATGGGCTCACCATTTTTTGTGCCCAGATAGTCGTAATAGGCGCACTGCAGGTCATAGTCCACGCCGTACTGCAGCGGATCTCCCTCCGAATTGGTGACTTTGATCAGATCGGTGATGGTTTCTCCCTGTGGAATCAACCGTTCGCCGTAGGTGACAACCACCGTATTCTGCCCACCGAAGGTCATGCCGAAGCCGCCGGAACTGGTTTTGGGCATCAGCATATACCGAACTGTCATGGTGCCGGCATGCTGGGGATCGCCCACCACACTGACAGTGATCACATAGACGCCGGGCTTGGAGAAGGTGAGGTCCAGGCCCGAGACGCTGCAGCCGTCACCAGTGCCGTCCGGTCCGATGACGCCGTTAATCTGAATATACTGGCTGTCGATGGCATGGTCGCCGTGGCGGACGGAAACGGTGGCGCTGGTGGTTGTGGGGACATCCAGCGTGCCGTAATACCGGTCCAGTTCAGCGGTCAGACTGGCTACAGACACCTGGACAATGCTGAAATGCTGCTCCACTTCGCCGCCATAGTTGCCAAGGCCTCTGACGGTGACGGTGGCATTGGAGCCGATGTTGACATTGTCCCGGTAGACCACTTCATAGTCCACACCCGGTGTCAGTTGCATGTCGGTTCCACCGATGGTATCCCACACCTGAACGACCGGCCGGACCTCGTTGCCGCTGTATACAAACTCAGAGGCAGAGAGTTTGCTGACCATGTTGATTCTGTCGTAGGTTCCATCGTAGATGCCGGTGATGGCCTTGGGCTGGATGGTGACCAGCGCCTTGCCGGAAACCGGGTTGGCCCCGGCTGCGGTGACGTAGTAGAACACCGTATAAGTGCCGGCCTCCCGGAAAGCGGGATTGACGGCGGTGTACTGATCGGCTGACGGGCGCAGACTGCTGTCGCCCGCCACCCAGTAATAGCCGACCTGCGCCATCTGGCCGGTGGGCGCGTTGGAGACCTGCACGGAAATTTGATATTCCGTCACACCGTCGTAGGTGCCCGTCACATCAGCCGCCGTTGCAGTCATAGAATTCTCGTTGTTCACGTACAGCAGGAAGGTGGCCGTGGTACCGGTGCGGTTGGCATCCTCGGGAAGGGTCGCGGTAATCATGGTAAACCCGATGCCCTTCAGGGTGAGCCCGCTGCCGCTTACCTCCGCTACGGCGGGATTGCTGCTGCTGAAGGTAATCTTGCTGGCGTCGTAGCCGGTATCGGGCTTTAAGGTCAGATGATTGTCTGCAAGCTCGTAAGTGCCGGCACTGAGCAGGACACTGTCCTCGGATTTTTCAAAGGATGCCTGGAGAGAAGCCTTTGCAATGACTGCGCGCACCTCCCGCGTTACGCCGCTGCCGGCATAGGCTCCGCTGGGATCGTTGATCCGCCAATATACGGTGTAGGTGTCCGCGTCGGTTTGTGTGGGAATGGTTTCAGACCAGGAGCTATCATCCCCGGAGTTCAGCGTGTATTGGACTGTTACGCCATCAGGCAGGTTGTCGGTACCGGAAGCATACACCAGTTCCTGGGGAGCGCCGGTATAGTGCAGATTATGCACCGGGAACACCTGCACATCCAGCTGTCCCTGGACACCGATGAGTACAAAGCTGTCACCGGTGGGATCCGACTGGAAATTCCTGACGGTCTCCAGGGTGACACGGATGTTCTGCAGGACTGTGCTGGATTTAGCCGTAACCGTAACGGTGCCATTGACGACCTGGATTTCGTAGCCGCTGGAATCATTGGAAGAGAAACACAGTGCATCCATCAAGCCGGCAAGGTCGTCTTCATCCGTAATCTGAGAGTTGCTGCTCTCATTGGTGAAAGTGACGGTGATCTGCTTGCTGTCGCCGAAACCGACCTGCAGCGTCTCCTCCGCAACCGCCAGCGATACCTGCGCCTTGTTGATGGTGTAGGTGGCCCGGTCGGCGTTGCCATCGAACTCTGTCTGGCCTACCACGGTCACATCGTAGTTGGCTGCGACCGTCTGATCCATGGCCACGACGTAGATGGCGTAGGTGCCCACATTGCTGCTCTGGGTGGCGTCGGTACCGAGCTCGACATCCAGACTCTCGCCGTTTGCCATGTTGCTGGTAGACGAGGTCAAATCGACGGTGCCCTGACCGTAAAGGCTACTCTTGTCAGCGATCGTTACGGTCACAGGCCGTTTGTTCACGGTGTAGGTGCCTGGCGTGAAGGTGACATTGTAGTTGCCGTAGACACCGTTCGTTGCCGAGATGGTGTAACTGTGCGTAGCGTCGGTGATGGGGCTTGTGTTGGTGGCAGTTGTGGTCAGCTGCAAACCGGTCAGGACGGTGTAGATGCTTTCACCCTGTACAATCCCTTCCTCCGCTGCGGTGCTGGTACTGGTCAGCGCCACGTTGCCGGCTCCGGCGGACACATTCGGCGTATCGCCATAGATTCCGCTCTTGTCGCCGATGGTGACGGCCACAGGCCGGGCTGTGATGGTATACTTGCCGGTTGTGCCGCCGCTCTGGCCTGCGAAGGTTACAGCGTAGTTCTGATTGGACCACTTGCCGATGATGTTATAGGTGCCGACATTCTGAGATCCAGTCACGCTGAGGGTAACGCCCAAATCGTCGCTGCCAATGATGGCATCATCATCAGAAACCGTCCAGTCTGTGTCCTTGTTGGAAGTCACGCTGGGCGCTGTTCCGTCATAGACTTTGGGCTGATCCAGAATGGTGACAGTGACGGGTTTTGCGGTGATGACGCCGGTATTCGTGGTTACAGCCACTGTCCAGGTCTGGCCGTTTTGACTGATCTGACCGTCTGCGGTGTAGTTGTCTGCATCCACACCGCTGCCGAAATTGACGGTATAGGTGACGGTGATGGTCTTGCCGATACCAACGTCCTTGCTGTTGTAAGCGGCAGAAACAGCAGTGACTGTGATATTCTCGATGTTCTGCTGGCCGGAGAGCTGCGGATCAGCAACGGAAGCGTCATCGTTGCCGTCGTACCCTTTGCTCTCGTCCAACTTGCTGGACAGCGTGAGCTGTGCCGGTGCAATCTCAATCTCAACCGTGTTCGCGCTGTAATAATCCGTGTGGGATTCGTATTCCACCTTGTACCAATAGCTCCCGCTCTGGCTCACATTTTTAATCTCGTCGCCGGAGATCCAGTGGCCGGTCTCGCCGGGATTTTGGCTCTCCGAGCCTTTCAAGGCAAAGGAGACGGTGGGAGCGGACACGGCATTCCCGGTGGAACTCACGAAGGTCCAGCCATTGGTCAGATCATGGCTTTGCCCGGTGTAGGAGCCGGAGTAGTTTTGAGCGCCTACCGTCAGTGCCGCGTTGGTGATTTCCAGTGTGCAGTTGCTGGACTGGATGTCAAAGTTGGCATAGCTGGCCTCGGCACCGCTCTTCAGCGCTACGGTGACATCGTAGCGGCCCACAGTGATGGGTTGGGCTTCGCTGCCGTTTTGTTTGAAGGTAAATTCCACGTCGCTCTGCTGGAGCGTCTCGTCAAAGGCGCTGCCCGTGATCTCTGCCGTGAGGACGATGGGCTGACCGGTGTATCCCTCGGTGACAGTGCCATTGACAGCATTCTTCACCGACAGGGCAACGGTTGCCTTGCTGATCGTCACATCGATCTTGTTGCTGGCAGTATCCGTGACCACGGCGGTCACCTGATAGTTGCCCGCGTCCGTGCCGCCCCGCGTGATGACGCCGGTGTCCACAGTGACGGTTTTGGGAGAATCGGAAGCCTTTTTATCGCCCACTGTGCCGGTGGCCCCTTGCTTGAGGGTGAGCGTCAGTTCATCGCCGTCGACCATGCCTGTGGTCTCAGGTGTGCCAGTAAGCTGAACACGCTCCGAACCATTATAGACGCGATCCACCGCGTCCACGCCGGTGACGGTGATGGGCTTGGGGGTGATCTTGCCGCTGACCGTGTCGGTGACCTTGCCGTTCTCGGCTTCTTTGCCGTTGAAGGTGTAGTTGGCGAGATCGGCGTTGGTAGATGTAACCGTATATTCCACGGTGATGGTCTTGCCGTCCTCCACGTTCTTGTTGTCGTAGGTTGCCGAGGCTGTGACGGTGAACTGCTCGGATGCCGCGCCGTCGACGGTGATTCCGGAATCGCTGTAAGCCGTGCCGTTGATCTTGTTGATTACAGCAGTGTTCGTGCCGTCGTAAATCTTCTCCTTGGTCACATCCGGGGTGAGGGTGATCTCCCTGGCGGTGATGCTGACATTCACAAAGCCGATATAGGGCTCGTAGTTGGACGCATCGGCGCCACCGACAGTGACCTTGTACCAGTATTCGCCGCTGTGCGCCACATCCTGGACGGTGAGGCTGTTCCAGTTGGGATCATTCGCATCGGGTTTGGTATCGTCGGTCTTTTTCTGATAGGTGACGGTGTAGTCCCCGCTGTCCAAAGCGCCGTTGACGCCGGTAACGGTGATGGACTTGACCGGGGCGTGGGCCGCTCCGTCATAGGTGCCGGTGTAGCCGTCGGCAGGAGCTGTCAAGGTACGGGGTCTGATGGTAACCGTAATGACCTTGGCCGCAGCGTTGTAGTTGTCATCTCCGGGATAGGAGATGCGAAGATAGAATGTACCGGCGCCCGTGGGGGCAGCAATTTGACCATCGGTGCTGCCGTTTTGGGCGTTCTCCAGGGTATTGTAGAACTGGTAGACCAATCCACCAGTCGGCTGGACAGCCTTTGCGGGCGCTCCGGTCAGCTTGGCATCAACGTCCGTCTTGTAGGCCTCCAAATCTTCCGGTGCATATCCGTAGGTGTAGTCCTGATTCTCCGCCTCGATGGACAAGTCGCCTTTGACGATCTTGAGGGTATAGCTTCCGGAGACCGCCAGATAGTTGCCTCCCGCGTGTCCGGGAACAGAGACCGTCACGGTGATCCCATCATCCGGGGTGACGCGCTTGAGGGTTACAACACCCTGGTCGTCAACCGTGGCGTACTGTTCGTTTTCAGCCGCGATGGAGTAATCAGGGGTCTCCGCCGTGGCCTGGCCGTTGAGCATACCCTGGCCGGTGACCTGAATGGTCCCATCCGTCAGCTTGGCGGTAATGGTATTCGTGGTCCCGTTGTCCCATTGGTTTGGCGACACTGGCGTCAGGACCACATCCTGCTGGGCGCCCTGGATGATAAGGGTGCATTCCACCGGTGTTGCCTTGTAGTTCGTACTGCTGATACCCACCTGTACCGTATAGTTCCCGGCTTCCTTGAACACGGGTTTGACCGTGCTGGCTGCGCCGTAGGAACCGTCATCCTGTTTGACGGCGTAGGTGAAGTTGCCCCAATTCGCTTCGTCAACCGCAACAATGCCGGTTACATCGGGATCCTCGATGGAATGGTTGTTTCCGTCGTAATCCACCGGCGTGGTTTTCCCGGTCAGTGTAACGGTCTTCTGCGTGATGCTGAAGGAGGTAGACGGAATCGTAGCGTTGTAGTTGTTCGAATCATACTTATAATTCACCCGGACATAATAGGTGCCGCAATCTTTCGGAGCTTCTGTCGTGGCACCACTGAATGTCGTGCTCCTGGAGTATTGATAGCCGTTATTAGAAACGTCCCCGGGGAGACTCGCGGCATCCACGTGGATCTTCGTTGTATCATAGGCCGTCCCTGTATACTCCGCGGGCTGCGCGGTGATGTCCGGTAATGAGAGCGTTGCCGGATTGATGCTCCATGTCAGCTCAGATGGCTCGCCGGCCGACCACTGATAATTGGTGGACGACAGGGCGACGTCAATGGTGTACTCATCGCGGTTTGTATGGTAAGCGTCTCTAGCGACATAGGCCACCGCCGCATTGGCATCGTAATTCGCATCGCCTTTATTTCCCACGTAGACCAGCGTGACCGTGTGGGTGGTTTGATCAACCTGGAATTCATAGTCCGATTCGTTGTTCATGGAAAGGGGGTTGCGCCATGTACCATAGGCATAGGTATACACCGACGCACCCTGGGGAATGCTGGGCGCCACAATGGAGCGTGGCTGGATGCTCCAGTCAATTTCGATCTCGCGTACCGTCTCCGCTGTATTTGCCCAACGGTAGTTGTTGTTCGTCAGCCGGGCTTTGGCGGTATAGCTGCCGGCCGAATTGCCGGTATGCGTGTAGGTGTCGTCGTCCACAAATTTCCAGACGGTGCTGCTCTGTCCGGCGAAGCCGTCCTGGCCGGTGGTTGTGGGCAGGTACGTCAGGTTTGGGGTGGGCGTGGGTTTTGCAACCTGCTTGTGATCGATGTGAACCTGAAGCGTCTGTGTTTTATCCTGATACTCGAGATGACCAGGATAGGTAAATGTCACCCGAACGGTGTAATCACCGGCCTGCGTCATGGGCAGACCCGTGACCGTATCGGTATCCGCGGCGGTGTATTTCCAGTTGGATACAGAAACGCCGTCCGGAGCATTTATGACCGTTGCAGTGACTTTCTGCCCAACTTCCAGGCTGCTGATGCGGATGGTGAGCATTCCAGTTTCCCCGTCATCATAGACCAGGTTTCCGATCGCTTCCGCTTCGGCGTTGATCTGGTGCAGGGAAACGGTGAAGTCTCGTTCCACCCAGGTCTTGCCGTTTTCCGTTTTCAGGGTGTAGCTGCTGTTGCTTGGATATTCGGCATCACCAACTTGGGGCAGATCATACATCTCATTGTTGTATGTAAAGCAGACCCGAATCTGATACGTCCCTTCCGTGGTGGGCTGTGTGGTTGTCCACGCCCCATTCACATTGTATTCAGGGGGCTGCGTGCCGGTGGCTTCCTGGAAACCGCTGATTTGCACGGATGCCGTATCACCGACATTCACGGCGCCGGGCAGAATGGACACGTCGTGCAGATCCAGGATATCCTTCTCCACCTTCACCTGCACAGTCAGCTCCTGGGGATCCTCCGTATGGGAATCCGGCGTGCCCACCGGAGCCTCGGTGAATACCGGCCAGTTTTGCCCTGTGCCCGTGGTTATGGTGTACTTCACCGGCACATCCACTGTCTGCTCTGTGCCGAATTCCTCGTCGGAAGGCTCTGCCCAAGACACGGTGCCATATTGACTGAAGCCCGTCAGTTGGTCCGCAATGTCATTGAGAGATTGGGTGGTCAGCGCTGTGATGGTCTTTCCGGTCAGCGGTATGGTGACTGGCGAGTCGAGCTGATCCATGTCATTGTCATGAGCGGGATTTGTGCAGACATAGTAAAGCGTGGCGCTGGTGTCGGTATCCATGGCAGGATTCTCTACGGAACAGGCTTTCCATTGGTGGCCTTGCGGTGTTTTAAATTTTGCGCGCCATTCATTCAACTGCTCTTCACTGAGGGGTTCGTCGGTGTCCGGGTCAAAGAGGCCCGGTCCGGTGGTATCTTGACGCAAAGCGCCCACGGCCTGCCCCTTATTGGGGCACTTCTTCCGCTGGCAGAATTGGACAAAGTAGTTCTCCGTTTCGCAGCTGACAGGAATCTCTTTGATCTCTCCATAATCGTGTCCCAGCGCGGGGATCGGGTGATGATAAAGAATCTCGAGATCTTTGCCGCCGCTGGAGGCACCCCGAACTGTGGTTTTATACTCATCGAATCCAGGCGTGATACAGTCCGGATCTTGGGTATATTGGTACTCCATGGGGGTAATATCGCCGGTGTAGCAGTTGTCGTGATTCTCCAGAGCATCCAATATGTCTAGCGGCACCAGGAAGGTGGTACCCATCAGGCCGGTGTACTGGATCTCCGGATTCTTCGCATCCGTGATGGTGCCTTCGTAGGAGTAGGCGGTATTTTCGTCGTAACCGAAGGCATGGTCGCCGATTGTGATCTGCGTGTTCTCTATGCCGTCATCTTCCACGGTGACTTCCCGCAGGTTCCTGCGGCCAGAGAAGGCACTGGCACCGATGGTGGTCACAGTGCTCGGAATGGTGAGGGTGGTGATCCCGGCGGTCGTGTCTCCCGTGCCCATCCCCAGAGCGAAAGCGGAAGCGCCGATATCGGTCAGCCCCTTCGGCAGCACCAGCTCGTCCTGGTCCCGCAGAGAGCAGCCGGAAAAAGCGCTGTCGCCGATGGCCGTGATCCCGGTGGGAAGGTCAATGCTGGTCAGACCGGTGCTGGCAAAAGCGCTGTTGGGGAGCTTGTTTGGAATCAACTGGCCCGCTTCCTTCGCGGTGATGGTTTCACCCAGGACGACTCCGGTGAGGCCTGCGCAGCTGCGAAAGGCCCCCTGGCCCATGGTGGTCACGTTGGAAAGGTCCAAAGTGTTGATGTCTTCCGTATGGCCTTGATCGGTAAACTTGACGCGGCTGTTGCCGGAAAAGGCCTGTTCGCCGATGTATGTAAGTTCAGAGGCATTCTGAAACTCCACCGTCTGGAGAGAGTTCATATTATAAAAGGCGTTGTCACCGATACCGGTCACGCCGGAGGCAATGTAAACCGCGGAGGGGCTTGACTGTCCCCAAGGACGGCTCAGGAGACTATCCTCATCTGCCGTGTAGTCCGGAATGGAATAGTTGCTTCCGCCTGTCCCTGGTACGACAATTACGATGACATCGTTTACCAGAACCGTTCCTTCATAATGGTTTCTGGTTAGATCGTAACGATACAAATCTGAATTGCCGCCTACAGGAATTGCAGGACTCATTCTATATTGTTTATCGGCCTCAATCGCGGCATTCAATTGATTCAGGATGCCTTGAGCATACTGATATTGCTCCGAGCCTTCTGTCGGCGCGGATGCCGCCGCCCATGCACTGACGGGCAGCAGTGAGAAGGCCATCACGATGGCCAGCAGCAGGCTGCATGTCCGTTTCCAAACTCGTTTCATCCATTACTCCTCCGTTTACTTGGTAGATTCTCGCTGTCTCCCCGATGGGTGCAGCAGGTGTTGAATCAGGTGTGTTTTTGCCCCATGAGCGCTTGTTTCCGGTGGGACATTGGCGAGATAGACCAGCACATCATTCCATTGGTCCAGATCTTCTTCCCGCGGCGTCAGAAATTCCAACTTGTGAGCCAGAAGCGCTCGCTGTGTGTCGGTCAAAAGTTTTAAATCCGATAAATAGATACAACCCATCTGAATGGAAATTAAATCCAACAGTGATTGTTCTGCTGTCATATCTGCATCACCCCTTTCCTGTCTGCGGATACGTTTTCATAGCAATTCCGCCGCCTGCGTCCGATGCGTCCTGCACAGATTGGACACCCGCATTTTTGCGTCCCGGTACGGGAATAGACTGCCGCTTTCCAGACATGACCTTCTGGGCACTGCCACCAGACTTTTCGCCGTGTCCCCGAAGTAACCATTTCCGGTGTCAGGGACCCATTCAGACCGGGATGCCATTGCAGTGCGATTTGGGGTTCCGTACTCGCTAAGTCATTAAAACCCGGCAGTACTTTTCGTCCCGCACAGTAGGGACAGCCACAGCTCCTCATGGTCCGTGATGCAACCGAAGCCGTATAGGAATGCCCCAGACTGCATATCCACCATATTTTGTGGTTTGAGCCGGGCGCAAACTCACGTGGTGACAATTTTCCATTTCGAGTAGGGTGCCACTGGGCCGCAATATCCGGAAATAGACTGGCAAGGTCATTTTCTCCGGGAATGATCCGTTTTCCAGTGCAGACAGGACAGCCGCTGCCTCCGGATGTGCGCGAAACGACAGACGCCTGCCATTCATGTCCTTTTTCACAGACCCACCAGACTTTTCGCCGTGTGCCGGGTGCAATCCGATCCGGCGACAAGTGCCCATTTCGTGTGGGATGCCATTGCCTGGCCAATTGGGGGTACTGAGAAGCCAAATCGTTGCTACCGGAAAGCACCTCGCGATTGGAACACACCGGACAGCCACAGCCCATGACTCTGGATTTGATTTGCGCTTTCCATGTGTGACCTCGTTCACAGACCCACCAAACGATGCGGTGGCTGCCCGGGAGAACCTGCCGTGGTGTTAGGGGGAGATTTTTTGTAGGGTGCCATTGGGCAGCCAAATGCGGAAAACACGCAACCAAATCCGTTTTTCCCGGCAGAGGCAGCTTCCCCGCACAGTAGGGACAGCCTGTTCCACTGCCAGTACGAGTGTAAATGCTCGCTTTCCACGCATGTCCCTCTTTGCAGCGCCACCACATTTTTTTCTTGCTGCCATAAGTCACAGTCTGCGGAGTATATGGGTCATTCTGTTGAGAATCCCATTGATCCAGAAGTGTTTGGTTGCCGGTGCGGATACAGTATGTATCGAGTGTCTCTCGCATGGTATCCCCCCTTTTGGGACAGAATCCCCATTCTGTTTCGTTATGTCCTGATTTTTCCCATGCATATCCAGCTGTTTAAAGTATTTTAACATTGTTATAAAAGAAAAACAAGCAGTTTTTTGCATATGAGCATGGAAATCGAGGCCGCTAATGCTTGATTCATTATCGGCCTGCTTCTGTATGCAATTTTCATACTTGGTATTATGCCGCTCACTTGAGCTACATTTTTATTTTCCCGGGAAGCGTCGTGTTTTTTGGGGGGCCGCCGGAAATGTGCCAAAAAACAAAAACAGTCAAGACAAAATGGGGATTCTGTCCTGTCCTGTTATGAAATCAGTTTCATCTGCTCCAGCGTCCAGGCGTGTTCCACGCCGGTTGAGACCAGATAAATTCTCGTGGTTTCGATACTGCTGTGACCCAGAACATCCGCAAGACGGGCCACATCACGGCAGACCCGGTAAAAAATTCGGGCAAACAGGTGCCGGAGATTGTGGGGAAACACCTTTCCCGGCTCCACGCCAGCTTTTTCACAAATTGCTTTCATCTCAGCCCAAATCTGCTTGCGCGACAAAGGCCGACCGCTTCTGGTGAGAAACAGCTCGCCGGCGGCGATTTTGTTTTTTCTGGCGTATTTGATGAGTTTGCGGCAGAGTTTTCCAGGCATGAGAATGGTACGGATTTTGCCTTTCAGAGAGATCTCCGCTTTGCCCGCTTGTGCTGCTTCTACAGTAATATACTGAACCTCGCTGACCCGAATGCCCGTGGCGCAGATGGTTTCCATGAGCAGTGACAGCCGCTCTTTTCCGGATTCCTCCGCTGTGGCAATCAGACGCTCATACTCCTCTTTTGTGAGTTCCCGATTGGATTCCCGGAACAGACGCCGCTGGAGACGAAGATGCTTGACCCGGCAGTCCTCCCAGCCCTTGAAGGAGAAAAAACGGTCGATGGCTGAGAGCTTTCCATTGACGGTGGTGGGGTTGTAGTTCTCCTCCAGCAGATGCGCTTTCCACGCCGCAACGCTGGACTTTGTGACCTCGCTGCCATTCAAAAATTCAGCAAACAGCCGAACTTCCCGGAGATACTTTTCCACAGTGGCGGTGCTGCGCTCATCCTCCCGCAAAAACTGCCCGAAGGAAACAATCTGTTCTGTTGTAATGGTTCGCTTTTCCATATTGTCCTCCTTTGCAAGATACGCTTAGTGTACCTTGTCTACGGGCAGTCATACAGGGTATTGTAATTTGTTGGTGAGAGGCCGCTCTTTTGGGCGGCCTCTTTGCACATTACTCTACCGGAATGCCCCGTGGCTTGTACTCGTCGCCCAGCCAGATATGAACCGCCTTTTCCAGTTCGAAGTCGAAGCAGGGCTGGGCGGTACGGTCCTTGAGATACCGCTTCAAATCGTCGTGGGCCACGGACTTCTCCGCCTGACGGATGGCGTCCAGATAGTCTTCGCAGGTACCCTTGTCGATCTCGCCGTCCAGCAGGAACACCTCCCCGTCCTTGTGGCAGATATAATCGACGGTGTGAGGACGCTCCCAGGGCGTCAGATACTTGGCCAGCTTGATGCAGCGTGCCGTCTCCTTGCGGGGATGAGCTTCGGGCTGCACCTTATTCAGCTCCACCGCCAGCGTATATGTCACCAGATACTGCGTCAGTTCCAGAGACAGCGGATAATTGTGGGTCTGCGCCATAAGAACAGCCAGCGTCTCCATGACCAAGTCTTCGGCGTCCTCATCGCACTCAAAGGTGTCCAACCAGCGTTCCCGAGTCTCCTCAGGCAGCATCTGAAGCGTCTCCTCGTCCCAGGTGGGCAGATAACACCCCGTGCCCTCCCGCAGCTCGTCCAGCACCTCAGCGGCGTGCAGCGCCGCGTGGAGGGCGGGAGACACCATATAGCGCAGCTCCAGCATCGTTGCATCCGCTTTCAGTGATTCGTAGACCTCATACCGAAGGGTAGGAATCAGCATCGCATTCGTGTGAGGCGTCGTCGCCTGCCAGTCATGTACCTTGTCCAGCACCGCTCCGACCTGCCGCCCCTGGGGGGCGGCGGTCAGAATCCGGGAGAAGGTGCGCAAAGTGGAGTAGTTCATCAAATCCATATCAGTTACCCTCCAGCTTCTTCTTGATTTCTTCAAAGCGGGGATAATTCCAGACAGCGGGGCTGTGGCAGTTCACGACCACACGCAGCAGGGCAAAAAGTTCTGCCATCATCTGCGTGTCGACGTCATCCTTGCCGCGGCTGATGCGCTGCATTACTTCCGTTTTCACCTTATCGTGAAGGGCGTGTACCAGAGCGTCATACTCCCACACATCCTTCTGATAGGCCAGAGCCTTGAGAATCCCGGCGCAGCTGAAAAACACCTTGGCAGGGGCACCCATGGGGATGCAGCAGGGCAGCAGCGACTGCACATTGCCCTCCTCATCCAGGGCCAGGAAATAGGGCGCCAGCTGCATCTGACCCTCCTCACGGGCCATATGGAGCATCTGCCACAGACGAACCTGACGGGCGAGAACCTTGTCACCGTCGGTGTTGTCCACCAGCACCTCGAAGATGAGCAAATCGCCCACATGTTCCACCAGACGACCGGAAATGACCTCCGCCTCCTCGCCGGTGAGATGCTGAATCTCGTCCAGCATCTGCACACGCTGATTGCAGTAGTATATTCCTGATGATGTCCGGGTGAAGTTTGCATATCTGCTGACGAAAATGCCCCATTACGGACTTGCAATGGGTGCGGGGCTGATGGCAACCGGCGGCGCCCGCACCGCAGAAGCGTGCGCCGTCAGAATCGGAGATATCGCATTGCGGGATGGATATGTGGTGATTCCTATCCTTTATCAAATCAAAAACGGGAACCGCATTCCCCGGCTGAAAACAGATGCCGCTTACCGCTATTGTATCTGCGGCTCGCTGATGCATCACATGATTGTTCAGCGAATGGACTATCTCCACAGTCTCGGTTATACAGATGAGGAAATTGCCGAAATGCCTTTGGTCTCTTACCCGGATGACCCTTGCCGGTATGCTGACCCGTCCAGCCTGTCGGCTTTTGTAAAAGAATTGCTCCAACTGTGCGGTTTTCAAAAGGCAAATTTTCAACTGGTAGCGGCCCTGACACGAAGAGAGCCGGATTTGGACAGTGATGGTGTTCCGGACACCGATGTATCGGCTTATGATCTGCGACGCGATTGGGCAGGCCGTGCGATCCATCTCTGCGGGATGACATCTGCCGATGTGGACTATCTCATGGGACACAAAAACTCAGACACCAAGGATAAGGACTATACCAATTATGATGTGCAGTCGGATATTGCCAGACAGCTGGAACGCCATACCTTTCTGTCGGAATACAGCCGGCACCCCTATTATAATGCCATCTGTCCGGTTCCGGGCAAAACAATCGATCTGACGGGATACAGCGCATACCGCATTACCGCGGGCAAAGAGCCCATTGAGGTAACGCTTCGTGTCGCTACCAGCGAAAGTGGAAATCGTCTGGATTTTATCACCGACGGCACAGTAATTTCCTTGCCGGAACCCCAGACCGGTGCAAAGGACGCACCAAGACTGCGGGAAAACCGCCCTGTGATTTCCCCTGTCATCAGCTCTGATAAATATCAGAAGTGGATTGAAGAAGCAGAGCAAATTGACATTTCAAAATGGAATGACAAAAAGGAAGAATGAAAAATGAGCCGAAAAACAAAGCCCTCTGCACAGCATGACGATGTCACCTATATTGCTTATCCAAAAGAAGATGGTTTGCTTCATGTGGAAGGTATGTGCTTTTACAAAGGAAACAAGTATACATATTCGCTCAATGAGCAGAAACAACCAGAAAAGCCCAGTACGGGGAAATTCTATCTTCTCCGTGGCCGAATCAGCCTCCGCTCCCCCAGCAATGGAAAAGTCCTGCAGATGAATGGACCTGCCCGACGCAAAAAGCGGAACCAACTGAAAGCCAACGGCCGTGAACCTTCGGCAGAAACTTTTTCCGTCAAGGCCGACCTTTATCTCGATACCATGAATGAAAAAGTGATTCAAGAAAAGGTCATGGAGAAAGCGAAAGAGCTGTCTGTAAAGAACGCCACCACCTTGGCCGATGCAAACAATGACCTTTATGCCGGCAAAATGCCCATTCCCCGGGCCGTTCAAATTTATGCGGATATTTTCCTGAAACAGCGGAAAGAAAAAGCGCATACCTCTGAGGAAACCTTGCGCCGCAGCAAGCGTGAACTGGAAAACCTGGCTGGTCTGCTGGACAAATATACCATGGATGCTGTTCCCAAGGAAGCTCTTTCCGCTGCCTATAAAAAATTATCCGATAAAAGACGGGGAACGATTTTCCGCCTTGCAGAACAGTTTGAGGAATACTGCCGGGATCGTGGCATCTACTCCGGTGAAAATCCGTTTACCACCTTCCTGGAGGGGAATCCATCCCACAAGAAGCGCAATATCGAAGCCCAGCAGAAAAAGGCGCAGCAGAAGGAGTCGCTTTCTGAAAAAGAGGAGCGCCACCTGATCAAATGATTGCAGAGGCCGATGTTGACGATATTGGAGCAACGGGAGTTCTACTGGAGAAGGAAGGCTTTACCGGCAGCGACGTATGCAAACTCTCCTGGGACGATGTGCGCTTTAATCAGATGGGGCGGGAAGAAACCACGGCGCAGATTGTCATCATCAAAGAGTTTTCTACCGGATCCCCCCGCGATTATACAAAGCCCGTATGCTCCTTCAGCGCCCGGGAACTCTTCCGCCGCGCCGAAGAACTCAAGAGCCGGGGAATTGACCTGAATGGACGCCGGATTCTGGAGAGCAGTTCCGGAAAGCGCATGACCAGCAAAGAACTTGCCGCCTATTGTAAGGGGGCGCTGCTCCGCTGCGGCGTCGGGCCTGATGCTTTGAAGCCAGACCCATCTTCCACCAATGGAGCAGGAAGCCGACTGCTTCAGAGTCATTATCATCACCGTCTGAGAAATAATGGCGTCAAAGACGGCAGCGGAATCAGCGAATTCCTCCTGGGACGCTCTTTGGCGGGAAATGTCACCTGTGACCATTACTGCAGCATGACCAGCCCGGAAGCCCAGGAACATCTTCTGAGTCTCCTGGACCGTGATAAGACACTGGAGCCTCCGTTGCCCGATGAAGTCGTCGTATCAACGGAGCGTTTGGCGACGGCAAAGAGGTCATAACTGTCCGCGCAAAAGAGCCCTGGCGTTTTACTCAAGCAACCGTTACCGTTCGCCTGGAACCCGGGCAGTCCCTGGATGTTACTTCCCCGGGGATGATTAACGGTATCGCAAAAGCAAAAAAGGTGAAGTAACGCAGCAAACAAAATTGAAATATAGAAAGACAGCCGAGGGCCTTATGGTTCTCGGCTGTCTTTTGCGATTAGCCCATCGAATATCATTGGGGGGCGGTCTTATGTTAGAATTTCTGCCAGGCCCCAAATCACAGGATGTATTACCTCAGGAAGCTCAATCATCCTGTGATGCCCCTTGACCCCAAATCACGAGATTTGTTCACCTCCGGTCACCCCTAAATCACAGGATTGGTTCACTTTCCCTTAGACCCAAATCACGGGATTTTTGCGGTCAAAATGGGGTCAAATGCAAAAAATCATAACCACTAGTAAACTAGTGGTTTGCTCAGACCCCATAGGGGTCAGTACTTGCTGACCCCTATAAGGGGTACTGAGGGTTTGTTATCGCATCACAATTTCAGGC
>NZ_JACJKW010000024.1 GCF_016901775.1 Intestinimonas butyriciproducens
TTAAGCAGCGGCATGGATTCGCAAGCGGCGTTTTTCGCCTATGCGAACGGAAAACTGACTCCGCTTGTGATTACTCATACTGATGAAACCAGCTATGGTACGATTACGATGTACACACATACTGTCGCAACCTCTACGCTGGACGGAATTGTTACACTGAAACTGACCGGCCTGACTGAAAAAACGGAAGGGAATCCATCTGGATTTGATCCGGGTACTTATACAGTTACAGCCAACCTCTATGTAGATGGCAAGGATAATGTAGTTCTGCCAGGCACGACCGCTTATCTGACCAATACAAATCTGCCGCCGCTGTCGCCCGTTCAGATGAATGCACAACTTATTGTTGGAGACGACGGGAAATTAACGCTGAAAGTACAAAATTTCAACCCCATCTTCACTCTTCAAAGGATTGGAGATGGAACGAATGTGCATATAACCGAACGAATCATGCAAACGGTTGATCTTGGCAAATATCAAAGCAGAATTTATGGTCTTGTTCTTGATCTGAAGGATACGAGCGGGCATTATGCCTTCACGGACTGTGTTGAGTTCCCAACTTTGCTGAACGAAGATAGATACATGCCCATTCAGATGTCTGTTGAATTTGACACAATGAAACCGGGAATTGCCGATGATATAAACACAACTTCACTGACTTTTGCAGACAGCAGCACCGGATCCAATGTAACTATTCGTACAACGGACAAGGGGCTTTCTGGCTTACTTCTTTCTGGCAAAATTGAGTTGGTTGCCGAGTCCTTGAAAAACGGCGATCTGTACAATATGGCCCAAGATGCGCTCAAGGAGAATTACCCAACTGGGGTGAGCCATAGTATCTATCGTTTTAGGTTCCTCTCCAACGGTTCTGAAATAGCAATTCCGGAAGGGACAGAAATCAACTATAGCATACCGAGCAAATTCAAAGTGCCTGTCGTATATAGTGTTGAGGATCGCAGCGCAATTGAGATCCGTTCTGTACTTCTCAACGAGACTGTAAGCTACACCTCCACAACAACAGGCGTATTTGCCCTTGTGGATGAAATCGATGGAGGAAGAGCGGTCCGAATTGCATATACCGGAGATGAGAATTCGATATCCTATGTATTTGAACATATCATTCCAAAGGGCATGAACCCGGCATACTTTGATGGCGTTAAGGCGTTGCAGCCTAAAATTGAAAACACAGATAAGGGTACTGCCTATTACATTGCAATTGAATCTCCCCTATTCGGCGGGCAGAATGGCGCCGTATATAATGCCGGATATGCGCACATGGAAATATCCATGCCTTATGACTCAAGTAAACATATTTATCTTGTTATAGATGCTGGCAACGGGGAGGTATCCGTCGTTGAACTGGAACAAACGGTTGAAGACGGGATAGCAACCGCTGAGATACTCCCTCGCTCTGGGATTGACGAAAATTATGGAAGCAATGTTTGCAAAGGGCTTTATGACGCTTATCAAGGCGATGTTCAGGCAGCATGGTCGAATCGTCTGGCATATATTCTTGTTTCTGAAAACAAATATGCGTCGTTGACGATTCCTTATGGTAAAATGCGGGACACTTCTCGGTATTTTGGGTTTTACCAAGGAGTAGAACAAAATCTGTTTGCACCATATGCGCATGTCAATATTACAGACGGGGTCTACGAAGCGATAAATGCTGGCGAGTACAGTTTTACAGCACAACCGGATACCGGTTATACATGGTTCGATGGTTCAACGGACCCAAAAACATTCCAATGGGAGATAAGCAAGGTTCGGTTGAACTACGCCTATATAGACGAAACCATTTTTCCGGGAGAAACTCCGGCTCTGTGCGTGAAATATGTCGGCACACTATCTCCGAGTACAGGATTCAGAAATGGCGAGACTGCGGACAGTATAGAAGGGTTTGTGGCACCAACTGTCCAAGCGCCGGATGTATTGGAAGCCGGGCAGACTTATACATTACAGCCTTCTGGTGGAAAAGCGCAGAATTATCAATTCACTTTTACTAAGGGAACGCTCACGGTTCTTCCGGCCGAGGCCATAAAAGTTGAAAAGCCCACTGCCGTCACCGGTCTGAAAGAAACCGGCGGTGTCCTGACCGGTGTTCCCGCGGGAGACGGATACACCATCACCGGCAATACAGCAGCAGACGCGGGAACCTATACCGCCACCGCCACGCTGATCGATGCGAACCACTACTGGTCAGACGGCACGCAGACTCCGCTGGAAATCCAGTGGACCATCGGGGCAGCCAGCGGCAGTCAGGGCGGCACCACCCCTACCACCCCCACGGACAAAACCCAGACCGTCACCGCCAACCTCTACCTCCCCGGCGAAAGCAATCAGGTTCTCCCCGGCATCACGGTCTACTTGAACAACTCTAACAACCCCATCCAGGGCACCGGCACCCCCACCACTCCCGAGAGTGACAACGCCAAACTGACAACGGCGGCGGACGGGACCAAGACCCTGACCCTGTCCATCACCAACCCGGTGTTCACGCTCCAGTCCATCGGCAGCTGCTCCAACGCCAGGATCATCGACACCAAGACCAGCAGCAATCTGGTCTATCAGGGCGGCGCCACCGGCAAGTACAGCACCCGCATCAGTGAGATCACCGTGGAGCTGCTGGACGATTCCGGCGAGTATGTCTTTGACAGCTGCACCGAGTTCCCCACCCTGCTGGGTGTGGAGTGGAATTATCCCCTGATTTTGGCCGTCAATTTCGACGGCGGCAAGGATGACTCGCTGGACTCCAACGACAATGTGGATGTCAGCGGCGTCACCGGCGGCAACAAGCCAGCAGTGCCGGAGGAGACCCCAGCCGCTGAGCTGAATCCCACCGTTACAGCCGGCAGAGATGGCGTTGCTAATGTGGAGTTCACAAACAAGGATCTGGATGCGGCTCTGGAGCAGGTACAGGAAAACGGCGGAGCCATTGTGATCCAGCCGGAGATCGAGGGCGAGGCCACCAGAGTGAATGTGGATCTGCCTAAGTCCTCCGTGGAGGCCATGGCGAAGTCCGATGCGGACCTTGTGGTGAAAACTGAGATCGCCGCAGTGTCCATTCCCTCGGAGGGGCTTGCCGAGATTGCCAAGGCCAACGGCAGCACCGTGACTGTCTCCACAGAAAAGGCCAATAACGCCATAGCGATCAATATTGCCGTGGGCGGCAAGACCGTCGAGGAGATTAAGGGCGGTATCACTGTTGCAGTCAGTGCCGAAAAGAAGAATGGCAATGTGCTTGTCCTCGTGAGCGCTGATGGCACGGAGACCGTTGTGAAAAAATCGGTCGTTGACGGCGATACGGTCAAGGCCCTTCTGGACGGCTCCGCCACTGTGAAGGTTGTGGATCACAGCAAGAGCTTTACCGATACCACAAACCACTGGGCCAAGGACAGCATTGCCTTTGCCAGCAGCCACGAGCTGTTCCAGGGCGTCAGCGCGACCGAGTTTGCTCCCGACCAGACAATGAGCCGCGCCATGCTGGCTACCGTCCTCTATCGTTTGGAGGATGCTGCCCAGACGGGTGAAAGCGTCTTTACTGATGTGGTCGAGGGAGCATGGTACGCTGACGGCGTGGCCTGGGCCAACGAAAACGGCATTGTCTCCGGCTATGGGAACGGCGTCTTTGCCCCTAACGACAACATCACCAGAGAGCAGCTTGTGGTCATGCTTTACCGCTATGCCCAGCACCTCGGCATGGATACCAAGACGAACAAGGATCTGAAATCTTATTCCGATGCCGATACCGTATCCTCCTGGGCCACTGATGCTATGAAATGGGCAGTGGACAAGGGGCTTATTGCGGGACGCACAAACAGCACTCTGACACCCGGCGGCACCGCCACCCGCGCCGAGACTGCTACCATCCTCCAGCGTATGGTAGAACTGATGGTAAAGTAAAGCGTAAATCTAATCGTTCAATAAAAGTGCTACTCTACGCCGCTCACGCCGGAGGTGTGGGCGGCGTAGAACCACATGGAAAGGATAGATGAATTTCATGATAACACAGGTACGCCGTCAAGGCGTCCTTGCTCTCGTTCTGGCCGTTTTGCTCATGCTGTCCACAGGACTCACGGCCCAAGCCGCAGAGGGCGACAAGACTTATACCGTCACCGCAAACCTCTATTGTCCCGGAGAGCTGAACACCCAGCTTCCCGGGGTAACGGCCTATCTGACCAACGGCAACAACCCTCTGGGCATAGACGGCTATGAGGCGGTAGCTCCCACTACCCCCGTTTCCAACAACGCCACTCTGACCGTTGGGGCAGACGGGACATTGACTCTATCGCTAAAGGTTCCCAACCCTGTCTTTACCCTGCAAAAGATAGGCGGCTGCTCCAACGCAACCATCGTGAGCGCTCCCAGAGACAGCCGAGAGTATGCCACAACGGACGGCTCAGTCTCCCGCAGCGGCAGGATCACCGGATTGACCCTGACCCTGTCTGATACGACCGGAAAATACATATTTACCGACTGTACCGAGTTTCCCACTCTGCTGGGAGTGGACTGGACCGTGCCCCTCACACTGGAGGTAGACCTGTCCGGCGTTGATCTGACGCCTTCTCAGTCGGAGCAGGAGGAACCCTCTGTACCCCCAACGCAGCCGCCAACCACAGCGGTGAAACTTGACGCCCTGAACTCGATCATTGCCACGGCAGAGCGCAGCGCCAACACCGCCATTGTGTCGGTGGACGGCAACGATGTGGAGCCGGGCAAGGTTTGGGTCACACAGGCAGATCTGGACACACTCAAGACGGAATTGGCCAAAGCGAAAGCGGCTCTGGCCGCGGCAGACCAGAGTACCGTGGATGCCGCCGTGCAGGCCCTTACAGATGCGCACCGCACCTTTACAGCCTCCCAGCAAAGCGGCAAAAAGGTGACCGAGGCATCCGAAACAGATACTACACTGGCCGAGGGGACCTACACCGTCAGCTGCAATATCTGGTTTAACAAGGCGGATACCGGTCTGCCCCTCAACCCCCATATCACGAATCCCACTTTCCCTCCCTATAACCCGGTGTTGAATAACGCCACCCTCACTGTAGACGCAGAGGGAAACGGCAAGGTCACGATCCCGGTGACCATCTCTGACAAGGTGATGACGGTCCGCTCTCTGACCGGTCTTCCCTTTACAGATGTGGAAACCACAGAGGAAGGAGCCATTACCTCCGTCAGTGTGGAACTGGGCAGGATCTCCACCGAGAACACGGTGATCACCCAACTCTGCACAGCGGAGATACAAATGGGCGATCTGGCCATGGCCATCTCCGGTCTGGAGAAGGACCATACCTGGCCGGCGGTTTTTGAACTGAACCTTTCCGATATCCCAACCTCCGACGGCGGGAAGATGCCTGTAGTTGAGGTGGAAATGATGAATGCCGATGACGCCAGTCAAGCGATGGCCTCCGCAGGCGTTTCGGGAGAAACGGACCCTGCCTCTGAGGAAACGTCTTCGCCGGAGGAGAGCAGTCCTGAACAGTCTGCGCCTGTATTTCCCATCGGCGCTATTGCCGCCGCCGTGGCGGTCGTGGCTTTGGTTGCGGTGATCATTGTGGGCAAGAAAAAGCTGAGAAAGTGAGGAACAGTATATGAAAAAGAGAACCTTGTCCCTGCTGTGCCTTGCTGCCATGCTGCTGGGACTTTTCGCCGGCTGTGCAAAGCAGCCTGCCAACAGCAATCAAGAAAGCGAAGCCTCGCAGCGTACCGGTGAGATTATGGGCAGCAGCGAGGCCACGGATGTAAATGTGGGGCTTATTATGGGACCGCCCTCCATGGGTCTTGGCTATCTGATGCACGAAGCAGAGGAGGGCAGCACCTTTAACCGCTACAATTTTGAGATCGCCGGCGTGGATTACTCCGCCGTGGCGGCCTCGCTCAATCAGGGGGACTATGACATTGCCACCGTGCCCTCCAATGTGGCGGCCATCCTCTACAACAACGAGGATATGCGGGAAAAGGTTAAGGTTATCAGCATCGGCAATCTGGGGCTTTTATACATTCTGACCACCGATCCCGATATCAACACGCTGGAGGATCTGAAGGGGCGCACCGTTTACTCCATTGGCGAGGGCGGTCCACCGGAGTTCACCTTTGATTTCCTGTTGGACGCAGCCGGTCTTGCCGATGAGGTCAACTTTTCCTTCCGCCCCACGCCCTTCGAGGTGCTGAACCTTTTGCAGGAGGAGAAAAACGCTGTGGCGCTGCTGCCCCAGCCCTTTGTAGAGGTAGCTAAGCTGCTGGTGGCAGACCTGCGTGTCGCCATCGATGTGACAGAAGCCTGGAACGGGCTGAACATGGATACCGGCGCCCAATCGGTCACCACGGTGACGGTGGTACGCACGGCGTTTCTGGAGGAGCATGAGCAGGCGGTTATGGAGTATCTGGAGCTGTCCAAACAATCTACAGACTATTGCCTCGCTCACCTGGAGGAAGCCGCCCAGTGGACCGAGGACTATGAAACCTTCCTGAACCCGGAGATAGCGCTGGACGCCATTCCGCACTGTAGCATCTGCACAGTGACCGGCGAGGAGATGAAGGAGATCCTGTCCGGCTTTCTCCAGATTATCTACGACCTGAACCCGGACGCTGTGGGCGGGAAAATGCCGGAGGATGATTTTTACTATTCGATGCCTGTTAAGGGCGAGTAAGAGGCGAACACCGTGATACGACTTGGAATTGATATGGGGTCCTCCACCATCAAATTGGTCCAAATGGAGGAGGGCATCCAAAAATCATGGTGTGAGAAGCACCATGGAGAACTGTTGAAAACACTTTCCAAAGGGCTTTTGGAGCTGGAACTGCCGGAACAGTTTGCCCTTTGCGTCACCGGCTCCAACCGAAAGACCCTTCTTGACGCTTTGCCTGATGCGGCCCAGATGGAGGACATCCCCGCCATTGTGGAGGGGACAAAGCGTCTCTGCCCCAAGGCCGGGAGTATGATTGAGATTGGCAGCCAGAGCGCCAGATTTATCACCGGTCTTTCTGGGAAAAGCCCCCGATTTTCCGTCAACGAGCACTGCGCCGGCGGTACAGGCTCCTTCTTCGAGGATCAAATGTCCCGTCTGGAGCTTCAGATCGAGGACTACTCCCGCCTGGTGGAGAAAGCAAGGGAGATCCCCAATCTGTCCGGCCGCTGCGCTGTCTTTGCCAAAACAGATATTATCCACCGCCAACAGGAGGGCTATCCAAAGGAGGATATCCTGCTGGGATTGTGCTATGCCATGATCCGCAACTACAAGGCTACTATTGTAAAAGACCTTCCGGTGGAAAAGCCCATCGCCTTCTGCGGCGGCGTCACACGCAATACCGGTGTGATCCGTGCCATCCGCGATGTATTCTCCCTGTCCGAGGACGAATTGCTCGTTCCGGAGCAGGCTCTTTACAGCGGAGCCATCGGTGCGGCGTTTCAGGAAGGAACGCTTGTCGAAAAGGATGACCTGCTGCGCCGCTTATCTGCCGCAGGCCCCAATACAGAGGGCAGCGGAGCCTTGTCTAAACTTCAGCTGCTTTCCGGCACCTCTCTCTCTGAGCCGGAAAAAAGCGGGACCATGCCGGTCGATGGCGCATACCTCGGAATTGATGTGGGCTCCACCAGTACAGACCTTGTTCTCATCGGAAGGGATGCCGCGCTGATCGATTTTCTCTATCTCCGCACTGCCGGAGACCCGGAGGGTGTGGTACGCAGCGGACTGGCACAGCTGAGGGAAAAATATGGGGAGTTCCCCGTCCTCGGTGTGGGTATCACCGGTTCCGGGCGTGAGCGTCTGGGCAATATGATGGGCGCCGATGCTATTCGAGACGAGATCACCGCCCAGGCCAAAGCCGCCGCCTGGTGGGTTCCTGACGCGGATACCGTGTTTGAGATCGGCGGTCAGGACTCCAAGTACATTTCCCTGAAAGAGGGCAATGTGGTGGATTTCCAGATGAACAAGATCTGTGCGGCAGGCACCGGCTCCTTCGTAGAGGAGCAGGCCGCCCGCATGGGTATCCCCATCTCTGATTTCGGCCCTCTGGCCCTTCAGGGGGAGCATCCCTGCGACCTTGGTGAGCGCTGCACGGTGTTTATTGAAACCGCCATTACGCAGGCAGCCGCACAGGGAGCAAGTCAGGCGGACATCGCCGCGGGTCTTTGCCACTCCATTGTGAAAAACTATCTGCACAAAGTGGTGGGCGGCAAACCTGTGGGTAAGCGTATTGTTTTGCAGGGCGGTGTGGATTATAACCCCGGTATCGTGGCGGCCTTCCAGAGCGCTTACGGGGACAAGGTGCAGGTATCACCTGTATTCTCCATCTCCGGCGCTTTCGGTGCGGCCCTTCTGGCGCAGGAAGCGGTGGGCAGCGGGGAAAGTACCTTTCTGGGCTTTGATTTCCCCAGAGAGGAAAAAAAGGTCATTGCCACCAGCGAGGAGATCCGCCGCAATAAAGCGTTCTACAAAAAAGCCGGTCAGTTGGTGGTGGAGGATTACGACGGCACGATTGATCCCCGAAAAAAGACTATCGGCGTGCCTCTGACCCTCATCATGTTCAAGTTCTTCCCCATGGTCAACGCCTTTTTCAAGAATCTGGGCTTTAATGTGGTGCTCTCCAAGCCCACCAATGAGGAGACCATCCGCCTGTCCCAGCAGTATGCTCAGGGCGAGACCTGTTACCCGGTCAAGCTCATCTATGGGCATATGAAGCAGCTGGCAAACGACAAGGTGGACTATATCTTCCTGCCCTCGGTCAGAACGATCCGTCACCCCCATGCCCACGCCGCCCACAACTACGCCTGCCCCTATATGCAGAAGGCGGCACAGATGGTATTTGAATCTCTGGGGCTGGAGCAGCAGGGCATCCAACTTCTCAGTCCTGTCCTTGATTTGGATCTGGGAGCCAAGATGATGGGCATCGCCATGCTGGAAACCGGCAAAGCCCTGGGATTTTCCAGAGCCAGATGTCTGCCCGGTCTGGCCAAGGGCGCATTGGCAGTCAACAAGTTCACCGAGGATGTGGAAGCTTTGGGCAGAGAGATGCTGTCCGGCCTCAACCCAGAGGAAAAGGTGCTGGTGCTGATCACCCGCAATTACGGCATCTCTGACCCGGTGCTGAATATGGGAATCCCGGAGATCCTTCTATCCAAAGGCTATAAGGTCATGACACTGGGCCATCTGCCCGGTATGTCTCTGGATATTTCCTCCGACTACCCCCATATGTACTGGCCCTTTGGAGACCATCTGCTTTCCGGCGCCAAGCTGATCGCCAACCATCCGAACCTCTATGCCGTCTACCTGACAAACCACGGCTGCGGACCGGATACGCTGATCTCTCATATGTTCCGTGAGGAAATGGGCGATAAGCCCTATTTGCAGATCGAGGTGGATGAACACTACTCTCCCGTGGGAGTCATTACCCGCATCGAGGCTTTCTTGAACAGCATCAAAAACCGTGAGAATGACCCTATGCCGGAAAACTTCAACATTCTGAATGTATCCATGCGCCCGGCCAATGTAAACGCCAAACCGGAGAAGGGGAAAAAGCTGCTTATACCCCCGCTGGGCTGCTACACCCGCTACCTGGCAGACTATTTCCGCCATCAGGGCTTTGCTGCCGAGGCTATGCCGGATTTCACCCATCAGACATTGAATCTTGGCCGAGCCGAAATGGTTTCCAAAGAATATCTGCCCCTGCCCATGCTGGTAGGAAGCTGCCTGCAGGCCATCGCAGAGCATGGCGGCGACGATGGGCTTCAATTCCTGATTCCCTACGGCTACGGTGCCGATGCGGATGGTCAGTATGCCCGCACCGTGAGAACTATCCTCGACCGCAAGGGTCATACGAAATGCGGCATCGTGGCTCCCATGCTGGAGGAGCTTTCCGAAACGGCGGAAGACATCGGCTTGCTGATCCGTGCTCTGCTGACGGGAGATGTGGTCTATGCGTTGCCTTATGAGCGCCGTGAGGAGCTTGCGCCCAAGCAGATCCCGACTCTTGCCGAGTTAGTCGAGCTGGCAAAGCAAAGTGATACCGGCAAAAAACGAACTATTGCCGCTGTCGGTTCCCCTATGTGCATTACAAGTCTGGACGAAGGGGTCTTGTCCATGTTGGAGCAGGAGGGCAACAGAATCAAACGCCAGCCCCTCGCTGAGATGATGGCCTTTCTCTGGCAGGATAACGGGAAACCTGTGGATTGGAGCGAGATATCCCGTGTGGCCCAGGCGTTGGGGGCATCAGGCAGCTTTGCCACAACCGCCGATACGCTCTTTTCTTCTGCTGACCGTTATCTTCCCAGTTTCGCCGGCAACAACGGAAGGTACCGCTTCGCCAAGGCCATACAGATGGGCGAAAGTGCAGATGCCGTTCTGACACTGGCTCCCAGGTATGAAAATACCGCGACCGTACTCTCCCTGTGTGGGTTGGAAAAGCACTGCGCAGCTCCTGTATTTGCATTGTCTTTGGATGGGGACTGGGATGAAAACAGCACCTCCCGTTTAAGATCGTTCCTATATTATTGCTGAAAGGATGTTTTGTATGGAGCAGTTTATTAAGAATATTGAGCATGAAACGGTAGTCAAGCTGACAGAGCTGGTATCGGTACAACCCGGTCAGGTCGTCAGCAAAACGCTGGCCCAGAACCAAGCTGTCAGCGTGACCCTGTTCGCCTTTGACAAGGGCGAGGAGATCAGCACTCACGACTCTGACGGAGATGCTATGGTCACCGTACTGGAGGGTGTCGGACGCTTCACTGTGGACGGCGTGCCCCACACCGTAAAGGCCGGAGAGAGTCTGGTAATGCCGGCCAAGGTACCCCACGCCGTGTATGGTGAGGAGGCGTTCAAGATGCTGCTGGTCGTTGTGTTTCCCAAGGGATTTGAGGAGTGCCATTGCGGTGGCGCCCACTGTTCTCACGGCCATGAAGCATGAAACCGTAGGGGTCCACCGCAAAAAACTTCATTCTTCCGGAGAGGATTATTTGGAAGCCGTGCTGATGGTGCAGCGAAAAAGCGGCGTGGCTCGCTCTGTGGATGTTGCCCGCCAGATGGGGGTATCGAAACCAAGCGTCAGCCATGCGGTAGGTGTTTTGAAGGATGGCGGATTTTTGATAATGGATGAGGACGGATTTCTCCATCTGACAGAAATCGGCCTTGAAGTGGCGGAGAAAATCTATGAGCGTCACAGATTTTTTACACAGCATTTGATAAGCGCCGGAATAGACCCCGTTATCGCTGAACAAGAGGCCTGCCGTATGGAGCACACAATCAGCCAAGAATCCTTTCAAAAGATGAAAGATGCATATCCAAGCCAATAAGTCTATAAATGCCTAAAAAGTCAACGGGCAAGACATTTATCTTGTCCGTTGTCTTTTGATTGCTTTTGAAATTAGTATTTTCCGGTTTTACTTTTCAATCAAATCTTCTTGATTGCGAAGCATCTCCACAAATGCCAACACAAGCCGCTTCTGTTTTGACGAACATACAGCAAGCGTGTGTACCAACACCTCAAACTCAGGGTCATTTTGCGAGAGCTCAGGATAAAACACCCTGTCAGAGGAAACTCCGATGCCCCGAATCAAGCGGTAAAGCGTATCTACGCTTGGATTTTTCTCTCCCAGTTCGATTGCCGCAACATGGCGAAGCCCTGTTTCAGAACGCTCTGCGAGTTCTTCTCGCGTCAATCCTTTCTCTTCACGGAGTTCACGCAAAATAGAACCCAAGCGCTCTGTGATTTGACCATCTTTTTTAGACACCAGTAGTTCACCTCCTCTGCACATATTTTACCGATATGGCAGTGCAATCGGAATGTTCTATTGGTGGCGGAATTTTGGCTCTAATGGTGTTCTCTTAGTATGCCCCTGCGGTAGAAAGCTATCCTGCGTAAAACAGAGACATGCAAAATGCGATGAGGGATCTCCTTTTCAGCCAGATTAGGAGGTCTCTCATGCTTTTTGTTTTTAGATGGAAACTCCCGATGAGTTTCCGTATGTAGCCAGCTAACCAGTTCGCCATAGTTCATGTTGCTCCTGTCCGACTCCGGGTACACAATCTAAAGGCTGAGGACTATCGTCAACATGAACTGCTGGTAGGAATAATTTGGAACCAACCGCACTCAGGAGCAGCACACTGCTGTTTCGGAGTGCGGTTTTTGCTGCCCCCTATTCGGGCACCCCCGCTTCTGAGATTTTGACTTTTCAAAATCTCAGAAGAAACGGAGGACCCAATATGGGTTTTTATTATGCCAGAGAAAAGGCGCGGTTTGACCGTTTTTATTACCCGCACCAATGAGCTGGCCGAGCAGCTCCACAGCGCAAAACAGAAAAAGGAGCGGCTACTCATGGAGTCCGCCGACGGTACCCTTGCCCAAACCGAGGCACTGGTCATGGCACTGGAGGCAGGTCCGGAGGACTGGGACAGCTTCGATGCAGAGCTGTTCGACGAGCTGGTAGAGAAGATCATCGTGGACAGCAACGGGCAAAACTCAAGCAGCGGTTGAAAGAAGAAGGTGCTGATCAGTTGCTGACAAATTGTCAGCAACTGAAACTGCTGTCCGCAGATGACAAACGCTACAACACCGATGTGGCTGATACCCAGCAGCTTCTCCGCATTATCCAGTCTATCCCGTCACCGAAAGCAGAACCGTTCAAGCTCTGGCTGGCAGAAGTCGGCCGGGAGCGCATCGAGGAAACCATTGACCCGGAGCTGACCATTGAGCGGGCACTTGAAACCTATCTGCGGAAAGGTTATACCCGTGAGTGGATCAACCAGCGGCTTCAGGCGATTCAGGTTCGCAAGGAGCTGACCGACGAGTGGGACGCCCGAGGTGTACAGAAGGGTGTGGAATACGCCATCCTCACCGACGAGATTTCCCGAGCGTGGTCTGGCATGACCACACGGCAATATAAGAAGCTCAAAGGTCTAACTAAGGAAAACCTCCGTGACAACATGAGCACACTGGAACTGGTGCTGAATATGCTGGCGGAGGCAACCACAACAGAAATTTCAAAGCAGCGAGAGTCATCCTCATTTGTGGAAAACATGGATATAGCACGGGAAGGTGGTGCTGCTGCCGGTGATGCGCGTCGTGCGGTTGAGTCCAGAACGGGAGTCCCAGTCATTACATCGAAAAACGCCGCCCAGCTCAATCAGGTCGTGACCGACATGATTGAGGGAGTAGTCACCGAACAAAATGACAATGCAAATCCGGATACGAAAGATTAACGCGACAACGATGGCGTGATATACGCAGTCCATAGAGAGTGAGGAACAGAAGTTGCTCGGCAAAGACGAGAATTGACGCAGTCTTGCCAATATGATATACTCTTTCTGAGAAAAGATGTGGTAACCCGAGCGGCGCTTTAGATGTCTAAAGTGTCTACCCTTCACAAACTCATTGCTATATCGTGGGATGGGAAGATGAGCTTTTTTTCAGCAGCCAGCGGAAGTGCCCTTTGGCGTGGTTATGAATATTTCCGGGATGCTCGAGTGCTGTTATGGCAGCAAACCGATACCAACACCTTACAAGGTAAGGTGCGGGGCAGCGGAGAAAAAATATATACAGTGAGTGTGAACCTGGAACATCCTCGGGCCTCCCAGTGCGATTGCCCCCATGCAGCGGGACGGAAGATCGTCTGCAAACATATGGCTGCGGTGTACTTTGCAGCCTTTCCGCAGGAAATGGAAAGATACCTGGCTTTAGTAGAGGAAGGGGAGCGGCAGCAGGAACGCCGTTGGGAAGAACAGCGGCAGGAGATCTGGCAGTATGTGAACAGCCTGACCAAACAGCAGCTGAAGGAGCAGCTGTATCAGGCGCTGCAGGAAAAGTGGGGGCAGTGGTGACAGAACCCGCCGCATTTTTTGGAAAACCCTTGGAATAGCTCTTGCATTTTTGAGGGAAGTGTGATAGAATAAACAAGCTAATTTAATCCATGCGGTCATGGCGGAACAGGCAGACGCGCACGTTTGAGGGGCGTGTGGGCAACCATACGGGTTCAAGTCCCGTTGACCGCACCAGAAAAAGAGACACGACGAAGAGTCGTGTCTCTTTTTTCATTTCTGCATTTTTGGCAGCAAAGTGGTAATATTGAAGAATGTGAATTTTTCCTTGACAAGCGGCCAGGGAAAGAATAAAATAGACACATCGAAATATTTAAATTATTTTATGAAAGGCGGGAGCAAGATGGGCCTGTGGAATTTTGTACAGGATCAGCTTCTGGGGATGGCCTGGCTCAATGATCTGATCGGCCGGGGGCTAGACAAAGTGGGAGTGGATACTGCCAGTCCCTTGGGGGGAAGTCTGCATTTTTTCCTCTATGATGTGATCAAAATCACGGTTCTGCTTTGTGTGCTGATCTTTTTTGTCTCCTATCTGCAAAGCTATTTTCCGCCGGAGAGAAGCCGGAAAATCCTGGGGCGGTTCCGGGGAATGGGGGCCAATCTGGTGGCGGCGCTCCTGGGAACGGTGACGCCCTTTTGTTCCTGCTCCTCCATCCCCCTCTTTATGGGATTTACCGGGGCGGGATTGCCGGTGGGCGTAACCTTTTCCTTCCTCATTTCCTCTCCCATGGTGGATCTGGGCAGTCTGGTGCTGCTGATGGGGATTTTTGGAGCCAAGGTGGCGGTGCTCTATGTGATTCTGGGGCTTGTGGTGGCCATGGTGGGGGGCGCCCTCATTCAGCGGCTGCATCTGGAAGACCAGGTGGAGGAGTTTATCCGTCAGGGAGTGGCTGTTCAGGCCGACGGACCGGTTCTGACCCAAAAGGACCGGGTGGTTTATGCCAAAGAGCAGATGCTTTCCACCTTCCGGAAGGTTTTTCCCTATATCCTCATCGGTGTGGGCATTGGAGCGCTGATCCACAACTGGATCCCCCAGAGCTGGGTGGAAGCGGTGCTGGGCGGAAAAAATCCCTTGGGTGTTATATTGGCCACCATCATCGGTGTGCCGGTGTATGCCGACATCTTCGGCACCATCCCTGTGGCTCAGGCCCTGCTGGGAAAAGGGGCAATGCTGGGCACGGTGCTCTCCTTCATGATGGCGGTGACCACCTTGTCCCTGCCCTCTCTGATCATGCTGCGCCGGGCCGTGAAGCCCCGGCTGCTGGGAGTGTTTGTGGCCATCTGCACAGTGGGGATCATTCTGGTGGGGTATCTGTTCAATTCCATCCAGCCCTGGCTGGGGATGTGAGGACAAAATTCTTGCAATTTTTTGCACCCGGTTTTATAATAAAAAACGACATCATAGCGTGACCAGGGAGCTCGCAAACGGGCTGAGAGGAAGCTGTGCGCTTCGACCTGCTACCTGATTTGGGTAATGCCAACGGAGGGAGTCCATTCGTTTGCGGTTTTCGCCGCGGGAGGCCTTCTCCGGAGGGCAGACCCGCGGCGTTTTTTTATTGAAAAAGGAGGAAGCAAAATGCTGGGCAATTGTCTGGACAATGTGCGGGAAAAATCCCCCCTGATCCACAATATCACCAATTATGTCACCGTCAACGATGTGGCCAATGTGCTGCTGGCCTGCGGGGGAAGCCCCATTATGGCCGATGATCTGGGGGAGGTGGAAGAGATCACTTCCATCTGCGGCGGCCTGAATATCAACATCGGCACGCTGAACAGCCGCACCATTCCGGGAATGTTTGCCGCCGGGAAGAAGGCAAACGCCCTTTCCCATCCGGTGGTGCTGGACCCGGTGGGGGCGGGGGCCAGCACGCTGCGCACCAAGACGGCGCTGGATCTGCTCCGGCAGGTGCATTTTGCCGTCATCCGGGGCAATATCTCTGAGATCAAGACCCTGACCCAGGGCAGCGGCAAAACCCGGGGAGTGGATGCCGATTTGTCCGATGCCGTCACAGAGGACAACCTGGATGCCGCCGTTGCTTTTGCCAAGGAAGTGGCCGCCCGGTTTGACAGTGTGGTGGCCATCACCGGCGCCATCGACCTGGTGGCCGACAAGGAGCGGTGCTTTGTCATTCGCAACGGCCGGCCGGAGATGGGAAAGATCACCGGTACCGGCTGCCAGCTGTCCGGGCTGACGGCGGCCTTTGTCACCGCCAACCCGGAGCATACTCTGGAAGCGGCAGCTGCGGCCGTGGTGATGATGGGCCTGGCAGGGGAACTGGCTTTCCAGCGTCTGGAAGAGGGCGAGGGCAACAGCTCTTACCGCAACCGGATCATCGACGCCATCTATCACATGGATGGCAAGCAGCTGATGGAGGGCGCCCGGTATGAAGTGCGATAAAAAAGATCTGCTGCTTTATGGCGTCACCGACCGGAGCTGGCTGGGGGAGCGGACCCTCTATTCTGCGGTAGAGCAGTCCATCCTGGGAGGGGTGACCATGGTGCAGCTGCGGGAAAAGGATCTGGAGAAGGAGGAATTTCAAAAGGAAGCCCGGCAGATCCAGGAGCTTTGCAAAAAGCATCAGGTACCTTTCCTCATCAATGACAATGTGGAACTGGCGGTGGAGATCGAAGCCGACGGCGTCCATGTGGGCCAGCACGATATGGAAGCGGGGCAGGTACGCCAGAAGATCGGCCCGGACAAGATTCTGGGAGTGTCGGCCCAGACGGTGGAGCAGGCCCTCAAGGCCCAGGCGGCGGGTGCCGATTATCTGGGGGTGGGGGCGGTGTTCCCCACCGGCACCAAAGACGATGCCGACGCCGTCAGCCTGGATACGCTGAAAGCCATCTGCCAGGCGGTGGATATCCCGGTGGTGGCCATTGGCGGCATCAAAGAAAGCAATATTCTGTCCCTCAAAGGCAGCGGCATCTGCGGCGTGGCGGTGGTTTCGGCCATTTATGCCAAGGAGGACCCTCAGGCCGCGGCAGCCGGACTGCGGAAGCTGACCGAGGAGGCCATTCAGTGAAGATAGAGGGGGCTTTGTTTGATCTGGACGGTACATTGCTTCAGTCCATGGAGATGTGGCAGCAGCTTCCCCTTCAGCTGGTACGGCGTCTGGGGGGAGAACCGCCGGAGGATCTGGCCCGCACCATCGAGGCCATGGATCAGCGCCAGGCGGCGGAGTATATCATCCGGACCTTTGGTTTTTCGGTTTCGGTGGAGCGGATGCTCCAGCTGGTGGAAGAGCTGGCGGAAGAAGAGTACCGCCAGCATCTGCCGGCCAAACCGGGAGCCCAGACTCTGCTGGAACGGCTGCGGCAGAAAAAGATTCCCTGCGGCATCGTCAGCGCCACCCAGAAGGAGCTGTCCCAGGCGGCCATGGAGCGGTTGGGGCTGTGGAAGTATTTTTCCTTTGCCTTAGACTGCGGAGAGTATGGACCCAAAACAAAGCCCCACATTTATCTGGCCGGGGCGGAGAAGCTGGGGAGTAGGCCCGGCTGCACTCTGGTTTTTGAGGATGCCCTTCATGGAGCCCGCACCGCCAAAGAAGCGGGCTTCCTCACGGTGGGAGTATGGGACCCCTCGGGGGAAGAGCATCGGGCCGAGATGGAAGCACTTTGTGATCAGTATATAGAGCGTTTGGACGCATTGGAACTGGAGAAGTTTTTTCAGTGACAGAATGCGGCGGGTCGGGGGCACCACTTCCCGTCGCGTAATAAAACTTCAATGCAAAAAGGAGAAAGAACATGAAAACAGCATTGACGATCGCTGGAAGCGATTCCAGCGGAGGCGCCGGGATCCAGGCCGATATCAAGACCATGACGGCCAATGGCGTTTACGCCATGAGTGCCATCACCGCCCTGACGGCCCAGAATACCACCGGCGTTTACGGCATTATGGAAGCGACCCCGGAATTTTTGGAAGAGCAGCTGGAGCGGGTGTTTACCGATATCTACCCCGACGCCGTCAAAACCGGGATGGTTTCCTCTTCCGCTCTCATTGCCGTCATCGGCAAGGTTTTGCGGCGGCATCAGGCGAAAAACATTGTGGTGGACCCGGTGATGGTTTCCACCAGCGGCTCCCGGCTCATTGCGGAGGATGCAGTGGCCGCTTTGAAAGAAGAGCTGCTGCCTTTGTGCACAGTGTGTACTCCCAATATTCCGGAAGCCCAGGTGCTGGCCGGCATGGCCATTACCTGCCCGGAGGAAATGGAGCAGGCCGCCCGGCTCATCGGGGAAAAATATGGCTGCGCCGTTTTGTGCAAAGGGGGACACCAGGTGAGCACTGCCGACGACTATCTCTGGCAGAATGGCATGGGCATCTGGATGCGGGGCCAGCGGATCGAAAACCCCAATACCCACGGCACCGGCTGCACACTGTCCAGCGCCATTGCCGCAAACCTGGCCAAAGGCTATGACCTGCCCGGGGCAGTGGAGCGGGCCAAAGCCTATATCTCCGGGGCGCTGGCGGCCATGCTGGATCTGGGGGCGGGAAGCGGCCCGCTGGATCATCTCTTCGATCTGAAAGGGGAGTTTGTGAAATGAAGCGGGATCTGCTGAAAGTCTGTCTGGAAGAAAACACACCCCTCTGGGATCAGTGCCTGGATACCCCATTTTTGCAGGGGATTGCCCAGGGCACTTTGCCGGAGGATTGTTTCAAAGGGTATATTGTAGACGACAGCCTGTATCTGCGGGAATATTCCAAGGTTTTTGCCTGGGGGATGCTTCACGCCCGGGATATGGCGGAGATCCGGGCCTATTACTCCCTTCTGTCCTTTGTCAACGAAGGGGAAGGGGCTACCCGCCGCCAGTATCTGAAAAAATACGGCCTCACGGATGAAAGCATCCAGCATCTGCCTCTGCGGCCGGAAAACCGGGTCTATGTGGACCGGATGATTGAAGGCGCCCGGGATGGGGAAGGGGCGGCGGAATGCCTGATGGCCAGCCTGCCCTGCATGCTCAGCTATGCCTATATTTTCCGCAAAATGGTGGAACAGAGTCCCGGGGTGCTGGACACCGTCTATGGTCCCTTTGTGCGGGATTACGCCGGGGAAAAATACGAGGAAAGCTGCCGTCAGTGGATGGAGTTTGCAGAGAAGATCTGTGAGAACCTGCCGGAAGAGCGGTGGGAAGTCTGCCGGAAACTGTTCTGGGACTGCTCGGTGCATGAGCAGAAATTCTGGGAGATGAGTCAGAATCCAAGAGAAGATGTGTAATGATAGCGGGCCTGGCGGCGAGCCGCCCCTCCCGTTCTATATCCGTTTTCGACACGCTCTGGCGGGCCTGCTTTTGCAGGCCCGTTTTTCTTTTGTGCTCTTGTGAAAAAGGCGGCGGCTATGGTATGATAACATCAATAAAATAGAAGGAGGATATGCCATGACCAGAGAGGAAAAACTGGCCTCCATTTACCGGGGCGGCACAGTCTATCGCCCGCTGCAGGAGGAAAAAAGCATCCTGCTGGAAGTGCAGCTGGGATGCAGCTGGCACAAATGCGCCTTCTGCGATTTCACACGGGATTATTTTGAGCTTCTGCCCCTGGAAGAAGTACGCCGGGCGGCGGAAATTCTGGGAGAACTGAAGATGGAGGGAAACCGGGTGTTTCTGCTGGGGCAGAATCCTTTCTGCCGCTCCACTTCCGATCTGCTGCATATTTTTGGGTATATCCACCACTATCTCCCCTGGGTCAGCGAGATCAGTATGTATGCCCGGGCCGACGACATCCTGCGCAAATCCCCGGAGGATCTGCGCACGCTGCGCCAGATGGGGCTGCGGGATCTCCATGTGGGTGTGGAGTCGGGCAGCGATACCGTGCTGCTCATGGCAAACAAGGGGGAGACGGCGGCCGATTTGCTGCGGGCCTTCCGCAAGCTGGACGAGGCGGGTATCCAGTATCTGGTCACTTCCATCCTGGGGCTGGGGGGCAGACAGATGTGGAAGAGCCATGCCATCGAAACCGCCCGGCTTTATAACCGGATCCATCCCCGGAACATCTGGGTGCTGGCGCTGAAACTGTTTCCGGGAACACAGCTGTACCGGCAGGCCAGCCAGGGCCTTTTTGAGCCCATGACTCCCTGGCAGATGCTGCGGGAGGAGCGGCTGTTGGTCCAGTGCCTGGAAGTGAAGGACTGTTTCTATATGGATACCACCGCCCTCAATCAATACACCCTGGCGGCCCATCTTCCCGATGGGAAAGAAGGGCTTTTGCAGGCCATTCATCAGCTGCTGGTGGACGAAGAGCTGCCGGTGGGGCCTGGGAATGGAGCGGAAGGAGTGCTGTCGTGAAGGGGGAAACACAGGAAAAGCTGCCCTTGGGGCGCTGGCGCCATTTCAAAGGCGGAGAATATCAGGTCTATGGGGTGGCCATCCATTCGGAGACAGAGGAAGAATATGTGGTGTACCGCCCTCTTTACGGGGAAGGGAAGCTGTGGATCCGCCCTCTTTCCATGTGGCTGGAAGATGTGGAGCGGGATGGAAAAAAACAGAAACGATTTACCTATATAGGGGAATGAAAGACCCTGTTTTTTGGAAAAAATAAAAAATATGACGAAAATCCTTGCAATGGGAAGGGATATCCGATATAATATAAGAAATTTTAGGCATCTGTCGCGGCGCGGCGCGGAAGCCGGAACAAAAAGAATTTCGCCTGCACGCAAAGCCTTCAGTTGACTGGGGGCTTTTCTTTCGGTCAGCCGCCGCAGAATAGGAGGTTTTTATGGGAAAGAATTTGCTGGAACTGAAAAGCCTGGATGTGTCCGAAATCGTTTCCATCCTGGATCAGGCCCAAGCCTTTCACGATGGGGAAGTCTTTCGCGGCCTGGAAGGACGCATTGCCGCCAATTTGTTTTTTGAACCCTCGACCCGTACCCAGTACAGCTTCAATGTAGCTGAAGTCAAACTGGGTCTACGGGTCATTTCTTTTAATCCGGCTGGTTCCTCTTTGCAGAAGAACGAGAGCTTTTATGACACCGTCAAAACATTTGACAGCTTCGGCCCCGATCTGCTGGTCATCCGCCATGTGGAAAATGAGTACTATAACCAGCTGCTGGGCCATGTGAACGCCAAGATCCTCAACGGCGGCGACGGCACCGGAAACCACCCCACCCAGTCTTTGCTGGATCTGCTCACCATCCGCCAGGAGTTCGGTCATTTTGAAGGGCTGAAGGTGGCCATCATCGGGGATGTGTCCCACAGCCGGGTGGCCCACACCAACTTCGAGGTGATGGGACGGCTGGGCATGGAAGTGTGCACCAGCGGCCCGGAAGAATATATGGAGACCGCTCTCAACTATAAGCCCTTTGAAGAGGCGGTGCGGGGAAGCGATGTGGTGATGCTTCTCCGGGTGCAGCACGAACGCCATAAGGAAAAGATGCATCTTTCGGTGGAAGAATACCACAAGCGCTACGGCATGGACAAGCAAAAGCTCAGCTGGATGAAGGATGGGGCCATCATCATGCACCCCGCTCCCTTCAACCGGGGTGTGGAGATCGCCGATGAAGTGGTGGAATGCAGCCGCTCCCGCATTTTCAAGCAGGTGAACAACGGCGTCTTTGTCCGCATGGCTGCCATCAAGCGTGCCCTGTGGGATTGAACACCGGGCAGAACAGAGAAAAATACCCCCCTTTTTTGCAGGGGAAAGACAGATACAGGGAGGAAACACAGATGGAAAAAACCCAACGCTTCGACCGCAAGCTGGTTTTTGAAAACGGGCGTGAGTTTCTGGGCGCAGGCTTCGGCAGCCCGCGGGAAGCTCTGTGCCAGTGCAGTTTCGACACCGCCATGATCGGCTATCAGGAGATCCTCAGCGATCCGGCCTGCGCCGGAGAGGCTCTGGTGATGACCTATCCGGTGATCGGCAGCTACGGCATGGCCGACGAGGACTATGAGTCCCGGGCCTGCCACGCCGGATGTCTCATCGTCCGCCGCTATAATGACCGTCCCTCCAACTTCCGCTATACCAAGACGCTGGAAGAAGTGATGGTGGAAAATGACATCCCCGGCATCCAGGGTGTGGACACCCGGGCCATTGGCCGGATGCTCCGGGACGAGGGCAGCATGAAGGTGCTGCTCACCGACAAGGAGACCAGCCGGGAAAAGGCCATGGAGCTCATTGCCCAGGCACTTCCGGAAGAGGGTCTGGCCAAAAAGGTGGGCGGCAAGAAAATCCGTTACAGCCGTACTGCAAACTTCCGTTACAATGTGGCTGCGGTGGATTGCGGCATCCGCCAGAGCAGCATCCGCTGCCTGAACAATCGGGGCTGCAATGTGACCATCGTGCCCCAGGACATCACAGCGGAAGAACTGATGGCTCTCAAGCCCGACGGCCTGTTCCTTTCCAGCGGCCCGGGCGATCCCAAGGAGTGTGAGGGAGTCATCGCCCTGGTGAAGGAAATGTGGGGCAAGATGCCCATCTTCGGCGTGGGGCTGGGCTGCCAGATCATCGCCCTGGCCGCCGGCGGCGATACCTATCAGATGAAGCATGGTCACAACGGCGGCAATGTGCCTGTCAAGACCATCTATGGAGATAAGCGGGAGATCACTTCCCAGAGCCACAGTTTTGCCATCTGCGAAAAGAGCCTGGAGAACACCTCTTTGCAGGTGACCCATCGCCATCTGCTGGATGACACTGTGGAAGGCATCATGGAGGAAAAGAGCCGGGTGATCGGTGTGCAGCATTATCCGGAGAACGACCCCGGCGCCGATGACTGCGCCTATGTGTACGACACCTTTATCACCATGATGTGCAGCGTCAAAGAGGGAGGAAGCAACAATGCCTAAACGCACCGATATCAACAAGATCCTGGTGATCGGTTCCGGCCCCATCGTCATCGGACAGGCGGCGGAATTTGACTACTCGGGAACCCAGGCCTGCCTGGCTCTGAAGGAAGAGGGCTACAAGGTCATTCTGGTCAACTCCAACCCGGCCACCATCATGACCGATACCCATATCGCAGACAAGGTGTATATGGAGCCTCTGAACCTGGAATATGTGGCCCGGATCATCCGTATGGAGCGGCCCGACGCCATCATCCCCACCCTGGGCGGACAGACCGGCCTGAACCTGGCCATGCAGCTGGCCCAGAAGGGCGTACTGGACGAATGCGGCGTGGAAATTCTGGGAACTCCCTTTGATTCCATCGACCAGGCGGAGGATCGGGAAAAGTTCAAAGACCTGTGCGTGCGCATCGGCGAGCCGGTTCTGGAAAGCTATATCGCCCATTCGGTGGAGCAGGCCAAGGAAGAGGCGGCAAAGATCGGTTATCCCATCGTGCTCCGTCCGGCCTTTACCCTGGGCGGCACCGGCGGCGGTTTCTGCGACAACGAGGAAGAGCTGCTGAATCTGGCTGAAAGCGCCCTGCATCTGTCCCCGGTGGGCCAGGTGCTGGTGGAAAAGTCCATCAAGGGCTATAAAGAGATCGAGTTTGAGGTGATGCGGGACAAGAATGACACCGCCATTGCCATCTGCTCCATGGAGAACATCGATCCTGTGGGCGTCCACACCGGCGACAGCATGGTGGTGGCTCCCGCCCAGACCCTGACCGGTAAGGAATACCACATGCTCCGGGACGCCGCGCTGCGGATCATCCGGGAGCTGGGCATCGAAGGCGGCTGCAATGTGCAGTTTGCCCTGGATCCCTATTCCTTCCGCTATTATGTCATCGAAGTCAACCCCCGTGTGTCCCGTTCCTCCGCTCTGGCTTCCAAAGCCAGCGGCTTCCCCATCGCCAAGGTGTCCGCCAAGATCGCCGTAGGCATGGCTCTGGACGAGATCAATCTGGGCAGCGTTCCCGCCAGCTTTGAGCCCTCCCTGGACTACATCGTCTGCAAGGTGGCCCGCTTCCCCTTCGATAAATTCGACAAGGCCTCCAAGCTGCTGACCACCCAGATGAAGGCCACCGGCGAAGTCATGGCCATCGGCCGCACCATGGAGGAAAGCCTGCTGAAGGCGGTGCGTTCCCTGGAAGCCGGCGTCAACCATGTGTGGAAGGAAAAATTCGATCACTTCACTGTGGACGAGCTGCTGCAGGAGATCGCCACCCCCACCGACGAGCGTCTCTATGCCATTGCCGAGCTGGTGCGCCGGAATGTGGATCTGATGATGATCTGCCAGCAGACCAAGATCGACTACTTCTTCATCGACGCCATCCGCAACATTGTGGAATATGAGACGGTGTGCAAGGAAAATCCGGGAGATGCAGAGGTGCTGAAGCAGGCCAAGCGTCTGGGCTTTTCCGATGCTTTCCTGGGCAAGCTGTGGGGCATGGACGAGCTGGAAGTGCTCAAGCTGCGCCAGGAGCATAACATCTGGCCGGTATACAAGACCATCGACACCTGCGCCGGTGAGTTTGCCGCTTATGTGCCCTATTTCTACTCCACATACGAGGAGGAGAACGAGTCCATTGTCACCGACAAGCCCTCGGTGCTGGTGCTGGGCAGCGGCCCCATCCGCATCGGTCAGGGCGTGGAGTTCGACTACTCCACTGTGCACGCCATCTGGGCCATCCGGGAAGCCGGGTACGAGGCCATTATCATCAACAACAACCCGGAGACCGTGTCCACCGACTACACCGTCAGCGATAAGCTGTATTTTGAGCCCCTGTGTGTGGAAGATGTGATGAACCTGATCCATCTGGAAAACCCCATGGGCGTTGTGGTCTCCCTGGGCGGCCAGACCGCCATCAACCTGGCCGAGCGGCTGCACAAGCTGGGGGTCAACATCATCGGCACCGGCGTGGAAGCCATCGACAAGGCGGAAAACCGGGACAGCTTTGAAAAGCTGATGCACGAGCTGAACATTCCCCAGCCCGCCGGTAAGGCGGTGACCCGCATCGAGGACGGCATCCGGGTGGCAAACGAAATCGGCTATCCTGTGCTGGTGCGTCCTTCCTATGTGCTGGGTGGCCGGGCCATGCAGATCGTCCGGGATGACGAGCAGCTGCGCCGGTATTTGGCCGAAGCCGTGGTGGCCAGCGAAGAGCATCCCGTGCTGGTGGACAAGTACATCTCCGGCAAGGAACTGGAAGTGGATGCCATCTGCGACGGTGAGACCGTACTCATCCCCGGCATCATGGAGCATGTGGAGCACACCGGCGTTCATTCCGGCGACTCCTTCAGCGTCTATCCCACCTTCTCTGTGGGCGAAAAGGCCCGCAAGGCCATTGTGGACTATACCATCCGCCTGGGCCGGGGCATCGGCATCCAGGGTCTGTTCAACATTCAGTTTATCGTGGGCGAGGACGAGACCGTCCATGTCATCGAGGTCAACCCCCGTTCTTCCCGTACTGTGCCCTTCCTCTCTAAGGCCACCGGCATTCCTCTGCCCAAGATCGCCACAAAGGTCATGCTGGGACAGAGCCTGAAGGAGCAGGGCTATGAAACAGGGGAAATGCCCCGGAAGAACCGCTGGTATGTGAAAGCGCCGGTGTTCAGCTTCAGCAAGCTGCGTGGCGCCGATGTATATCTGTCTCCCGAGATGAAGTCCACCGGCGAAGCCATTGGCTATGACAACAGCCTGAACCGGGCGCTGTACAAGGCCCTGAAGGCCGCCAATATGCGTGTGGCCAATTACGGCGCCGTGTTCGTCACCATTGCCGATCAGGACAAGGAGCGGGCGCTGCCCCTGGTGCGCCGGTTCTACAACCTGGGCTTCAACATCGAGGCCACCCGGGGCACGGCTCAGTTCCTCAAGGAGCACGGCATCCGCACCCGCAGCCGGAAAAAGATCAGCGAAGGCAGCGAGGAGATCCTGGATTCCCTGCGGGCCGGTCATGTGACCTATGTGATCAACACCCTGGGACCCAATGAAATGGCCAACACCGACGGGTTTGCCATCCGCCGCAGCGCTGTGGAGAACAATGTGACCATGTTCACCTCTCTGGACACCGTCAGCGTGCTGCTGGATGTGCTGGAAGAAATCACCGTGGGCGTCTCCACCATCGACAGTGAAGGGGAAAGCAAATGACAAACGGTATGTATGAGATCGTCAGCAATCGGCCCATCGCCCAGGACACCTATGAAATGGTGCTCCAGGGAGATCTGAGCTTTGCAGAAAATCCCGGTCAGTTCGTCAACATCAAGCTGGAAGGGCTCTATCTGCGCCGCCCCATCAGCATCTGCGATTGGGACGACGCCACCCTCACGCTGATCTATAAAGTGGTGGGGAAGGGCACACGGCAGATGGCAGAGATGAAGCCGGGGAAAGAGCTGGATATTCTCTGCGGCCTGGGCAATGGCTTTGATATGAAAAAGGCCGGAGAGCACAGTCTGCTCATCGGCGGAGGGGTGGGGGTTCCCCCCCTCTATGGCCTGGCCCGGCGCATGGTGTACGAAGGAAAGAAAGTCACCGCCGTTCTGGGCTTCGGCAACAAGAACCAGGCTTTTTATGTGGAAAAATTCAAAGCCCTTGGCTGCCCGGTAGAGGTGGCCACCGAGGACGGCAGCCTGGGGACAAAGGGATTTGTCACCCATGTGATGGAAAACCTGTCCTATGATTATTATTTCGCCTGCGGCCCCATGCCCATGCTTCGGGCGGTGCACGCCTGCGGAAAACCGGGCCAGCTCTCCTTTGAGGAGCGGATGGGCTGCGGCTTCGGCGCCTGCATGGGCTGCAGCTGCGAAACTCTGGTGGGCAACAAGCGCATTTGCGTGGACGGCCCGGTGATGGATAGCAGCGAGGTGAAATTCTGATGAGCAGACTGACTGTGAAACTGGGAGATTGGGAGCTGGATAACCCCATCATCCCCGCCAGCGGCACTTTTGGCTTCGGCTATGAGTTTGCCAAATATTATGACCTTGATCTTCTGGGCTCCATGAGCCTGAAGGGCACCACAAAAGATCCCCGTTTCGGCAACCCCACGCCCCGTATCGCCGAGTGCGAAATGGGCCTGCTCAATGCCATCGGTTTGCAGAATCCCGGGGTGCACAAGGTGATCGAAGAAGAGCTGCCCAAGCTGCGGCAGGTCTATCACAAGAAAGCCATCGCCAATATTTCCGGCTTTTCGGTGGAGGACTATGCCTATACCGCCGCCCTTTTTGACAAGGAAGAGGATATGGGCATTCTGGAGATCAACATCAGCTGCCCCAATGTGAAGCACGGAGGCATGGCTTTCGGCACCGATCCTCAGGCGGCGGCCACCGTCTGCCGGGCGGTGAAGAAAGTGACCACAAAGCCGGTTTATATGAAGCTGTCTCCCAATGTCACCGACATTGTGGCCATCGCCAAAGCGGTGGTGGAAGCAGGGGCCGACGGATTGGTGCTCATCAACACCCTGTTTGGCATGCGTATCGATCCCCGCACAGGAAGGCCCATCGTCTCCACCAAAATGGCAGGCTTCTCCGGCCCGGCCATCAAGCCGGTGGCTCTGCGGATGGTCTATCAGGTATGCCAGGCAGTGGATGTGCCGGTGATCGGTGTGGGCGGCATCCAGAATGCCGATGATGTGCTGGAATTTCTTTCTGCCGGTGCTTCTGCCGTACAGGTGGGCGCCCAGAACCTGGTGGACCCCTGGGCCTGCCCCCGGATCATCGAGGAGCTGTCCCGGAAGATGGACGAATACGGTATTGAAACTTTGGAAGAGATCATAGGGAGGGCTCAGAAATGAAAAAACATGATGTGATCATCGCCTGCGATTTCCCCACTGGGCAGGATGCGCTTGATTTCCTCAGCCAGTTCAAGGAGGAAAAGCCCTTTGTGAAAATCGGCATGGAGCTGTTCTATGGCGAAGGGCCGGACATTGTCCGCAAGCTGAAGGCCATGGGCCACGATGTGTTCCTGGATCTGAAGCTCCACGACATTCCCAACACCGTCAACAAGGCCATGCGCAACCTGGCCAAGCTGGGAGTCAACATGACCAATGTCCACGCCGCCGGCACCATCGATATGATGCGGGCCGCCAAAGAGGGCCTGGCCGAGGGAGCACAGGGAGAAGTGCCCATGCTCATCGCCGTCACCCAGCTGACCAGCACCTCTCAGGAGCGGATGCAGAAAGAACTGCTCATCCCCAATACCATTGAGGAGACAGTGGCTCACTATGCCCGGAATACCCAGCAGGCCGGTCTGGACGGCGTGGTCTGCTCTCCCCTGGAGGCAGGCATTGTGAAAAAGGCCTGCGGCACATCCTTCCGCACCGTCACCCCGGGCATCCGGTATCCCGACGGCGATGTGGGAGACCAGTCCCGGATCACCACACCCCAGAAGGCCCGGGAGATCGGCACCGACTATATCGTGGTGGGCCGCCCCATCACCAAGGCACAGGATCCGGTGGAGGCCTATCGCCGGGTGCTGCGGGACTTTTTGGGAGAATAAGGAGGAAATATCATGGAAAACATGGAAAAGAAGATCGCGTCCTGCCTGCTGGAGATCAAGGCGGTGTTCCTGCGCCCCCAGGAGCCCTTTACCTGGGCCAGCGGCATCAAATCCCCCATTTACTGCGATAACCGGCTGACTCTGTCCTATCCCCATATCCGGAATCAGGTGGAGCAGGGGCTGGCGGAGAACATCCGTAAGCATTATCCCGATTGCGAAGTGGTGGCAGGCACCAGCACCGCCGGTATTGCCCATGCGGCCCTGGTGGCCGACATTCTGGGCCTGCCCATGTGCTATGTGCGCTCCAGCGCCAAGGACCATGGCCGGAACAACCAGATCGAAGGCAAGGTGGAAAAGGGCCAGAAAGTGGTTGTGGTGGAAGATCTGATCTCCACCGGCGGCTCTGTCATCGAAGTGGTCAATGTGCTGCGGGAAGTGGGGGCCGAGGTCCTGGGTATCGCTTCCATCTTCACCTATGGCCTGCAGAAGGGCATCGACCGGATGCAGGAGGCCCAGGTGAAAAACGTGTCCCTTTCCAATTACGATGCTTTGGTGGAAGTGGCTGTGGAGCAGGACTACATCAAGGCAGAAGATGTGAAGAAGCTGCAGGCCTTCCAGAAAAATCCCTCCGACAGCGGTTGGATGGACCTGTAAAAACAAAATACAGCCAGAATATAGAAAAAGCCCTGCGGAATCATTCCGCAGGTCTTTTTGTGCTCCGAAAACCACTCGCTAGGCGAGTGGTTCAAAAAAAGACTTATGTCGATAATGGCGAAATAAAAACTCCCTTTGCTATAATAGGAGTGCGGTCTGCCAA
>NZ_JACJKW010000025.1 GCF_016901775.1 Intestinimonas butyriciproducens
CTTGCACGCCGCCAATGAGGCGTAAAATCAGCTTTGCTGATTTTTGCTATGGTGTAACATCAACAGCAGTCGTTTTGCAGGCAAAACGACTGCATGCGCAGCATCCTGCCGCATATGTGCGGCAACTGTTGATATTATACCATAAAGATTTTTCTTTGTCCTTGTTCTCAGCCAAAAAATTGACACCATCCCGCCATTTATGTTATATTATATGATACATCAAAAAGCAGGGTCTGTTCAAAAGACCCGGGTTCTCCGGAACAGCGGCGCAGAATGCAATGCAGGCAATGACCGATAAGGCCATTGCTTTTTTTCTGTTTGCACCGCGGGCTCACACTTCTTTATTTTCTAAGGAGGCGCGCAGCCATATGTCTGAACACTACCAGAAACAAGCTTATCGGGTGTCTCTGTGCACCAGTGCTGTCAACGCCCTCTTGGCCGTCTTCAAACTGGCCGTGGGTTTTGTCAGCTCCTCTTCCGCCCTTTTGTCCGATGGCGTGGATTCCGCCTGCGATGTATTCAGCTCGTTCATCGTGATGATCGGCGTGAAATTTGCCAGCAAATCCCCGGACGAAGACCATCCCTATGGCCATGAACGCTTTGAATGCATCAGCTCCATTGTGCTGGCCCTGATCATCGCCGCTTCCGGCATCGGTGTAGGCTATGCCGCTTTGGTGAAGATCTTCTCCGGCTCCATGGAAGCCCCCGGCCTTCTGGCTCTGGCGGTGGCTGCTGTCTCCATCGCCGCCAAAGAATGGATGTTCCGCTTTACCCGCCGGACCGCCCGGCGCATCCGCTCCGATTCCCTCATGGCCAACGCCCACAACTACCGCTCCGATGTTTTTTCCTCCTGCGGTGTTTTCATCGGCGTGGCCGGCGCCCGGCTGGGCTTTCCCGCCCTGGATGCCATCGCTTCTCTGGTCATCTGTGTCCTCATCCTTCGTTCCGCCATTGAGATCCTGCTGGATGCCCTGAGCAAAATGCTGGACAGCTCCATTGACAAAGAGACCCTTACCCAGCTGCAGGAGCTGGTGCTCAAGCAGGACGGTGTGCTGGCCCTGGACGATATCAAAACACGCCAGTTTGGTTCCCGGTATTTTGTGGATGTGGAGATCGCCTGCGATGGAGACCTGTCCCTTCGCCAGGCTCATGCCATTGCCTCCCGGGTCCATGACGAGATCGAACATCATTTTCCCGAAACCAAGCACTGCCTGGTCCATGTGAATCCCTACGGGGAGGAACATTGATTTTTCTGAATAAAAAGACCTGTCTCCCATAAGAGACAGGTCTTTTTGTTTGTATGGTTTAGTTTGTCTTTTGGGATGCGGCCTGGGAAGATGCCGGAACCTTGACGGTTTCCGGTGCATCGGGCACAAAGAAGGAACCCACACAGGCCACCACAGCCACGCCTGCCAGGATCCACAGCACAGTGGGCAGGCCCTGGGCATCGCCCACCTTGCCCAGAATGGGAGAAACCACGCCGCCGAAGCTGGAGGCCAGACCCATGGTGATGCCGGAAGCCAGGCCCACATGGTTGGGAAGCAATTTCTGGCCCAGAGCCACAGAGGGGCTGAACGCCAGATTCAAGCACATCGCCAGAGGAATGAGCATGATCGTGGAGAGACCCACCCACCGGGAGAAGATGATCACCAGCAGGCAGGGGATGTACATTACCAGACCGGAGCGGATGACCCGGTTGAAGCCCAGCCGGTCGGCCAGACGGCCGCCGATGAGAGTGGACAGAGCGCCGGCAAAGGCGAGAATCGTAGTCGTGGTGCCGGAGCGGGCATCGGACTGGAGAAGCACACTCATCCAGAACAGGGGGATGAAGGTGGTCATGCCAATGGACAAAGTGGAACGCAGGAAGGTGACAGCGGTCAGCTTTCCAAAGCCTTTCCAGTCATCTTTCTGTCCGGCCGCCATCGCCGCTTTGGTGGCCCGAGCCCCCTCATTGGCAAAACCGGCCAGGGTCTTGGTCTGGGTCAGCAGGAAAGCGGCCATCAAAAAGGCAGGGACGGCCAGGATGGCCGTGCCCTTCAGGCCGAAGTGGGAGATGCCGAACACCGCCAGCATGGGACCCACGGCGCCACCCAGGTTGCCGCCCACAGAAAAATTGCTGATACCCCGGCCTTTGCGTTCGCCGGCCACATAGTTGGCCATGCGTCCGCCGTCGGGATGGAACAGGGCCGAACCGATGCCAGTGAATGCCACCGCCGCAAACATGGCCCAATAACTATTCAAAAATCCCAGCATGGAAATGCCGCAGCCCGACATAAAGATACCCAGGCACATCATCCAGGGGCGGGAGTGTTTGTCGGCCATGGAGCCGAATACCGGCTGGATCACCGAACCGATGCTGCTGAGGGCAAAGGTCAATCCGGCTGCCGAAGCCAGGCTGATCCCTTTCTGAGCCACCAGAAAGGGCAGGATGGCCGGCAGAGCGCCGCCGCTGATGTCGGCGCACAAATGGCCCAGCATCATAATGATGCCGTAGGACTCGCGTTTGAGTTTCATTGCTTGTTCCTCTCCTCTTTTCTGTTGCACTGCCGCCGCAAACCCCCGCGGCGGTTTATCTGCTACACTCTATTGTACCAGAATACGCCCCCCGGCACAAGAGCCGGGGCATCTTTGCCATTTTTGTACAGTATGTGGACAAATCCCCGGAGCACCATGCGCTCCGGGGATCAGAAACCGTTTTAACCTTTTTTATGGGTGCCGATGTAAAGGGCCAGGATCATGATATAAATGATCATCATCACAACGAACACCGCGGCCATGCCCTGCCACATCAGCTGAAGGGTCTGGCTCACCACATGAAAATCCACATTCATCCTAAGCACCTCTTTCTTACAGCAGCATGCCAGGCACCAGGCCCAGAATCACGCCGCCCACAATAACCGAACCGATCTGACCGGCCACATTGGCTCCCACCGCATGCATCAGCAGATGGTTGGTGGGGTCTTCCTTCAGACCCATCTTCTGGATCACCCGGGAGGACATGGGGAAAGCCGAAATGCCGGCAGCGCCCACCATGGGATTGATCTTGTTTTTGGAAAACAGGTTGATGATCTTGGCAAACATACAACCGGCCATGGTGTCAAACACAAAGGCCACAACACCCAGAGCCATGATCATCACCGTCTGCACATTGATGAAGCTTTCGGCCTTCATGCTGGCAGAAATGGTGATGCCCAGCAGCAGAGTGATCAGGTTGGCCAGCTCCTTCTGAGCGGTCTGGGAAAGGTTTTCCAGCACACCACACTCACGGATCAGATTGCCGAACATGAGGAAGCCCACCAGGCTCACCGAAGCGGGGGCCACCAGACCGGCCACCAATGTCACGCCGATGGGGAAGAGCAGCCGGGTCATGCGGCTGACACTCTTGGGCTCATAGGGCATGCGGATCCGCCGTTCTTTTTTGGTGGTGCACAGCTTAATGGCAAAGGGCTGGATAATGGGCACCAGAGCCATATAGGAATAGGCCGCCACAGCAATGGCGCCGATGTACTTACTGCCCAGCACCAAGCTGACCAGAATGGAAGTGGGGCCGTCAGCAGCGCCGATGATGCCGATGGCCGCCGAATCCACCAGGTCAAAGCCCAGCAGAGAGGCCACGGTAATGGTGAGAAACACACCGAACTGAGCCGCCGCACCGAAAAGCAGCAGCTTGGGGTTGGAAAGCACCGGTCCGAAATCGATCATAGCGCCGATGCCGATAAAAAGCAGCAGAGGCATGGCTTCCGAGGCGTGAATGCCCACTTCAAAGAGCCAATCGATGATTCCTTCTACCTGACCGGCCCCTTCCATGGTCTGGGTAAGCACCCCGGACATGGGAATATTGACCAAGATGGCGCCAAAGCCCATGGGCAAAAGCAGCGCCGGTTCCATTTCCTTCTTCACCGCCAGCCAGATGAGCAGGCCGCCGATGACATACATCACCACTTGCTGCCAAGTGATGGAGAGGATCCCTTCTGTTAAAAAATCCATACCTCTTCTCCAATCCTTTTGTTCTTTCCGTCCTATTTATAAATAGGAGCAGCGCTCTTGAAATTTTACCATAAATATGCCCCTATGTCAAAATTTATACGGTAAAGTCTGTGTAAAATCCCTTTCATTTTTCCTCGCTGCGGAGCACCTGGCCATCCAGCGTCACCAGAATGGCCTGCACCCCTTGCAAGCGGGCAAATTCCAGTGCCTCCTCCGGCTCCATCAGGAACAAAGCGGTGGAAAGACAGTCGGCCAGTGCACCATCGTCGCAGATCACCGTGGCCGACAGCATCCTTTGCGCAGGATAAAGGGTTTCCGGGTCGATGATATGGTGATACCGCTTTCCATCCACGGTATAAAACCGCTCATAGCCGCCGGAAGTGACCACCGCCTGGGATGTGATGGTCACCGTATCAATGAGCTCTCCGGCCTGCTGAGGATCTTCAATGCCCACGCTCCAGCCCTCTTTTTCCGGCGGCGCTCCCTGGGCCTGTACATTTCCGCCGGCGGAAATGACGAAATTTTCATACCCGCTTTCCATCAGACTCTCCGTCACCCGCTGGACGGCAAAGCCCTTGGCCACCGCCCCCACATCCAGGGACATCTGGCTGTCCAGCAGCTGAGCGGTGCCCCCTTCCTCATCCAGCACCAGATCTTCGATACGGCAGTGCTCCGCCGCCTGGGAAAGCTCCTCCCGAGAGGGCAGCCGGGCCTTTTCCGGCTCCTGGGCCGCCTGCTCTCTCAAATCGTGCCAGATGGACAGCACACGGCCCATGGCCACATTCACCACGCCGCCGGTCCTGTCGTAGCACTCCCGGGCGAACAGCAGCAACTCCATCACCTCCGGCTCTACCTCCACCGGCCCCTGCCCGGCCTTTTGGTTCAGCTGGTACAGGCCGGTGACTCCCTCATAAGGCACATAGATGTCATAGAGCCGGGACAGGCGGAGCAGTTCTTCTTCCGCCTGGGAAAAAAGCCCGTCAAATTCCTCCTGGGAAGCGCAGTAGGCCGTTACAATTACCACCGTGTCAAAGGCTCCATAAAATTCGCCGCTGTATCGCTTTTCTCCGCCGCAGCCGGACAGCATCCCCAGGCAAAGGGTCAGACACAGCAATATTCCAATGATTCTTCGCAGTTTCAATTTGGTATCCTCCATGGACCTGGGGCCGGTTTTTCCGGGAAAAAGGGAAAATTTTCGCCGGATGATTGCGTCCGCCCCCGTTTTGTGGCATGATTGTATTGTACATAGCCACGCCTTTTCCTGCAAGGAGGTACCCATGAAATTTTCACTTGCATCTTTGCCAGGCCGTCTGCTGGCTCTGGCTCTTTGCCTTTCTTTTGTCTTTCCCCTCTGCCCTGCCATTCAGGCTGCGGCCCAGCCCTTTTCCGATGTGCCGGAAAACAGCTTTGCCTATGAGGACATCCTCTTCCTCCGGGAACAGGGGATCACCCAGGGCATCGGGAACAATGAATACGGAACCTATCTCGCCTTCAAACGCTGCGACTTTGTGCTCATGCTGGGACGGCTGATGGGCTGGGATCTGTCCCAGGCTCCCAAGGCCTCCGATGTGCCCCAGGATCACTACGCCGCCAGTGCGGTGGCCGCGGCCGAAGATCACGGACTGATCGAAAACACCGGCTCCTATTCCTTCCGCCCCGACGATGCCATCACCCGGGAAGAGATGGCCGTGATGCTGGTGCGGGCTCTGGGCATTTCCTCCCAGGCCGAAAGCAGCCTTGCCGCCCTTTCCCTGAACAATCCCTTCCTGGATCTGTCCCCTTCCCAAAACCCGGATACTTTCTACGGGGTGCGCATCGCCTATGACCTGGGCATCATCCAGGGACAGACGACAGAAACCCCCACCACTTTTGATCCCAAAGGCACCGCCACCCGGGAGCAGACCGCTGCGATGATGATGCGGTTTTATCGTGTGTCCCAAACCGATCTTCCGGAGCTTCACGGTTTTTACGCCATCTCTTCCTATTCCCAAAAGGATAAGATCGCCTCTCTCACTTCCATGACCACCGGCTGGAGCCGGATGGAATATGGGGAAACTGGCCCTTGGCTCAATACCACTTCTGCCGGAAACAACGACTGGGCCGTGCCCGCCGGAAGCCAGGAGATCGTCGATCTGGCCAAGGAGTCCCAGGTGTCCCTGCTGCTGGGAGTCTACCTGGATCTGAGCCAGACCTATGAAGGGTCCACTCAGGCTTCCCTGATCCTCTCAGAGGAAAACCGGGAAGCTGCCGTGGAGGCCATCCTGGATTTTCTCCGGGAGAATCCCTCCTACCAAGGGGTGACCATCGACTTTGAAGGCTTTGTTTCGGAAAGCTACAAAGCTCCCTTCACCGCTTTTCTCACCCTTTTGCGCCAGGAATTGAATGAAACTGGCTCGTACTTGTTGTATTGTGCCCTGCCTCCCATGGAAAACTACCGTGGCTACGACTGGCGGGCCATCGGAGACATTGTGGACAAAGTGATCCTCATGGCCCACGATTACGACCCCAATACACTGCCGGATTATCTCCAGACCGATATCCCCCAAACGCCCCTGGCCCCTTTCAACAAGGTCTACCAGGCCCTGCTCCAGATCACCGATGAGCAGACCGGCGTACAGGACAAAAGCAAGGTGCTGCTGGCCATCTCCTTTGGCACCACCCGTTGGGAATATACCGACATCACCTTCTCCGCTACGGCCAAAACCTCCAGCTATGAGGCCATCCGCAACCGGCTCCAGTCCGGTTCCTCAGAATATTATTTTGACGAAAGCTCCCAAAGCCCCTACCTTTATTATTACGACGACAGCGACGGCACCTACAATGTGGTCTGGTACGAAAATGCCGACAGTGTGCAGATGAAATGCACCCTGGCCCGGGCTTTCGGCATCGGCGGCATCTCCCTGTGGCGCCTGGGCCTGGTTCCGGACGAGGATGGACTCCACTTGAATGTATGGGACACCATCCGGAACGAATTTTGATACAATTTGTTGTTTCTTTAAATTTATATACAAAAAGGAGCGAATTTTAGTATGGACAAGAAGTATGTAGATTACATGGTGGAACAGACCCAGAAGCTGCTGGCCATCCACAGCCCCACCGGCTACAATCAGGAAGTGCAGCAGTATCTGCGGGAAGAGCTGGGACGCATCGGCTATCCGGAGACCACCGGCCCCCGCCGTGGCGGCGTGGCCTGCTGCCTGGGCGGCGAAGGCAACCCCATCACTCTCACCGCTCATGCCGACACCCTGGGCGCCATGGTCCGGGCCATCAAGGACAACGGCACTCTGATGATCACCCCCATCGGCGGCCTGAACCCCAACAATGTGGAAACCAGCAATGTGGAGATCATCACCAAGTTTAACGGCTCCTATTCCGGCACCATCCAGGTGGAAAACGCCTCCACCCATGTAAACCCCCATGTGAACGATCCCCGCAGCTTTGATGAAAACATCGAAGTGGTCATCGACGAGGATGTACACTCGGCAGAAGATGTGCTGGCTCTGGGCATCGAGACCGGCGACTTTGTCTGCCTGGATCCCCGCACCGTTGTCACCAAATCGGGCTACATCAAAAGCCGTTTTCTGGACGACAAGGTCTGCTGCGCCATTTTGCTGGCCTATGCCAAGTATGTAAAGGAAGAAAAGGTACAGCTGAAGCGTCAGGTGTGGGTGCAGTTCAGCGTGTATGAAGAGATCGGCACCGGCGGCGCCACCCTCATTCCCCGGGATGCCCACGACATCATCGCCGTAGACATGGGCTGCGTGGGCGAGCTGCAGGCTGGTACCGAGCGGAAGGTTTCCCTGTGCGCCAAGGATTCCAAGGGCCCCTACAGCTATGAGCTGCTGAAAGAGCTGGCCCTGGCCTGCAAGGAAAACGGCGTGGATTATGCCGTGGACACCTATTTCCGCTATGGCTCCGATGTGGAAGGCAGCCTGGTGGCCGGCTACGACGCCCGGCATATGACCATGGGCCCTGGCGTTTATGCTTCCCATGGCTACGAGCGCACTCACATCTCCGCTCTGGAGCAGACCTTCCAGTGCATCCGCTTCTACCTGGAAAAGTAATTCTTCCATACAGCGTAAAAAAATCCCGCACCTTTGAAAAGGCGCGGGATTTTTTTCCAATTTCAAAAAGGCTTAGACGCCACAGGCTTTTTTCAGCTCGTCCACCTTGTCGCACTTCTCCCAGGTGAACTCCGGCTCATTGCGGCCGAAGTGACCATAAGCGGCGGTTTTCCGGAAAATAGGACGGCGCAGATCCAGATGGCGGATGATGGCAGTGGGGCGCAGATCAAAGCACTGACGCACGGCCTGCTCAATCTTTTCCACCGGCACAGTCTCGGTGCCGAAGGTCTCCACAGCCACCGACACCGGATGGGCCACACCAATGGCATAGCTCAGCTGCAGCTCACACTTTTTGGCAAGACCTGCGGCCACGATGTTCTTTGCCACATACCGGGCCATATAAGCGCCGGAGCGGTCCACCTTGGTGGGGTCTTTGCCGGAGAAGGCGCCGCCGCCGTGACGGGCATAGCCGCCGTAGGTATCCACAATGATCTTCCGGCCGGTCAGTCCGCTGTCGCCGGCCGGGCCGCCGGTGACAAACCGGCCGGTGGGATTGATATAGTACTTGGTATTCTCATCCAGCAGATTCTGGGGAATGGCTTCTTTGATGACATGCTCCATGATGTCCTGGCGCAGTTTTTCCATCTCCACTTCCGGGCCATGCTGGGAGGAAACCACCACAGCGTCCACCCGGGCAGGAACACCGTCCTGGTACTCCACTGTCACCTGAGCTTTTCCATCGGGGCGGAGATAGGGCAGAACCTTCTCTTTGCGCACCTGGGTCAGCTGACGGCACAGCTTATGGGCCAGCATGATAGGCATGGGCATCAGCTCAGGGGTCTCGTCGCAGGCATAACCGAACATCATGCCCTGGTCCCCGGCGCCATTGTCCTCTTCCTGCTCCGCCTGGCTTTTGGCTTCCAGCGAACGGTCCACGCCCATGGCGATGTCGCTGGACTGCTCGTCAATGGAAGTAACGACGGCACAGGTATCGCAGTCAAAGCCGTACTTGGCCCGGTCATAACCGATCTGGCGCACCACTTCCCGGGCGATGCGGGGAATATCGGCATAGCAGCTGGTGGTGATCTCGCCCATCACATTGACCATGCCGGTGGTGCAGGTGGTCTCGCAGGCCACCCGGGCCTGAGGATCTTTTTCCAGAATGGCGTCCAGTACCGCATCGGAAATCTGGTCGCAAATTTTGTCAGGATGTCCCTCGGTCACCGATTCCGAGGTAAAGAGTCTTTTTTCCATGGATATGCTTCCTTTCTTTGTTTTTTCATAGCGTCCAGGTAGAGCCGATGCCTGACAGGCAAAAAAAGCGCCCCGCCAGGCGGAGCGCAATCAGTCGAAGGTCCCTCATCTCTCGATACACTACCGCCGGATTTGGCACCTTGCAAAAAATGCAGGTTGCCGGGCTTCATCGGGCCGTTCCCTCCGCCACTCTCGATAAGGCTATGAAGTTTTTACTTTCTGCATTATATCAGTTTTTTCCCCATTGTCAATCCCCTATGGCATGTTCCAAAAATGTGTATCTTTTCCGTAAACATTTCTTTTTTCCTCTCGACATTGCCTTTCCCCTTGATTATAATCAAGGAAAATATTGATTTTCAAACCTTCAGGCCCAGACCTGACCAAGGAGCGTGAAACGATGAATCCCACTTCCCAGAACGGAAAAAAGCCGGAAGGCCCCAAACGCCTGCGGCGTTCGCTGATCTTTTACTATGTGGGGCTTTTGCTGGCGGTGATTCTGCTGAATCTGGCATTCAGCCAGGACCCGATCCAGATCGATTACAGTGATTTTGTAAAAATGCTGGACGAAGGCAAAGTGGCTGTGGTACAGCTGACCCAGGACGAAATCGCCATCAAACCCAGCGACAAAAATGATCCCAACATCTATGTCACCGCCGATGTGGGTGATCCTCAGCTTACCGACCGGCTGCTCAACAGCGGTGTCCAGTTCGGCGGCGTTGTACAGAAAGAGCTGCCTGCGGGAGTATCCATGCTGCTCAGCTTTGTGGTGCCCTTTGCCCTGATGGCGCTGCTGGGCACATTGATGTTCCGCATGATCGCCAAAAAAATGGGTCCGGGCAACGCCATGTCCTTTGGCAAGAGCAACGCCAAGGTTTATGTGGAAGCCCAGACCGGCAAAACCTTTGCCGATGTGGCCGGACAGGATGAAGCCAAAGAAGCCCTTCAGGAGCTGGTGGACTTCCTCCACGCCCCGGAAAAATACAGCAAGATCGGCGCTCAGCTGCCCAAAGGCGCCCTTCTGGTAGGCCCTCCGGGCACCGGTAAAACCCTGCTGGCCAAGGCAGTGGCCGGCGAAGCAGGCGTCCCCTTCTTCTCCATCTCCGGTTCGGAATTTGTGGAGATGTTCGTGGGCATGGGCGCCGCCCGGGTGCGTGATCTGTTCAAACAAGCCCAGGAAAAAGCCCCCTGCATCGTCTTTATCGACGAAATCGATACCATCGGCAAACGCCGGGACTCCACCATGGGGGGCAACGATGAACGGGAGCAGACCCTCAACCAGCTGCTCAGCGAAATGGACGGCTTTGACGGCAGCCGGGGCGTGATCATCCTGGCGGCCACCAACCGCCCGGAATCTCTGGATCCTGCTCTGCTGCGCCCCGGCCGCTTCGACCGGCGCATCCCGGTGGAGCTGCCCGATCTGGAAGGGCGCATGGCCATTCTGAAAGTCCATGCCAAAGATGTGCATGTGGCCCCTGGCGTGGATTTCGGCGTGATTGCCCGGGCCACCGCCGGCGCTTCCGGCGCAGAACTGGCCAACATCATCAACGAAGGTGCTTTGCGGGCCGTGCGCTGCGGCAGAAACCAAGTGGAACAGCAGGATTTTGAAGAAGCGGTGGAAACGGTCATCGCCGGTTACCAGCGGAAAAACTCCGCCATCAGCGAAAAGGAAAAACAGATCGTGGCCTACCATGAGATCGGTCATGCCCTGGTGGCCGCCAAGCAAAAGGACAGCGCCCCGGTGCACAAGATCACCATCGTTCCCCGTACTTCCGGCGCTCTGGGCTACACCATGCAGGTGGATGAACAGGAGCGGAAGCTGCTCAGCCGTGAAGAGGCCCTGGCCAAGATCGCGACCCTCACCGGCGGCCGGGCCGCCGAGGAACTGATCTTCGGCACCGGTTCCTCCGGCGCTTCCAACGACATCGAGCAAGCCACCAAGCTGGCCCGCACCATGATCACCCGCTATGGCATGAGCCCCCACTTTGACATGATGGCTCTGGAAACGGTGACCAACCAGTATCTTGGCGGAGATACCTCCCTTACCTGCTCTCCCTCTACCGCTGCAAAAGTGGATGAAGAGGTGCTCCAGGTGATCAAAAGCTGCCATGCCAAGGCTTCGGAAATCCTGTCTCAAAATGTGGAAAAGCTCCACGCTCTGGCGGCCTATCTTCTGGAAAAGGAAACCATCACCGGAGAAGAGTTCATGGCCATTCTCAATCAATAAAAAAAGATGCCCTCAAGGGATTTTCCCTGAGGGCATTTCTTATTTTTCCTCTTTCCTATTTTTCAGGCTGTTTTGTTCATCAATCTCCCGCTGAAATTCTTCTTTTGTTTCCTGCTGTACCGTTTGCCGCAGGCCGGAAACCCGGGAACGGAACTCCACCGGGGTGAGGTCCGTGGCAGGCATGGCGGTGGCCACCCATTTCATCCGGCCCAGGCTGCTGTCCAGCAGCATAAAGGGTTGAAACAGGGTGAACAGAAAGGCGTGCAACACTCCCAGCCTGGAAATGCGGAAACAGAACAGCAATAGAAGCATGGCCCCCAGCAAACCATAAAGCATGGGGCGCGCCAGGCCCAAAAGGATCAAAAGCAGCTCTGCCACACTGGCTGCCATATTCCATACACTGCTCATGTCATAACCCTTTTCCTGGGCCAGCCGCAGCCGGACAGGGAGATAGAGCATATTGCACACCAAAGAGACCAGCAGTACCCCCAGCACGGCCAGCAGGGGCCCCCAATGCCATGCGCCTTCTCCCTGGCTCCGGCCCTCATAGCCGAAGTAGCGGGCGGGAATGACGCCCCAGCTTTCATCCCATCGTGCTTCTTTCAGCCCTGCCTGAATCACCAGCAAGGATACGGCCAGATAGGCCAGGATCACCAGACACAGCAACGCGAAGACGATCCACCGTCCGGGCACCTCCATTACTTCCCTATCCTGGAAATAAAACCCCAGGCTCAGGAGGAAATACACAGCAGAGGCCGCCGACAAAAACAGCAGCAAAGCGACGAAGGGACCGTGGGCCGGCTGAATCATACTGAAAGAGCGGGTCACCTCCCACAAAAACAGAGAAATCCCGCCCCACAAAAGCACAAAAAGCAAACTGCCGGGGAAAAATCGCCGGGAACCTATCATACTGCTGAACAGCATCCGAATCCCTCCTTTTATATTATATTTAACTCCTTTTATTTTTATATTGATCATTCTTCTTGACCACTTCTTTTTGTTGTGATATTATAATAACATAAAACTCTATTCCATGTCAATTCCCGGTAACATGCACAAAGGAGGGTTTGATAATGAAAAAACACACAGGACTTCTTTTCCTTTTGGCCCTTCTGCTTCTTTTAGCCCCAGGCTGCCGTCAGGAGAAGGGAGAAAAGACTTCCAATGAACAAAAAGAAGATGTGCAGCAGGAACAAACAGACGAAAAAGATGGCGAAGAAGAAAAAGTCCCTACCCTCACCGCTCTGCCCACCGGAGAAGAGCGGATGGGGACTCTGCAAAATCTTTCGGAAGAAGGGCGCAGAGCCTATAACGATCAGATCTATGCTTTGCTCAATGAGTGTTCCTCCCAGGACATTCAGGACGGTCTGAAAAAAGAGCTGGAAACATGGAGCTCCCAGGTGGAAGGCGTCACCTTTACCGATGTGTCCATCGAAGTCTATCAGGACCCGCTGCTGGTACAGGATGGTACTGACAAGCGGCAATATCGGAATATAACATCAAACATCCAACTTTTCTATGACCCCACCTCGATAGACGGGGAAGAGAAGCAAGTGATGGAGCCGCTTTTGGAAGAGGCCCGGCAGATCATCCGCCAAAGCCCCTATTCCCTCCGGCTTGATACCACCTGGTTGGCTTTCGTCGACCAGGACACCGACTATCCCAACTACACCATGGACAATGTGAGCTGGGGCACCAATGATGCAAACGAGCCTGCATCTCCCATCTCTCCGGAGGAGCAGACCCTGCAAACCCTGGCCTATGAAAAGATTGCCGCCTTCAACGGCCAGGAATTTTCCGGAGAAAACTACGAAATGCTTCCCTATTCCATTGTGTATCTCTATCGATTCGGCGTGACCCAGGACTCCCCGGTGCTGGAATGTGAAGTGCGTATCCAGGAACAAAACAGCGATGATCCCCAGGTCTTCGCTCAAAAGCTGGAGGCTCTGGCCCAGGAGCTGGCCGATGGATGGATGGGTGAAAGTGCTGCGCTGGACACCCTGGGGATCACCACCGCCCGGATCACCTTTGATCTGCGCTATTCTTCCGGCGATCCGCTGATCTATGAATTCCCCTTGGGCGGAGTATAACCATCCCATACACAAAAAAGGAGCCATTTGGCTCCTTTTTCGAGTCTTTGCAAGGGGCTGACGGCGAGCCGCCGCTCCCATTTTTTCTTTGCTCCGGTAGGTTGTATACGCCCGGGCAAAGAATGTTTGCTTGCAGGGTCACCCTGCCCTTGATAGGTGCAAAAAGCCACGCACAGGTCGCGGCTTTTTGCGGATTGATGAGGAGTAGGGCGAAAGGGCCTCTTACACGACAGAGGGTTTTCGGCAGTCTAAAAAGGAGCCATCCGGCTCCTTTTTTCTTGCAGAACATTTATTTTTCACAGTGGTGGCCGCAGCCGCCCTGATGGTGATGACCACAGTGGTGCTCTCCCTCTCCATGGTGATGATGGCCGCAATGATGATGCTCCCCTTCATGGTGGTGATTGCAGGTGGCCTGGGCATTCTGCTTCAGCTCTCCTTTGGCCAATGCCTGAGCGGCCTGATCTGCATCCCCCTGAATGCCGGGATAGACCTGGATGCCTGCCTGAGCCAAGGCTGCCTGAGCCCCGCCTCCGATGCCGCCGCAGATCAGAGTCTCCACCTGATGCTCTTTGAGAAAAACCGCCAGAGCGCTGTGTCCGGCGCCGCCGGCATCCACCACGGTTCCTTCATCCGTCTGACCGTTTTCCACCTGATACATCTTAAACTGCTGGGTTTTGCCAAAGTGCTGGAACACCTGGCCGTTTTCATAAGTTACTGCGATTTTCATGGCAAATCTCCTCCTTTTTACAATGGGCCCGTCGGCAGGAATGGCCGCAGCCCCCTCCGTGGGGGCACACTTCCACCGGCCCGCCTTCAATGACCAACCGCCGGCCTTCCACCAGAAAGGCGGCCAGCTTCCGCCGGGCACTTTCATAAATACCGGTGACGGTGGGCCGGGAAATGCCCATCTGCTGGGCGCACTGCTCCTGGGTGTAGCCCATGTGATCCATCAGACGAATGGCTTCAAATTCATCCACCGTCATCCGCAGTACCTCTCCCCCGCCCTCCTCCGGTGCAAACCGGCAGCGCTGAGGCATGGCGCATACCCGGCGGCACTTTTGCGGCCTCGGCATCCCCGCTCCCTCCTTTTTTCTGACTTATGTCAGATATATCCTACTCCTGTTTTAAACATATGTCAATATCTTTCCGTGATATTGTGAAAAAGCAATCAATGCTTTCCCTTTGAAAGAATTATTGTTATAATACTTATAGACGCATCACAGGAAAGCGGCTCAGGCCGCAAAGGAGGAAACATTGTGAGCAGATTAAATATCAACACCCCCAACGCCGCCCAGCAGGTGGTAGAGGGGCTTTACCGTGATGTGGAGCGGCGTATCATCGCCAGCCCTCCGGGGCTGTGTCCGGTGGACCTTTCCGCATCCTTTCTGAAAATGTGCCATGCCCAGACATGCGGCAAATGCGTACCCTGCCGTGTGGGCCTGGGGGCTCTTGGCCAGCTGCTGGAAGATGTTCTGGATGGCAAAGCCACCCTGGAAACCATCGACCTGATTGAGCGCACCGCCCGAGCCATCAAAAATTCGGCCGACTGCGCCATCGGCTTTGAAGCGGCCGACATGGTGCTGCGGGGCGTCATCGGCTTCCGGGATGACTATGTGGAGCACATCGTCAACCGCCGCTGCCTTTTGCAGCTGAACCAGCCGGTTCCCTGCGTGGCTCTGTGCCCCGCCGGCGTGGACATTCCCGGCTATGTGGCCCTTGTGGGCGAAAAACGCTATGGCGACGCGGTGCGCCTGATCCGCAAGGACAATCCTTTCCCGGTGGCCTGTGCCCTGGTGTGCGAACACCCCTGCGAAGCCCGCTGCCGCCGGAATATGATCGACGACAGCATCAACATCCGGGCCCTCAAGCGCTACGCGGTGGATCACTGCGGCGAAGTCCCCGCTCCCCCCTGCGCTCCCAGCACCGGCAAAAAGGTGGCCGTGGTAGGCGGCGGCCCCGGCGGACTGAGCGCTGCCTATTTCCTCTCCCTCATGGGGCATAAGGTGACGGTGTTTGAAAAGCGCAAGCGCTTGGGCGGTATGCTGGCCTATGGCATCCCCAGCTACCGTCTCCCTGCCGAACGGCTGGAGGAAGACATTCAGCACATCCTGTCCACCGGTGTGGAAGTGGTACATACCGAAGTGGGCACTGAACTTCCCCTGAAGGATCTGCGGGAAAATTATGATGCCATGTACATCGCCATCGGCGCCCAGACCGACAAAAAGATGGGCATCGAAGGCGAGGACAAACGGGGCGTGATGAGCGCTGTGGAAATGCTGCGGAACATCGGCGACGACCTGCGTCCCGATTTTGCCGGCAAAAAAGTGGTGGTCATCGGCGGCGGCAATGTGGCCATGGACTGCACTCGCTCGGCCAAGCGTCTGGGGGCGGAAAGCGTCACCTGCGTCTATCGCCGCCGCCAGGCCGATATGACCGCTCTGCCGGAAGAGGCCGAAGGAGCCATCGCCGAAGGCTGCGAGCTGGCTACCCTGATGGCTCCGGTTCGCATCGAAGCCGACGAAGAGGACAATGTCACCGCTCTGTGGGCCCAGCCCCAGATCGTCGGTCCTATGGATTCCTCCGGCCGGCCCCGGCCCCGAAAAGCCGATGCTCCCGAAGTGCGCATCCCCTGCGACATCGTGGTGGTGGCCATCGGCCAGGGCATTGAAACCCAGCCTTTCGAAGAGTACGGCGTGCCCATCAAACGGGGCGTCATCGAAGCTCTCAGCTCCAGCGACATCGAGAATTTCAACGGCATTTTCGCCGGCGGCGACTGTGTCACCGGCCCGGCTACCGTCATCCGCGCCATTGCCGCCGGCAAGGTGGCCGCTGCCAACATCGACGAATACCTGGGTTTCCATCATGTCATCACCTGTGATGTGGAGATCCCCGCTCCCCGGCTCTCCGACCGGCCTGCCACCGGCAGAGTCAATCTCACCGAACGGGTGGCCCAGGAACGGCAGAAGGACTTTAAGCTTTTGGAATGCGGCATGACCGAAGAGGAAGCCATGCAGGAATCCCATCGCTGCCTGCGGTGCGACCACTTTGGCTACGGCGTATTCAAAGGAGGGAGAATCAAACAATGGTAAATCTCACCATCGACCATATTCCGGTGACAGTGCCCGAAGGCACCACCATTCTGGACGCAGCCCGCTCTGCGGGCATCCACATCCCCAGCCTGTGCTATCTCCGGGGCGTCAACGAGATCGGCGCCTGCCGGGTGTGCGTGGTGGAGCTTTGCGGCATGGACCGGCTGATGCCTGCCTGCAACAATGTGGTGGAAGAGGGGATGGAAGTGCTCACCTCCAGCCCCAAAGTGCGGGAGACCCGGCGGATCAATGTGGAGCTGCTTCTGTCCCAGCACGACTGCCATTGCGCCACCTGTGTGCGCAGCGGCAACTGCTCTTTGCAGACCATCGCAAATGATCTGAACATTCTGGACCTGCCCTTTGAAAAAAAGGTGCCTGAAACCCGGTGGGATCGTTCCTTCCCCCTGTTCCGTGACGCTGCCAAGTGCATCAAATGCATGCGCTGCATCCAGATCTGCGACAAAGTGCAGACTCTGAACATCTGGGATGTGGCCGCCACCGGTTCCCGTACCACGGTGGATGTATCCCTCAACCGGAAGATCGCTCAGGCCGACTGCTCCCTGTGCGGCCAGTGCATCACCCATTGCCCGGTGGGCGCTCTGCGGGAGCGGGATGATACCCGCCAGGTCTTTGAGGCTCTGGCCGACCCGGAGAAGATCACTGTGGTGCAGGTGGCCCCTGCGGTGCGCACTGCCTGGGGCGAGTTTATGGACCTGTCTGCGGAACAGGCCACGGTAAAACGCATGGTGGCCGCTTTGCGGCGCATCGGCTTCGACTACATCTTCGATACCAATTTTGCCGCCGATCTCACCATTATGGAAGAGGGCAGCGAATTCCTCCAGCGGCTGAAAAATCCTGGCGCCTTCAAAGCCCCTATGTTCACTTCCTGCTGCCCCGGCTGGGTGCGGTTCCTCAAATCCCAGTATCCCGATATGGTCTCCCAGCTGTCCACCGCCAAATCCCCCCAGCAGATGTTCGGCGCGGTGGCCAAGAGCTATTATGCCCAGCTTCTGGGAGTTGACCCCAAAAAGATCTATTCGGTGTCCATCATGCCCTGCCTGGCCAAAAAGCAGGAAGCTGCCCTTCCCACCATGGACAGCGCCGGAGCCGGACCGGATGTGGATGCGGTGCTGACCACCAGAGAGCTGAGCCGGATGATCCGCTCCGAACACATCCTCCCCGCCGAGCTGAAAGAAGAAGAGTTCGACGAGCCCTTGGGCGTAGCTTCCGGCGCAGGGATCATTTTCGGCGCCACCGGCGGCGTCATGGAAGCGGCCCTCCGTTCGGCCTATTACCTGGTCACCGGCAAGAACCCTTCCCCCGATGCCTTCCAGGATGTGCGGGGTATGGACGGCTGGAAGGAAGCCACCTTCCACATTGCCGACACCCCCATTCGGGTGGCCGTAGTCAGCGGCCTGGGCAACGCCCGGCGGCTGATCCAGGCTTTGCGCCGGGGCGAAGTGCAGTATGACTTTGTGGAAGTGATGGCCTGTCCCGGCGGCTGCGCCGGCGGCGGCGGACAACCCATCCACGACGGCCAGGAGCTGGCGGAAAGCCGGGGAGAAAAGCTTTACGGTCTGGACGCCATTGCCGATCTGCGCTTTTCCCATGAAAATCCTTCGGTGCAGCGGCTGTATAAGGATTTTCTGATCCGTCCCCTTTCGGAAAAAGCCCACCATCTGCTTCACACCGATCACACCGCCTGGGAAATGCCTCTCTCCCCGGATAACCAGAAAAACTAAAAACATCAGGGCGCCTTCCACAGAGAAGGCGCCCTTTTTTATCGCTTGTTATAAAATATGCGGCCACTTTCACATCCGTTCCTGCTGCATCCTTTCTTTCTTCGCCTGTTCCATAAAGGCATCCAGCTGACGCTGGTTTTTCAGCACAACGGTTTTATCCTGGTATTGCTTCACCGTTTTCCGGAATCGGGCCAGACGGCGGGGTGTGCGTCCCTGCCACAAAATCCAGAAAACAAACTCCCCATCCAGCTTTTCCGGGCAGCCAGGGGCGATGCTTTCCCGGGTGCGGCCCCGGTAAGTGCGATACCGCTTCCAGGCCCTTTTCAGGCAAGTGAGGCGAGGAAAATTCATATAAATCAACTGATCGGCTTCCTCCACCCTTGTTTCCCAGGCCATCCCCCGATAGTTCCCTTCGATGATCCAGCTGTCCTGCTCCATGAACTGCTGGGCCAGAGCCCGGCTCTCTGCCATCTCTCTCCGCTTCCATCCCTCTTCAAAAGCGATCACATCCAAATGGAGCACCGGCGCACCATACAGCTCCCCCAAAAAAGCGCCCAAAGTGGATTTTCCGCTGCCGCTATGGCCGAAAATGGCGATTTTCATCTTCACGCCCCCTTTGCCCTGATGATACCATGCCTCTTTCTCCGGCGCAATGGCGCTCTTGACGAAAAAGAGGGAAAAGACTACTATGAATATAAGATTTTACCGTCCTTTTAAAAAAGCGGCAACAAAGAAAGGGGAAATGCATCATGCTGGCTATCACCGGCGGCAAACTGGTCACCATCACCCAGGGCATCCTGGAAAACGGGGTCATTCTCATTGACGAGGGAAAAATCATCCAGATCGGAGAAAATATCCCGGTGCCCGAATCGGCCCAGGTCATCGATGCCCAGGGCTGCTGGGTCACCCCCGGCCTGATCGATGCCCATACCCACATCGGCACCGGCAACGAACCCTCTTCTTCCGGCAGCACCGGGGATTTCAACGAAACCTCTTCCCCCATCACGCCCCAGGTGCGGGTGATGGATTCCTTCAATGCCCGGAATATGGGCGTGGCCGCCACCCGGCAGGCAGGCTTCACCACCTGCTGCACCCTGCCCGGCTCGGCCAATCTCATCGGCGGCACCGGTTTTGTGTTCAAAACCCGGGAAGGACAAGTGGTGGAACAGCTTCAGATTCCCGGCCACGAGGTGATGAAGTTCGCTCTGGGGGAAAATCCCCGCCGGGTCTTTGGACAAAAGGACAAAATGCCCAAGACCCGCATGGGCAGCGCCGCCCTTTTGCGGGAGACCCTGTTTCACGCACAGGAATACGCTCGGGCCAAGGCCGCGGCCCATGGCGATCCCGCCAAGATGCCCCGTCCTGATTTCCGGCTGGAGCCCCTGGTGCCGGTGGTGGAAGGAAAAATGAAATGCCGCATTCACTGCCATCGGGTGGATGACATCGCCACCGCCATCCGCATCGCCAAGGAATTCCATCTGGACTACGCTCTGGAGCATGTAACCGAAGGATGCCTGATCCCTGAACTTCTGAAGGAAGAGGATGTGTTCTGCACCATCGGTCCCATGATGACCGGCCCTTACAAAGAAGAGGTGTGGAACCGGAGCCTGACTACCCCCGGCAAACTGGCCCGGGCCGGCGTCAAGGTGTGCATGACCGCCGACAACGGCGTTCTGACCAAATATCTGCCGGTGCATATCGGCCAGTGTATGGCCGCCGGTCTGCCGGAAGCCGATGCCTTCCGCAGCGTCACCATCCTCCCGGCCCAGCTTCTGGGAATGGAAGACCGGATCGGGTCTCTGGAAGTGGGCAAGGATGCCGACATCGCCATCTTTGACGGCCATCCCTTCTGCAACTTTACCCACTGCACCCATACCATCATCGACGGCGTGGTCTACGGCCCTCACGCCATGGCCTGATCCCCGCCCAGCAAAAAAGCCGCCAGAACGATCCGGCGGCTTTTTTATTTGTCCATTATACCCGCATTCGCAAAGCCTGGGGACGCACGGCGATCTCCACCTGGGTGACATCTCCGCCAAACTCCCCATCCAGAGTCCAGGCGGTCTTTTTCGGGAAGGTGAAACGAACCTGGCTGGCCTGTGTCATCGTCATAAACTCGTTGTCAAAATCCCGGGCCAGCAGCTTGCCTGCCAAGGCGTTCAGCTCCAACACCGACTGGGGCGCCTTGATGAGCAGCACCTCAAACTGGCCGTCGTCCAGCATGGTGTCCACCTTGCCTGCCATGGAAAATCCGCCGATATAATTGGTGTTGCACACAGTGCCGAAGATATAGTCCTCTTCCAGCACTTTCCCGTTGACCTCCACCCGGGCCGGGTAGGTCTGGCCAATGGGAAGATTTTTCAGCCCTTCCATGATATAGGCCAGATGGCCCATGGAGTTTTTGGTGCTCTGAGGCGTGCTGTAGGACACGGCGGCAAAAGCGCCGAAGGCCGCTACATAGTTGAAATACTCGCCTCCAAAATTTCCCACATCCAGCACCTTGGTCTCCCCCTCCAGGATGGTGTCCAGTCCCCCTTCCAGGGTTTTGGGAAGGCCCAGGGAATTGGCATAATCGTTGGTGCTGCCCACCGGCAGATACCCCAGCTCCGGCGGGTTGTCCCAGGCCAGAAGGCCATTGGTGGTATGATGAAGAGTACCGTCCCCACCGCAGCAGACCACCAGATCGATGCCCTCCACCCCCCGGCCCCGGAGGATCTCCCGAGCGCCCAGACCTTCCTGGGTGGGATAGACGATCACCTCATACCCACCACGGGAAAATCGCTGGATGATCATATCCAGGTTCCGGGCAATATGGGCCCGTCCCGCTTTGGGATTGTACAGCAGCAGCATTTTTTTCATAATATGGGTCACTCCTCACCATCCCCATTCCGGGGAAACAGGCGGCTTTATCTGGGCCGTCAATGAAATCTTTTACCATCATATCAGATAAATGTGAACAAGAAAAGACTATTTTGCCGATTCCTGTCTTTGTTTTCTCCTCCTCCATTGCGCGATATGGGAAAACAAGATATAATTTTTCTATTGTGAAGCATCCGGCAAATCATCGCGCCGCCGGGCTTTTCCCCTTCGGCCGCTGCGCGGCGGCACAGGTGAAACATGGACAAACCTCTGGCAGACCGTCTGCGCCCCCAATCCCTGGACGATGTGGTGGGCCAGCGCCATCTGATCGGTCCCGACGGCATTCTTCGCCGCCTCATTGAAAATGGGCACATTCCCAATATGATCTTCTACGGCCCCTCCGGCGTGGGAAAAACCACTCTGGCCGGCATCATCGCCCGCCAGACCAACCGGAAGCTCTACCGGCTCAATGCCACCACCGCTTCCCTCAGCGATATCAAAGCCATTGTGGATGAGCTGGACACCTTTCTGGCGCCCCAGGGGGTGCTGCTCTATCTGGACGAGATCCAGTATTTCAACAAAAAACAGCAGCAATCCCTGTTGGAATTTATGGAAAACGGGAAGATTACTCTCATTGCCTCCACCACAGAAAATCCCTATTTTTATGTATACAACGCCATTCTGAGCCGGAGCACCGTCTTTGAGTTCCAGCCGGTGACGGCAGAGGATGTGGAGCAGGCGGTGCGCCGGGCCTTCTCCCTGTGCGCCCGGGAAAGCCACATCAAGATCTCCCTGGAAGAAGGGGTGATCGGCCACATCGCCCGGGCCTGCGGCGGGGATGTGCGCAAATCCATCAACGCGGTGGAGCTGTTGTTTTCCGCCGCCCAGGAGGACGAAGAAAGCGAAAGCCTGTTTGTCAGTCTGGAAGATGCCCGTCAGGTGACCCAGGCCTCTGCGGTCAAATATGACAGAGATGGAGACAGCCATTACGACATCCTTTCCGCTTTCCACAAATCTCTGCGGGGCAGCGATCCCGATGCCGCCCTTTACTATCTTTCCCGGCTGCTTCTGGCAGGGGATATCCCCTCAGCAGCCCGCCGGCTTCTGGCCTGCGCCAGCGAGGATGTGGGACTTGCTTATCCCCAGGCGGCGGTGATCGTCAAAGCCTGTGTGGATTCGGCTTTGCAGCTGGGGCTTCCGGAAGCCAAATTGCCCCTGGCCCAGGCCGCTTTGGTCATTGCCACCGCTCCCAAATCCAACTCGGTCTCTTCGGGCATTGCTGCCGCCTGGAGCGACGCTGATAAAAATGCCTATGACCCGCCGGAGCACCTGCGGGATGCCCATTATCAGGGTGCACAGAAACTGGGGCACGGCACAGGCTATCGCTTTCCCCATGATTATCCCAACCACTATGTACCTCAGCAATATCTCCCCGACCTGCTGAAAAACGCCCATTACTACACCCCTGGCCCCAACAAAATGGAGCAGCAGACCCAGGCTTATTGGCAGAAGGTAAAAGGGCAGAATGAATCATACCGGAAATAGGGAGGTATCCCCATGAAACTGCCCAAATCTCTGGAACATTTTTCCCAAAAGCACAATTTTACCTGGGACGCTAACGCCAACCTGCTTTATGGAAGCTGGCAGGGCTACTATTTCACCATTGTCCAGAATCCTTCCGGCCGCCCCACCCACACCATTATGCTGTCGGTAGGGCAGCCCGACGGACGGCCCTCTCCGGCTCTGTCCGCCATCCTGGGTAATTTGCAGCCTGATTATAAATATCTCACCGATTTCTCGACGGATGGCTACCAGGTAAAAGCTTCCTTCCAATGCCGCTTTGCCCCTCAGGTGAAAACCTATATCCAGCAGATGGAGGAATTTATCGACGCTCTGTGCATGAGCCTGCAAAGCGCCAATCTTGTGAATTGCTGCCAGAAATGCGGCAGTCCGGAGGGGGTTTCCTCCTGTCTTGCAAACAGCAATCCCCTCCTTCTGTGCCAGAACTGTCGGGAAATTGCCACCCAGCAAATCGCCCAAAAAGCAGGTGAAATGAAAAAGCGCCGGGGCAATTTCCTCTCGGGCGCTGTGGGGGCCATTCTGGGCTCCCTTCTGGGCGTGGCCGCCTGGGTGCTGGTCTACCGCCTGGGATATATCGCCGCCATCGTGGGCCTTATCATGATCGTCTGCACCTTCAAAGGGTTTTCCCTCTTTGGCGGCAAACTGAACCTGCCGGGCATCCTTTTCTGCACCGTGCTTTCGGCGGCTATGCTCTATGTGGGTGAGCAGGTGGCCATCGCCTGGGAGATCTACGACATCTTCCGCACCGATTTTTCCGTTACCTTTTTCCAAGCCTATCAGTCCATCCCCACCTTTATGGAATACGATGCATTCCGCCGGGCGGTTATAGCCGACATGGCCTACGGCTATCTCTTCATGGCCGCCGGCGGCTTTTCGGTGATCTGGAGCACCTATAAGCAGCACAATGTTCCCCCCACCCTTCAGGTGCTGGAAAGCGTTACCCCTGCCCCTTCTGATCCCACCCTTTCTACTGAAAATACCGGGCAGCAATAACCGGATACATACAAAAATGGCGTGACTTTTGTCACGCCATTTTTGTATAGAAACCGTTTAGGATTCCTTGGGTATAAACAATTCATCCACCGTCAGCCCCAGCTCCCGGGCCAGACGGAACGCCAATGACAAAGTGGGATCATATTTATCATTTTCAATGGCATTGATGGTCTGGCGGGAAACCCCGCACCGTTTGGACAATTCTTCCTGAGAAATGCCTTTTTCTTTTCGTTTGTTCCGAATCACATTCTCCATATCAACCGCCATACCTTTTCTTCTCAACCATCAGTGTGACAAAATACACCATCGCCACCACGCTGAGATGGATAAAGGGGTTGACAAGGACGGCTTCACCCTTGATCAATGCTTCCACGATATCGAAAACCAACATCAATACAGCGACCAGCAAAGTGAAGGCACTGGTTTTCCACACGATCATTTGCTTGCGCTCATCGCCCGGCCTGAGCATGGAAACCACCATGGCCAGATCCAAAAAAATCAGTACCAGCAAAAACGCAAGAAACACAACCAGCATGGCCTGCTCCATAAAGATTCCCCTTTCGCTCTGAAAATGTCAAATTCTTTTTACACTTTGAGTATAAGGAATCTCCGGAAAAATGTCAATAGTTTTTGACACTTTTAAAATTTTCCCAAAGCCAACGGCTTTTTCATGCGTTGGGCCAATGCCAGAGCAAAGACAGCCTTGCAGGCATCCAGGGGCACAAAAGGAAGTACGCAGGAAACCAGGGTTTCCCTCAGCCCCACCTTTCCCAATGCCATATACCACACCGAGCCAGCTCCATAGCACAAAAGCAGGGACAGCAGAAGCCCCAGGGCCAGAGGAATGATCCCCCGAAACCGGCGGCAGGACAACGAAGTCACCCAAGCCATCACCGGGAAAATAAACAAGAACCCACCGGTAAGTCCGAAAAGCACCCCGGCGCCGCTGGCAAACCCGGCATAGACCGGCAGGCCGCAAAGTCCCAGAGCCAGATAGACACACTGGCTGGCCAGGGCCCACCCCGGCTCCAAAAAAATGCCGGTGAGATAGACCCCTACCAGGGACAGAGTCAACGGCACCCCTCCCGGCAAAGGAATGGCGATCTGGGAACAGACCGCCATCAAAGCAGCCATCAAGGCACAGGTTGTCAGTTTCTTTGTTTTTTCGCTCACGATTCTTTCCTCCAAACTTCTTGACCAGGACGGATACTCACTTCTCCGGACTGGAGATGCCGCTGGGTTCTGTCCTCCTTTTCCACTACCAGGCCGCAGCTGTCGGAAATGGCGATCACCTTTCCCTCCCAGGGTTCATTTTCCATCACCATCACCCGATGCCCCACCAAGGGACAGCGGCGGCGATATTCCTCCAAGGTCTCTCTGGCGGTACACAGAGCCGAAATGGCCCCCATTTTTTCCACCATAGCCGCAGCAAAACGGCCCCGGGTCAGCCCTTGGGGCAGATTTTCCCGATAGAGCGCACCGGCGATCTGCCGCAGCTCCGGCGGAAAGCCTTCGGCCCCTTCCAGCAGATTGACCCCGATGCCAACGATAATATATTCCGGCATTCCGCTTTCCAGATCAATGGCTCCTTCGGTCAGAATACCACAGATCTTCTTTCCCCGGAGCATCACATCGTTGACCCATTTGATCTGGGCCTGAAAGCCGCATACTTCCTCCAGCACCCGGCAGATCTGCACCGCCGCCGTGGTGGTCACCCGGGCGCTTTCCTCCGCGGGAAGCTGGGGCCGCAGCACCATGCTCACATAAACACCGCCCTTGGGAGAAAAGAAGGAACGGCCCCGACGGCCTTTGCCCCCTTCCTGCCGGGCAGCTACCACCGCTGTGCCTTCCGGCGCTCCTTTGGCCGCCAGTTCCCGGGCTGTGATGTTGGTGGATTCCACCGTATCATACACATGGATCAGACTCCGGTCACACCCTTGGGGAAGCCAGGGCTCCATGGAGGCCAGCGTGAGCACATCGCTCCCCTCCAGCAGCTGATAGCCCTTGTTGTTGACCCCCTGAATCTGATGTCCTTCTTTTTTCAGCCCTTCCATGGCCTTCCACACCGCTGCCCGGGAGATCCCCAGCCGCCTGGCCAGCTCCTGCCCTGACAAACTCTCGCCCCGGTTTTCTTCCAGCAAAGCCAGCAGTTTTTCCTTTGTGCTTTCCATCCCATTCCCTCCGTTCTCTTTCCAGTATACCAGCCCTTGGCATATTGTCAACTATATTTTTTATTCAGGTTTACATTAAAACCAAAAGAAGCCCTCTCCCGCCAAGGACTGAACTGCCCCATCTTGTGCGGACAGTACAAAAAAGCCCCCTGGCAGGAAATATTAAGTTTTTAGGCGGAGAGGCGTCGCGCCAGCGGCGCCTCTCCCGTTTTTAGCTG
>NZ_JACJKW010000026.1 GCF_016901775.1 Intestinimonas butyriciproducens
ATCCTTCGCGGCTGGCAGACCGTACCAACGCGACGTGACGCGTGCGCTAGTAATCCAGGGTTTCACCCGTCTGTGCAAAACCCCCGGCTTCGCCGGGGGATATTTATTTACAAGGTATTTTACGATGTTAAGGATGCATCAGGCCAGAGACTGGACTTCCTCCACCACTTCCTCCCAGTCCATACCGGAGAGAAAGTCCTTTTTTTGCTGGTCACCGGATTGGACGGCGATATGATAAACTGTGCTATCGGTTTCGGCCTGGGCGGTGAGGGTGGGGAGGGTTCCCGGGTCCTCACTGAAGAAATGGGAGGAAAGACAGGCTTCTTTTCCGTCCTTCCGCACTTCGCCCGGTTCGCTGCTGAGGGAGTAGGTGTTCGGGCCTTCTTTCAGGAAAAGCAGATAGGTTTCTCCCATTTGCGGCTCAGTGAAGGTATAGACCGGCATCTGGTAGGGGATCTCCTGCCCTTCGGCCTGGTGGGTCATCCGGATGGAATATCCCTTGCTCACCGTGATGGTCTTGGGTACATCTTCTCCTTTCAGCACTTGTTTTACCTGGAAGGAGTAATCACGGCTTTGGGAATCCAGATTGGGAGAATCCTCCTTTTCGGCGTCCAGCGCCTTTTTGTAAGTACCCAATAAAACAGCGTCCGCTTTTTCCGTCATGGTACGCAGGGAAGAAGAAAGGGACACATCGGGGTAGGCGTATACCGTCACATCTTCTTCTTTTTTGTTTGTTTTCTGCTCCTCGGGAGCGGCTGCGCAGGAGGCCAGAAGCACAAGGGACAGAGCCAGAGCAGCAAGGCGTGAAAGCTGTTTCATTGAGATCGGTTCCTTTCTGAAAGATTGATTATATTTATAATAACACAATAATGTACAAAGTCAATGTTCCTTGGGAGAAGGTTTTATATGCTTTTTACCCAAAGCAAATGAGGTGGTGACAGAAAGGGGAGTACAATACAGTCATCCTGCAAGCGAGCGAAATGGAGTGATAACGATGCTTCCTTGTCAGATCATCTGCGCAGCCTATTACAGCGGTTGCCATAAAAGTTGTCCTTATTGGAAACGATTCCAGCAGGAACAGAAGGAAAGGCGTCAGATCAAGAAACGATATCTGGATCATTATATGGATCAGTGTGCCGTGGAGATGCGGCAATACCGGGCCATGCAGCCCCGGTACCCCACGCGGCCATAAAAAGCAGGAGCCTTTGGCTCCTGCTTTTTTGTTATACTGCTTCTTCAGTGGGTTCAAACTGGCTGTTATACAGGTTTGCATAGAAGCCGCCTTTTTCCAGCAGCTCTTCATGGGTGCCCTGCTCCACAATGTCTCCTTCCCGCAGCACCAGAATGCGGTCGGCATCCCGGATGGTGGACAGGCGGTGGGCGATGATGAAGCTGGTGCGGCCCTGCATCAGCCGGTTCATGGCCTGCTGAATGAGTACCTCGGTACGGGTATCCACCGAGGAGGTGGCTTCGTCCAGAATCAGCACCGCCGGGTCGGCCAGAATGGCCCGGGCAATGGTCAAAAGCTGTTTCTGACCGTGGGACACATTGCTGGCTTCCTCATTGAGCACAAAGTCATAGCCTCCCGGCAGGGTGCGGATAAAGTGGTCGGCACAGGCCATGCGGGCGGCCTTCTCCACTTCTTCGTCGGTGGCATCCAGACGGCCATAGCGGATGTTGTCCCGGATGGTGCCATTGAAGAGCCAGGTGTCCTGGAGAACCATGCCGATCTGACTGCGCAGAACGCCTCGGGGCAGATCCTTGATGTCCACCCCGTCCAGAAGGATGCGGCCGGAGTTCAGTTCATAGAAGTGCATCAGCAGTTTGACGATGGTGGTCTTGCCGGCGCCGGTGGGGCCGACGATGGCGATGCGCTGACCATCTTTTACATGGGTGGAAAAATCGTGGATGATGGTCTTTTCCGGGGTATAGCCGAAATCCACATGGTCAAAGGTCACATCGCCCCGCACTCCTTCGGCTGGCAGCTTGGCTTTGCCGTCATCGGCTTCTTCCGGCTGCTCCAGGAAGGTGAAGACCCGCTCGGCTGCGGCCACGGTGGACTGGAGGGTGTTCATGATCTGGGCCGACTGCATCACCGGCTGATTGAACCGGCGTACATACTGAATAAAGGATTGGATGTCGCCGATGGTGATGCGGCCCTGGATGGTAAGGTAGCCGCCCAGCACGCACACCGCCACATAGCCCAGGTTGCTCACAAAGCTGAGCACCGGCTGCATCATACCGGACAGGAACTGGCTGCGCCAGCCGGCGGCATAGAGCTTTTTGTTCATCTGGTGGAAGGTTTCACGGCTGCGCTCTTCTCCATTGAACAGCCGCACCACATTGTGGCCGCTGTACATTTCTTCGATGTGACCGTTCACATGGCCCAGGTATTCCTGCTGGGCCCGGAAGTGCCGCTGGCTGCGGCGAACCACCAAAGAGATGATCAGGAAGGACAGGGGCAGGGTGATCAGGCTGGTCAGAGTCATCCATCCGCTGATGGAGAACATCATCACAAGGACACCCAGCAGGGTGGTGATGGCGGTGATCATCTGGGTCAGGCTTTGGTTCAGGGTGGTGGAGACGGTATCCACATCGTTGGAGATCAGACTGAGGGTTTCGCCGTGGGTGGTCTTGTCATAAAAGGACAAGGGCAGGCGGTTCATTTTTTTGTTGATCTGATCCCGAAGCTGGTAGGACACTTTCTGGGCCACACCGCTCATCAGGAAGTTTTGCAGATAGCCCAGAATGGCTCCCAGCAAAATCAGCACAATGAGCACCATGATGATGTGTCCCACCGCCTCCTGGTCAATGCCGGGACGGCTCTGGAGGCTGGTTGTCAGCAGTTCATCCTGGTATTGAGGCGGGATGTTTTCGATGATGGACTGGCCATCCTCCATAGAAGCAAGATAGTCGCCGATGGTTGCAAAGGAGGTATTCTGCCCGCCCTTTTCCATTTGGCTCATCTGGGAAAGGGGAAGGGCCGAAAGGGTCTGGCGCAGACTTTCGTCCAGGCCTTGAAGGGCATCTTCGGGAAGAAGCCCCTGCTCCATCAGAGTGCCCAGGGTGGCGTTTTCGTCCTGAGCCAGGGCGGCCATCCGCTGGGGCGGAATGGCTGCAAGGGCTTTCCCCAGCTGCTCCATGGCCTCCTGAGTGTCCATGATGGTGTCATACACATTGCGTTTCATCAGTCCCACCATGATCTCGTCGGTAGCGTTGCCCAGTACTTTAGGAATATTCAGCGTGAGGATAACACTGCCGATGGCCAGCACAAAGGCCAGCAGGATCACCGGCACACTGGAGCGCATGAAGCGAATGGTTTTTTGCAAAGTGCCTTTGAAATCCCGGGCTTTTGCGCCGGGGATCATCATGCCCCGGGGACCGTGGCCCATAGGCCCGCCACCCATGGGCGGGCGGGATGTTTGGTTCTGGTTCATTGAGCGATCTCCTCCTCGGAAAGCTGGGAACGGGCGATTTCTTCGTAGACCTTGCAGGTTTTGAGCAGCTCTTTGTGAGTGCCTTTGCCTACGATCTTCCCGTCTTCCAGCACGATGATCTGGTGGGCGTTCATAATGGTGCTCACCCGCTGGGCCACGATCAGAGTGGTGCGGTCCTTTGTCTCCTGGGCCAGGGCCCGGCGCAAGGCGGCGTCGGTTTTGAAGTCCAGGGCGGAAAAGCTGTCGTCGAAAATCAGCACCGGGGCCTGTTTGGCCAGGGCCCGGGCGATGGACAGCCGCTGTTTCTGGCCGCCGGACACATTGGAGCCGCCCTGGGCTACCGGATCTTCGTAGCCCTTGGGCTTTTCCTGGATAAATTCAGTGGCCTGGGCGATGCCGGCGGCTTTTTCCACCTGCTCCTGGGAAATATCCGGGGCGCCATAGCGGATATTGCTTTGGATGGTGCCGCTGAAAAGCACTCCCTTCTGGGGAACGAAGGAGATCAGCTCATGGAGGTGGTGGAGGTTCAGATTCCGCACATCGGTGCCGCCGATGGTCACCTTTCCTTCGCTCACATCGTACAGCCGGGGAATGAGGCTGATGAGCGTGGTTTTGCCCGAGCCGGTGCTGCCGATAAAGGCGGTGGTCTCACCGGGGTTTGCGGTAAAGGAGATGTCGGTCAGCACATCTCCCGGTGCGCCGGGATAGCGGAAGGACACATGGTCAAATGTGACAGGGCAGGGTTTGTGAAGAGGAAGCATCTGGGGGTTCTCCGGGTTTTTGATGTCTACCGGGCTCTCCAGGATCTCACAGATCCGGTTGGCTGACACCGAGGCCCGGGGCAGAATGACAAAGACCAGAGCGATCATCATAAAGCTCATGATGATCTGAATGGCATACTGCATAAAGGCCATCATGTTGCCTACATCGGCGATGTTGAAGGCGGTGAGGGAGGCGATCCACACCACGGCCAGGGAGACGCCGTTCATCACCATGGTCATCACAGGCATCATCAGGGAGATGGTGCGGTTGACGAAGAGGTGGTTTTTTGTCAGATCCCGGTTGGCGTTGTCAAAGCGCTCTTCCTCATAGCCCTCGGTGCCGAAGGCCCGGATGACCAGCAGGCCGCTGAGCCGCTCCCGGGATACCAGATTCAGCCGGTCCAGCAGTTTCTGGGCTTTTTTGAACCGGGGGATGACGATGGCCATCAGGGTGCCGATCAAAAGGAGCATCACCAGAATGCTCACGGCGATGGTGGCCGTCATGCCGGGCATATTGCTGCTTTTGGCCTGGGCCCGCAGAATGCCGCCCACGCCCATGATGGGAGCATAGAACACCAGACGGATCATCACGGTGCAGAACATCTGGATCTGGGTGATGTCGTTGGTGGAACGGGTGATGAGAGAAGAGACCGAAAAGCGGTCAAATTCCGGATTGGAAAAGGAAGTGACCTTGTCGAAAACCTGTCCCCGCAGATCCCGGGCCACTCCCGAACCGATGCGGGCGGCCAGAAGGCCCACCAGAATGGCGCATACGGCGCTGGCCAGGGCGATGAGCAGCATAATGGCGCCCTTTTGCAGTACATAGCCCATATCGCCTACGGCCACACCCTGGGAAACCAGGGAGGACATATAATCGGGCAGGGCCAGCTCAGCCATGGCCTGGCCGAAAAGCAGGGCAAAGGCCAGCAGCATCCAGCCGGCATAGCGTTTCAAATATTTCAATAGTTTGAGCATGGTATTCCTCCAGAAGGCAGAGTTCAAAGATGAGTGGGACAAAGGGGATGTCCCTGGGGACGGATGAGCTGGGCCATGATGGCGGGCATCTCATCGGGATGGGTGCGGGGGTTTTCCTTCAGCCAGCACACCAGTACCGCCGCCAGCGTGGCGGCCCGGGTGGCGATAAAATAGGGAGCGGCTTTGTCATCGATATGGATGTGACGGCGGAAAAATTCCATGTTGCGGTGAAGGGCACAGGCAAAGGCGTCGGTGAGAAGTTCGGCTGTGCCGGTTTCAATCAGCACTTCCGCCGCTTGGGCATGGGCTGTCCAGAAGAGGAAAAAGGCATGGAAAAATCCCATTTCCCCGGTGGTTTGCCGCAGCGCCCGCTGATCCATCATATAGGCGATCATTTGCTCTACGGTCCGGTCGGTTTCATAGCGGAGCACATCGTCGATGGTGTCAAAGCTGCGGTAAAAGGTGGCTTTGCTCACCCCGGCCTGCTTGGCCAGTGCGGTCACCGAGATCTGCCGGTAAGGGGTGGTGGCGATCAGATGGTGCAGTGCCTTCCCGATGGATTCCACCGATTGGTTCACACGCTTGTCGCTGTGAATATGGTACATGGCATCAACTCCCTATGGAATATTTCGCTCCGCTAGTATAGAACAAAGAGAGAAACAAGTCAATCGTATCGTAAATCTTTTTACAAATTGGTCATACTTTGCTGCTGCATTCTGGGGAAAAAAGAAAAATCCCCGGGAAAGCTCCCGGGGATCCAGACTGTCAAGAAACCTATATAACGAAAAAAGGCTGCTTGCTTTACCCTTCATCCATCTGCAAAAAGCCGCGACCTGTGCGTGGCTTTTTGCATCTCTCAAGGGACAAGTGTGCGCCAAAGGCGTGCACGCAGACCCTTGGAAAAACTCGAAAAAGTGGCCGGAGGCCACTTTTTCGACACGCTCAATCCCCGGGAAAGCTCCCGGGGATTTTTGGGTGGTTTTATGCTTTTTTGTAACGGCAGACGCCGGAAACCCAGGCTTCTTCCACATGGGTGTGGAGAATTTCTTCCGGGTCGATTTGGAAGAGATCCTGATCCAGCAAAATGAAGTCGGCCAGCTTGCCGGGGGTAATGGAGCCTTTCAGATGTTCTTCTCCGGAGGCGTAGGCCCCTTCGATGGTGTAGCATTTCAGGGCCTGTTCCATGGTCATGGTCTCCTGGGGCAGGAAGGTGTGCTTTCCCTCTCCGGACACATTCTGCCGGGTGACGGCGGAATACAGGTTGGGCATGGTATCAAATTTTTCCACCGGACAGTCGGTGCCGAAACTCACATGGACACCGTTTTCATACAGATTGCGCCAGGCGTAGGAGGTGGAAGTGAGGGCCTCGCCCACACGGCTCTGGCAGATGTTCATGTCGTAATCAATGAAAATAGGCTGAACAAAGGCCAGCACATCCAGGGTGCGGAACCGGCGAAGCAAAGCCTGGTCGGTGATCTGGCAATGGACGATGCCATGACGGGGATGGTTTTCCGGACAGAGCAGCTGGGCGTTTTCGATGGCGTCCAGGGCCATTTCCACCGCCCGGTCTCCGATGGCATGAATGGCTACCGGCATATTGTGACGGTGGGCGCACAGTACCAGGCCGTTAAGCTGAGGCTGGGTGAACATCTCCAGGCCCTTGGTGGAGGGATCGTCGGCATAGGGCTGGCGCATGGCAGCGGTGCGGGCGCCCAGGCTGCCATCGGCCAGCAGCTTGATGCAGCTGGGACGGAACCAGGCAGAACCCCACTGATCGTCATAGCCGGCGTCAAAAAATTCCTGGATCAGCTCTTCCTTTTGCAGCAGGCACTGCTCGCTCACCCGGATGTGAAGCGCGCCCTGGGCCTCCAGCTGGGCAAAGGCGCGGAAGAGCAGATGGTAGTCGGCCTTGGGGGTATAGCCCACATCGTCGCTTTGCAGAGAGGTGATGCCCTGGCTCAGGGCTTCCTGCTGGGCGGAGAGGATGATCTTTTTCATGGTTTCCAGGTTCAGGCTGGAGATCTGGGCCTTGGTGTCATCCAGCAGGCTTTCTTTGATGATGCCGTTGGGCTCGCCGTTTTCGTCCACTTCCACCAGATCGCCATAGGAGGGAGCGGTCTCCCGGGTGATGTTCAGCGCTTTCAGGGCGGCGGAGTTGAGCACGCCGATGTGGAAGCAGGCCCGCATGATCATCATGGGCACGGTGGAGGACACCTGATCCAGGTCGGCCCGCAGAGGGAAGCGGCGCTCGCCTTCGGTAAAATAGTCCTGGTTCCAGCCTTCCCCTTCCACAAAGGCATCGGGCCCTGCGGGACGCACACGGACGCCTTCGGCCATCCGCTCCTGAATTTCTTTAATGGAATGGGTGCCGGTGAGGTTGACGCTCATCAGGCCTTTGGCAAAATGGATGAAATGCATATGGGAATCGTTGAAGCCGGGGAGCATCAGCCGGTCTTTGGCGTCCACCTCCTGGGCCTGCTGGCCACGGCGGCACAGCTCCACCTGGGCTCCTTCCAGAGAACCCACAAAGACAAAATGGTCGTCTTCAATGAGGGCGGCCTGGGCCACAGGGCGCCGGTCATCCATGGTGTGGATGCGGGCATTTTTGATCAAGGTAAGCATAGGATATTCCTCCTGTTTTGGTTATCAAAAAATAGTGCAGCAATGAAATCCGGACTGAATTTTATTATACCATACCGATTGGTGTTCCGGGGAGAAAGCGGAAAAATAGGGAAAATGCTACAAATCTGCACAAGAGTTTTTGGTTAAGATGCTGAATTGATGTGAAAAATTGACCTTGTCCCCCTTGCCAAGCGTGTTATAATGAAAGCAAAAGGCCCCTGAAAACCGTTTTTCGGGGAGAATATGGAAGCGAGGAGGGAAGAGGAAAATGCGCCATAGCGACATGATCAACAGCATCGTGGAAGCCGAGCATCACGCCCGGGAGATCACCGATAAAGCCGAAGAAAAACGGCGTCACCTGGACGAGGAAGTGGCCCAGGCGGTGCGCCAGATGGAAAAAGAATATGAAGAAAAAGCAAAGCTGCGGATCGAACAGGCCAAAAGGGAGGAGGAAGCCCTGCGGCAGCGGTCTCTGGCCGAGCTGGAAGGGCGTTTGCAATCGGCCATGGACGATCTGGAAAAGAAAAGCCAGATCCAACATGATGCCTGGGTAGACGCCTTGTTTTCTCATATTGTAGGTGAGGAAGCAGAACGGGGGGACGGCGGGTGCTGAGAGAGCTGTTCGACTATGCAGCCATAGGCGGCAAAGTCCATGCCATGCTGGGAAACCGGCTGCGGCAGGAGGATTTTGACAAGCTGATGCAGATGCACACGGTACCGGAAACTGCCGCCTTTTTGCTCAATACCCCTGGCTGGGGGGATTGCCTGCGGGGAATGGATGTGGAACATGTGCACCGGGGAGAGCTGGAAAAACGGCTGCGCATGGGTCTTGCGGGGGAATATGACCGGCTGGCCACCTTTGCTTCCAAGGGGATGCGCCAGCTTCTGCGGGCCATGGCCGCCAAAGCCGAAGCGGTGGAACTGCTTCGCTTTCTCCGGTATTTTTCCGCAGGGCACCCGGCGGATTTTGCCGTGAGTCTCCCGGCGGGGCTTCTGCGCCGCAGTCAGATCCGGTTTGACAAGCTGGCCGCCCGGCCCGACTACCAGGGCCTTTTGCAGGCTGTGGAGGGAACGGTGTTCCATTCTTCCCTGAAAAAGACCCAGCCGGGAGAAAATGGATTTGATTACACCATGGCCGAAGCGGCCGTGCAAAGCGCCTATTACCGGGGGGTGCTCACCAGCATCCAGCGGGCCTTTCATGGGGAGGACCGGCGGGAGCTGGAGGAATATTTCCTGCATCAGTGCGATTTTCAGAACATTGTGCGCATTGTGCGGATGAAGCGGTACTTCAAAGTGGAGAGCGAAGAAGTGCTTCGGGGGCTTTTGCCTTTCTCCCTCAAACTGAAGGACGGCTATCTGAAACAGCTGATCAAGGCTCCCTCCTGGGATGAGGCCATGGGCATTCTGAAGGAAGGGCCCTATGGCCCGGTGTTCCGGGAAGAAGAGCACCGGCAAATCGAGGACTACGCCTTTGCCTTTTTCCAGAAAGGCCGCCAGATGATACGGCGCGGGCGTCCATCGGCTTTTGACGGCATCATTTACCTGGATATCAAGGAACATGAGCTGAAAAACATCATCAATGTGGTGGAATGCGTCCGTTACCAGGTGCCGGAAAACCGCAGAGCGGCGTATCTGACCCCTATTTATTAAACGCGCGGCCATAGATCATTTGAAGCAAAGGAGGCGAGGATCATGGCCATTGAAAAAATGAAACTGGTCAACATTGTGGGTCCCCTGGGACTCTTTGACCAGGTGGTGCGGGGAAGCCTGGTGGACAGCGGCTTTGCCCCGGAAAGCGTGCTGGATTTTGTAGGCAGCGGCGGCGGGCTTTTGCCCTTCACCCTGCGCAATCCCAACGGGGCCCTTCTTTCCCGGAGCGAAAACCTTCTGGACAAGCTGGACATCGAACCGGAATACCGCCCCTTCCCGGAGGAAGGGTTCGGGGAAGAGGAAATGACCGGTTATTTCGACGATCTGACCCGGCGCTATCAGGCCATTGTGGATCAAAAAGAGGGATGCCGCAGGCCGTTGGAGGAAGATGAGCAGATCCTGGGCCAGCTGGATCACATCATGGATGTGAAGGCCAATCTGGACGATCTGTTTGATCTCCATTATGCCAAACTGCGGGTGGGACGGATTCCTCGGGATATTTATGTAAACTATGTGCGGTATGTGGAGGAAAATCCCGATATCTTTTTCTTCACCACCGGTGAAAGCGGGGATTATGTCTATGGAATGTACATTACCCCCGCCGCAGCGGAGGGAAAGAGCGATGCTCTGTTTTCTTCTCTCCATTTTGAACGCATCCACATCTCCGAGAGGGTCCACGGCAGCCCGGATGAAGCCAGGGAAAACCTGGAAGAGGAGATGGAAGAATACAAAAAGAAGATGGAAGAAGCCGACCGGCAGATGCAGGCCTTGCGGGACAGCGAACAGGACCGGCTGCTGACCTATTATTCCATGCTGAAATACGACAAGGACACCTATGACCTGCGCCGGTATGCCGCACACACCAACGACACCTTTTATCTGTGCGGCTGGATCCCACAGCGGGATCTGCCCGCCTTTGAAAAGCGGTTTGCTCCCTTCCAGGACTCGGTGTATGTGCTGGAAGAGCCGCCCACAGCGGCGGTGGCCCCTCCCACCAAGCTGAAAAACCGGGGCCCCATCCGCTTCTTCGAGCAGTTTGTGGAAATGTACGGCTTGCCGGCTTACAACGAAGCCGACCCCACCTCCCTTCTGGCTCTGACCTATACCCTGTTTTTCGGGGTGATGTTCGGCGATGTGGGGCAAGGCGCGGTGCTCATTGCGGCCGGACTTCTGGCCTGGCGGTTTTTGAAGCTCTCTTTGGGCAAGATCATCGCCGTGGTGGGATGTTCTTCGGTGGTATTCGGTTTTGTCTATGGCAGCGTCTTTGGCAACGAAGAGCTGCTGCCCGGTTTCAAGGTCTTTGAAAGCGTGGACAACACCAACAAGATTCTGCTCTGTTCGGTGGCGATGGGTCTGTTGTTCATCTCCATTGCCATGATCTACAACATCTATAACGGCATCCGCCAGAAAGATCTGGGCAAGGCCTTGTTTTCCCAGAACGGCGTGGCCGGTTTCATCTTTTACTGGGCGGTGATCGTGGGGGTTCTGTGCACCCTGCTTACCAACATCAAACTGCTCAGCCCGGTGTATATCGCCTTGCTCATCCTGCTGCCCCTGCTTCTGATCTTTGCCCAAAAGCCTTTGGGAGATCTGGTGGCCCGGCGGAAAAACTGGATGCCCAAGGAAAAGGGCGGCTTTATTGTGGAGAATTTCTTCGAACTGTTTGAAATTCTGCTGTCCTTTGTGTCCAACACCGTGTCCTTTGTGCGTATCGGTGCTTTTGCCCTGAACCATGTGGGCATGATGATGGTGGTCTTCGCCCTGATGGACAGCGTGGGCACCATCGGCAGTCCCATCGTGTTTGTCATCGGCAATGTGTTCGTCATGTGTCTGGAAGGCCTGATCGTGGGCATTCAGGTGCTGCGGCTGGAGTTCTATGAGCTCTTCGGCCGGTTCTATTCGGGTACCGGTGTGCCTTACCAGCCCTTTACAGTGCATTTCCGGCGGGAGAAGAAAAGCTGATCCCCTGGAATACATGGATGCAAAAAAACCAATCAGCCCCGCCCGGCGGCGGGGAGGCCCTTATCATAAAAATTTCGCACCGCCGGAGACAAGGAGAAACTTATGGAAATCATGATCGTCACCGTTCTGGCCGCGCTGGCCTTTTCCCCGCTGCTCATCGCTTATCGCCGTCACCAGAAAGGGAAAAACCCCAAGGGTGCTATGGTTCTTAACATCGTTTCGGTATTCGCTCTGTGCCTGTTGACCACCGGCATGGGCATCGGCGGCCATGCGCTGGCTGCTGGCGAGCAGGCCGCTGCGGCTGCTTCCTCTTCCGCCGGCTGGGGTTACCTGGCCATGGCTCTTTCCACCGGTCTGGCCTGCATCGGCGGCGGCGTGGCTGTGGCCTCTTCCGCCAGCGCAGCCATCGGCGCCATTTCGGAAAATGACAAGGTGTTCGGCAAGGCCCTGATCTTCGTGGCCCTGGCCGAAGGCATCGCCATCTACGGTATGCTGGTTTCCATCCTCATCATGCTGCGCCTGTAATCCGGTGAAGAAAAGGGTGAGACCATGCGCTATTTTCTCATAGCTGACAATGTGGATACCCAGACAGGCTTCCGCCTGGCGGGGATCGAGGGCGTGGTGGTACACAAAGCCCAGGAGGTGGAAGAAGCTCTTTCCACCGCCATGAACACACCGGATATCGGCGTGATCCTTTTGTCCGAAGGGCTGGTGCCTTTGTGCCAGAGCCGGGTGGATGACATCAAACTGCGGATGCACACACCTCTTTTGGTGGAGATCCCCGACCGGCACGGCACCCATCGGGCCCCCGACTCCATCACCCAATATGTGCGCCAAGCCATCGGCGTGAAGATCTGAAGGGAGGAGACTGGATGGAAAACGATACAAACAAGCTGGAACATTTTACAGAAACCATTCTGCGGGATGCGGATGCGCGAAGCCAGAAGATCCTGGAGAGTGTGGAAAAAGCCCGCAAGGCCCGGCTTGATGCGGCAGAAAAAGAGCTGAAAGCCCGCCTGGAGCGGCAGGTGGAAGCGGGCATTGCCCAGGTAAAGAGCAAAACCGGTCAGGCTGTTTCCCAGAAGATGATGGAAGACAAGCGGAGACTGTTTGAAAAAAGAGCCCAGGTGGCCCGGAAGATCTATGATGACCTGGGAGAAAAAGTGAAGAGCTGGACGGAAAGCGGCGATTATACGGCCTGGCTGGGCCGTCAGCTGGAAAAGGCCCTGAAGGCGCTGCCGGGACAGCAGGAGAAGATCTATCTTTTTTGCCGCACCCAGGATGAAGAATATCTGAAAGGCTGCATGGAAAAGTGCCAGCGTCCTTGGAAGCTGGCGGCGTCCGAAAGCATCCGTATGGGCGGTCTGCGCCTGGAGTGCCCGGAAAGCCACATGGCGGTGGACTGCACTCTGGACAGCGCAGCCCAGGAGACCCGGGAGCATATCGCCGAATATCTGGGCCTGCGTCTGGAATAGGCCTGGGAGGTGAAATATATGAACGAGGAAAATTATCATGTATATTCGGTGAATGGTCCGGTGGTCACCGTCAAAGGAGGTAAGGGCCTGGCCATGCAGGACATGGTCTATGTGGGCAAAAGCCGCCTCATCGGCGAAGTGGTGGGCATTGAGCGGGACCATGCCACGGTGCAGGTCTATGAATCCACCACGGGCCTGGCTCCCGGAGAACCGGTGGAACAGACCGGCGCACCGCTGACGCTGGAACTGGGCCCTGGTCTGCTGGGGGGGATTTTTGACGGCATTGCCCGTCCCCTCAAGGCCATCCAGGAAAAGGGCGGCGCCTTTATTCCCGCCGGCCTGGACATTCCCAGTCTGGATGAAAAGACCAAATGGGATGTGCAGGTGCTGGTGAAAAAAGGGGAACAGGTACAGCCGGGACAGATCATCGCCCAGTGCGATGAAAAGGGCAGCATCATGCACAAGATCATGGTGCCCCCCACCCTTTCGGGAGAGATCACAGAAGTCAGCCCCGATGGGGCCTATACCGTGCGGGATCAGATCGCACTTCTCAAAACTCCCGACGGCAAGGAACACAGCCTGACCCTTTCCCAGAAGTGGCCCATCCGCCAGAGCCGCCCGGTGAAATTGCGCCGTCCGGTGGATCAGCTGATGGTCACCGGCCAGCGGGTCATTGACACCATGTTCCCCATCGGCAAAGGGGGCTGCGCCTGCGTGCCCGGCCCCTTCGGTGCAGGCAAGACCATCATCCAGCACCAGCTGGCCAAATGGTGCGATGCCGACATTATTATCTATCTGGGCTGCGGCGAACGGGGCAACGAAATGACCCAGGTGCTGGAGGAGTTCGGCGAGCTGCAGGATCCCCGCACCGGAAAGCCTTTGCTCAATCGGACGGTGCTCATTGCCAACACCTCCAATATGCCGGTGGCCGCCCGTGAGGCCTCCATTTATACCGGCATGACCATGGCGGAATATTACCGGGACATGGGTTACCATGTGGCTCTGATGGCCGATTCCACCTCCCGCTGGGCCGAGGCTCTGCGTGAGATCTCCGGCCGCCTGGAGGAGATGCCTGCGGAAGAGGGCTTCCCCGCCTATCTGCCCTCCCGTCTGGCAGAGTTTTACGAGCGGGCCGGGTATACCGACAACTTAAACGGCACCGAAGGCAGCGTCACGGCCATCGGCGCCGTATCCCCCCAGGGCGGCGACTTTTCCGAGCCGGTGACCCAGACCACCAAGCGGTTTATCCGCTGTTTCTGGGCCCTGGACCGGGAGCTGGCCTATGCCCGTCATTTCCCCTCCATGAACTGGAATACATCCTATTCCGAATACCTCACCGATCTGGCCCCCTGGTTTGAAGAGCGTTTCGGGCCCAAGTTTGCCCAGTGCCGGGAGCGGATGGCCCGGCTGCTTCTGGAGGAGAACAAGCTGATGGAGATCGTCAAGCTCATCGGCTCCGATGTGCTCCCCGAGGACCAGAAGCTGGTGATCGAATGTGCCAAGGTGGTGCGTCTGGGCTTTTTGCAGCAGGATGCCTATCAGCCCATCGACACCTATGTGCCCATTGAAAAGCAGTACCGCATGATGGATCTGGTGCTCTATCTCTATGACAGCGCCAAGAAGGTGGCCCAGCAGGACATCCCCATTTCCCAGTTGGTGAGCACGGGGATCTTTGAGCTGGTCACCCGTATGAAATACAACATCCCCAATGATGACTTCTCTCTGTTTGACGACTACAAAAAGAAGATCGATCAGGCAGTGGAGCAGGCCATCAACAAAAATACCCGCCAGACAGAAGGGGAGGTGAAGCGGGCATGAGAATCGAATATACCGGGGTCTGCGATCTGAACGGCCCCCTTCTCACGGTGGAAGGCGTCCGGGGCGTGGCCTATGATGAAATGGCCGAAATCGTCACCAAAGACGGCCAGGTCCGTTCGGGCCGGGTCATTATGATCGATGGCGACCGGGCGGTGCTTCAGGTGTTCGAAGGCACCAAGGGCATCTCTTTGGAGAAAAACAGCGTTCACTTCCAAGGCAAGCCCATGGAGCTCTCCCTCAGCCGGGAGATGCTGGGCCGGGTCTTTTCCGGCGCAGGCCGCCCCATCGACGGCCTGGGAGAGATCTTTCCAGAGGAAAAGCGGGATATCAACGGTCTGGCCATGAATCCGGTGGCCCGTCAGTATCCCAGAAACTGCATCTACACCGGCATTTCGGCCATCGACTGCATGGCCACACTGATCCGGGGGCAGAAGCTGCCCATTTTCTCCGGCGCCGGTATGAGCCATAATCAGCTGGCCGCCCAGATCGTCCGCCAGGCCAAGGTGGGCAGCCAGGATGAAAAGTTCGGCATCGTCTTTGCAGGCATGGGCCTGAAAAAGGACGCCGCCGACTTCTTCAAAAAGGACTTCGAGGACTCCAGCGCCCTGCAGCGGGTGGTGATGTTCCTCAACGAGGCCAGCGATCCCATCATCGAGCGTATTCTGACCCCTCGCTGCGCCCTTACTGCGGCGGAATACCTGGCCTTTACCCATGGAATGCACATCCTGGTCATTATGACCGATATGACCGCCTATTGCGAAGCGCTGCGGGAATTTTCTTCTTCCAAAAACGAGATCCCCAGCCGGAAGGGCTATCCTTCCTACCTCTATTCCGACCTGGCTTCTCTCTATGAGAGGGCCGGTATGCTGGAGGGCCAGCCGGGCAGCGTCACCCAGGTGCCCATCCTCACCATGCCCAACGACGACATCACTCACCCCATCCCCGACCTGACCGGTTACATCACCGAAGGCCAGATCGTGCTGGACCGGGATATGGATCAGAAGGGGATGTATCCCCCTATCGGTGTGCTGCCCTCCCTGTCCCGTCTGATGAAGGACGGCATCGGCAAAGGATACACCCGGGAGGATCATCCGTCGGTGTCCACCCAGCTGTTTGCCGCCTATTCCAAGGTGCAGGATGCCCGGAGCCTGGCCAGCGTCATCGGTGAAGAAGAGCTGAGCCCGGTGGACAAGATGTATATGCGCTTTGGTCAGCGGTTTGAACAGGAGTTTGTGCAGCAGGGTGTTTCGGAAAACCGCACCCTGGACCAGACCCTGGAACTGGGTTGGGATCTGTTGTGTGACCTGCCCCGTTCGGAGCTGAGCCGCATCGATCAGAAGCTGCTGGATCAGCATTATGTAGACCACTCGGCGGCAGGAGGGAGTGAGGACTGATGCCGGTCATCGCGCCCACCAAAGGAAATCTGTCCAAGATCAAGCGATCCCTGGCCCTGGCGAAAATGGGCTATGAGCTGATGGATCGGAAACGGAACATCCTCATCCGGGAAATGATGATGCTCATCGACAGCGCCAAGCAGATCCAGGCGGAGATCGATACCACTTTTACCCGGGCCTATTCTGCTTTGCAGGAGGCCAATATCAAGCTGGGCGCCTGCCAGGATATCGCCCTGGCCACCCCGGTGGATGACAGTTTGCAGCTGGGATACCGGTCGGTGATGGGGGTGGAGATCCCCATTGTCACCGCTTCCGATTTTGAAGCCCGGCTGAGTTATGGGTTTTTCGGCACCGATTCCTCCCTGGATAAGACCCTTTACGAATTTTATCGGGTCAAGAAGCTATGTGCTACCCTGGCCGAGGTGGAGACCAGCGTTTACCGCCTGGCCAACGCCATCAAAAAGGCCCAGAAGCGGGCCAATGCCCTGCAAAATATCATCATTCCCCAGTATACCGCCTCCATCGCCTATATCACCGGCGTGCTGGAAGAGCGGGAACGGGAGGAATTCAGCCGTCTGAAGGTCATCAAGGCCCAGAAGGCCAAAAAGACATAAAAGCAAAATCCCCGGTAAGGAGCGAAAGCTCCCTTCCGGGGATTTTTTATTTTAACAAAAGGGGGAAACTTTTTCACTCTCTTTTTCGTCTCAAGGATTAGAAGAACTTGGCGATCACTTCGGCCACACCGTCGCCATAGGATTTGGTCGCCACATAGTCGGCGATCTCTTTGACGGCGGGGGAGGCGTTTTTTACAGCCACGCCCAGGCCGGCCCACTGAATCATGGCGGCGTCGTTTGAATTGTCGCCGCAGCACACCACTTCATCCGGCGCCACGCCATAGCGGCGGCAGATCAGCTCCAGAGCGCTGGCCTTGGAAACATCTTTGGCCATGATCTCCACCAGGTAGTCCTTGGAGGCCGCCAGAGTCAGGCTGTCGCCAAATTCTTCCCGCAGCTGACGATGGATGATTTCCCTCTCTTCCGGAGATACCACCAGAATCATTTTGGGAGAGGGAGACAGAGGATAGGAAGAAAAATCCCCCACTTCCACCACTGGATTGTGGATCAGGTCCGGGTCGATATCGGTTTCCTCGGTGCGTTTTTCCACCAGGATCCGGTCCTCGTTGTAAAGCTGCGCATAATAGCCATGTTTGCGGCAAAAGGCAGCGATATCCTTCATGGTCTGAAGAGACAGGGGACGGAGCAGCTCATAGCCCCCTGGCTGGGTGGAGCGGATGAGGGCGCCGTTGTAGGTGGCCAGGGGGCAGGTGATGCCCACTTGCCGGGCATAGAAAGCGGCAGAAGGGAACATGCGGCCGGTGGCCAGAGTGACCAGAATCCCTTGATCCAGCAGCCGGCGCAGTCCGGCCCGGGCCGCAACGGCCATGGTCAGGTCTTTATAGAGCAGGGTGTTGTCCAGATCCAGAGCCAGTAATTTATAGGACATGGAAAAGCTCCTTTCCTCATAGAAATCAGGGTGAGCGGACGGCATGGGCCGTATTGGCTTTATTATAGCTTCTTTTCAAATAAAAACCAAGGGAACATTTGTCCGGTTTATGGGACAGGAAAAGGAATATGATAGAAGCAAAGGAGGTCATAACATGATGCAAAGTGGATTGATGACAGGATTCAGTTTGGTTTTGGGGATCCTTTGCATGGCCTGTACCCTGTGGGATATGCTGCGGCAGAGAAGGGAAGCGCAGCAGGAGTGGGAAGAAAGCAATGTGATCTATGTGCCAAGGCAGTATTTTCTGCCGGAAGAGCACAATGGGCTATATCGTTTTTGAAAAAGGCCGGGCATTCGCCCGGCCTTGAAAATTCAATAGTGTTCCAGCAGATCCCAGATGGCCCCGATGTATTTGTCGATATACCCGCTGGTGTAAAAATCCAGATAGGAATTCACATCCCGGGGAAATTCAAACAGGCAGGAGTCGTATCCCAGACTGCGTGTGTAGGCGGTAAAATAACCGTCTCCGCCCAGGTAATTCAGGGAGTTGAGGGGAAAATACCGGTAGAAGGTTTGAGACAGAGTACCGGAGGGATTGGAAGTGAGAATCTGTTGGATCCAACCATGGGTGTCGATGTGTACATTTTTTTCGCTTCCCTGATGCTGGATGACAAATTCTTTCAGGCGCAGAGCCTCCAGTGCCTGTAAGGGCATAGTGCCGTTGTAATTGCGGCTGGATGTGTGCTGCTGGTAACCGGTTTCAAAGCAGCGGTTTAAGTCGATGCCCATGCCATAGATCAGATTGCCTGCCATGTCCAGCATGGTGGTGGTGCACCGGCCGGGGCCGTTGTTGGTCCAGCCGGCGGCGACTCCGTCGGGATTGGTACAGGGGATGACATATACCGTCCAGCCCAGCTGGTCCACCCGTTCCGCCTGATTTTCCAGGGAGGTGCGGACTTTCTGCCCCAGATAGACCAGCTCGGCTCCATCGGCGGCCCAATGATCCTCAAAGCCATGGATGGCAAAATTCAGGATCATCACATTTTCGCCGGTGCCGATGCGGTAGGCTGTCATATCCCGCCCTTCGCCGCTTTGGCCGAAGACAATGGTCTCCAGAAGCTGCGGTTTTTCTTCCAGGGTAAAGGTCAGCCGTGTTTCCGGTTCGGCCATACGAGTCAGAAGAGCGGCGGCTTCGCCCCGGCTCACTGTGCTGTCCGGAAGGAATGTGCCATATTTGTCGGTGCCGTTGAGGATGCCGGCCTGATACAGAGCAAGGATCTGCTCACTGTATTCATCTTCCGGCTCCACATCGGGAAGGGAAGTGACCTGATTCCGTTGGGGAAAATCCTCTCCCAGAGCGTTGGCGAAAAGATAGGCCATTTCGTCCCGGTGAATGGCGGTGTTCATTTCGCCGGCAAAGTCCTCCGGAGACCACAGACCGTAGATTTCTGCTTTTTCCAGTGTTTGGACATACCACGGCTCTTCTGTGGCCAGGGAGCCGGCGGTTCCCTGGTTTTCTTCCCCTTCCATTCCTTCCGGTTCTGTTTCCTGGGTATCTTCTTCCCCCTGGGATTCCTCTTCTTCCGGCAGAGCATCGGCAGCACCATCGGCTTCTTCCGGAGCAAGGGAGCCTTCGAAGGAAAGGGCGTCATCTGCAGCAGAGACGGTTCCCTCTGGCGGTGGGGCCTCCAGGGCCGGGAGCAGGGGATGAAGTGCTTCGTAGCACCGGACAGCTACGGCGATGCCCTCGGCCACCGTCAGGGAGTTGTCCGGATAGAACCGGTCATTCAGCATCCCCTGCATCAGCCCCATTTGGGTGCACTGGGACACATAGGCTGTATACCAACTGTCGTCCTGCACATCGGCATAGGCCCGGACGGGGAGCCGGGCGCAAAAAAGCAGGGCACAGACGGCAGTCACAGCGCCCAGGTGCCGAAGCAGTTTGTTCACTTTGCAACACCTCTTGAAATATTTCCTCTATTTTTAAGTATATCACTAAAATAAGGAGTAAAGGGCTTTTTTTTGCAAAAAGGGTCCTGTTTTGTCTATTTGGCAGCAAGAAGAGTGCTTTTCACATCCTGGCAAATCTGCTATAATAACCGCAAAACGGTGATGGATGCTATGCAAAGGAGGGGCCATGATGGGATGCGAACTTTGCCCCCGCCGGTGCGGTGCCCGGCGGCAGGAGGGACAGGCCGGGGTGTGCGGCGCCAGGGGGCTGCGGGCGGCCCGGGCCGGGCTGCATCAGTGGGAAGAGCCCTGTATCAGCGGCCAAAGGGGAAGCGGTGCTGTTTTTTTCAGCGGCTGCCCGTTGGGCTGCGTGTTCTGCCAGAACTATCAGATCTCCCACGAAAAAGAGGGGATGGATCTGACGGCTTCCCAGCTGGCCCGGGTGTTTGCCCGGCTGGAAGAACAGGGCGCTCACAACATCAACCTGGTCAGCCCGACCCCTTATGTGGAAGAGATCATAGAAGCCCTGGAGCTGTACCGGCCTCATGTGCCGGTGGTTTATAACACCAGCGGCTATGAACGGGTGGAGACCCTTCGGCGCATCGATCCTTATGTGGACATCTATTTGCCTGATGTGAAGTATGTCAGCCCGGAGATCAGCCAAAAATACAGCGGCGTTTCCGATTATTTTGAAATGGCTTCCCAGGCGCTGCTGTTCATGCTGGAGAAAAAGCCCCAGGCTGTTTTTGATGAAGAGGGCCTGATGCGCCGGGGAGTAATCCTCCGCCATCTGGTGCTGCCGGGAAATCTGCGCCAGACCTATCTGCTGCTGGACTGGATGGAAGAAAACATCCCCAAAGAGACTTATATCAGCCTGATGGGCCAGTATTTCCCCGCCGGGAGGGCGGCTGATTTTCCGGAGATCAACCGGAGGCTGAAACCGGGAGAATACCAGCGGGCTTGCAGCCGGCTGCTGAGCAAGGGGTTTGATCATGGCTTTTTTCAGGATCTGGAATCGGCCAGCGGGGAATATGTGCCGGACTTTGACCTGAGCGGATTGGAGGAGGAAAGATGAGCAGCACCGTTTCCATCCCGTGGAAAAGCCTGCCGCTTCCGGTGCGCCTGGTGATGGAGCGGCTGGAAGGCAAAGGGTTCCAGGCTTTTTTGGTGGGGGGATGCCTGCGGGATCTGCTGCGGGGAGAAATTCCTCAGGATTACGACCTGGCCAGCACGGCTCCGCCGGAGGAAATGGAGCAGCTGCTTGTTCCTTATCCGGTGATCCCCACCGGCCTGCGCTATGGCACGGTGACGGCGGTGGTGGAGGGGCAGCCCCTGGAGATCACCCGGCTGCGCCGGGAGGGAAGCTACAAAGACGGGCGGCGGCCCGATTGGGTGGTGCCCACAGACAATATCCAGGAGGATCTGGCCCGGCGGGATTTCACCATCAACGCCATGGCATTTTCTCCATCCCAGGGATTGATCGACCCCTTTGGCGGGGCGAACGACCTGGAAAACAGGCTGATCCGTGCGGTAGGAGAGCCGGACCGCCGGTTTCAGGAGGACGGTCTGCGGATTTTGCGGGGGCTGCGTTTTGCTTCCCGCCTGGACTTTGACCTGGAGCAGGACACCGCCCGGGCTTTGGTGGAAAAGCGGCATTTGCTCCAGCAGGTGGCCCAGGAACGCATCACAGGGGAATTTATCCGCCTGGTGGAAGGGGCGGCTGCTTCCCGGGTGCTGGAGGAGTTTTTTCCTGTGGCCGTACAGGTGGTACCTGAATTGCAGCCCCTGAGAGGATTTGAACAGCACACCCCTTATCACATCTACGATGTGTGGCAGCACACCCTTCGGGTGCTGGATGGGGTAGGGGAGGGAAGAGAAGTCCGGCTGGCTGCCCTCTTTCACGACATTGCCAAGCCCCAGTGCTTTTTCCGGGGCCGTCGGGGGATCGGCCACTTCAAAGGCCATGCTGTGGCAGGTGGGGCTGTCACCGGGCAGATCCTCAAGAGGATGCGGTTTCCCACCCAGCTGCGGGAAGAAGTGTGCCAGCTGGTGCGCTGGCACGATGAGGACATTCCCCAGACCGATGAAGCGGTGCGCCGGTGGCTCAATTTGCTGGGGCAAAAGCAGCTGCGGCGTCTGCTGCTTTTGCAGCAGGCCGACAGCCGGGCCAAGTCCTCCCGCTCGGATACACTGTTTGCCGGGCGGCTTTTACAACGGATGGACAACATTTTGGAAAGAGGGGATTGCTTTACCCTGAAAGCCCTGGCGGTGCATGGGAATGACCTGAAGGCTATGGGCTTTTCCGGACCTCAGGTGGGGCGTGTGCTGGGGCGGCTCCTGGAAAAGGTGATGGAGGATCCGGAGAAAAATCGCCGTGAGATTCTGTTGGCTTTGGCCGGCGAATGGGAAAGACAATAGATACCTGGCTCCTTTCTGGAAAACTGATACCATAAAATAATCTCATTTTGGATATTTTGAAGGTGTCAAATCAGGCGTATACTGAGAAGCGTCTTGAAAAAAGAAAGGGGAAGCGCGATGGAAAAGAAAAAATATTTCACGGTGTACCGTATGGCGGTGGTGGGGCTGATGAGTGCATTGGTCTTTGCCTGCACTTTTATCCACATTGATGTGCCTGTGCCTATGAGCAACAAGGTGATGATCCATTTTGGCAACATCATGTCCCTTTTGTCGGCGCTGCTCTTCGGGCCGGTGACCGGGGGGCTTTCCGCCGGGCTGGGTTCGGCCATTTACGATCTCACCGATCCGGTGTATGCGCCGGAGGCCTGGATCACTTTTCTGATGAAATTTGCCATGGCCTGGACGGCGGGAATGATCGCCCACAGCGGCAAGGCCCACGGAGAGCAAAAAGGAAAAAATATCCTGGCGGCGGTATGCGGTGCAGGAACTTATGTGGTTCTCTACGGATGCAAAACCCTGGTGATGCAGCGCTTTGTTATGGGGGCGGTATGGCAGGCGGTATGGCCGGTGGTCATCAGTAAATGCAGCGTCTCTCTTTTCAATGCCGTGCTGGCTTCGGTGTGCTCGGTGGCCCTTGTGGAGCTGCTGCGCCGCCCTTTGACCCGGGCCGGTGTATTTGACCGCTTGAAGGAACGATAAGTTGGATGCGACAGAAAAGGCTCTGTTTCCAGAGCCTTTTTCCATGCCCTTCCGTTGCGGCTGCCAATAGGGTATGCTATAATCGAAAATACAGATTCCGGCGTATTTTACCGGTGATTTTGCTGCAATACAGATAAAAAAGGGGAGACTGGCATGAAACGGGGACGGTTTGGGAAACTGGCGGCGGTGCTGGCTGCAGTGGGAATCCTGATGCAAAGCGGCGGTGCTCTGGCCTATTCTGTGCGCCAGTCCACCATTGAAAGTGAGGAAGACAGCCGTCTGGCATCGCTGCATCAGTTGATGGAAAATCAGGCATTTTCCACGGCGGCCGACAGGGAAAAGGCGATGGAGGGTGTGGAATATCTGCTGTTTGACAGCGCCTATGCGGCTGTGGAGGGCGGCACATTTCCCTATTCCAACAGCGGCGGCTATGTGACTTATGTGGACGACGGCATCTATCAGGCAGAGGTGAAGGCAGCCGGGTGCTATGCCTATTCCAAATATGCTTCCTATGTGATTTATGGAGATTTTGGGGAAAAGCGCTGGATCTCTGATGAAAATGGACGGGAGATCACCCATACCGATGAATTGACCGGGGAAATCCTTCGGGATTTTCTGTTGCGTTATGGACAGATGGGAGAGCATCTGCGCCTGGACAAGGTGCACTCGGTCGCCTTCCTGGCCGGGGATGAAGAAGGGTTTTATTTCACGGAATATTCCAGCGACAACGACCCCTTTATCCGGCTGCGTTATGTGACCTATGAGGATTTTGCAGCCTCAGCCCAAAAGGAAAATACATCTGTGTGGTTCCTGGACAGCAATCCCATGGAAAACGATCAGGACACCGGCAATCTTCCCCTTCAGCCGGAAGAGGCGCAGAATATCCAGGTTCTGGTGTATCTGGACCCAGCCTATAGCCGTCAGGTGGAGCTCACCGTGAAATATGGGGAGGCCGTGGGTACTCTGCCTGTGCCGGAGAGTGTGGAAGGGTATGCCTTTGCAGGATGGTACACCGATGCCTATGCCGGAGAACAGGTGACCGAAGCCACTGTGTTTCAGGGAATCTCCTCTGTGGTGCTCTATCCCCGATACCAGCCGGTATCGGCAGGAGAGCGGTATACCGTCACATTGCGAAACCGGGAAGATGGAAGCAGCCTTGGTATTTGCCAGGCGGTGAATGGGGATGTGTGGGCTTTGCCGGAGCCTGCAATGCAGGGGTATGTCTTTGCAGGATGGTATGACGAGGAAGGCCGTCCCTATCACAACGGAGAAACCATTGCCCTCAGCGGCGATATGGTTCTGTATGCCGCTTTTGAAAAAACGGCCCGGACGGCCATTACATTGCAGATCGGAAATCCGCTGATGATCATCAATGGTGTGGAGCAGATGATCGACGCGCAGGGAACGGTTCCGGTTTTGCGCCAGGATCGTACCTTGCTGCCTGTACGGGCAGTGATGGAAGGTCTGGGCGGCACTGTGGAATGGGACGGAGTGACGCAGGCCGTTTCGCTTTCTCTGGGAGAGCGGACGCTGTTTTTGCGCATCGGCAGCACATCGGCCTGGGACAAAGACGGCGTCTGGTTTACGCTGGATAGTGAGCCCATCTTGCTCAATGACCGCACCATGCTGCCCATCCGCTTTGTGGTGGAGTATTTCGGTGGTACAGTGGAATGGGTGGGAGAGACCCAGACCGTGAAGATCATGGGATGAGCATCTGAAGGACAATTTTCGGAAAAAATAAATATCCCCCGGCGAAGCCGGGGGTTTTGCACAGACGGGTGAAACCCTGGATTACTAGCGCACGCGTCACGTCGCGTTGGTACGGTCTGCCAGCCGCGAAGAATTGTTACTTGCCGCCCGTAAACGGGCTGTTTAGAAGTTTCCCATCGTCAGCTGTTCGCCCGCCTGGTCTTCTTCTAACTGGTGCCGGATGTATTCTGCTATCTTTTTA
>NZ_JACJKW010000027.1 GCF_016901775.1 Intestinimonas butyriciproducens
GCCTGAAATTGTGATGCGATAACAAACCCTCAGTACCCCTTATAGGGGTCAGCAAGTACTGACCCCTATGGGGTCTGAGCAAACCACTAGTTTACTAGTGGTTATGATTCAGCAGATGAACATGGCGTCGCCAAAGCTGAAGAACCGGTACTTTTCCTCTACGGCCTGGCGGTAGGCATTGAGAATGTTTTCCCGTCCGGCCAGAGCAGAGACCAGCATCACCAGGGTGCTTTCCGGCAGATGGAAATTGGTGATGAGAGCATCCAGGCCTTTGAAGGTGTAGCCGGGATAGATAAAGATATCGGTATTGCCTGTGCCTGGGTGGGTCACATGGTTTTCATCGGTGACCGTTTCCAGGGTGCGGCAGGAGGTGGTACCCACGGCGATGACCCGGTGGCCCGATTGCCGGGTCTGGTTGATGATTTCCGCCGACTGGGGGGTGATGAAATACTGTTCCGAATGCATCACATGGTCGGTGATTTCCTCTTCTTTCACCGGGCGGAAGGTGCCCAGGCCCACATGGAGGGTGACGGGGGCAAAGACCACACCTTTTTCCCGGATACGCTCCATCAGCTCCGGAGTGAAATGAAGCCCGGCCGTGGGGGCGGCAGCGGAACCAGGTTCCCGGCAATAGACCGTCTGGTACCGGTCCGGGTCGGAAAGGTGCTCTTTGATGTAGTGGGGCAGGGGCATTTCCCCCAGCTCCTCCAGAATCTCCAGGAAGATGCCTTCATAGCGGAAGGAGATGATCCGGTTGCCCGTTTCCAGCACTTTGTCGATGGTGGCAGTGAGCCGGCCGTCGCCAAAGGTGATGTTGGCCCCTTCTTTCAGACGGCGGCCGGGATAGACGATGCACTCCCAGCGGCCCTCTCCCAGGTCTTTCAGAAGCAGCACTTCCACCGCGCCGCCGGTGCCGGTTTTTTGCCCATAGAGCCGGGCAGGAATGACCTTGGTGTCGTTGATCACCAGGCAGTCGCCCGCCTGCAGATAGTCGATGATGTCATAAAAATGCTTGTGCTGCACCTGGCCGGTCTTTTTGTCCAGCACCATCAGCCGGGAGGTGTCCCGTTTTTCCAGGGGGGTCTGGGCGATCAGTTCTTCGGGAAGGTCGTAATAAAAATCACTTTTTTTCATAATCCTTATGCAGCAGGTCCTACCTGCACTCCTGTAAAATAAAATTTGATGATATCCTCATAGGAAAATCCCGCGTTGGCCATACCATTGGCTCCCCACTGGCTCAGGCCGATATGGTGGCCGTTGCCCGTACCGGTGACGGTGTAGGTGCCGCTGCTGGCCCTGGCTTTTTGAAGGGAAGGAATAGAGACTGTGCCGGAACCGGTGATGGCAGACAGGCTGCCGGAAGATACCGAACCAATGATCCCGCCGGAGCCGATGGCGTACATTCCTGAAAGGGAAGAGAAGGGCTGACCGTTGATGGTGAAGCCATCCACACTGCCTGAGCCGGGATCCGATGAGCCGGAAATGGTGTAGCGGTGGCTGAGAATGGAGACGCCATAGGCCGAGCTGTTGAGAATGGAGCGGGCACTGGATTTGGAAAAGACCAGATCCTCGCCGCTTTCCTGTTCTACCGTCAGAGAATCCACATTGCCATGGGAGGTGGTGTGGCTCACATACACATTGGTCACATTGCCCACCGAATACCCCTTGCTGCGCAGAATGGCAGCCACCGTTTCATTGGTGAAAGTGGCGCTCCAGTTGATGGGGTTTGTGAGATAGGTGTCCTCCACGCCCCGGAGATAGGGAACATAGGAAGTCCAGATGTTCTCCACATCCTCGGTGGCTCCGCCGCTGGAAGCGTGGTAATAGGCCTGGGCGACCTGGCCGTCATAAAGGATATACTGGCCATAGACGGCGTCCACAGCGCTGTCCGAAGCGGCTGTGGCGGCGTTGGTGCCCTGATAGACCTGGCAGTCGGTGGAATTGCACAGGTCAAAGCCCTGGGAAGAGTGCTTGCCCAGGCTGTTCATGGAATAGGACTTGGCGCACAGGGCCTGGGCCTTCAGGGCTTCCGCAGGCCAGGAGGCGCTCATTTCATAAGGGACGACTCCTTTTACATAATCGGTAAGCCCCACCACATTGATGACCGTCAGGTCGTTGCCCTGCATCCGCTTGTATTCAAAAGCGCCGTAGTATTTGAAGCCCTTGAACCAGGTCTGGGTTTTGGAGGCTCCCATGGGCTGAATGCCCAGGTAGTTTCCGCCGCTGTCCAGCTCAAACAGGATGGTGTTGGTGCCGGTTTTGGTGACGGTATAGCAGCTTTCGCTGTATCCGCACACATTCACCGACCCGGCCTGGGCCGAAACGGCACTTTGGGCCGCCTGGGCCTCGGAAGTGGAGGAATACTGGCCGATGCGCACCACATAGCTGCCGTTGACATAGGCCGGAAAGGCGCCCAGAGAGGAGAGGGATTGGGCAAAATTCTGGGCTTCCGATGCCGAAGAGAAGGTGCGGCTGGTTTGCAGGTGATAGGGCCGGATAACGGTATGATAAGAGGCAGGGGCCACATCATAATAGTCCTTTTCTCCATTGATATAAAGCTGCTTGTCCTTGACCACGGTGATCTCCACTGTGGAGGTCTCCAGCAGGGAGGTGAATTGGTCTCCGGAAAAATACCCCAGACGGTAGCCGCTTCCATAGCCGGTCACATTTTGCAAATTGGCGGCAGGCAGGGCATTTGTGCCATAATACAGGCCGATGCGCAAGGTGGGATCGGCGGCCACAGCCCGGGCCGGGGGAGCAGGCAGCCAGGAAACCAGCAGAAGCAGAGCCAAAAAGAAGGAAAGAATGGATTTTTTTCGTTTGTTCATGTGTTTTCTCCCTATACGCTAGCGAAACATACACAAAAATTATACCGCAAATTCTTTTTTGATTCAACCACTGGCAGCACTTGCTGGAAACTGGCTTATTTTGTATAATAAAAGAAAGGAATGCAAACCGATTCACTCTTTTTCATAGAGACAAGGAGAAATGATATGAAATTGACTTTTATTGGCGCTGCCCATGAAGTCACCGGCAGTTGCAGTCTGCTGGAGGTGAATGGGCAGAATGTGCTCATCGACTATGGCATGGAGCAGGGACAGGACACCTATGTGAATATTGGCTTGCCCATTGCTCCCGGCCAGGTGGACATGGTGATCCTCACCCATGCCCACATCGACCACGCCGGGCTTTTGCCCCTTTTGTACCGCCAGGGGTTCCGGGGAAAGGTCCATGCCACCACAGCCACTTGCCAACTGTGTGACATCATGCTGCGGGACAGCGCCCATATTCAGATGTTCGAAGCGGAATGGCGCAACCGGAAGGCACGCCGTTCCGGCGGGGAAGAGTATGTGCCATTGTATGAAATGGAGGATGCCCAAGGGGTGCTGGAGCTGTTCTGCCCCCATCCTTATGAGAGCCGGTTTACCGCAGCCCCAGGAGTGGATGTGCGCTTTGTGGACGCCGGACATCTGCTGGGTTCTTCCAGCATCGAGCTGTGGCTTACCGAAGAAGGGGAGGAACGGAAAATCGTCTTTTCCGGAGACATCGGCAACACGGGAAAACCCATTCTGAAGGACCCTCAGTACATCCTCCAGGCCGATTTTGTGGTGATGGAATCCACCTATGGCGACCGGAGCCATGGGGAAAAGCCCGATTATATCACCGCCCTGACCCAGGTGCTCCAGGAGACTTTTGACAAAGGCGGCAGTGTGGTCATTCCCTCCTTTGCGGTGGGACGCACCCAGGAGCTTTTATATTTCCTTCACAAGATTCGCCGGGATGGGTTGATCCGGGGCCACGACGACTTCCCCGTCTATCTGGACAGCCCGCTGGCCATTGAGGCTACCCACATCTATCGGGAGAATATGCTGGGCAATTTTGACGAAGAAGCCATGGAAATGGTGCAGCGGGGAGAAAATCCCCTGACTTTTCCCGGCCTGATTACCACGGTGACGGCGGAGGAATCCAAAGCCATCAATTTTGACGAACGGTGTAAGGTGATTCTGTCGGCCAGCGGGATGTGTGAAGCGGGACGCATCCGTCACCATTTGAAACACAATCTGTGGCGGCGGGAAAACACCATTCTGTTTGTGGGCTATCAGGCCAAAAACACCCTGGGCCGGGCGCTGTTTGACGGAGCCAAACGGGTGCGGCTGTTCGGGGAGGACATCCAGGTGAACGCCCACATCAAAAGCCTGGCGGGCATCAGCGGCCATGCCGATGTGGACGGCTTGATCCGCTGGCTTCAGTATTTTTCTCCCAAGCCCCGGCTGGTGTTTGTCCAGCACGGAGAAGCCCAGGTGTGTGAGCAGTTTGCCGAGCGGCTGCGTGCCCAGCTGCATTATGCCGCCGAAGCGCCGTACAGCGGCTCCACCTACGACCTTCTGAATGGGGCCTGGGCCCATCTCCATCCGCCGGTGCTGGTGCCGGTGCGCCGGGGCAAGCAGAAGCCCTCCCCGGCCATGGCCCGGCTCAAGGCCGCTTTGCAGCGGCTCACCGATCTGGTGGAACGAAGCCAGGGAAGAGCCAACAAGGATCTGGCCCGTCTGGCCGACCGCATCCAGGAACTTTGCGACAAATGGGAGAAATAAACCGATGAATATCACTTTTTATTCCATGGAAAAGCTGCGCCGCCAGCTGGAAGAAAACCAGGAGGAGTTTATCGCTTTCTGCGAGGAGGAAAGCCGGGAAAAGCCCCGCAAATTGGCCCGGCAGCTGGCAAAACACAAAGGACAGCCTGTGGTGCTTCTTTGCGGACCCTCCGGCTCGGGCAAGACCACCACGGCAAACCGGCTGGCAGAAGAGCTGCATGCTTTGGGCTTTCCCGCCCGGGCCATTTCCATGGATCACTATTTCCTGCCTGCCATCAACCCCAATGTGCCTCGGGACAAAAACGGAGAGATCGATTTTGAATCCCCCCACCGGCTGGATATCCCTTTGCTTTCCAAACAGATGGAGGATATTTTCGCCTGCCGTCCCATTTATGTACCTTATTATGATTTCCCCACTCAAAGCCGTAAGCCGGGGTTTTTGTTTCAGCGCCAGCCCGATGAGTTTGTGATCTTTGAAGGCATCCATGCGCTGAATCCTTTGGTCACCGGAGCGGCCCTGGATTTTTCCAGCCGGATCTATATCAGCGTGCGTACCCGTCTGCGCTTTGAAAACGGGGAGTGTCTTCACCCCTCCCATATCCGCCTGATGCGCCGCCTGCTGCGGGACAGCCGCTACCGGGGCCGCAGCTTTTTGGAGACCATGGATCTTCTGCCTTCGGTGACGGCCGGGGAGGAAGACCACATCCTGCCCTTCAAGCGCTTTGCCGATTATGAGCTGGATTCCTTTGTGCCCTATGAGGGAGCGGTCTATGCCGGTCTGCTCACAGAAACCAATCTGCCCTCCCATCGCCTCACCGGAAAGCTCCGGCGGTTTTTACGGTTTCTGCCTTCCCTTTCCCAGGAGAGTGTGCCCGGCGATTCCCTTTTGAGGGAATTTATCGGCGGCCTGGAGGATTGATTTTTTTCCTGGGCTCTTTTATGAGGGAGCGGGATGTGCTATAATCAGACTGTTGCGGCCCTCTGGCCGCCAGAAAGGATGAGCTTTTGATGCAGCGACATGAAATTTGGAAAATCATCGATGAACGGCAGGAGGACCTGATCCGCTTTTGTCAGGATATCATCCGCATCCCTTCGGAAAACCCTCCCGGCGATGTGGAGGATGTGACGAAGTTTATCTGCGATTTCCTGGATACATACCATATCCCTTATGAAATCGTCCGCCCGGTGCCCGGCTGTCCCAACATTCTGGCCACCTTTGGCAAAAAAGGGGGCAAGCGGGTGGTGTTCAACGGCCACTGCGATGTGGTGCCCGCCGGGGACGAAAAAAAGTGGGATTTCCCGCCCTATTCCGGGGAGATCAAAGACGGCCGTATTCTGGGAAGAGGGACTTCCGATATGAAGTGCGGTCTGGCTTCCTCCCTCTTTGCCATTGCCATGCTGGCTCAGCACAACGCCGAGCTGAGCGGTGAGATTCTGTATACCATCGTGCCCGATGAAGAGACCGGCGGATACCATGGCACCCAGTGGCTCTTTGAGCATGGATACATCAAAGGGGACTGGGGCATTGTGCCCGAGCCCACCGGTTTTGACAACATCGAAGTGGGGCAGAAGGGCAACCTGGGCATCCATCTGACCCTTACCGGCCGCAGCGCTCACGGGAGTCTTTCTCCTTATGTGGGCCAAAGCGCCGTGGAGGACATGATGGAGCTGTGTCTGGCCCTCCGGGAGCTGCGGGAGATCCATGGCAGCTACGATGGAGAGATCGCCCAGGTGATGGAGGTGTCCAAACAGGCCATCCGGGACATCCAGAAGGTGCCCGGGGTGGAAAACTGCATGGATCATGTGACGGTGAATTTCGGCGTCATCCAGGGCGGCACCAAGTACAATATGGTGGCCGACAGCTGCCAGGTGGATATCGATTGCCGAGTGCCCATCGGCGTGGACGGTGAGCAGGTGCAGCAGAAGGTGGCCGAAATCATCGGGCGTCTGGGCCTTGCCCACCGGTGCAAAGCAGAGTACCGGGGCGGCCGTACCGGAAACTATTGCTCTATCCATGACCCCATCGTCCTTTCGGCCCGGCGGTGCGCCAAGGAGCTGATGGATATCGACCTGATCGCCGCTTATCAGTGGGCCAGCAGCGACACCCGTTATTTCCGGGACGCGGGGATCTCCACCATCCAATATGGCCCTTCCAATGCCGAAGGCATCCATACCTATAATGAGACAGTGGATGTGAAAGATGTGATCTCGGCCTGCAAGATGTACGCCGGCATGATCCTGGATCTGATCGGCTGATGGAAGCAATGCCAAAAAGCGCCGGCAAGGCGCTTTTTTGGTGAAGAAAGGAGCAAATATGGAATTGTTCGCCCTTTTGGTCCTGGTATTTCTGGTGCTTGTGATGCTTTTTTTGCTGGTTTTCCAGCAAAAAAAGCTGGGTGATCTGGCCCGGCAGCTGGAAAACCGGAAGGAAAAGGAGGAGCTGGCCGCCCTTGGGGCCAGGATGGAGACTCTGCTTTCTTCCCAGGGGCAGGTTTTGGGGGAGCAGCTGAATGTATTGCGGCAGCAGCAGGCACAGCAGGGAATGCAGACCGAGCAAAAGCTGGAAAACCTGCGGCGTACCCTGAGCTTTTCTTTGGATCAGGTGCAGCGGCAGAACCAGCGGCAGCTGGATGAGATCCGCGCCACCGTGGATGAAAAACTCCAGACCACCCTGGAGAAAAAGCTGAACGACTCCTTTGCCATCGTCAGCCAGCGTCTGGAACAGGTCTACAAGGGCCTGGGAGAGATGCAGACCCTGGCCGTGGGAGTGGGGGATCTGAAAAAGGTGCTGAGCAATGTAAAAACCCGGGGCACTCTGGGAGAATTGCAGCTGGGGGCCATTCTGGAGCAGATCCTGGCGCCGGAGCAGTACGCCCGGAATGTATGCACCAAAAAGGGAAGCGCCGCTGTGGTGGAGTTTGCCATCAAACTGCCGGGAGACGGAGAAAAGCCGGTGTGGCTGCCGGTGGATTCCAAATACCCGGGAGATGCCTATGAGCAGCTGCTCTCGGCTTATGACACAGGAGATGCCCAGCAGGTGGAACAGGCCCGCCGGGTGCTGCGGGACCGTCTGCGCAGTTTTGCAAAAGACATCCATGATAAATACATCGATCCCCCGGGCACCACCGACTTTGCTCTGATGTTTTTGCCAGTGGAAGGGCTGTATGCCGAAGCGGTGCGCCTGGGCATGATTGAGCAGCTGCAAAAAGAGTTCAAAGTCAACCTGGCCGGGCCCACCACCACCGCTGCTTTGCTCAACAGTTTGCAATTAGGCTTCCGCACTCTGGCGGTGCAGAAGCGCTCGGCAGAGGTGTGGAAGGTGCTGGGGGCGGTAAAGAGCGAGTTCGGGAAATTCGCTTTGGTTCTGGAAGGGGCCCAGAAGCGGCTGAACCAGGCCAATGAAGAGCTGGACAAGCTGGTGGGCGTGCGCACACGGCAGATCCAGCGGACGCTGCGGGATGTGGAGCTGCCTACAGAAAGCCAGGAAGAATGTTTATCCATTGAAGGAGGAGACCATGTTTAAAGTAATCAAGCAGGAGGGGCGAGCCCGGCGGGGCGAATTTACCTGTCCTCATGGCACCGTCCAGACCCCTGTTTTTATGAATGTGGGAACCCAGGCCGCCATCAAGGGCGGACTGTCTGCCAAGGACCTGCGGAGCATCGGCTGCCAGGTGGAGCTGTCCAACACCTACCATCTTCATGTGCGTCCCGGGGATGATGTGATCCGGCAGATGGGAGGACTGCACAAGTTTATGGGGTGGGACGGCCCCATCCTCACCGACAGCGGCGGGTTCCAGGTCTTTTCCCTGGCCGGGCTGCGGAAAATCACCGAAGAAGGGGTGCGCTTTGCCGCTCACACCGACGGACACCGGATCTTTATGGGCCCTGAGGAAAGCATGAAGATCCAGTGGAATCTGGGCAGCGATATTGCCATGGCCTTTGATGAGTGCATCGAGAACCCCTCGCCTTATGACTATGTGAAGGCATCCATCGCCCGTACCGTCCGCTGGCTGGAACGGTGCAAAAAGGAGCTGCACCGGCTTCAGCAGCAGGAGGACACCATCAACCCCGGCCAGGTGCTCTTCGGCATCAACCAGGGCGGTACTTATACCGATCTGCGCATTGAGCACATGAAGCAGATTGCCCAGCTGGATCTGCCGGGCTATGCCATCGGCGGCCTGGCCGTAGGGGAGCCCACCGATGTGATGTATGAAATCATTGAGGAGCTGGATCCCTATATGCCGGCGGATAAGCCCCGGTATCTCATGGGGGTGGGCACGCCCTCCAACATCATCGAAGCGGTGGCCCGTGGCGTGGACTTTTTCGATTGTGTCATGCCCGCCCGCAATGCCCGCCATGGACATCTGTTCACTTCCCAGGGCATCATCAACATCAAAAACGCCAAGTACCAGCTGGATGACGGCCCTATCGATCCTCAGTGCCAGTGCCCGGTATGCCAGGGCTATTCCCGGGCCTATCTGCGCCATCTGTTCAAGGCGGAAGAAATGCTGGCCATGCGCTTTGCCGTTACCCACAACCTGTATTTCTATAACCACCTGATGCAGCAGATAAGGGATGCTCTGGATCAGGGAACCTTTGAAGCCTTCCGGCGGGAAAACAGCGAAAAACTGGGCAAACGCATCTGACAGCCTGGGATTGGGGCTTGTCACAAGAAGAAAAATGCAGTATACTTTCTATACTGTTTATCATCAGGAGGATGCCGAACCATGGAATGGACCGCCTATATCTGGATTGTAGCCACCTTTGCCATTTTCTATCTTTTGCTCATTCGCCCCCAGCAGAAGCGGGAGAAAAAAGAGCGGATTATGCGCAATTCCCTGGAGGCCGGGGATCATATTGTCACCATCGGTGGGATCGTGGGCAAGATCATCTCGGTGAAGGAAGATGAGATCATCATCGAAACCGGCGCTGACCGCACCAAGCTCACCATGAAAAAATGGTGTGTGCAGTCCAAGGAAACCCAGGACGAGGAAAAAAAGTAAAATCGTACTGAAAAAAGGACTTCCCTCATAAAGATACCATGTATCTTGATGGGGGAGGTTTTTTTATGCCGGAAAACAAGAAAAAAGAAAACAAGGGTGTGCTGGCCGTGGGCCGTTTGTTTGCTGCCGCCGCAGGAGGGAGCCTGTGTGTCATCGCACTTTTATGGATCATGGCATTTTCCCTTTATTCCGGGGTGATTCCCGGGGAATATCTGTCCCTTTGCCCCTATCTGGCCATGGGGATCGGAGGAATGCTGTGCGGTCTCCTGTCCGCCCGTTTCCCCAAACGGCTGTATGGCGCTTTGGGAAGCGCCGCCTTGATGACAGGGTTTTTCCCTTTGGTGGGGATGCTTCTGCCTGGTGCAGCCTTCCATTTGCCTGGTGGAGCCTTGGTGCTGGTCATCACTCTTTGCTGCTCTGCTTTGAGCAGCATCGTCCTGTCTCTTTTTCGCTGAGAAAAGAAAAAGGTCCACCGCAAAACTGCGGCGGGCCGAGCGTGTCGAAAAAGTGGCGAAAGCCACTTTAGGGGGTTTTGCAAGGGGCTGTATGCGCGCCTTTGGCGCACACTTGCCCCTTGAGAAGTGCAAAAAGCCACGCACAGGTCGCGGCTTTTTGCGGATTGATGAGAAGTAGGACGAAAGGGCCTCTCACACGACAAGGGTTTTTTGACAGTCTGAGGTCCGCCGCAAAACTGCGGCGGGCCTTTTGTGCTGATTTTTTACCTTTTTACCGATAGAGGGCGTTGAACACCAGCTTGAAAGTGCCGTGGGTCTGGCAGCGGTGCTGGGGTGCAAAACCATAGAGCACCACTTCGCCCTGGCCGCAGCGGGCCTGGAGCAAAGCAGGGGTCCCGGCGATCAGCTTTTCACCGGTGAGCAGACCGCTTTGCAGCACATCCTCCTTGGCATACCGGGCAGCCACCTGATACTGCTGGGCATCAAATTTTTCTCCAATAGCCAGAACAGGCCCGTTCCAATGGAAGGCCAGAGCCTTCTGAGGCATGCCGTAGCACAGGGGGTTCTGGGTATCCAGCTCCATATGCAGGGTGGAGCCGTGGGTGTTGAACTCCTTTGGGGAAAGACCTTTGGCCAGATTCTTTACCTTCAGGCCGCAGGCTTCGGCCGCAAAGTCGCAGGACTGGTTGAAGGCCAGGAGTTTTCCGCCTTTTTCCACAAAGGAACGGATGGCGCTCATGCCTTCGGTTCCCAGACCGCTTTGTTTTTCCGGCGGCTGTTTGCCGATGTACTGCATCATACCTTCAAACTTGGGAGAGCCGGCATAGTGCATTACGCCGTAGAGCATCTCATAGGAATCGCTGGGCAGAATGAGCACATCAAAATCCTTCAGCCTGCCGTTTTTGATATCGGCGTCAAACACCGTGGTATAGGAATAGGCCATGTTGTCGAAGAGCAGCCGGGTCCAGCCTTCGTCGGCATTGCCGGTGAAGAAGCGCTGGTACATGGCCACCCGCAGGGGCTTCAGCGGGGTCATCTGAGGATAGGGCTTTTCCACCGGCCGGACAGTGGCCTGGGCGGCATCAAAGATGGGGGCCAGCTTTGTGATGTCCCCTTCCACATAGAAATCGTGCCAGGGGCAGGTGTCGATGCGCCACACCGGGAAGCCCTGGGCCAGAAGCAGATTGGCTGCATGATAGCCCCGGTTCTCCTTGGCCGAGATCACATAGCCCGCCGCCTGAGAAAGGGAAGTGAGGGGGATGCAGTCCAAAGCGGTGAAGGGAGCAAGCTCTCCTTCCACCGGCGCGCCAGCCGGGATGACCTGCACGCCCATGTATTCCGCCACAGTATCGCTGGCGGTGTCAAAGGCAGTGAGGGCATCCTGCATATCCCGGGTCCAGAAATTGTCGGGGTAGAGGGTGCGGGCCAGCAGATTCATCACAACGCCCATCTTGGGCTGGGCCAGAGGAATCACATAGGTGCCCTTGGGATAGCAGACGGCGCCCACCGACAGATCGGATGCGGCCCGCTTGATCTCGATGCCCTGATCCAGCAAAATCTTCAGCAGGATGCGCAGCACGCCCCGGTCGAACTGGTTTTCCGGAATGAGGAAGGCCTGCTCATGGCTTTCGCCGCCCCGCTTGGTCTGGCGCAGCGCCTTTTGAGTCATATTGTAAAGGATCTGCTCCCGGTTTTTGGCCATGGTGTCCAGCACGGTATAGGCGGCGCAGTACTGGCGCTTGACGATGTCCTGGAGACGCCACCATCCGCCGGGCCAGGGATGGGTGAAGTGGACCTGGGGTCCATAGAAGGGGGTGGATTTATCGTTTTCGCATTCCAGCTGATCGGGATGGATATAAAGGGGGGTGGCCAATTTGGCATTGGCGCTTTCGCTGAGCATACCGGCGATGTTATGGCTGTTTGTGATCCAGTGGTAGCCATAGTGGCCCCAGCCGGGGAATTGGGACATCATGGAAGCGCCGGACAGATCTTCCTGCTCCATGCGGTAGCACATATTGGCTCCATAGAGGGACAGCTCGTTATAAACCAGAGGATCGGTGTAAGGTCTCACAGGGTTTTTATAGGGCGGCACGAAAATGCGGGCCCCGTAGCTGCCCATGTGGTGATGGTCAAAATAGGACTGGGGTGTCCATTCCTTGAACAGAATGTCGCCCACATACTGAGATTCCACGATGTTATGGGCAAAGGCGTCCCGGTTGTTGTCGTGGCCGGTGTATTTATGGTAGAGAGAGGGATAGTTGCAGCCTTCATAGGGGGTGTCCAGGGTGGAGTTATACCAATCGGTGACCATGATCTGGCCGTCGGGATTGAAGCAGGGCACCATCACCAGCACCACATTCTGAAGGATATTCAAAATCTCCGGGCTGTCGCCGGTAAGCAGGTCATAGGCCAGCAGGGGAGCCATTTGGGTGCCGCCGATTTCGGTGGCATGAAGGCTCATGCTCTGCACACTCACCGCTTTGCCCTTTTTCACCAGACCCAGGATCTCTTCCTGGGAAAGGCCCCGGGGATCGGCGATGGTCTGGTTGATCTGACGCAGCTCTTCCAGATGGGCGAAGTTTTCCGGGGATGTGATGATGACCTTCAGGAAGGGATTGCCCTCGGTGGAGGGGCCCATTTCGGTCACCTGGATCCGGTCGGACTGACTGCTGAGTAGTTTGTAGTATTCCACGATCCGGTCCCAGCGGGCGATCTTCCGGTCGGCCCCCAGGTCAAAGCCGAAAAACTCTTTGGGAGATGTGATGGTTTGCATCGTTGCTGACCTCCTTGTGTTTTCAAATCATAGAATGGGGAAGGGAAAACCCATCCCATCTGAGGATAGCACAACACTGCACAAAAAACAATGGGAAGCCCCTTTGTTTTCTCCATTTTTTGCACAAAAGCTCCTGATGGAAAGAGAGAAAAGAAGGAGGTTTACAGAAAATAGTTTACAGAAATCTAAAATCCCCTTGCATCAGGGAAAAAACCAGATATAATGAAAGAAAGGCATTTTTTCTTTTTTCTCGCCATATAGATGGGCGAGGTGAAAAAAATGTCTCCAGGAAGAATGAAAAAAAAGGACTTGCCGCCCCTTCCTATGCTGCTCCTTGCCGGATGCCTTTTGCTGGGGGCTGCGGCCGGATGCATCTGGATGGTTTTTTTCCAGAAAGAAGGGGCCGGGGCCCCTTCTCTGGAACAATGGGCCGGAGAAGGACGGCTGTGGCTGTTTTTCCGTCTGCTGGGGGGCTTTCTTCTCTATCTGCTGCCCCTGTTCTGCTGCGGCTTTTTTTCCCTGGGGGCCTATGGAGTGCTGATTCTTTTCGCCGCCCGGGGATTTACTCTGGCCTGCTGGGTGGGGGCCTTCTGCCGGGATTACGGCCTGAGCGGCTATGCTGCGTCTTTTTTGCTGGGGGCGGGGGGCGCGCTGCTCACCACCCTTTGCATGCTGGAACTGGGGGAGCGGGCCATGGGCCAGGCCTTGCAGATGGGGCCGGGAAGAAAGGGAAGGCGCCGCCGGAGGATGGGGCGACGGCCCATTTCACCGGACTATCTGCCCACTTTTTTGCTTTGTCTGCTGCTCTGTCTGGTATATAGCTTTCTGGGCAGCTTGCTGGCCCCCTGGTTTTGCCGGGCCGTCCTGGCCTTTGTGGGATAAAAAGGAAGAGGAAAAGAAAATGGACAGCCGGTTTGATGCTTTTCTTTATTATCTGAAACAGAATACCCCGGCTTCTCCCCATACCAGCCAGGTCTATCTGCGGGATGTGGCGGCGCTGGATACCTTTTTGGGTTTGGGGGAAGATGGGGATTATGGGTCTGTCACCTTGCCTCAGCTGGAGGAATACTTTGAAGAGCTGAAACAGCGGGGCCGTTCCCCGGCCACTCTGGCCCGCATCCGTTCCTCTTTGGCCCGGTATTATGCTTTTCTCATGGCCCAGGGCCTGGCGGCAGAAAATCTGCCCCGGCGTCTGACGGTGGAGCGGCGCAAAGGGAAGCTGCCCTCTTTCCTCACCCTGGAGCAGGTGCGGTGTCTTCTGGCATCCCCCCAGGGAGATTCCTTTGCCGCCCGGCGGGATCGGGCCATGTTCCATGTGCTCTATGCCACCGGCCTGAAAAGTGCCCAGCTCACCGCTCTCAACACAGACCAGGTGCTGCCGGAGCGGGGGCTGCTCTATGTTCCAAAACGGCAGGAGCCTTATTTGCCCCTGTATCCCCAGGCTATAAAGTCTTTGCAAGAATATCTGGGTCCTTGCCGGGATGGAGTTCTGCGCCAGGCAGGGGAGCCGGCCCTTTTCCTCAGCGCCGCCGGAAAACGGCTGACCCGTCAGGGGTTATGGAAAATTCTAGGGAAGAGGGGAGAGGAAGCCGGTATTTCCCTGCCGGTGACACCCCAGCTGCTGCGAACCTCCCTGGCTGTTCATCTGGCGGAAAAGGGGGCTGCGGCCCAGGATGTAAAGGCCCTTCTGGGGCTGGATGACCCGTACTGGGTGCAGGTATATTTCCGGGCCCTGGAAGGGGAAGCGGGAGAACGCTACCGCAGACTGCACCCTCTGTCCCGATGACCACAGAACAAAGGAGCATTGTTATGGCAAACACCACAAAGCAGGCCCTGGAGCAATCGCTGAAAAAGCTGATGCAGGTCAAGGCCCTGGACAAGATCACTATCCGGGATATCACCACCGATTGCGGCATCAGCCGCATGGCCTTTTATTATCACTTCAAGGACATCTATGATCTCATCGAATGGGTGTGCATCGAGGATGCGGGCCGGGCCTTACAGGGGAAAAAGACCTATGACACCTGGCAGGAAGGGCTGCTGCAAATTTTTGAGGCCGTGCTGGAAAACAAGGTCTTTGTACTGAATGCCTACCGGTGCATCAGCAGGGATCAGATGGAGCGTTTTCTCCATAAGCTCACCTACGACCTGATCCGGGGCGTGGTGGAGGAAAAGAGCCAGGGAGTCAAAATCTCCCTGGAGGACAAATCCTTTATTGCCGATTTCTACAAATACAATTTTGTAGGGATCATGCTGGATTGGATCCGTCAGGGGATGACCGCCGATCCAAAGGTGATCGTTGAGAAGATGAGCACTACCCTGCAAGGCGCCGTGGCCCACTCCATCCAGAACTTTGCAGAAAAAAAGTGAATTGCTTTACAAAAAGGGCGGGATGAACAAATTTTTATCACCTGGCCCTTTTTGTAAATGGTATTGTGTACCCAAAGGGGGTAGGATAAGGACAGAAAGAAAAACAGAAAGGCAGGTCCTTATTCTATGGATAAAAAAACAACGGCCAGGATGGCTGCGGCGGCCGCCGCACTCACCGGAGCAGGAGCAGCTGTCATGCTGGCAAAGAAAAAGAAAAACAACCAGACGGAAGCCCCATCCTGTCAGATGCCGGACCGCAGCGACTGGCAGAACACCGAGCGGGGAAAGCAGGAGAAAAACAGCAAGGGCATTTATTATTCCAATGGCAACTACGAAGCCTTTGCCCGGCCGGAAAAGCCGGAAGGAGTGGAGGAAAAAAGCGCCTATATCGTAGGCAGCGGCCTGGCCTCTCTGGCGGCGGCCTGCTTTTTGGTGCGGGATGGTCAGATGCCTCCTTCCCACATTCATATCCTGGAGGCCATGGATGTGGCCGGCGGCGCCTGCGACGGCATCTTTGACCCCAGCCGGGGCTATGTGATGCGGGGCGGCCGGGAGATGGAAAACCATTTTGAATGTTTGTGGGATCTGTTCCGTTCCATTCCTTCTCTGGAAAAGCCGGGGGCCTCGGTGCTGGATGAGTTCTACTGGCTCAACAAGCATGACCCCAACTATTCTCTCTGCCGGGCCACCGTCAACCGGGGCCAGGATGCCCACACCGACGGCAAATTCAACCTGAGCCAAAAAGGATGTATGGAGATCGTCAAGCTCTTTATGACCCCCGACGAAGATTTGTACGACAAAACCATCGAAGATGTGTTTGATGATGAGGTCTTTTCCTCCACCTTCTGGCTTTATTGGCGCACCATGTTCGCCTTTGAGAACTGGCACAGCGCCCTGGAAATGAAGCTCTATTTCCAGCGCTTCATTCATCACATCGCAGGCCTTCCCGATTTCAGCGCCCTGAAGTTCACCCGGTACAACCAGTATGAATCCCTGATCCTCCCCATGCAGAAGTATCTGGAGGAAGCGGGGGTGGACTTCCAGTTCGGTACCCAGGTGACCAATGTGCTCTTTGATATCAAAGAGGGGAAGAAGGTGGCCACTGCCATCGAGTGCAAGGTGGATGGTGTGGAAAAAGGCATCCTGCTCACCGAGAAGGACCTGGTGTTCGTCACCAACGGCTCCTGCACCGAAGGCACCATTTACGGCGATCAGGATCACGCTCCCAATGGGGACGCCGAAGTGCGCACCAGCGGTTGCTGGAACCTTTGGAAGAACATTGCAAAGCAGGACCCGGCCTTTGGCCGTCCGGAGAAATTCTGCTCTGATGTGCAGAAGACCAACTGGGAATCGGCCACCATCACCACGCTGGACGACCGGATTCTGCCCTATATCACCAACATCTGCAAGCGGGATGTCCGCACCGGGAAGGTGGTCACCGGCGGCATTGTCAGCTGCCAGGACTCCAGCTGGCTGCTCAGCTGGACCATCAACCGGCAGGGCCAGTTCAAAGAGCAGGATGAGGAAAAGGTCTGCGTGTGGGTCTATGGCCTGTTCACCGATGTGCCTGGCGACTATGTGAAAAAGCCCATGAAGGACTGCACCGGCAAAGAGATCACCCAGGAGTGGCTCTATCATCTGGGCGTGCCGGTGGAGGAGATTGACGATCTGGCGGAAAACAGCGCTCAGTGCGTCCCCACCATGATGCCCTATATCACCGCCTTCTTCATGCCCCGGCGGAAGGGGGACCGGCCCGATGTGATTCCCGATGGCTGCGTCAACTTTGCCTTCCTGGGTCAGTTTGCCGATACCCCCCGGGATACCGTGTTCACCACCGAATACTCAGTGCGCACCGCCATGGAAGCGGTGTACGGACTGCTGGGCGTGGATCGGGGCGTGCCCGAAGTGTGGGGCAGCGTTTACGATGTGCGGGAGCTGCTGCAAAGCTCGGTGCATCTGATGGACGGTAAGTCCCCCCTGGAGGTCCGGCTGCCCGGGCCGCTGGAATTGCTGAAAAAGCCGCTGCTCAAAGTGGTTTCCGGCACAGTAGTGGAGAAACTGATGCGGGAGGCCGGTGTCATCCAGGACTGGATGTAAAAATTCCATGCGTACAAAAACTGCGCCGCGATGAAGCGGCGCAGTTTTTTGCATAGGACAGTGATTTAGTTTTCGCCGAAGAAGAGGGCCAGGTCCTCTTCTACGGTGCCGATGCCGGAAATACCGAAATTTTCCACCAGCACTTTCGCCACATTGGGACTGAGGAAGGCGGGAAGGGTGGGGCCCAGATGGATGTTCTTCACTCCCAGGGACAGCAGAGCCAGCAGTACGATAACCGCTTTTTGCTCATACCAGGCGATGTTGTAGACGATGGGAAGAGCGTTGATATCGTCCAGCCCGAAGGCCTCTTTCAGCTTGAGGGCAATGAGGGCCAGGGAATAGCAGTCGTTGCACTGTCCGGCGTCCAGCACCCGGGGGATGCCGCCGATATCACCCAGCGGCAGCTTGTTGTAACGATACTTGGCGCAGCCTGCGGTGAGGATGATGGTGTCCTTGGGAAGCTCCTGGGCAAACCGGGTGTAGTATTCCCGGCTCTTCTGACGGCCATCGCAGCCGCCCATCACCACGAACTTTTTCACAGCGCCGCTTTTCACTGCTTCTACCACCTTGTCCGCCAGAGCGAACACCTGCTCATGGGCAAAACCGCCCACGATCTCGCCCTCTTCCAGCGGTGTGGGAGGAGGACAGTTTTTGGCCATCTGAATCAGAGGGGAGAAGTCCTTTTTTTCGCCGATGCCGCCGGGAATGTGGGGGCAGCCGGGGAAACCGGCGGCGCCGGTGGTGAAGAGTCTTGCTTTGTAGCTGTCCTTGGGCGGTACGATACAGTTGGTGGTCATGAGGATGGGACCCTGGAAAGCTTCAAATTCCTCCCGCTGCTTGTGCCAGGCATTGCCGTAGTTGCCCACGAAATGGGGGTATTTCTGAAAAGCGGGGTAATAGTGGGCGGGGAGCATCTCTGAATGGGTGTACACATCCACGCCGGTGTCCTTTGTCTGCTCCAGCAGCATTTCCAGATCCCGCAGATCGTGGCCGGAGATCAGAATGCCCGGGTTTTTCCCTGCACCGATATTGACCTTTGTGATCTGGGGATTGCCATAGGCCTGGGTGTTGGCCTTGTCCAGAAGGGCCATGCCCTTGACGCCGTAGCTGCCGGTCTCCAGGGTGAGAGCCACAAGGTCATCTACAGCCAGGGTGTCGTCCAGGGTGGCGGCCAGTGCCCGCTGGAGGAAAGCGTCCACTTCTTCGTTTTCCTGGAGCAGGGTGTTGGCGTGTTCCATGTAGGCGGAAAGGCCCTTGACGCCATAGGTGATCAGTTCACGCAGAGAACGGATGTCCTCATGCTGGGTGGAGAGTACCCCCACCTGCCGGGCTTTTTCTTCCCAGTCTCCCGTCCCGTCCCACAATGCGGCCTTTGGCAGCATAGAGGGGGTTTTTACCTGGCCCAGCAGGGCGGACTTGGTTTCCAGTGTGGAGCGGATGCGCTCCTGGATCCGTTCTTTATCAAAATTGGCGTTTGTGATGGTGGTGAACAGGTTGAAGGTAATGAGATGGTTCACCTGCTTGCTCACCGGCTGGCCTTCCTTCCGCAGAGCAGTGGTCACGGCAGAAAGTCCCCGGGTCACATAGACCAGAAGGTCCTGCATGGCGGCTACATCGGGCTGCTTGCCGCAGACACCGGCCTGGGTGCAGCCGGTGCAGCCGGCGGTCTCCTGGCATTGATAACAAAACATTTTTTCCTTCATGGCAAGGCTCCTTTGCTTGGAATGTTAGAAAATGACGACCAGCAGCATTTTGAAGGCTTCTTCCCCATAAACTGCATGGGGATGACCTGCTGGCATAACAATGGACTGGCCTTCCTTCAAAAAATATTCTTCCCCGTCAATGGTGATTTTACCCACACCTTCCAAGCAAGTGACAAAGGCGTCACCTTCCGAGCGGTGGGTGCTGATCTCTTCTCCCTTGGCAAAAGAGAACAATGTGACGCTGACAGCGTTGTTCTGGGCCAGGGTGCGGCTGACCACCTGTCCTTCCTGGCAGGGAACCAGCTCCCGCAGGGTCACGATTTCCTCATGGGGAATGTTTTTGATTTTTTTATCCATAAAAATACCTCTTTCTGTTCAGTTTGTCTTGTCCAGGATCTTTCCATCCACCGACAGAGTGACCACCTGCCAGGGGATAAACTTGCCGCTTTGCTGAAGAGCCTTTTTTGCCGCCATTTCCAGACCGCCGCAGCAGGGCACTTCCATGCGCAGAATGGTAACGCTCTGGATGTCATTGTGAGCGATGATCTGGGAGAGCTTTTCGCTGTAATCCACATTGTCCAGCTTGGGGCAGCCGATGAGAGTCACTTTGCCTGCCATGAAATCCTGATGGATGCCTGCATAGGCATAAGCGGCGCAGTCGGCGGCAATGAGCAGCTTGGCTCCGTCAAAATAGGGGGCGTTCACCGGGGCCAGCTTGATCTGACAGGGCCATTGGGCCAGCTGGGAAACCCTTTCTCCGGGCGAGGAAGGGGAGTGGGCCGCCGGAGCCGGGCGGGAAAACTGGCGCATTCTTTGGCCGGGGCATCCCCCGTGGGCCTGCTGGTTTTGCTGTTTTTTCTTCATGTTCTCCTTTACAGCCTGCTCGTCATAAGCCGCGGCTTCCCTTTCCACAAAAGTGATGGCGCCGGTGGGGCAAGCGGGCAGGCAATCCCCCAGACCGTCGCAGTAGTCGTCCCTCAGAAGCTGAGCTTTGCCGTTCACCATGCCGATGGCTCCTTCGTGGCAGGCCTGGGCACAGGCGCCGCAGCCGTTGCATTTTTCCTGGTCTATTTCAATGATCCGTCTTTTCATTTTTTCATCGCTCCTTCTTGATTGGATGAACTCAGTATAGTACAATTCAGAAAAAAAGTATGTGGTTAAAACAACGAAATGGGGGATTTTTATGAAAATGCCCAGTCACGCCATGTTTGCCGGCATCACCCAGGAGGAATATGAAGAGATGGTCCGGCGAGGGTGCATCCGTTTGGGGGATTATCCCAAGGAGGAGGTTTTGCTTCGCACCGGGGACAAAACAGAGGAATTTGGCATTTTGCTTTCCGGGAAAATACACATTGAAAACATGGATCTGTGGGGCAACCGGATGATTCTTCACAGCATTCTCCCCGGCGGAGCTTTCGGCGAGACCTATGCCTTTTGCCAGACACCTATGATGGTGGATGTGGTGGCCGTGGAGCAAAGCCAGGTGCTATGGGTGCGTCTGACAGCGCTGCTTGCGCCTTCCAATGAAAAGGAGGACTGGTACCATAAATTGCTGCGCAATGTACTGATTTTGTCCACCCAGAAGAATCTGGCCTGGTCCAGCCGGATCTTCTGCATTTCGGCCAAAACCATCCGGGGAAGGGTGATGACCTATCTTTCCTCTGAGGCACTCCGCAGAGGAAAACGGCAGTTTACCATTCCCTTTGACCGGCAGCAGATGGCCGATTATCTCAATGTGGAGCGCAGCGCCCTTTCCAAGGAGCTGGGGAAGATGCAGCGGGAGGGAATCCTGATTTTCCGGAAAAACACATTCTGTTTGCTGAAAACGGCGGGGGAATGGTAAAAAAGCCCCACAGGACCGGTAAGCCCTGTGGGGATAGATGGTGACAAGGTGTTTTGCTTTACAGAATATTTTTGATTTTTGGCGAAAAAGGTCAAAAGAGAAGATGGAAAGCTAAAAAACCTTACAGCGATTGATTTTCCTGAATTTTTTCTGGATTCTCTGCTGGATTTTCCCCATCATTTTCTTCTTTTCGGGGCGGCGGGGAAAAATGGGCCAGGGGACTGTGAAGGGCGGCCTGCTTCATGTTTTCATCGGTGACATGGGTGTAGATCATGGT
>NZ_JACJKW010000028.1 GCF_016901775.1 Intestinimonas butyriciproducens
TTTTCAAGGTTTCTTTCGGATTCAACCGAGAACCGTTGATTTCGTTGGCATCCTGCGAAGTGCAGCTTGATAATTTTATCAGATCCGAATCCCTTTGTCAAGAACTTTTCCGAAGTTCCTGACCGGTTTTCCGATCCTCACCGTCCCTCGCGGGACAGCTTGGTTAGTATACCGCCTTTTTCCCTTTTTGTCAACACTTTTTTCAATCTTTTTTGCTTTTCTTTTGCCGCCAGGCAAAAAAGAAGAGACGGGCCGTCGCCCGCCTCTTCTTTTATAGGTAAGAGGATGTTATTTCTCCTCTTCGCACTCACAATCGCAGCCACAGTCGCCGCAGTCGCACTCATCCTCGCCGAAATCAAATTCCAGCTCTTCGCCGCAGGCCGGGCATTTGATGCCGCCCTGATCCAGCAGGGACTCATCCAGATAGATCTCCTCGTTGCAGGTGGGGCAGATCACGCTATAAATGTCGTCATCCTCTTCCTCATCCTCAAACTCGTCCTCGTCGGCATAGATGTCCTCTTCCAGATCGGTGAGCTCTTCGCCCACAGCGTCCAGTTCCTCGTTGATGACATCCAGCTCTTCGTCCATATCAGAGACCGTCATGGCCAGATCGTCCAGGGTATCGATGATGGCGTTGAACAGTTTGCCCTCATCGGAATCCTTTTTCAGGTTCAGGCCTTCCATCAGACCCTTCAGATAGGCTGTTTTTTCTGTCAGTGTCATAATAACCACCCATTTCTCCGGCAGCCGCCCATGGTTTTGAGACTCTCCCCCATCGCGGCCGCCGGCTCTGCAGAAGGGAAAGCTCATAAAATGGAATTACTCCTTGGATCTCTCCAGATATTCGCCAGTTCTGGTATCGATGCGGATCTTTTCGCCATTGTCGATAAACAGCGGCACTTTGACCACAGCACCTGTTTCCAGAGTGGCGGGCTTGGTTGTGTTGGTAGCGGTATCGCCCTTGAAGCCAGGATCGGTCTCGGTGATGACCAGGTCCACAAAGAGAGGGGGCTCCACGCCAAAGACATTGCCCTTATAGGACAGCACCTTGACCACCATATTCTCCTTGACAAACTTGAAGTTGTCGCCCAGCTTGTCAGCATTGATGGGCATCTGGTCATAGGTCTCGGTATCCATGAAATAATACAGATCGCCGTCGTTGTAGAGATACTGCATATCCCGGCGCTCCACGAAGGCCTGCTCAAACTTATCGGTGGGGCTGAAAGTACGCTCCACCACAGAGCCGGTAATCACATTCTTGCACTTTGTACGGACAAAAGCGGCACCTTTGCCGGGCTTCACATGCTGGAATTCCACAACCTGCAGAACCTGCCCGTCCAATTCAAAAGTTGCGCCGTTTCTAAAATCGCCTGCTGAAATCATTCGTGCTCCTCCATTGTATCAATATTTTAACAGAGACATTCTATCCTACTATGCCGGATTTTGCAAGTATTTCAATGTAAATGCTGTGGTTTTTTCATAACTTTCTCAAAAGGACTTTCTTTTCCCTGGGAAAGGACTACAAAATCAGAAGATCCTTGGGTGTATTGGTGAGATTTTTCGGCCCATCGGGGCTGAGCCAGATCATATCTTCGATACGCACCCCGAATTTTTCCGGCAGATAGATCCCAGGTTCCACCGTGATCACATTGCCGCATTCCAGCTTGGCTGTACCATTCAGGCTGGCCCGAGGGTCTTCGTGGATCTCCAGGCCCACACTGTGTCCCAGCCCATGCTGGAAATACTCTCCATACCCTTCTTTGCTGATGATATCCAGGGCCAACTGATGGATATCCCCACCGATGCACCCGGCTTTCATCGCCTGGCAGCAAGCAATATTGGCCCGCAGCACGGTATCGTACACCCGGCGCATCTCCGGGGTGGCTTCTCCCACCGCCACAGTGCGGGTCATATCCGAGTGATAGCCCTTGTACAGAGCACCGAAGTCGAATGTGATGAAGTCTCCCTTCTGCACCGGCCGTTCCCCGGGAACACCATGAGGCATAGAGGAATTGGGACCGCTGACGGCGATGATATCAAAGCTCATCCCCTCGGCCCCATGACAGAGCATCCGATAATTCAGCTCTGCCGCAAGCTGCTTTTCCGTCACCCCCGGGCGGATCATGGGCAGCAGCTCTTCAAAGGCAGCCTCGGCCATCCGCTGCGCGATGACAATGCACTCCACTTCCCCTTCTTCCTTCACCTGGCGCACTTCTTCCAGCCGCCCGCCCAACGGGGTCAGGCAGCAAGGCAGGGCTTGCTCATACTGGTGATAGGCCGACACCGACATCCGACGGTCCTCATATCCCAGGGTTTTTACCTGGTGCTTTTTCAGCAAATCCGCCAGCGGAGTCATATAATCCCCGCCTGTCACCATCTGCACCTGATACCCTTGGGGCGCCGCCGCTCTCTCCGCCGCTTCGATATAGCGGAAGTCGGTGAAGAAATACCCATCCCCCTGCCGGGTGATCAGGCAGGCTCCGGCGCTGGAAGGAAAGGTGGTGGCATATTGCCGGTTCACCGGCGATGTGATAAGCACCGCTTCCACCGGCATCTTTTTCACCATTGCCGCGATTTTTTCCAGTCTGGTCTGTTCCATATAGCATTCCCCACTTTCCCGTGATGATATCCTGAACATTTCAAACATTCTATCATTTTATGCCCGCAAGTCCGGTTCTTGCCCTCGGCTCCGGGCCTGATAGATCTGCTGCATCAGAAGCGCATCTTCTGCCTGGGTCCCCGCCGATTCACAGATCACCCGGGGCTGCAGATCCAGAGCAAGAAGTGCCTGAGCACAATCATCGAACCAAGGACCATATTCCTTGTCCTCAAAGGTAAGATGCCGCACTTCGCCCCCTTTGCCATATGCAATGTGGCTGAAATGGACATGGAAGTGGCGCATCCGCTCCTTTCCCAGCTGAGAGATCAGATATTCCAGCAATTTCACATGATCCTCCGGGCACCGAAGGCTTCCCTGGTCACGAGCGTTCAGGTGTCCAAAGTCAATGCAGGGCAGCAGCCGCTCATCCATCTGGCAAATGGCTGCCACTTCCTCCAGGGTACCCATCACATTCTGCTTTCCCATGGTTTCCACACACAATGTAATGTGGCCCCAGCCTTCCTGCTCCATCCACTGGAGAATCTCCCGAAGGCCTGAAAAAGTGTTTTGCAAGGCTTCCTCCCGGGTCAGCTTGGAAAGGCCGCCGCAGTGAACCACGATCCGGTCCGCTCCCAGCCAATGGGCTGCCTGGCAGCTTTGCAGGATATAGCCCGCATTTTTTTGCCGCCGTTCTTCTTCCCCACTGGACAAATTGATAAAATAGGGAGAATGCACCGACATTCCAATGCCCGCTTCCTGGGCACACCGGCCAATGGCCCGCCCGGTCTCTTCCCCCAGATTCACGCCCCGGCCGCACTGGTATTCCAAAAGCTGCAATCCCATTTCCTTCAGCCAGCCTGGCGCAGCGGTAGATGATTTATACTTCTGGCGGAAGGAATCGCTGTTTCCCGCCGGTCCGAATTTGACCATATTTTTCCCCTTTTCTCCCCGGCATTTTTCCCATTTTCCCTGCATAGAAATACCCAAGGAAAAGACTCGTCCCCATTTACCGGGCACTTTTCTCAAATGTTTTGTTACAAAGATAGTACCATATTTTATAGGCAAATAACAAGGGGGAAGCCGTTTTATGTTGACGCAAACACCCGTTTATATTGTGGCCGCCGGAGAGGATCTTTCTCCGGCCACCGCCCTATCCATGCCTTGTCTTCACCTGGCCTACACCCTGGGATCGCAAGGCCAGCTGCACCGGGAGGGACCGGAATCCCGAAGCTCCGGCGGCCTGCTTGGTTTTTACGACAATGGACTTACTTCCCCCCTTTCCCTGGACCCGCGGCGCCTTGCGGGACAAATACGGGAAGAATGTTCCCGCCGCCGGTTTTCCGGCCTGGTTCTGGATGCTCACGGCCCAGCTGCCGGAGAACTGGTCTCCGCGCTCTCCCCCCTTCTGGATCAATGGAACATTCCCTATTATGTGCCCATAAAGCTGGCCTCCCTGGCGCCCAACGCCTGCTTTCTTCTTCCCTCCACCCTCTATGAAGGAAGCTTTGACAACATGCTGGAACAATACTGCCGCCGGTATCCGGTTCACCGTCTGGCTCTGGATGTGGTGCGGCAATGCCGACGCTTTTCCATGCCCTCCCGGGACGATCCGGGGGAAGAACTGTCTGCTCAGGAGTTTTTCCGTCTTCAGCGGGAATATGAGCCGGTGAGCTTTTTCTCCCAGGAACTGTGTGCCCGCTATTTTACCTACCGCCAGGGTCAGGAAACCTATTTTGTGCTGTATGATGACCCCTCCACAATATCTTCCAAGCTGAACCGGGCCAGACGGATGGGCTTGGGAGCCGCCTTTGTGCTCTACCGGGACTTTGGCCCGTTGTGCCGCACCTTTTTGCCCCCTTCTCCGGACGCCTCCCTGTAATACAAATGCCCCGCCTTTTGTAAGGCGGGGCATTTGTTGCGGTATGTTAGCAGCAGCAGTTGTTGCCGCAGTCCGGCATATTGTTCCCATAGCAGCCGTTGCAGCAGCCGCCATGGCCCGAACCGTAATAATGTACCCAGATGATGACGATGGCGATGATCACCACGATCCAGAAGGTCTCGCAGCCGTCAAAGAAGAACCCTCTGCCATTGTTGCCGCATCCGCAGTTACAGTTGTTGTTGCAACCCATAAAAAGTTACCTCCCAAAAAGAATTCTCACTCCAGAGTATTTCGAAGCCCCTTGAAATGTTCCGGCATTTTGGATCTCACATCGTTTTGCCTGCCGTTCATTTCCCGGCCGCTTCAATACCATTCTATGCCCGCCTCTCCGGTTGGCTACTGGTCCCCTTGTCCTTTTTTCTGCGGGAGGAAAAGAAAAAGGGCTTGCCATACAGCAAGCCCTTTTTTGAATTGGCTGATATCGCAACGCAAAAACTCAGTCGATCTTCACCAGTTCGTATTCCTTGGTGCCAATGCCCAGCTTTTCCGCGTGATCCAGGCAGCTCTTCCAGTTGGTGGTAGGATGCACATCGGTAAAGTGGTCATGATGATCCTGATGGTCATGCTCATGGAGCCGGTCGTCCAGCAGGCTGCCGGGGATCACCGGTGCAGCGTTGCAGGCATCGGCGCAGGCCTGATCCAAAGCCACCGGATCAAAGGAAGCGAACATACCCACATCGGGGATGATGGCGGTGTCGTTCTCGCCATGGCAATCGCAATAGGGCGAAACCTGGTTGACGATGCTGATATGGAAGCAGGGGCGTCCGTCCACCACGGCCTTAGCATACTCGGCCATCTTGCAGTTCAGATCGTCCAGAGCGCTGCCGTTGGTGTTGGAGATGGCGTCATAATTGCAGGCGCCGATGCAGCGGCCGCAGCCCACGCAGTTGTCATGGTTGATATGGGCCTTGTGATTCTCGTCAAATGTAATGGCGCTGTTGGCGCAGTTTTTGGCGCAGGTATGGCAGCCACGGCACAGTTCGGCGTCCACAGAGGGTTTGCCGTCCCGATGCATGGCCATCTTGCCGGCCCGGCTGCCGCAGCCCATGCCGATGTTCTTCAGAGCGCCGCCGAAACCGGTCATCTCATGGCCCTTGAAATGGGTAAGGGAAATGAACACATCGGCATCCATGATGGCCCGCCCGATGTAAGCAGTCTTGCAGTACTCGCCGCCATTGACAGGAACTTCGATATCATCGGTACCCTTCAGGCCGTCGGCGATGATCACATGGCAGCCGGTGGAGAAGGGAGTATAGCCGTTTTCATAAGCGGCGTCGATATGATCCAGGGCGTTTTTCCGCTGGCCCACATAAAGGGTATTGCAGTCAGTGAGGAAGGGCTTGCCGCCCAGCTCTTTGACGGTATCAGCCACCACTTTACTGAAATTGGGGCGCAGGAAAGACAGGTTGCCCGGCTCGCCGAAATGGATCTTGATGGCGGCAAACTTGCCATCAAAATCGATCTGGTTCATGCCGGCGGCATACATCAGCTTTTTCAGCTTCATCAGAAGATTGGTACCGGGGAGGGCACGCATGTCCGTAAAATAAACCTTTGCTTTTTCCACTGTACTTCACCTTTTCCTTTGCTCACATAAATGTCCCTCCCGCGTCCCTGCCCGGAACATCAATGCGAAAGGGCTTTTTTCCAGTATATCACGATTGGATTTTCTCCGCAACCGACAGACTGGAGAGGTTTTCTTCATCATACAACCTGGAGCGTGCTCCAAGTCAAGCTCTTTTCCCCTTTTTATCGGGAGTTGGTGAGGACCCGTCCCACGGCCGAGTGCCAACCCTCCAGGTTCTTGCGGCGGCACTCGCCTTTCATGGCAGCATGATAAACCTGATCGATGGGCTTGTGCCGTTTGATCTCCGCCAGACTCTTCCACACCCCGGCGGCCAGACCAGCCAGATAGGCCGCGCCCAAAGCGGTGGTTTCGGTGTTTTTGGGCCGGATCACATCGATATCGGAAATGTCGGCCTGAAACTGCATCAAAAAGCCGTTGCGGCTGGCTCCCCCATCCACCCGCAGCTCCCGCAGAGGCAGACCGCTGTCCCGGGCCGTGGCCTGGAGCACATCATTGGACTGGTAGGCGATGGCCTCCAGCGCCGCCCGGATGATATGGTTCCGGCTGGTGCCACGGGTCAGGCCTAAAATGGCGCCCCGGGCATACATATCCCAATAGGGGGCTCCCAGACCGGTGAAGGCAGGAACAAAATAGACGCCGCCATTGTCCGGCGTTTTGGAAGCAAAATATTCGCTGTCCGGCGCTTCCACAATAAAACGCATCTCATCCCGCAGCCACTGGATCACACTGCCGCCGGCAAACACGCTGCCCTCCAGAGCATAAGTCACCTGCCCCCCCAGGCCGCAGGCAATGGTGGTCACCAGGCCGCTTTGGCTTCGGGCGATTTTTTTGCCGGTGTTCATCAGCAAAAAGCAGCCGGTGCCATAGGTGTTTTTGCAGTCGCCCTCTTCAAAGCAGGCCTGTCCGAACAAGGCTGCCTGCTGATCCCCGGCAATCCCCGCCACAGGCACCATACAATCGCCCAGCCGGGCCATGCCGAACACTCCGCTGCTGTCGCACACTTCCGGCAAAATCTCCCGTGGGATATCCAGTATCTTCAGCAGTTCCTCATCCCATTCCAGGGTATGGATGTTATAAAGCATGGTGCGGGAGGCATTGGTGTAATCGGTTTTATGTACCGCACCCCCGGTGAGTTTCCACAAAAGCCAGGTGTCCACCGTGCCGAACAACAATCTTCCCTCTTTTGCCAGACGGCGGGCCGAGGGCACATTGTCCAGCACCCAGCGGATCTTTGTGGCGGAAAAATAGCCGTCGATCAAAAGCCCGGTTTTGTCCCGCACCCTGTCTTCCAACCCCTCTTCTTTCAGCTTGCGGCAGAAATCCGCCGTACGGCGGCATTGCCACACGATGGCATTGTACACAGGCTGTCCCGTTTCCTTATCCCACAGAATAGTGGTTTCCCGCTGATTGGTGATGCCGATGGCTTCCACCTGTTCCGGCCGGATATTCCCCTGGGCCATAGCCTCGCTCATCGTGCCGGAAATGGTGGCATAGATCTCCATGGGATCCTGCTCCACCCAGCCGGCCTGGGGATAAAATTGGGTGGTCTCCTTCTGGGCCATGGCCACGATGCGCTCTTCCCGGTCAAACACAATGCAGCGAGAGCTGGTGGTACCCTGATCCAGTGCGATGATATACTTTTCCATATCCTGCTCCTTTTTCATCGGACATTCTTTTCCATCATCTTACCACAGCCTGAGAAAGGGCGCAACGCCCCTCTCTGCGGTGCAGCCCATCGCACAAAGCCGTCACCGGGAGACAAAGCAGAAACCACAAAAAGGTAAAGGGCAAACAGATCTGCCCCATCACATTTCCCGGCAGGCGGGAATAATCCTACACACCCCAGCCCAAACGCCGGTTCATCAGGCATCCGGCCAAAAATTCCACTCCAGTGATCATGGTGCTTCCGGCCACGGATTTTTCCCACCGGCTGCGCCCTGCCATCTTTCCGCACAGACTATAGAGCAGGGAAAAGCACAGTCCTCCCGCCGCGGCCATCGTCCAATGAGTGCGTCTTCTCCACCCGATTTCCACCAAACTATACCCTACGCTGCCCACCAGAAACAACCGTCTATGCTTTCTCAGTCCTTTCATATCCGCCCTCCTTTTTTCCTAGTATCTCCAGGAAAAGGGCAAACACAAATGGAGGATTTTCCCGGCATTTTTCCAAAATTCACAATTTATTCACCGAGCTTTCCGGGGAATATGCCGGGAAATATGCTATAATGAAGCAAGAGAAAAACTTCCCGGCTTTGCTGCGCAAGGCCGGTCCTTGCTGTAATAGAAAAATCGTGACGCAAAAGGAGCATCTGGACTCTCATGAATCTGTTGTTTTTTCTGACACCCAAGGGCAAGGTCGCTTACATCTATGATGATTTCACCCTTCGTCAGACACTGGAAAAAATGGAATATCATCGCTATTCCGCCGTGCCCATCCTGACAAGAGAAGGCAAATATGTGGGCACCATCACCGAAGGTGACCTGCTTTGGGCCATCAAGAACCGTTATTCCCTCAATTTCAAAGAGGCGGAAAACACACCCATCCTGGAGATTCCCCGGCGCATGGACAATCTGCCGGTGAGTGCCGATACGGAGATCGAGGATCTGATCATCAAGGCTCTCAATCAGAACTTCGTGCCCGTCACCGATGATCGGGGCATCTTCATCGGCTTAATCACCCGGAAGGACATCATGCGCTATTTTGCCCAAACAGTGCACAACCTTCCTCTTCGGGCCAATGCCGATGGGAATCAATAGCTGTTTTATCGATTCCTTCAGACAAAAATAAAAAAAGGACGGCACATGCCGTCCTTTTTTCATACACCAACGATTCAGATCACTGATTTCCGCCGCAGCCGCCGGCGCAGGCGCACCGTCCTGCATCATAACAGCCCGTTTGGGGAAATTGCTCTGTGCCCGCCTGGCAGGCTTTTTCATAATAGCGGATTTTCTTTTCGATGTGCGCCAGTTCCCCCTCCATCTGGGCAATTTTCTGCTGCACATGGCGTTTGTGATCCAGCAGCACCTGCAGACGCTGCTGCAATGTGCCGTCCCCTTTCTGGCACAGGCCGATGAACTTTCCGATATCATTCACCGGCATGCCGGTGTTTTTCAAACAGCGGATGATCTCCAGCAAGTGGATATCCTCCTGGGAATAATCCCGGTTTCCGGCGCTGTCTCTGGCCACAGGCGGCAAAACCTGCTGCCGCTCATAATACCGCAGAGTATACGGGGAAAAACCCGTGATCCGCGCCGTTTCTTGTATGGAATACATCAGCCTTCCTCCTGCTCTGTTGCGCTTTAAAACAGGCCCCGGCACACAGCCGGGGCCTGTTTCTGCGCTGTGTTATCCTTCCTCGTCTTCCTCGTCGTTTTCACGCTCCGGGGATGCAGACCAATCAACTTGCAGTTTCAGCTTTTCAATGCGGCGTTCCCGAACTTCCAGGATGGAGAAAGTCAGATTCCCCAGCTGCACGGTGCGCCGGTCATTTTCCTCCGGGATCGTCCCGATCTCATCCATCAGCAAACCGGATACGGTATCGTGGTTTTCACTTTCAATCTCTGTACCCAGCTCGTCATTGAGATCATCAATAGTGACAAGGCCTTCCAGAATATAAGTGCTGTTATCAATTTTGATGATCCGGGGTTCGTCGTCATCTCCCTGATCTTCGATGGGGCCCATGACTTCTTCCGCCAGATCCTCCATGGTGACAATGCCGGAAAATCCACCGTATTCATCAATGAGCACGGCAATATACTGCTTGGCCCGCTGCATATCCTGGAACAGCTCGTCGATATTCCGGGTTTCCGGAACGAAATAGGGGCGATGGAGCAGCTTTTTCACATCCACCTTTTCAAAGCCCACCTTCCGGGCTTCCAGCAGGAAATCTTTGATATAGAGCACACCCACAATGTTGTCGATGTCCTCATCGTACACCGGCACACGGGAATGACGGGTCTCCAGCATTTCGTCCAGGTAGCTCTCCAACGGCTCGTTGATATCCACCGCATACACATCGGTGCGGGAGGTCATCACTTCGCTGGCCAGTTTATCATCGAACTCAAAAATAGATTCGATCATATCCTGTTCCGTTTCGTTGAAGACGCCATGCTCCTTGCCGCTTTCGATCATGGAGCGGATCTCTTCCTCGCTGACCTTTTCCTCCAGCTGTTCATGGTGCATTCCTGTAATGCGGAGCACCAGATTGGTAGAAAGACTAAGCAATTTCACAAAGGGAGCTGCAATGATGGACACCACGCCCACCGGGCCTACTACAAACATACTGATGCTTTCGGCCTTCTGCAATGCGATGCGCTTGGGCACCAGCTCGCCAAATACCAGTGTGACAAAGGCCAGGATAACGGTGACCCCCACAAAAGAGATCTGATTGCCATAAGGAATGCCAAGGCGCTGGAGATAAGCTCCCAGCACCTCCGAAATACCGGTAGCCGCCGAGGCGCTGGAAAAGAATCCCGCCAGGGTGATGGCCACCTGAATAGTGGAAAGAAAGCGTGTGGGCTCCTGAAGCAGCTTTTGCACCGTCTTGGCTTTTTTGCTGCCCTCATCGGCCAAAATACCGATTTTGGTTTTGTTCACTGAAACGATAGCCATTTCCGCACAAGCGAAAAAGGCATTTACCATTGTCAGCAGGGCCAACAGCAAAAGCTGCGTCCCAATAGGGCCAGGGTCCGGATCCATGTTTTGTTCCTCCAAAAATAAAAAATAATTTAGGCTGTTCTGCCGCCGCATATCCGACAACAAAACATACCACTTTTATTTTACCATATTGCTGCCGGTTCGTCAAATGTTCTGTGGACATCTGCTCCATCTTCCGGTGTTTTTCCTTTTACAATGTCTGGGGACGCAAAATGGTGGAGATCCCCTGAGGCACTGCCAGGATTTTTGCCTGCGGGTCGCCCAGCAGTTTCCGGGCCAGTTCCAGTCCCTCCTCCAGGGAGTGGGCCGGTGTCATATGCAGATCCCGCACCATCTCATCCGGGGCCTGGCTGACCAGAACCACATGGCATTTCATCAGCACCCGGGCAAAAACCTGGGATTGCCATTGATCGGCCTGCGTCTTATCCTGAGGAGTGGCCAGGATGTTATCCATAATGACCTTAGGATCCTTTTCCTCCCGGAAGGTGCGCCAGAACTCTTCCCCGCCGCTGCCGTCTTCGCACTTGGCGGCAATGACAATGACGCCTCCTTTCCGACAGACCACCTCCGCTGTGGACATCCCTTTCACCGCCTGATAGATGTTCTGATCCAGGGGATAGCCGTTGTTGCTGGTGACCACGATATCGGCCTGGGGCGCTTCCTTCTGACAAAGGGAAGCAAGAAACTCTGTGCCAGCCCAATGGGCCTTGTCAAAATCTCCGGCAAAAGAGCCGATGACCTGCCCTTTGCCTCCCAACACCACATTGACAATATAGGCCAGCTTTGCCTTCCGGGCCGCCCATACCATATCCCGATGGATGGGATTTCCTTCCAGAATCCCTGCTCGGGCATGAGGATCGTCAATAAACCGGGAGCAGTGATTGGCGTATACCGTCTCCCGGGCCGCAATGCCGGGGAGCACGCTTTTGCGCCCGCCGGAGAAACCGGCAAAGAAATGAGGCTCGATAAACCCTTCGGCCACCAGCAGATCGGCCTCTACCGCCGCTTTGTTCACCCGCAGCCGCCCGCCGGAAGGCAAAACTCCCAGATCCACCATATCCTCTTCCGCCCCGCAGTCATGGATCATGATATGCTCTTTTTCTGCCATCTCCGCTCCCAGCTTGTTCACAAGCTCCTGCCGGGTGGTGCCCCTATGGCATCCGGTGGCGATGAGCAGAGTGATCTCGGCCTGGGGATTGCCCTGGCGGATGGCTTTCAGCATCGGCGGCAAAATCAGTTTGCTGGGCACGGGGCGGGTGTGATCGCTGCACAGCACCACCACCTTCTTTTTTCCCTTTGCCAGCTCTTCCAGCCGGGGTGTGCCAATGGGTTCTTCCATGGATCGGCGGATCAGCTCTTCCGGGCTTTCCTTCGCCTCGTATTCCTCCAGCTGGCTCTGCACAACCCCCAGAAGCCGGCTTTCCTCCACCTGAGCCGAAATCTCTCCCGCTCCATAGGGCAGGCTGATGGTCTTTTTCATGGCAAATTCTCCCTTTCTCCCGCAATATCCTATGCCAAAGGCCCCGGAAACCTTCCGGGGCCTGTTTGTTCCTGTTTTCCCGGTATACGCTGCCGGAAAAGGCCCCTACCCTTTGGGCTGATTCTCCGCCAGGTCAAAGCGGAGCTCCTCCGGAAGATGGGACTGATCATTTACATATTCTGTTTTGGGCAGCTGCCCGGGGGCCACAATGAATTTGCTCACTGCGGTATTTCCCACGATAAAGGAGCGCATCCTGATTTTCTCATAGGGCAGGCCGGACAGAGCGGCCAGGTACACCTGAATGGTAAAGCCGTGGGAAACCACCGCCACCGTGCCCTGGGGATTGTCCTTTGCGATCTGCCCGATGGCCGAGGTGATCCGGTCATAGACCTGGCGGGTGCTCTCCCCGCCGGGAGCCTGGAACCGGGCTGTGTTTTCTTCCAGGTCCCGCACCGCCTGGGGAAACAGCTGCCGGCACTCCTGCCCGGTATGGCCTTCCATCTCCCCCAAGTCAATTTCATTGAGAAGGGGCATGACCTGCACTTCCAGCCCACGGCCTTTGGCCAGAGCCTCACCGGTCTGCCGGGCCCGCTGCAAAGCGGAAACATAAATTTTGTCCAGATGCACCTTTTCAAAGCGCCGGGCCAAAAGAGCAGCCTGAGAAAGCCCTCTCTCATTGAGGGGCACATCCATACTGCCCTGGAACACACCGGCCAGATTGCTGTTGGTGGTGCCGTGGCGAATCAAATACAAAGTCGTCATAGATCAACGATCCACCCTACGCCTTACAGGCGGGAGTTGCCAAAGCCAAAGACGGCCAGCGTCCCCGGTCCGGAATGGTTGCCGATAATAGGGGTCAGGAAGCGGATGTCCACCCCTTTGGGAGTCATCTGCTCCTTCACCAGGCGGGCCAGCTCATCGGCATCCTCCTGGCAGTCGGCATGGCAGATATAAATGATCTGATCCTGAGGATTTGTCACATGCTCCTTGGCCAGCCGGGCCAGTTCGGCGATGGCCTGACGGCGGCCCCGCACCTTGCTCAGCGGCTCCAGCTTTCCCTCATCGCTGACATACATCACCGGTTTGATGCCCATAAGCGTACCCAGGAATGCACTGGAACGGGACAGCCGGCCGCCCCGATACAGATGGTTCAGATCGTCCACGGTGAAGAAATGACAGATGGTCTTTTTCAGCCGGGGCAGCGCCTCATCCACCAGTTCATCCAGGCTCATGCCCTGCTGCTGCAAGCGGGCCGCTTCCATGACGATCATGCCCTGGCCGATGCCGGCGGCTGCCGTATCAAAGGAAATCACCCGACGGCCGGGGTATTTCTCCATCAACTCCTGAGCCACCATAAGGGATGTATTGAAGGTGCCGCTGAGTTTGGAAGAAAAGCCGATATAAATCACATCCAGCCCTTGCTGAAGGGCCTGCTCATAGGCATTGGTAAAGGTGGGAATATCCACTTGGGTGGTGGTGGGCATCAGCCCGCCCCGCAGCCGCTGATAAAACTCTTTGTGGGGCACCGTTTTGCCGAAATCGTCCTTGATCTCCTTGCCGTCGATGACGATGCCGTGCTCCAGCCAGCCCACATTGTTTTCTGTCATCCACTCCGGCGTCAGGTCGGTGGTGGTATCGGTAAAAATCTTATAAGTCAGTTCCATTTGTTCTCTCTCCTCTTTCCCGCCGGCCGTTTCACCGTCTCACCGGCGCGGGGATGTTTCTTTTGATCCAATGCTTTTTCATTTTACCACACAAAGCCTCAGATGTCGAGTTTCATATAACCTTCCCGGACCCAGCCGATCCGGCGCAGCAGCCGGTCCACCAGCAGAGCAATGAGGGCAGGAAGGATAAAATGGACCAGTGCGATGAGCAAAAAGGTTTTCGTGGAATAGCCCATCACCGCCAGCGTGCCGAACTGCCCCACCAGGCCGCTGGTCCCCATACCGGCGCCGGAAGCATTGTTGGTCATACCCAGCAAAGCAGCGCTGACAGCGCCGCACAGGCCGCTGGCCACCGTAGGTGCGATCCAGATCTGGGGGTGGCGCATGATATTGGGAACCTGGAGCATGGAAGTACCCAGGCCCTGACTCAGAAGGCCGCCTACTCCATTTTCCCGCAGGGAAATGACGGCAAAGCCGATCATCTGGGCACAGCATCCCGCAGCGGCGGCGCCGGCGGCCAGACCGCTGAGATTCATCATGATGCACAAAGCCGCCGAGCTGATGGGCAGGGTGAGCACCATACCCACCACGATTCCCACGATAATACCCATGGGCAGCGGCTGCAAAGTGGTGGCTTCGTTCACCAGATCGCCCAGCCAATACATGAAATCCTGCACATAGGGACCCACGAAACCGCCGGCCAGGCCGCCGGTGACAATGGTGACAAAAGGAGTGATAATGATGTCCACCGGTGTTTTCTTGGACAGAAGCTGTCCCAGCTCGGCGCCCACCACAGCGGCGATGAATGCCCCCACCGGTCCGCCGTTGCCGCCCCCAGCCGCATAGCCGATAGCGCCGCAGGAAGCCGCCGAAAAGATCACCAGCGGATCGGCCTTCAGCCCATAGGCGATGGCCACGCCGATGGCAGCGCCGATCACAGGAGACTTGGCCCCCAGCACTTCGGTCACCGGCGCCAAAAAGGAAAGAGGGGAAAACTGGGCCAGCTGGGAAATGATCAGCCCGATGATCAGGGAGGAAAACAGTCCCAGAGCCATGGAGCCCATGGCATCTACAAAGTACCTTTTGAAAATACGCCCCAAAATCGAATCGTTCTTCTGTCCAGCCATTGTGCTGCCGCCTTTCTTCTTCCTTTTTCTGTCCGTTTTTCATTTTTGCAATAAGCCATTTTATCATATCACATCTTTCCGGGAATGCAAGGCAAAGCGGCTTTTCCCCTCTGGATTTGTGCAGGATATCCCCTTTCTTTTTCTCCGCTTTGTGGTATGATGGTATCAGACTGTCCCAGCAACCCCTATCGCGAAAGGAGATCACATGAAACCCATTTTCCGGCGGATCGCCGCCTCTTTCTGCGCTCTGGCCCTGTCGGCAAGCTTTTTGCCGCTGCCCGCCCGGGCGGAGACCCTGTCTTATTCCGATTCCTACGACATTGCCAATGGTCTGCGGTATACCGTGGCTTCTTCCGAAAACGGAAGCCTGCGCCAGCAGTCCTTCCGTTTGGAATACACTCCCGGCAGCGATGTTTTTCCCATCGTGGCCTATGGCAATAAACTCTATGGCAAATCCTCCATCGAAGAGATCGTGGATTTTGTGGAAAACCAGGGGCAAAGCGTCTATGGCGCTGCCAATGCAGACTTCTTCGTCCTGTCCACCGGCCTTCCTTCCGGGCTTGTGGTCAACAACGGCCGTCTGGTCAGCTCCGACGGCATGTGGAACGCTGTGGGCATCAAGTCCGACGGGCGCATGATCGTAGGCGCTCCCCAGATGGCCATGAGTCTCTATTCCTCCATCACCGGCGACTACCCGGTGTACGCTTTGAACAAACAGCGCTCGGATGCAGGGATCTATCTGCTCAACAGCGACTTTTCTTCCCAGACCCGTTCCTCCGGCACCGGCGTCAATGTGGTGCTCACCCCGGTGAATGACGAACCTCTCCGGATCGGCCAGGGGAAACAGTTTGTGGTCACTGCTGTCAATCGGGATGTATCCGGCTCCACCCCTATCGGGGAAAATGAATACATCCTCACCGCCAGCAATGCCTACAACAACCGGGGCTATACCATCACTTCCCTTCAGGTGGGAGAAACCGTCACTTTCAAAGCCAATGTCTATAATGAAGACTTTACCGATGTCATCTATGCCTGCGGCGCCGGAGATATGGCAGTCAAGAACGGTGTGATGCAGTCGGGGCTTTCCTCTTCCAGCGATCCCCGCACCCTTCTGGGCGTTCGCCCGGACGGCAGCGCCGTGGCCCTGGTGGTGGACGGCCGCCAGGAAATCAGTCAGGGCATGAGCGTGAAAAACGCCGCCCAGCTCCTGGTGAACAAAGGCTGCACCAATGTGGTCAACCTGGACGGCGGCGGCTCTTCTGCTGAGGTGGTGCGCCAGCCCGGTTCCAAAGAGACCGAAGTGGTCAACAGCCCCTCGGACGGCTCCCTGCGCAAATGTGCCAACTACCTCCTTTTTGTCAACAGGGCCACTCCCACCGGAGAAGAAACCGGCGCTTTTGTTTACCCCCACAGTGTGGCCACTCTGTCCGGTGCTCAGGTCTCTCTGGGGGCCAACACCTTTGATCAGCATTATTATCCCGTATCCTCCTATTATTCCGGCTTCCGGGTGACCTCCCCCACAGAGCAGGCCCTGGAGGGCAATGTATTCACCGCCCCTCAGCAGGCCGGGGAATACCTGATCTCTCTGGATCATGAGACTGCCACTTCCATGCCGGCTTCCATCACCGTTTACCAGCAGCCCGACCGGGTGGTGGTCAAAAACAACGGCTCCACCGTCACCTCCCTGTCCATGGATGTGGGAGAATCCATCAACCTGGATATCGATGCCTATGCCCAGTCCCGTATTCTTTATGAACAGGACAACCTGTTCACCTGGCAGGTGACGGGCAATGCCGGTACCATTACCCAGGATGGCGTGTTTACCGCTTCCAAAACGGCAGGCGCTTCCGGGAATATCGTCATTTCCCACAATGGCTTCTCGGTGTCCATTCCGGTGAAAGTGGGCAAAATGCCTGCCATTGTGGAAAACTACGAAAAAGATGTGACCTATTATGCCACAGCGGACACCCAGGACATCTCGGCCAAAGCCCAGGTGACCCACTCTCTGGATCAGGTGCGCTATGGCAGCGGCGCTCTGTCCATGACCTATCAAGGCGCTTCTTCCATGGACAAAGCCCACGCCACCGTCTTTACCACGGCCTCTTCTGTCAAGCTTTCCGGCGTCCAGCACATCACCTTCCACGCCAAAGCCACTCCAGGCAAGTCGGTGTACATCAACTTTCTCACCAGCAGCGGTTCCACCGTGCAGCGGGCATTCTATGCCGGCGAGGACTGGACCCTGGTGACGGTGGAAGTCCCTTCCAATGTCACCGCCATCAAAGGCTTCAGCACATCGGTGTCCCCCGGCCAGTCGGGAAGCATTTATGTAGACCAGATCGTGGCTCATTATGCCTCCGCTCAGCCCGATGTGACTCCGCCGGAAATCACTATGCCTGAGAGCATCACCTCGCAAACCTTCTCCGCCACCGTCAAGGATGCCACCGGTTTTGCCATTTCCTCCGGCAGCATCTCCCTGACCTATGATGGCGAAAGCTGCGATTTCACCTACAACAGCCAGACCGGCGCCCTCTCTGCCACTTTGCCGGAAAACACCGGCGGCCTGCACCGCCTGACGCTGGAGGCTTCCGATTCCTTTGGCAACACCGCCCGCAAAAGCATGACCCTGGGCACTTCCGGCTCATCCTCGCCCTACAAGGATATGGCCGGCCACTGGGCCCAGGATTATGCCGAATTTCTCCGGATGCAGGGCATCTTCTCCACCGACAGCCAGTTCCTGCCCCAGAACAACACCACAAACGAAATGGCTGCCACTTTGCTCTCCCGCTATCTCGGCATCGACACCGACGACTATGCCGATGTAAAGCTGCCCTATACCGATGCTTCCCAGATCGCCGACTGGGCGCTGCCCCATGTAAAGGCCCTTTATGCCCAGGGGATCATGATCGGCAGCACCGACGGCAAGGGAAATTCGGTGTTCCTGCCCTCCTCCCCGGTGAGCCGGGCCCAGGTGATGACCCTTCTGGGCCGCACCCTGGAACGGGGCTATGCCTATTCCAATGTGAGCTTTGACGATGCCGGAGATATCCCTGCCTGGGCTTCCGATCATGTGAAAATCCTCTCTTCCCTGGGCATCGTGCAGGGCTATGGCGGTACAAACTCCCTCAAACCCCTCAACTCCATCACCCGGGCAGAATTTGCTTCCCTGCTCTTCAAGCTCTTTTGACAAACCTTTTGACTGCATCTGAATAAATATCCCCCGGCGAAGCCGGGGGTTTTGCACAGACGGGTGAAACCCTGGATTACTAGCGCACGCGTCACGTCGCGTTGGTACGGTCTGCCAGCCGCGAAGGATT
>NZ_JACJKW010000029.1 GCF_016901775.1 Intestinimonas butyriciproducens
GCAAAGGGGACAAGCGAAAACATGGCCAATATACCACTTCGCTTCGCTTTGTGGTATCATAACCACAGAGCGGTTATGATACCGATTTCATGGCCGTTTTCTCGTCCCGTGAACGGGACAACCGAAAACATGGCCAATATACCACTTCGCTTCGCTTTGTGGTATCATAACCACAGAGCGGTTATGATACCGATTTCACGGCCGTTTTCTCGTCCCGCAAAGGGGACAACCGAAAACACGGCCAATATACCACTTCGCTTCACTTTGTGGTATAATAAAAAATACCGGGGCAAGTCCCGGCAGAATGAAAAGGAGAGTGACACAAGATGATCGCGATCAAAAACGGCAAAGTGCTCCAGCCCGACGGCAGCTTTCTGGACAACGCCACCGTTTTGGTGGAGGGTGGCCAGATCAAGGCAGTGGGCCAGCAGGTAGAGATCCCGGACGATGCTGAAATCGTGGATGCCACCGGCAAATGGGTGACCCCTGGCTTGATCGACGCCCATACCCATATTTCCACTTTCAACGAGCCCAACTGGCATCGTACCCGCAACGACGGCAATGAGATGAGCGGCCCCATTCAGTCTCATCTGCGGGGTCTGGATGCCCTCAACCCCTTTGACTATGCCATCGTGCCTGTGCGGGAAGCGGGCTTTACCACCTGCTATACCGGCCCTGGCTCGGGCAACCTGATCGGCGGCACCGGCGTGGCCTTCAAGCTGCGTGGCAAGGTGGCCGATGAGATGATCATCCCCGGTACCGAAGCCATGAAGATGGCTCTGGGCGAAAATGCCAAGACCAACTATGGCCCTCGGGATAAATCCCCCATGACCCGTATGGGCAATGCCGGCGTGTGGCGGGAAGCTCTGGCCAATGCCAAGAACTATTCCGACCGTCTGCTGGCTGTGGGCGACGACCGCACCAAGATCGGCAAATACGACTTTGAACTGGAAGCTCTGGTTCCCGTGGTTCGGGGCGAGATGCGCTGCCGTATCCATGCCCATCGGGCCGATGATATCTGCACCGCCATCCGTGTGGCCGAGGAGTTCAACCTGGACTACACCATCGAGCACGCCACCGAAGGCCACCTGATCGCCGATTATCTGGGCAAAAAGCAGGTGCGCTGCGTGGTGGGTCCCCTGCTTCTGCCTCCCGCCAAGATGGAGCTGTGGAACGCCAAGCCGGAAAATGCCCAGACCCTGATCGACGCCGGCTGCCTGGTGTGCCTCACCGCCGACACTTCCTCTGAGACCAAGTGGCTGAGAAGAGACATTGGTGTCTGCATCTCCTATGGCCTGGACGAGAAGGAAGCCTTCAAGGGTGTCACCGTCAACCCGGCCAAGCTCCTGGGCATCGAGGACAAAGTGGGTTCTCTGGAAGCCGGCAAGGACGCCGATGTGGTCATCTTCGACGGCCATCCCTTCAGCAACATGACCCGCTGCGTCTTCACCATGATCGACGGCGAAGTCTATCACAACCAGCTGTAAAACTTGGTACATACAGAAAAAATCCCCGGTTTCCCGGGGATTTTTTTCTTTCAAAAAAGTGGCAGAAGCCACTTTTTTGGATTGCCGCAAGGGTCTGCGTGCACGCCTTCGGCGCACACTGGCCCCTTGATAGGTGCAAAAAGCTGCGCACAGGTCGCAGCTTTTTGCAGATTGATTCGGGGTAGGGCAAAGGCCTTTTTACAGGATGGCTTTTCCCATAGTCTCAACTTTTCGGGAAACCGGGGATTTTTTTTATGCCGTAGACGCAGTTTAGTGTTTGACCCGCAGAGCTTCTTTCTGCTCGTTGAGCACATAAAAACCCAAGCCCAGTATCATGATGGCAGCGCCCAGGTACATGGGCAGGGTGGGCACTTCTCCCAGGAGGAAGAAGCCGGTAAACACGGTGAACACCGGTCCCGCCAGGTTGATCACCGATACCGAAGCCGGGCGGGCATAGCGCAAGGCCCAGATGGGAATGGACAGGGCCATCAGGGTGCACACCCAGGCCAGCAGGATCAGATAGAGGATGGCCAGCGGGGGCAGATGGAAATCAGCTCCCTTGGAAAAAGCATAAACACCAGTGCACAAAGCGCCGATGGAATACTCCATGGCCAGCAGGGGAAGAAGATCCAGGGTGCGGCGCACCGCTCTTCCCAGCACGGTGTTTCCTGCATTGAACAGGGAGGACAGCAGGATGAAAAGCACCGCCAGAAAAGCCGAGCTTTCCCCCAGGTTGTCCGAGCCGATGACCATGACGCCGATCAGGCATACCCCGATGCCCGCCAGGGAGCGGAGGGAGGTTTTTTCCCGGAGAAAAAGGAAGGAAAAGAGCACCACGAACACCGCCGAGGAATTGCCCAGGGTATTGGCCACAAAGGCGCTGGCCCCTTTCACCATGGCTTCGGCCCAGAACAAAAGACCGGCGCAGCGGCACAGGGCGTAGGCGATGACCCCTGCAAAGACCTTGGGGGAAATGGAGCGCAGGTTTTGCCGGCTTTCCTTCCGGGACAGGAGCAGAGGCACCAGCAGCAGGCTGACAAAGAGCATCCGGTAGAAGGTGATCACCGCCGAATCCACCCCCAGATCCACCAGCAGGCGGAGGATGGGAGAAATGAAGGAACCGGCAAAGGTGCCCAGCAGACAGATGGCATAGACCCGCAAAAGCTGGCGGGAGGAATTTTGATTCATGGAAAAGACTTCCTTTCACGCAGGGGATGGGGAAACAGAATGCTCAGCGGCGGGCAGACAGGGGGGAAGGGACATTTTTCCGCTGATAGACAAAGGCAAACAAAGTGGCCAGCAGCAAAATAATGCCGGCAAAGACGAAGGACAGGCTGGCGCCCTTGGCATAGAGGAAACCGGCGGTGAGGGAGCCGATGATACCGCCCAGGGACTTTGTGGCGTTGTAAAAGCCCATCACCAGGTTAGAGTCGTTGCCCTCGGCCTTTTTGGCCACCATGTCCTGAAGCAGGGGGATGGACACGGCGTTGAAGGCATAAAACACCACATTGACAACCAGGAAGGGGATGCGCAGTTCGTCCAGAAAGAGCACGGCAAAAATGGTCAGGGTGCAGGCCATGAGCACATAGGCCACCGACCGGTTGACCTTGCCCCGGCGGATGATGGACATACAAATGGTGGCGTTGGCCACCAGAGAGATAAAGCCGATGACACCCTTGATGGCTCCGTTGTAGGCCGAGGTGAAGCCGAACTGGTCTTTGATGAAATAGTTGAAGCACTGGTCATAGGCGGTATAGCCCAGGTTCTGCAGCGCCGTGACGGTAAAGAGGGTGGCAAAGAGGGCCGTCATAAACTGGCGGCTTTGCAGAAAGGCGGCAAAGGGGTTGGCATCCCGCACCAGGGTGCGCCGGGTGAGGGGCTGGGAAGCGATCTCCGGCCGCCGGTCGTCCCGGCAGAACAGGAAGAAGAGCAGGCCGCTGGAAGCCAGACAAAAGACCTGGGGCAGGAAGGCGGCCCCCAGGGAGAACTCGCCCAGAAATCCGCCGATCAGGTAGCCGAAGGCAGCGCCCACGCTCTGGATGGTGGCCAGAATGGTGAGGTTGCGGCCCCGCTCCATATCGGAGGAGGTGTTGACCACATAGATCAGGCAGGCCACCGAAGCGCCGCTGATGAAAAAGCCGGAAATGCACCGGGCGGCGATGATCAGCCCTTCGGTGTGGGCCAGGAAGAAGAGCAGCTGGCCGCAGGCATAACCGCAGCCGCAGATGAGCAGGGTCATGCGGCTGGAGATATAGCCGGACAGCTTGCCCCAGAAGGGGGAAAAGAGGAAGTTTGTGGTCTGCATGGCGGCAAAGGCCACGCCAAACATATAATCGCTGAGATGGTAAACCTGGATGAGGGTGGGGGTCACCGGATGGGCGAAATTGGCCGCCAGGTTATAGAGGATGAGCACCAGGAAGAAAAAGATCATAGGCGGTGGGGATGATTGTTTCATGGCAGGGGAAAACTCCTTTCAGATGGACAAAAAGAGAGGCGGCCGGGACATGCCGGGCCGCCCCTGGAAAGAGAACTCAGCGGGAGGAAGCCGGAGTCTGCTCCGGGCTTTCTGCAGGTTCTTTCATCTTGGAATAGATGGTGGAGAAAATCACAGCGCCGAAGAACACCACGGCGGTGACCACAAAAGTCAGCTTGGAATTGACGGTGTAGAGGAAACCGGCAGACAACGAGCCGATGATGCCGCCCAAGGATTTGGTGGCGTTGTAAAAGCCCATGATCAGGTTACTGTCCTTGCCGTTCTGGGCCCGCTTTGCCACCATATCCTGAAGCAGGGGGATGGATACAGCGTTGAAGGCATAGAACAGAACGCTCACCGTCATGAAGGGCACCACAGCATTGGAGAACACCACGCCCAGGCTGGTCAGGGTGCAGGCCAGGAGCACATAGATCACCGAGCGGCGCACATTGGTGCGGCGGATCATCCACATGCAGATGGTGGCGTTGGCTGTCAGGGACACAAAGCCGATGACGCCTTTGATCAGGCCGTTGTATTTGGAGGTCAGGCCAAATTCGTCTTTGATGAAGTAGTTGAAGCACTGTTCAAAGGCGTTGTAGCCCACATTCTGCAAAACGGTGACGGTGAAAAGCACGGCAAAGAGAATGGACATGAACTGCCGGCTCTGGATAAAGGCGGAGAAGGGGTTGGCATCGTGGATCAGATCGCCCATCTGCAGCTTGCCCATGCCCGCTTTCCGGTCGTCTTTGCAGAAGAGGAAGAAAAACACGCCGCAGGCAGCCAGACAGATGGATTGAGCGGCAAAAGTGACGCCCAGGCCGATCTCTCCCAGAAATCCGCCCGCAAAATAGCCGAAGGCTCCGGCCACGCTTTGGATGGTGGCGGAAATGGTCAGGTTTTTGCCCCGATCATTGTCGGAAGAGGTGTTGACCACATAGGTGAGAAAGCTGACGAAGGCGCCGCCGGTAAAGAAACCGGCAAAGGCCCGGGCGAAGATCACCATGGCCTCGGTGCGGGCCATGCCGAAGAGGGCTTGTCCCACAGCGTAGCCGATGCCGCAGACCAGCATGGCCTGGCGGCTGGAAATGTAATTGTTCAGCTTGCCCCAGAAGGGAGAAAAGAGGAAGTTTGTGGTCTGCATAGCCGCCAGCGCCACACCGAACATATAATCGTTCAGATCATATTCCTTGATGAGGGTGGGGGTCACCGGGTGGGCGAAACTGGCCGCCACGAAAAAGGCGGAGAGCACCACAAAAAACAGAAACATATGGTTGGATCGGGATTTTTGCTGCATGCCGTTCTTCCTTTCCCGCAATGAACCGGGCAGCCCTGCACCGCCCGGCTCCATCGCTTTTTACTTGATGCATCGCAACATTGAATAATGTTACAAAACTATTTATTATTTTATCGCTTGGAGCGGGGTGTAAGTCAATGGTGCAATGAACAAAAATTCTCCCTTTCCATTGGGCACTTTACCATGTGGCCACATTACCACAGCCCAGGGGGCATCTCCAGAGCGTCCCGGAGAGCGGAAAGGGCCCGGCGGCGCTTGGCCATTTCCTGGTGGGCCTCTTCTGTGGTGATGGCGGCAAAGGTGATCCTGTCTCCCGGGCGGCACTGGGCCAGCACCGGCAGGTCAAAGGAGGCCACGGTGGCGATCTTTCCATAGCCGCCGGTGGTCTGCCGGTCGGCCATCATGATCAGCGGGGTGCCGTCGGGCACCTGCACCGAGCCCATGGCCACGCCGTCGGAGAGGATGTTGCCGTCAAAGCCTTCACTCCGCTCAATGGCCGGGCCTTCCAGGCGGTAGCCCATCCGGTCGCAGCTTTGCCCCAGGGTGTATTCCTTCTGGAGGAAGGTCCGCTTTCCCCGGGAAGAGAAGCAGTCATCCTGGGGGCCCATGATCACATGGATCACCGGCACGCCCTCCGGCAGAGGATAGGAAGCGCTTCTCTTGTCCATGGCATTGAGCCAGAACTGGGGCTCCCGCAAAGGCAGCGTATCTCCCTTCTGGATGGCCCGCCCCTGAAAACCGCCGAAAGCGCCTTTCAGGTAGGTGGAGCGGCTGTTCATCACAAGGGGCACATCAAAGCCGCCGTTTACTGCAAGATAACACCGGAATCCCCCTTTGCAGGCGCCCACCTGCAAAACGCTGCCTTTGGGGGCGGAATAGGCCCGGTTCATTTCAAGGGGCACACCGTCCAGGGTGGGGGAAAATTCCCCGCCGGAGAGGGCAAAGGCCACCGGGGTTTCAAAGCGCAGCGTGGGCCCCAGACCGGTGATCTCCAGGCAGGCCTCCCCCATATCATTTCCCGCCAGCAGGTTTGCGGTGTGGAGGGCCAGGCTGTCCATGGCCCCGGCCACAGGCACCCCGTATTTCTGGTAGCCCAGGCGCCCTTCATCCTGCAAGGTGGTGAGCAGGCCGGGCTGCAATACAGTGATCATGCTCTTTTCCCCTCCTTCTCTTCCATCTTGCGGAAGGTCTCTTCATCAATGGGCACGAAGCGGATGCCGGCACCGGCGGAAAGCAAAATGGGCTGTTCCCTTTGGGGGTCGAACAGGCGCAGGGGGGTGCGGCCGATGAGCTGCCAGCCGCCGGGGGAGACGATGGGATAGACCCCGGTCTGCTCGCCCGCAATGCCCACCGAGCCCGCCGGGATATGAATGCGGGGTTCCTTCCGCCGGGGTGCGGCGATGGAGGGGTCCATGCCTCCCAGATAGGGAAAACCGGGAGTGAAGCCCAGCATATAGATCCGGTATGTAGGGGCGGTGTGCCGGGCGATGACCTCTTCCGGGGTCAGAGAGCAATGCTGGGCCACTTCTTCTAGATCCGGGCCATATTCCCCGCCGTAGCACACCGGAATTTCCACCACCGGAAGTTCTTCCGTTTCCTCTGGGCCTCCCTGGGTCAGGGAAAGGAGCAGCTGTTTCAGCTCTTCATAGGAGAGTACCTCCGGCCGGTAGTGGACGGTGGCCGAGCGGTAAGTGGGCACCACTTCTGTAATGGCCGGATGGGAAAGCTCTTCCACTTTCCGGGCAAAGGCGTGGACCTGCCGGTTGATATGCTCGTCGATGGTGCTTCCCCATTCCACCGTGACGGCCTGATCGCCGCAGGGGAGAAAACGCACATTTCCCATGGCTTTACCTCACAAAAGAGCCGAAGCTCTGGCAGGCGATGCCCTCTTCCGCAAGACGGCTGCGGATGGCGGTGACAAAGGCGATGGCGCTTTCGTTGTCTCCGTGGACGCAGATGCTGTCGCACTGCACCGGGATATCTTCCCCGTTTGTGGCCTGCACCTTGCCTTCTTTGATCATGCGCACCACCCGATCCAGAGCCACCTGGGTGTCGTGGATCACGGCGCCCGGCTGACTGCGGGGAGCCAGGTTGCCGTCAGGGGCATAGGCCCGGTCGGCGAAAAATTCCCGGGCGCAGGGCACGCCCATTTCCTTTGCGGCCTGCTCCATCTGGCTGCCCGCCAGGGCCAGGATGATCAGCTGGGAATCGAAATCCCGGCAGGCCCGGCACATGGCCTCGGCCAGCCGGATGTCTTTGCCCGCCATGTTATAAAGGCTGCCGTGGGCCTTTATGTGCTGCACTTCCAGACCCTGGGAGCGGGCAAAGGCATAGAGCGCTCCCAGCTGGTACTTTACATAGGCATAGACCTCCTGGGGGGAAGCCTTGATCTCCCGGCGGCCGAAGCCCAGCAGATCGGGAAAGCCCGGGTGGGCTCCCACAGCCACATGGTGCTGTTTGGCCATGGCCACGGTTTTCTCCATCACCAGGGGATCACCGGCGTGCCAGCCACAGGCGATGTTCACCGAGGTCACATGGGGAACCACTTCTTCATCCAGTCCAATGCGGTAGGCGCCAAAGCTTTCGCCCAGGTCACAGTTCAGATCGATGCGATCCATAAAATATCACCTCTCTGAAAAAATGATAGCACACCCCCTTTCCTTTTTCCACCGGCGGGAAAAATTCCGAAGGAAAAAAAGCGGGGTTTTCAAAAAAGGAAAATGGTGCTATCATGCAGTCAGAACCAAGGAAAAAGGAGGCAGAAGCCATGTTTGAAAAACTGGTGGCCATTGAGCCTATCGGGGTGGACGCAGAGCATGTGGAAAAGCTCAAGACCCTGTGCCGGGAATATGCGGCCTATGAGGACATTCCCCAAAGCCCGGAAGAGGTGATCCGCCGCATCGGGGACGCCGACGGAGTGCTGGTATCCTTTACCACCCTCATCCCCCGGGCGGTGATTGAGGCCTGTCCCAACATCCGGTACATCGGGATGTGCTGCAGCCTGTACGATGAGCAAAGCGCCAATGTGGACATTCCCTGCTGCCGGGAAAAGGGCATCGCCGTTGCCGGCATCCGGGATTATGGCGACCCGGGGGTCACCGAGTTTGGCATCAGCCGTCTGGTGGATCTGCTCCATGGCTTCGGGGAGCATCAGTGGAAGGAGCGCCCCACCGAGCTGACCGGTGTGAAATGCGGCATTGTGGGTCTGGGCACCACCGGCATCCTCATGGCCGATGCCCTTCGGTTTTTCGGGGCGGAGGTCTATTATTACAGCCGCACCAGAAAGCCGGAACAGGAAGAGAAGGGCTTTACCTATCTCCCGCTGCCGGAGCTTTTGGAAAAATGCGAGATCATCTCCACCCATCTGAACAAAAACACCATTTTGCTCCATGAAAAGGAGTTTGAGCAGATGGGGAATGGAAAGATCCTGCTGAACACCGCCATTGGCCCCTCTTTCCATGTGCCTGCACTGAAAAAATGGCTGGAGGGAAGCCGGCAGAACTATTATATCTGCGATGAGACCGGCATGACCGGCTGCCATGAGGAGCTTGCAAACCTGCCCCATGTGCTGTATACGCCCCGGTATGCCGGCTCGGGAGTCCAGTGCACCCAGCGCCTGAGCCAGAAAGTGACGGAGAATGTGGAAAATTTTTTAAAAGAGCATAAATAGGTTTTTCTTGCAGATACTCTTTGTGTACCCCATGGGAAAACAAAAAAACAAGGCCTGGGGACCCCTATGGGCGCAGTCCCTGCGGGAACAGGCCAGAAATGCAAAGAAAAGGCCCGGCGAAAAAAGCCGGGCCTTTTTGCGTGTGTTGGAAAAATCAGACTTTCTGATAGAGACGGTAGAGCAGCAGGATGCTCTGCTCCACTGTGCAGGACTGTTTGGGAGAAGCGGTAGATTGGGAGGTGCCGTTCATGATGGCGTTGGCGGCCAGCTTGCCCACCCCTTCCACCGCCCAATCGGAGATCTGGGCTTTGTCCTGGAAGGCCTCCACCGAGCCGGCCGCAGGAGTCAGCGCCTTGTCGGTCTCTTTTTCCATGTACTGCACTGCCCGGTAGATCATGGTGGCGATCTGTTCCCGGTTGGTGGTGGTCTTGGGCTCAAATGTTCCGTCGCCCATACCGGTGATGATACCGGCCTCATAGGCTTTCAGAATGGCCGGGCTGGAAGTGTCGCTGAAAGTGTCCGAGGGGGCCTGGGCAAGTTCCTTGCCCAGGGCCTTTTCAGTGAGGTTGACAATCAGCTGGGCGAACTGCTCCCGGGTGATGGCCTGGGTAAAGGCCGGCTGGTCGGTGAGGGCGGGGATCAGTCCCAGAATGTTGGCGGCGTCAAATTCTTCCTTGGCCCAGGAGGACACTTTTTCGTTGTCGATCAATGCCTGGGCGAAAAGGCCGTCTCTTTGCCAGAAACGGCAGGTATAGGACTGCATGGCGGCGGCCAGCCAGCCGCCGGGATTTTTCAGCAGACGGCGCTGGGCATCCTGCTCCAGGTCATAGGGCACGCTTTGCTCAAAGCTGTCCTTATCTTCCACCGCAATCCACACAAACTGGAAGCCGCCGCTGGCCAGGGCGGAGAAGTAGGAGGCAAAAGGATATTCCTTGGTTTCCCAGGGGGCCAGATCGATGTCAAAATAGTGGATCTGGGCAGCGGTGGCTTCTCCCTGGTCATTGGAGATGCAGGAGATCAGCCCATAGCGGCCCTGGATGGGGCTTTCGGTGTTGTTTGTCACATTCACCTGGTAGGCAGCGCCGTTGTAGAACACATTTTCATCCCCTATGCCGGGGTACATGGCGTCTTCTCCTGCATAACCGGTGACAGAGAAGACCAGCGGCTCCACATCTTCCTCATAGGGTTCATCGGGCATATAGCCGTTGTCGCCAATGAGGTACAGGCCCTGACTCATGCCTTCCACGCTCTTCCAGCTGTCGGTGAGGGCGCCGGTTTTGTCAATGTGGGCCACTTGCCAGGTGCCCGAGGAATAGGTGGGGAAAGAGCCGGAAAGATCCTCTTTGGCCGGATAGTATTCTTTCAGCACGGTGGCCTTTCCATTCTTGAAATAGCCCACATACACCGTGCCCATCAGATCGTGGTAGCCGAACTGGCAGGGGATGCGGATGGCGCCGGTTTTGTCGATGTAGCCCACCTTGCCGGTGTTCTTGTCAATGACAGCGGCCAGCCCGTCAAAAAAGTCGTATACATAGGAGAAGCGGCCCTGGTTCAGATCCACGATGTTGGACTGCTGGTCCATATACATCCACACACTGTCCACCAGCACCGGCTTCAGCCCTTCCCGGAAGGGACGGGAGCCGTATTCCTCCACCTGAGCCCGCATCTCCGCTGCGGCCTGGGGCTGGGGAAGGGAAGCGGCCGACGCCGGCAAAGCCAGGGAAGCCGTGGTCAGCGCTGCCAGCAATAGGGCGATCCAACTTTTTTTCATCTTGCTCATCCTTTCTGTTTTTCGCGTCCTGCGCAATAAAATTTCCAGACAAAGTATAGCATATGGAACGAAGTTCCACAAGAAAATTTTCCAGTTCCAGGATGGGAGGAGTGGGAAGCGGGCAGAAAGGGGGACTTTTTTGACGAAATGGGGCGGCAGGTGAAAACAAGTTGTGAAGAATGGTGCATGGCCGTTGACAGGGGCCACCCGGGACGCTACACTAAAAACCATGCGTATACCACAGAAGGGCGGCCTGGCCGCAGAAGGAGGAATGGAATAAATGGTAAGCGTAGGCTCCATCCTGGCGATGATCTTCACCTTGACGGCGGCCTTTTTTCTGCCCATCATCGGGGCGGTGGTGCTGTGTGCCGCAGGGAAACTTTCCTGGCGCAGCCTGATCACCGGCTTTTTCTTCTATGCGGTGCTCCAGGCGCTGTTCCGTCTGCCGGTGCTGTGGCTGCTTTATCAGATCCCCGGCGTACAGTCTTTTGCCTACAGTCTGGTGGGCAACGCGCTGCTTATGGCCATCACCACCGCCTTTTTTGAAACGGCCGCCCGGTTTCTGGGGGGACGGCTGGTGCTGGGGCGGAAAGGGCGGAGCATCACCCCCGGGGACAGCATCGGCTATGGCCTGGGCCACAGCATTGCCGAAACCTTTTTCCTCATGGGTCTCAGCTATTTCGGCAATCTGATGCTGGCTTTTGCCATCAATCAGAATGGCCTGTCCAATTATAGCGAAGTATTCGGCCAGGAAGCGGCGGTACAGGTCTATCAGGTGCTCACCGGCACCCCGGCCCTGGAATTTGCTGCCGGAGGCGTGGAGCGGATTTTCTATACCATCATCCAGATCGTCCTCACCGGCCTTGTGTTCCATGGACTCCGTCGCCGCAGCATAAAGCCGGTGCTGCTGGCCGCCCTGGCCCATTTTCTCACCGTGTTCGGCACCGCCATACTCCAGCCCCATGGGGTGTGGGTGGGCGAAGTCTACATCTTCCTTATGGCTATGGTGCTGCTTCTGGGTCTGGCTCCCATGCCGTGGCCACGGCGGAAGGCGCCCGCCGTTCCGGAGGGAATGGAAGAGCCTTTGGCGCCGGAGGAGCTGGAAAAAGCAAAAACGGAAGAAAGCCGGGAAAAAGCAGAGCCCCAGCCTTCCCGGGAGGAAACATAACAACATATACAAAATGCCGCTCCTGTATTTCAGGAGCGGCATTTGCTTTTTTTTATTCAATGATAATGTCGTCGGTCTCAGTGACCACCGAGAAAAAAGAGCGACCCGGCCGCACTTGCAGGGGACTTCCCCTTTCATCGAATAGCTCCAGGGGAGAGGTGCTGCCGTCCTTTTTCCAGGCAATGGGCACGAAGCGGCCCTCGCTGCAATAAAAGCCCTGGCCCTCGCCGGTGGTGTCCACTTCCACCAGGTGCAGTTCACTCCCCGGTACATCGGTAAGCGGCATCCGCAAAACGAACACATTTTCAAAAGCCAGCTGGGTGTCGTACCAGGCGTCCATCTGAGGTTTTCCGTATCGATACCGCAGATAGACACCATGCTGAGGATCGTATTCAAAATAGGGTTTGTGATTTTGGGAGAAGGTCACCTGCACCCGCTGGGCGCTGGCCCCATTTTTGGCGCTGTGTTCCTGGGAGAAAGAGAAGAAGGGAGAATCACTGCCGCGGGACAGATCCTGGCTGAGAGTGCTCAGCGCCTCATCGATCCGCTCGCCGCCGGTGATGACGCTGTGTTCCAGCCCCAGCTCTTTCCGGCGGCTGGGGTCCCGGACAAACAGGCTGCCTTCCCATCCATCCCGGATGCCGTCCATGGCGATGAGGCCTTCTTTTCGCTCCCGGGCGATCTTTTCATAGGCGGGCACACTGCCGCCGAAATGGAGATACAGGGCGTCAAAGCCCCGGGCCATATCGATAAAATAGGGCCGGGCCGAGCGTACCGAACCCAGGGCCTCCACAGAGGAAGGATCCTGAAACAGAGCCAGAAACCGGGTGATCCGCCCTTCGGCGATCATTTCAAAGATCACATCGGCCTGGGAGATGCCCCACTGAGGCAGGCTACCAAAGCTGTTGCTGATCATCACCCCCACCGGCTTTTGGGAAACGGTGTTTTCCGTCATGCCCGCTTCCAGTCCGGTGAGGGGATTGAGGGGACCCTGGGGAATTTCCGGCTCCGGCTCTTTGGGTTCTTCTGTGGGGGGCGGGGCGGGTTGTTCCTGGGTCTTTTCCGGCGGAGGCTCGGTTTTTTGCCAAAAGGCGCAGCCGGAAAGCAGCAGGGCAAAGAGAAGGCAAAGGGACACAAAACGGGAACGCATCAAAAGACCTCCCTTGTGTTCTTGTTTATTCCTCAGAGGATTTTTCAGCCAGCAGGATCTTCAGAATATCGCTGTATACCGATTCGGCATTCTGGCGGAAATTTTCCTCCACCCGGGCGCATTGACGGCTGTTCATCACCAGCACATCCATGGAGAGCACCGTTTCCTGGGGATCGCTGATGGCCAGATGCACCTGGAAGGTGCCGTTTTCCCCAGGGGTGTGGAAGGCGGTGATGGAGGAATCCCTGCGGATCTTTCGCACCACCCGGCGGGCGGCCGCCTGGGCCTTGTCCCGCACACTGATAGGAAGATCCTCCTGGAAGATCTGGGCGGCCTCCCGGCCCAAAGGGGTGATGGTATAGACGGCCTTGCCCTCCTCGTCCTCCAGGCGGCGCACATGACCGGTGCTTTGCAGCTCGGCAAAGGCCTCGGAAAACTCGAAATAGCCGAAGGCGTCGTCGATGAGGCAGATGTCCAGCAGATCCGGTTCACCCACAGGGAAGGGCAGCTGGCTCATGGCAAAGAGGATAAAATATTTGATGTCGTCTTTTTCACGGAGATAACCGGTGGTCATAGGCAGTTCTCCTTTTCGGGTTTGAATGAAAATTCACTCTATATATAGTATACCATATTGTATTCACAAAAAGGAAGAAAGAAAACTTGCTTTCCCCGCTTTGCCCCTCCATAATAGAGAAAAAGAAAAAAGGAGGAAATACCATGGAGGACAGACTGCGGCCCAACTGGTTTGACCGGGAAGCGGGTGTGCTGCGCATTGTGGACCAGACCCTTTTGCCGGGGGAAGTGAAGTACCAGGCGCTGAAAACAGCGGAGGAGGTGTGGACAGCCATCCGCATGTTGCAGGTGCGGGGGGCTCCGGCCATTGGGGTAGCCGCCGCTTACGGAGCCTGGCTGGGGACGCGGGAGAAAAATCCCCGGAATCCTCAGGAGCTGGAAAAAGCATTGGAGGATACCTGTGCCTATCTGAAAACCGCCCGGCCCACAGCGGTCAATCTTTCCTGGGCCCTCTCCCGGATGGAAAAATGTCTGGCTGCCTGCCCCCATGAGTGGGATGTGTCCGCCTGCTTGGATGCTCTGTTGCAGCAGGCCGATTCCATTTTGCAGGAGGATGAAAAACAGAACCTGTCCATTGCCCGCCATGGTCTGTCCCTTTTGCAGCCGGGCATGGGACTTCTGACCCATTGCAATGCAGGAGAGCTGGCTACCTCCCGGTGGGGGACGGCTCTGGGGCCCATTTTGCTGGGGCAGCAGGAGGGCTATGGTTTTCATGTGTATGCCGATGAGACCCGGCCTCTTCTCCAGGGGGCCCGGCTCACTGCCTTTGAACTTTGCCGGGCCGGGGTGGATGTGACTCTCCAGTGTGACAGCATGGCGGCCAGTCTCATGGCGGCGGGAAAAATCCAGGCTGTGCTGGTGGGGTGCGACCGGGTGGCCCGCAATGGGGATACCGCCAATAAGATCGGCACATTGTCCTTAGGGGTATTGGCCCGTCACTATGGCATCCCCTTTTATGTGCTGGGTCCCACCAGCACGGTGGATCTTTCCTGCGGAAGCGGGAAAGAGATCCCCATCGAAGAGCGGCCGGGAGAGGAGATCACTTCTCTTTGGTACCAGCAGCCCATGGCGCCCCAGGGGGTCAGGACCTATAACCCCGCCTTTGATGTAACCCCGGCTCAGCTGATTTCCGCCATTATCACCGAAAAAGGGGTTGTGACAGCTCCCTTTGAGGAAAGCCTCACAGCCATGGTTCAGGGATAAAAGAAGGAAAAGCAGGCACAAAATCCCTTTATGGTCCATAAAATGGCCATGAGGTGGTGAATCAAGTGAAGGAACAGAGTTTGCAGCGGGAAGGCTTTTTAGGAAAACGGAAGGTGCTTTGCTGTCAGGTGCGCTATCCCCTGCTGGAAAAAGGGGACGCTCCCGGGAGAGAAGACTGGCTTTCCGCCTTTTATGCCAGGCAGGCCCGGGAGAGCCTGGAGGGGCTTTGCAGGAAATGGTATCCGCTGGCCTGTCAGGCATCCCGCCGGCTGGGGGAGGATTTTTCTCCTGTGGAAGTGGGCCGGGAATATACAGTGATCTATCAGGGGGAGGACTTTTTCTCGGCCTTTCTGGACACCTTTGTTTTCCGTGGAGAGCGGGAGCTGGACCGAAGCCGGGTCAGCCACACCTTTTCTCTTTCCCAGGGCCGCTGTGTGCCTCTTCCTGCTCTTTTCCGTCCTGGGTATCCCTACCGCCAGACCATTTTGCATCAGGTGGAGCAGATGGTCTCCCGCCAGAGCCAGCGCCAGCCGGAGGAATATTATATCGATTGGCCACGGCTGCTTTCACCCCGGTTTTCTCCGGAGAATTTTTATCTGGCGTCGGAAGGGCTGGTGATTTATTATCCCCGCCGGGCATTGGGGCCTTCCCTGCTGGGGCTGCCCTCCTTTCTCCTGCCTTATCGCCTCTTTGGAAGCGGTCTGATTCCCGAGCTGTAACGCCCGGGAGGCATGGACAAAAAAGACCGGGCGTGGTACACTGAAAAGGCTGAAGCCAAGGAAATGTGCAGATACACAGGATGGGATGAATATGAGAAAGAAAAAAAGAAAGAACCGCCTGAAAAAGCGGCTGTGCCTGGCAGGCATTGCTGCCAGTGTGGTGCTGCTGGCTCTGGCTCTTTATATGGCTTTCCGGGCCGATTGCCTGCTGCCGGAGGGAATGTACCGGCAGCTGATTCCGGTGACCCAGGAGGATATGGCTCCTGCTTTGCCCAAAGGGAGTCTGGCTGTGGTCAACGAGCTGGAAACACCCCATGAGCGGGGCGTGGCCGCCTACCGGACAGAGGATGGTCAGGTAGCCTTCGGCCGGGTGAAAGGGGAAACGGTGGAAGAGTACACCCTGGGGTGTGACCAGGCGGATGAAACCTTCCAGGTGGAGCGGAGCCAGGTGCTGGGGGCCGTAGGGGTCTATGTCTCCGGACTGGGTGCTTTGGTGACAGTGCTGTCCACCTATCGTCTCACCCTGGCCGCAGCGGTGGCTCTCTATCTTCTTTTCCTGGCGGCCATGGTGTGCACCAGAGGCCCCCGCCGCAGAGCCAAGCGCCGCCGGGAGCTGATAGAACTCTTTGCTTTTTATGGGGAAAAATACGATCTGGAAGAGGCCGATATTGATTATTAAGAAGAAGCCCTGCCGAAGAATGCGGCGGGGCTTCTTTTTGTCTGGAATTTGCCGGGAAGATGAAGGAAGTATTACATAAAAGTGAAAGCTTGGAGAAAAAGGAGACATGGACCGGAGAAAAATTCACAAAAAAGAAATATTAGAAACAGAGAGTTAATAAATAAGAAACAAAATGGCGGAAAAATGGGAAAATATACCTCTTCCCCGAAAGGGGAGGTTGAGAGATAAAGAAATTTATGGATAACTGGCAAAAATGGAAATGAAAACTTATGGAAAATAACCAAAAAATGAACAAATTGCAAACAAATAAAAAAGACAAAACTGTTGAAAAATGACAGGAAAAGGAGAAAAAAATTGTGCATTACTGGGGAAAGTGACCAGTAATTATGACATGGGGCCAAAGTTCCGGTTGCAATAAAATATTACAACATATATAATCAAATCACGAACACAGCTTCCGGAATTGTGCACAGTGCTGAGGTTCTGTTATGGCTCTATCCGGCGGTCGGCAACGGTCGCCGGCAAAAAATTTTATGAGGTGAGAACATTATGAGAAAGAGGAATTTGCGTGCCATCAGCTTGCTGCTGGCGGGCGTCATGTCCCTGGGCCTCTTCGCCGGCTGCTCCAGCGACGGCGGCGGCGAAAAAGATCCCGGCAAGGGCGGCGGCGACAAAGACAGCATCGTCATCGCCACCATGGGCGAGACTCCCTCCCTGTCCCCCACCGAGCACAACGCTGTGGCCGGTTCTTACATGAACCTGCTGACCTACAACACCCTGTTCAGCTCCGATATGGAGATGCAGCCCCAGCCCGATCTGGCTGAGAGCTATGAGAATGTGGACGAAAGCACCTGGCATTTCAAGATTAGAGAAGGTGTCAAGTTCCACAACGGCGACACTATGACAGTGGATGATGTGGTGGCTTCCCTCCAGTGGGCTCAGGGCTTTGCCGAAGTCAACCTGTACAACAAGAACTTCGTTTCCATCTCCAAGGTGGACGACAGCACTGTTGAGATCAAGACCGATGGCCCCGACGCCATGGTTCTGTTGAACCTGTGCCATCACGGCAACGCCATCGTTCCCAAGAAGCTCATCGACGAAGGCCATGACTTCAACACCGATCCCATCGGCACCGGCCCCTACAAGCTGGTGGAGTGGAAGCGGGGCGACAGCCTGGAATTCGAAGCTTTCGAAGACTACTATAAGGGCGCTCCCAAGATCAAGAACATGACCTGGAAGATCATCCCCGAAGGCTCTTCCCGTACCATCGCTCTGGAAGCCGGTGAAATCGACTTCATCGTGGAAGTGGAAGCCATGGACGC
>NZ_JACJKW010000030.1 GCF_016901775.1 Intestinimonas butyriciproducens
TAACCGCAAAGCGGTTATTATACCGGATTTTTGCGGCCGTTTTCTCGTCCCGCTTCCGGGACAACCGAAAACATGGCCAATATACCATGCCGCATTGGCGTCATGGTATAATAACCGCAAAGCGGTTATTATACCGGATTTTTGCGGCCGTTTTCTCGTCCCACTTCCGGGACAACCGAAAACATGGCCAATATACCATGTGGCTTTGCTCCATGGTATAATATCAACAGTTGCCGCACATGTGCGGCAGAATACTGTGTATTCAGTCGTTTTGTTCACAAAACGACTGCCGTTGATGTTACACCATAGCCAAAATCGGCAAAGCCGATTTTACGCCCCATTGGCGGCGTGCAAGCCTGCCTGGGCTTGCGGCTACGGTATAATCACTCTGGTTCTGAAACGCCCTCGTTTTGAAACGGAGAAAACAGCTATTTTTCTTATTTTGGAGAGGATCGACAATCAACATGAGCTTTTTGCATTCCATCAAAAAAATGTTCACCGGACCGGAGGAACCTGACGCATCTCCCCAGGCCCCTCTGACGGAGCCCGGGGAGGAAAAAGAAGCTATGCAGCCTGCTTCCCCATCTCCTGTTCCCTTGGAAACCACAGCAGAGTCCCCGGAAAAAACTGCGCCTGACCCCTTTGCAGCCCTCAACCAACAAACTCCCTATGGGGAAGAAATCATGGAACAGCGCTCCCGCTATTCCCTCCTGGTCACCCAGATCCCCAAAGCCTACAATGCCTTACGCAACAGCGGCATTTTTGAAGGCCCGTCTGCCGATGAATTTCTGATTCTGTGCAACCAGGCCATCTCCCTGCGTCGGGAAATCCTGCCTCAGTTGGAAAAGGGAGATTGGATCTTCACCCACGGAGAAGGTTACAAGCGTCTTGCTATGGTGCTGGAAAAACGAGGTGACTTCCAGGGTGCGGCGGAGATGTGCCTGCTGGCCCTGCGGGACGGTGCCACCAGCGATGGCTCCCAAAGCGGCATGGCCGGCCGGATGGCCCGTATGCTGAAAAAGGGGAAGATCCCCCCTACTGCGGAAATGAAAACCTATCTGGGCAAGGCCTGATCCCTTTCCCCTGAAACAAAGGATGATCCCATGTGAAAAAAATCAAGCTGTATGAATCGGGTTCTGCCCCCGTGGAAGCCCAGCGTTTTTGGGTCTTTGCTATTCTGATGATGGTAGGCGGTTTTTTCGGTGCCTTTACTTATTCCATCCGAGGCGGCGTGTTCTGCAACGCTCAGACCGCCAATTTTGTTCTCTTTGCCATGGCTCTGGGCCGGGCTCAGTGGGGGCATGCCCTTTATTTTCTCATTCCCATGAGTGCCTATTTCCTGGGAGCTGCTTTGTCGGAAGCCGCTTCCTCCACCATGGAACGGGTGGGCTGGATGCGTTGGGATACCCTTCTGATTTTTCTTGAGATGATCGCCGTCGTTTTTCTGGGTCTGCTTCCCGAAACCGCTCCCTTTGCCATCACCCAGGTGGTGATCAATTTTATCTGCTCCATGCAATACAATACCTTCCGCAAAACCCAGGGCATCCCCATGGCCACCACCTTCTGCACCAACCATGTGCGTCAGATGGGCATCTTTTTCGCCAAGGCTGTGCGCCATCGCAACTGGGATCATGTAGGGCGTCTTCTGTGTCATTTGAGCATGCTGGTGCTTTTCATTCTGGGCGGCGTCATTGCCACCGTGCTGTGCCGGCTGTTTTTGGGCCGGGCCCTGCTCTTCACCCTCATCCCTCTGGGCATCCTCTTTGTGGATCTGCTCCGGGCCGACCGGAAAGCCGCTCAGGCCTAAAACTGAACAGCAAAAAAGGACGGCGTATGCCGTCCTTTTTTTGTGCGCTATCGTTTGATGATCACATCTTCTGCCAGGATATTGCCCCCTTGATCCAGTCCCCGGATGGCCTTTACATAGAAATCATCGGAAGTTCCCCTGCTCTCCACAAGCAGGAAAGCCCCGTCTTTGGTCACTTCCTGCCTTCTTGTTTCACCGGTGAGAAATTCCACTTCCACCTGGCGGATCCGGCTGTCCTGAGCCCTGCCATAGACCACAAGCTCATATTCTTCTCCGCCCCAGCTGCGCCAGCTGTATAAAAGACCATTTTCCCCCATCAAAAGGGCCGGCACATTGCCCTCGGCCATCCAGAAGGGCCCCCAGCGCTGCAGCACTACCAAAGCGGTATCCCCTTCCCACGCCAGCAGCCGGTATTCCCGCTGGCTTTTTTCCTGGCAAAGCACCTGTCCCGGCCCCCAGTGATACTGCCGCTGAAAAGCCCTTTGCGCTCCCCAGGAGGTAAGATACAAAGGCCAGAAGCTGCGGCACAGCACCACAAACAACAGCAGAAATACCAAGCGCCGCAAAATCTTTTTTCTTCTGAGACGGTTCATGCTCCCACCTCCAGACGATAGGAGCGGTGGCTGCGAACATAGAGAAGCTGAAAACTTTCCTCATCTGTGGGATATTCCGGCACCTGGATATAGCCGAAGGCCACCGGACTATTCTGGCCGCTGGCCCGCTGCATGGGATAGACTTCTCCCTCCGCATCGGCCACCTGGGCCACCGGCGCCTGCTCAATGAAACCGGGAAGGGTGCATTTCATGTAAAACACATACAGCTCCCCCTCCTCGGTGCAAAGGGCCTTGGTATAACGGAGATAGGTGCTGTCCACCCAAACCCCTTCCCCCAGCTCCTGCTCCCAGGCCAGGGGCACACCCTCCAGCTTATACTGGGGCATCCATCGTTGGTATTGGGAAATGCCTTCATAACAAGCGCTGCCCAATGCCAGCAGAGCGGGAATGAGCAGCAGAGCCGCCAGAAGATTGACTGCCATAAGACCATACCCCAGCACCGGACTGTGCTCCCGGTTGAGCAGCTTCCCGATCCCTTCCGGCTCCCCCAGGTCCAGCAATGCCTTTTCCCGGCACTGTTCTTCTTCCAGACCCTCTTCCCGGTAAAACTCCACACCATCCTCAAAGTGGCCTTGCAGCTCACGGGCGATGGCCGGCCGGTCGGGCCGGTAATGGACCTTGTGCAGCACTCTTTCCAGCCACTTTTCAAAAGGCTCCTGTTTCACACAAGCCACCTCCCATCACCTGGCGCACCGCTCCGGCAAATTCCTCGAACCGTTTCTTTTCCTCCACCAGCTGCTGAAGTCCTTCCGGGGTAATCCGGTAATATTTCCGCATTCGCCCGGTGGGGGCCTGCTGCTCATAGGATGTGATATACCCCTTGTTCTCCAGTTTGTGCAGCACCGGATAGAGCGTCCCCTCCTGAAGAGAAAACACCTTCCGGCTCCGCTCCTCCAACCGCCGGATGATCTGATAGCCGTACTGATCTTCCTTCTCCAAAAGCGAAAGCACCAGAAGAGAAGCGCTGCCCGCCAGATATCCCTTGTCCACCGTCATATTCCCACCTCCTATACCTAGAGATTCTATGCTTTTATTATACTTAGAGCTGCAAGGTATGTCAACAAAGAAAAAGTCCTGCCGCTTTGGCGGCAGGACTGAATGCTTTTTTATTTTCCTTTGGAAAACTCCAGATAAAGTGCCCGGATGGCTTCTTCCATATGTTCTTCGCCCACACCCACCCAGGTGCTGATCTCGCTGATGCCCTGGTGGATCATGGCCACGGGAATGTTCCGGCTCTGCAGGGTCTGGAAAATCCGGCTGAGGGTCCGATGGTTATGAGGCACGCCATAGCCCACCAGCACAATACAGGCAAAACCGGTATGCACCTCCGGGGGCTGAACAGCGCCCAGAACGGCCGCTCTGGCGGCAAATTCCTCTTCCTCGTGTTCATATTCCCCACTATCCACCAAAAAGCTGATATGTGCGCCGCTCACGGCCGGGGCCTGGGGATCCATGCCGTACGCCCGGGCGGCCCGGAGGATCTTCTGGGCAAAGGCTCCCTGCTGGGGGTCCTCCCCTTCCAACAGCACCAGGCTATATCCCTTCCGGCCAGCAATACCGGCAAAAATGGAGAAGTTCTCCCGCTTCACCGCTGTGCTGGTGATCATGGTACCGGGATGATCCGGACGGTTGGTGTTGCGGATATTGGTGGCGATTCCCGCCCGGCTCACCGGGCCTACACTGTCCTCGTGAAGCACCGTGGCCCCGGCGCAGCTGAGGGCATACATCTCGTGATAGGTCAGATGGCGGATGGGCTGAGGATCCTGTACGATCCGGGGATCGGCCATGAGGAAGCCGGACACATCGGTCCAGTTTTCATAGACCTCCGCCCCTACGGCCCGGGCTGCCAGGGCTCCGGTGACATCGCTGCCGCCCCGGGAAAAAACCTTGATCTGTCCCTGGGGACCTCTGCCGTAGAACCCGGGCAGCACCACCGGCACTTTTTCCAGCAGCGCCTGTTGCAAAAGGGAGTTGGTCTCCTCTTCGTCCAGCTTGCCGTTTTCATCAAAAACGATGGCCTGAGCCGCATCCAGGAAAGAAAAGCCCAGATATTCCGCCAGCAGCTGGCCATTGACAAACTCTCCCCGGCTGGCACAGTAATCCGGGCCGGCTCCCCGGGCGATCTGTTCCCAGATCTGCTGAAAAATGCCGTCCAGATCCAGTGTAAGCCCCAGATTTCCGGCAATCTCCCCATAGCGGCCCCGGATGACCTCCAGCACCGGCTGGAAGGGCTCCCCCTTCTGCCGGGCCTTGTGGCACTGGTAAAACAGATCGGTGACTTTTTCGTCCTGGGGAAAGCGTTTGCCCGGGGCCGAAGGTACCACCACCTGACGGCGGCTGTCCGCCAGAACGATGTCCCGCACCCGGCGGAACTGGGCGGCATCTGCCAAAGAACTGCCGCCGAATTTTGCCACGATCATCTGCTTCACCTCATGGGCGGCACCGGTTTGGCCGCCGGGGATTTTTGTTTTGTTAAGACAGACGGCCTTTGAAATCCTGGTATCCGAACCGGCGGATCACCTGGATGCTGCCGTCCTCCTTCCGCAGAGCGATGGAGGGCAGGCAGATGCCGTTAAAGGTATTGTTTTTCACCATGGAATAGATGGCCATATCCTCAAACACCAGCTTGTCCCCTTCTTTCAGAGGGTGGTCGAAGGAATAATCGCCGATCACATCCCCGGCCAGGCAGGTGCTGCCTGCCAGCCGGTAAGTATAGGCCTTTTCTCCCGCCTCCCCGCTGTCCATCAGCGGCGGACGGTAGGGCATTTCGATCACATCGGGCATGTGGCAGGCCGCCGACGCATCCAGCAAGGCGATCCGGATGCCGTTTTCCACCACATCCAGCACCTTTGTCACCAGGAAGCCTGCATAATAAGCAATGGCTTCTCCCGGCTCCAGATAGACCTGTACATCGTATTTTTCCCGGAAGGCCCGGATGCAGTCGATCAGGGCTTTCCGGTCATAATCCGGCCGGGTGATATGGTGGCCGCCGCCGAAATTCACCCATTTCATCTGATGGAGGAAGGGGCCGAATTTCTCTTCCACCGCCTGCACCGTCTCCACCAGCGCATCGCTGTTTTGCTCACACAGGGTGTGAAAATGGAGCCCTTCGATGCCCTCCAGCTCTTCCGGCTCAAAGTTCTGCCGGGTGACGCCCAGGCGGGAGCCCGCAGCGCAGGGGTCATAGATGCCATGCTCCTGGGTGGAGTGTTCCGGATTGATGCGGATGGAGCAGCTTTTTCCTGCTTTCAGCGCCCGTTCCCGGTATTTTTTCCACTGAGCAAAGGAATTGAAGGAGATATGGTCGCACACCTGCAAAATCTCCTCAAACTCTTCTTCCACATAGGCAGCCGAAAAGATGTGGGTCTCCCCGCCCATCTCTTCTTTGCCCAGCTTGGCCTCAAACAGGCCGCTGGCGGTGGTGCCCGCCAGATACTCCCCGATCAGGGGATAAACTGCAAACATGGAAAAGGCTTTCTGGGCCAGCAGGATCTTGCAGCCGGCCTCCTGAGCCACCTGCCGGAGAATGGTCAGATTCTCCCGCAGGCGCTTTTCATCCACCACATAACAGGGGGTCTGTACCCCCATAAGGTCCTTGTCCATCAGTCCACCAGCACCGGGTTAAAGTTCTCGGTCCAGGGCAGGCCCCATTTGTTCAGAGCATCCATGAAGGGATCGGGATCGAACTCTTCCATGTTCCATACGCCCGGCTTGTTCCAGGTGCCGTTCATCACCAGCATGGCGCCGATCATGGCCGGCACACCGGTGGTGTAGGACACCGCCTGGCTGCCCACTTCCTTATAGCACTCCTGATGATCGCACACATTGTAGAGATAATAGGTCTTTTCCTTGCCGTCCTTCACACCCTGGAAGATACAGCCGATGTTGGTCTTGCCCACAGTGCGGGGACCCAGGCTGGCGGGATCGGGCAGCAGCGCCTTGAGGAACTGGAGAGGCACGATCTTGTGGCCTTCGTATTCCACCGGCTCGATGGAGGTCATGCCCACATTCTCCAGGCACTTCAGGTGGGTGAGATAGCTCTGGCCGAAGGTCATAAAGAACCGGATGCGCTTGATGCCGGGGATGTTCAGCCCCAGGCTCTCCAGCTCTTCGTGGTGCAGCAGGTACATATCCTTGCGGCCCACCTGGTCAAAGTCATACTCCCTCTTGATCTCCATGGGCTCGGTCTCCACCCAGTGGCCGTTCTCCCAGTAGCTGCCCTTGGCGGACACTTCCCGGATGTTGATCTCGGGGTTGAAGTTTGTGGCAAAGGGATAGCCGTGGTCGCCGCCGTTGCAGTCCAGAATATCGATATAATGGATCTCGTCAAAATGATGCTTCAGCGCATAGGCAGAAAAGACGCTGGTGACACCCGGATCAAAGCCGCTGCCCAGCAGGGCGCAGATGCCCGCTTCCTTGAACTTCTCCCGATAGGCCCACTGCCACTTGTACTCGAACTTGGCGGTGTCCAGGGGCTCGTAGTTGGCGGTGTCCACATAATGGGTCTTTGTAGCCAGGCAAGCATCCATGATGGTCAGATCCTGATAGGGCAGAGCCAGGTTGAGCACCACATCGGGCTTGTATTTTTCAATGAGGGCGATCAGCTCGTCCACCTTGTCGGCATCCACCTGCTCGGTGTAGATCTTGGTCTTGGTGGTGCCCTCCAGCTTTTCCTTCAGCTCGTCGCACTTGCTCTTGGTGCGGCTGGCGATGATGATTTCATCAAAAACCTCGCTGTTCTGGCAGCACTTATGAATGGCTACGCTGGCCACGCCGCCGCAGCCGATGATCATGCATTTTCCCATGGTATTTTCTCCTTTTCCTCCAGTGTTAATGGTTGTGCAGAAGCTGCAACAGGATCTCCCGTGTCACCTTGCAGGCCACGGCGGTGGATGTGCCGCTGTGGTCATAGTGAGGGGAAAGCTCGTTGATATCGCAGCCTACAATGTCCAATTTATGCAGAAGCAAAATAGCTTCCATCAGCTCTTTGAAGGTGACGCCCCCCGCTTCCGGCGTACCGGTGCCGCAGAAAATGGAGGGGTCCAGCACATCCAGATCCAGCGTGAAATACACCGGTTTGCCCTGGAGACGCTGTACCGTCTCTGCAAAACCCTTCAGATCAAATTTGTGCAGATGGGTGTGCTCTTTGGCAAATTCAAATTCGTATTTTTCGCCGCTGCGGATGCCGAACTGGTGGATGCGTCCATCCCCCAGCAGCTTCCAGGCATGATACAGCACGGTGGAATGGGACAGTTCCTCTCCCAGATACTCGGTGCGCAGGTCGGTGTGGGCATCAAAGTGAATCACATGCAGATCGGGGTGCTTGTCTGCCACCGCTTCCAAAGCACCCAGGGTCACCAGATGCTCGCCCCCCAGCATGAGAAACTTTTTCCCGTCTTTCAAAATCTCCTCAGTCTGGCTGCGGATCATCTCCAGCACCCGGGGGGTGTTGCCGAAGGGCAGCTCCAGATCCCCTCCGTCGCAAATACTGCAATCGGTGAGATCCCTATCGCAATAGGGGGAATAGGTCTCGATGCCAAAGCTCTCATTCCGGATGGCCGCGGGGCCGAACCGGGTTCCCGGCCGGAAAGAGGTAGTGCCGTCAAAGGGCGCCCCGAAGAGCACCAGATCGGCCTGATCGTAATCGGCGTCACAGGCCAGGAAGGTCTGGATGTTTTTATTCATCGGCCAAAAGCTCCTTTACATAATTGGGAAGATAAAAAGCTCCCTTATGCAGCTGGGAATTATAGTAGCGGGTGGGAATACGCAGAAGCTCCCACTGGCTCTCCCGCTGGTCCTCCAGAGGGTCCAGACCCTTGCTGGCAAAGCCAAAGAGCCAATGGCCCGAAGGATAGGTGGGAATATGGGCCTGGTACACCCGGCTGACGGGGAAAACCCGGCTGAGCCGTTTGTGGGCCTGGTGCATTTCCTGAGCATCCCCATCATAGAAGGGGCTTTCATGCTGGTTGATCAGAATGCCATTGTCGGTAAGAGCCCGATAGCAGTTGCCGTAAAACTCCCGGGTGAAGAGCACTTCTCCCGGGCCGAAGGGATCGGTGGAATCCACGATGATCAGATCGTATTCGTTTTCCTTCCGGCGGATGAATTTCAGGCCGTCCTCAAAAAACAGGTTTACCCGGCTGTCGGAAAACCCACAGGCGGTCTGGGGCAAAAACTTGCGGCTGACCTCCACCACCCGCTCATCGATCTCCACAATGTCGATCTGGCGGATCTGAGGGTATTTGGCCAGTTCCCGGGCCACACCCCCATCACCGGCCCCGATGACCAGCACCCGGGAGATCCCCGGGCAAACGGCAAAGGCAGGATGGGTAATCATTTCGTGATAGATGAACTCGTCCTTTTCTGTCAGCATCATAATGCCGTCCAGAGTGAGAAAACGGCCGAATTCCGGGGAGTCAAACACCCCGATGGTTTGATAATCGCTTTTTTCAAAGTGCAGCTGGCTGGTCACCTTGATGGAAAAACGCACATTTGGCGTATGATATTCGCTGTACCAAAGATCGTCCATCTCATTCTCCTTTCAGCACATTGAGCCGGGTCACATCCATGCTTTCCGGCCCGGTGAGCACGCAGCCCTTGCTCTTGGCATATTGGATATAATCGATGATGGCCCGGGTAATCTTCTCGCCGGGGGCCAGCACCGGGATGCCAGGGGGATAGCACATGACAAACTCGGCGCACACCTTGCCCTCGCACTCCTGGAGGGGCAGGCTGATCTTATCGGCATAAAAGGCCTCCTGAGGGGTGCGGATCACTTCCGGGGTGATATACTCGTCCTCCAGCATCCCCTTCCGCTCTTTTTTATAAAGACGGCGGATTTCACTGAGGGCACTGATCAGCCGCTCCACATTCTTGGTCTTGTCTCCCACAGAGATATAGGCCAGAATATTTCCCAGATCCCCGAACTCGATCTGGATATCGTATTCATCCCGCAGGATATCATAGACCTCGATACCGGCCAGACCCAGCCCCAGGGTGTTTACCGACAGCTTGGTGGTGTCAAAATCAAAGATGCTGTCCCCGTTGACCAGGTCCTTGGAATAGACGAAATAATCCCCCATTTTCCCGATCTCCTCCCGGGCATAGCTGGCAAAGCGCTCTACCTTGTCGAAGATCTCCTGCCCCCGGGTGGCCAGGTTCCGCCGGGAAATATCCAGGCTGGACAGCAGCAGATAAGAACCGCTGGTGGTCTGGGTCAGGTTGATGATCTGACGCACATAGTGAGGATTTACATTCTTGCCGCACAGCAGCACCGAGCTTTGGGTCAGGGAACCGCCGGATTTATGCATGCTCACCGCTGCCATATCGGCTCCGGCGGCCATGGCGGAGATGGGCATATTCCGTCCGAAATAGAAATGGGTCCCGTGGGCTTCGTCCACCAGCACCCGCATTCCCTTCTGGTGGGCCGCTTCGGTGATGGATTTGAGATCGGAACAAATGCCGTAATAGGTGGGATTGTTGATTAAAATGGCCTTGGCATCCGGATGACTCTCCATGGTGGCGCGCACATCGCTGAGGGACATTCCCAGGGCAATGCCCAGGCTTTTATCGCTTTGGGGATTGATATACACCGGCGTGGCGCCGCAGAGCACCAGGGCATTGATCACACTTTGGTGCACATTCCGGGGCAGGATGATCTCGTCCCCTTTTTTCACATTGGACAGCACCATGGCCTGCACCGAAGAGGTGGTGCCCCCTACCATAAAGAAGGCATGGGCTGCTCCAAAAGCGTCGGCGGCCAGCTCTTCGGCCTCCCTGATCACGCTGGTGGGATGGCACAGGTTGTCCAGGGGCTTCATGGAGTTCACATCCACCGAAAGGCACTGTTCTCCCAGAAAACGGGTCAGTTCCGGGTTGCCCCGGCCCCGCTTGTGGCCGGGCACATCAAAGGGCACCAGCCGGTCCCGGCGCATCCGCTCCAGGGCTTCCTGCAAAGGAGCGCGGTCCTGATCCATCAACCTTTCACCTCCTGAAACACATTGGCGCCGCTGAAGATCTCAATCATTTCCCGGCGCAGGGCATTGGTGATATCCAGCCGCACCTTGGGCGGGATCTCATACACATCGGAATTGAAGAGGTAATTTTGCAGCACGATGTCCTTGATCAGCAGCTTGCTGTGGAACATATTGGCCTGGTACACATTGATGTCCACGGCGTCGTATTTCTGCAAAATGTCCTGGCTGATATAATCCTGAATGGAAGTGATGGAATGATCGATGAAGATCTTTTCCCCTTCCATATTCCGGGTAAAGCCCCGAACTCTGTAATCAATGGTGATGATATCGGAATCAAAGCTGCCGATGAGGAAATCCAGTGTGGACAGCGGGGTGATCTGGCCGCAGGTGGCCACATCGATATCCACCCGGAAGGTGGCGATGGAGGTTTCCGGATGATATTCCGGATAGGTGTGCACCGTCACATGGCTTTTGTCCAGATGGGCCACCACCGTCTCGCCGCTGCGGTTTTTCACCATGCTCTCCTCGGCGATGAGGAAGGTGACGCTGGCCCCCTGGGGCTCATAATCCTGCTTGGAGATGTTGAGCACCGTGGCGCCGATCATCTCGGTGAGACGGGTCAGGATCTCGGTGAGACGGTCAGAGTTATATTGTTCGTTGATATACTTGATATAATCCTGCTGCTCCCGGGCTGTTTTGGCATAACAGATGTCGTAGATATTAAAGCTCAGGGACTTGGTCAGGTTGTTGAACCCATACAGTTTCATTTTTCCGCCCATGACGCACCTCCGAAAAAAAAGATGTACCACAGCGTACTGCGGTACATCTTGTCAAATCGGCCAGCAGGCAAGCGCCTTGGGGGAAAGTCCCTGGGCCGCCCTTTTGATTTTTAGAGTCTGTACAGTAAGAACTACTTTTACTACTCTTATTGACCATTTCACAAGCGTGTACCCCTAGTACACTTGGTTATAAAGTAACCAACTGGCAATTAAGTTGCCAACTTATAAAAGCTGCGCCAAAGACGCAATCAATAGATGTGGGAAACCCCACAATCGGCAGTTGACCGGGCTGTCCGTATGGCCTTGCATTTCCCAAGATCAGGAAATCGGTCCAAGTCGTTCTTGCTATACGCAACGATAACACTGAAATTATAAATTTAAAATCATTTTTTGTCAAGGCTTATTGAATATTCCCCCGAAAACCCCTGCTTTTTTAAAAGGAAACGGCCCAAACGGGCATCGGTCTGCTCTCCATGGAGCAAGGCGGCCTGACCGGCCATGAACACATGATGAATCCCTTCGGGCTTCTGGAAGGGGTTTTCATAGGTGGCTTTGTCGGTCACTTTCTCCCCGTCAAACACCGTGATATCGGCCTGCATTCCCGGCCTGAGAACACCCCTGTCTTTCAGGCCGATGATCCGGGCCGAAAGGCCGGTGATCCGGTGTACCGCTTCCTCCAGAGTGCAGAATCCCTTCTCCCGGGCCAGACGCAAAAAGCAAGGGAAGGTGCCGAAATTCCGGGGATGGGGCTTGCCTTCGTTTTCTTCCGGCGCCAGGGGCAGGGACACGCCATCGGAGCCGATGGCAAAATCCTTTTGGGACAGCATATAATCCACATCTTCCTGGCACATGGCAAAGGAAATGCAGGTAGCCTGGGCACGGGTCTCCACTGTCACCCGGGCGATGGTTTCGGCCATGGACAACCCCAGCTCCTGGCTGAGCTGCCAGATGTTCTTGCCGTCCGCCGGGGGATACCGTCCCTCGGTGGTGACCACATAAAGCGCTTCCCCATCTTCCTTTGTGGAAAAACGCTCTTCCAGCTGGCGGATGATCTCTCCCCGCTTTTCCGGGTCCTGCAAAATGGCCACAGCCTTTTCCTTGCCTCCCTGGATGGTCCACTTGGGGAAGGAATTGGTGATGCCGGAAGAGGCGGCCAGATAGGGATACAGATCCACCGTCACATGAATTCCGTCCTTCTGGGCTCTCCGCACATTGTCCACAAACTCCGGCGCTTTGCCCCAGGCCGCCCGGCCGCTGGCTTTGAAATGGGCGATATGCACATGGGCCCCGGTGCGCCGGTTGATCTCGTACATCTCCTCCAGGGAGCGGGGCGTACCCAGGCCCTGATCCCGCATATGGGAGGTAATAATGCCCTGATAGCGGGCCACCACTTCTCCCAAAGCGCACAGCTCCTCCTGGTCAGAGGACACACCAGGGGTATACCCCAGCCCCAGGGACAGGCCCCAGACTCCATGGGCCATATCCTCATCCAGCAGCCGCTTCATCTCCTCCAGCTCTTCCTTTGTGGCCGGCCGGTCCTCATACCCCATCACGCCGCAGCGCAAAGCGCCGTGGCCGATGAGCGGCACTAGATTGGTGCCCATCTTTTTGCCGTCCCGCTGTACCTTTTCCAAAAACTCACCAAAGGAGGCCGAAGCATAGTCCCGCACTGCTGCATCAGCAAAGCCCTGTATGCGCTCCATATGCTCCGGCGGGCAGGGATAGATGGTGGAACCACACTGGCCCGCCAGCTCGGTGGTCACGCCCTGATAGATCCGGGATTCTCCCCGGTCATCCCGGAGAAAATAGGTATCTGAGTGGGAATGAATGTCGATAAACCCTGGGGCCACCACCAAGCCCTGGGCATCGATCACCTGTCGGGCCTCCTCTACCGGAATATGGGGTTCAATCGCTGCAATTTTCTCCCCTGTGATGGCCACATCGGCTGTAAACCGAGTCTCACCTGTACCATCGATCACCGTACCATTTTTGATCAAAAGATCAAACATTTCTGCCCTCTCCACCTTTCTTCTGCCGATTTGTTCCGGCGCTTGAGATCGATGCGGCCAACACTGCACCAACACGCCGGTTTGCGGTTTATTCACTAAACATTAGCATATCACAACTTTCCCTTGGCGTAAAGCAAAGGCCGTGGGATTTTCCCGGCAAAAATCAAACCATTTCCCTTCAAGGCCACAATGGAGCACAAAAAATCCCCTGCCTTGGCTGCTTTTTACAAGCCATGACAGGGGACCATACATCCATCATTTCATCTTTTGCTTTTACCGGATTTCTCCATCCATTTCTTCGTTTCCCACCTGATTGCGCACCCGCACATCGTTGAGAAACAACGCTGTGCTGATATCCAGATGGGGCAGAATGCTGAAATAGAGCACCAACTGGGCCAGCAAAGTGGCGCTGGTGGTGGCCGTATTCAGATTGCCGCCGGAAAAAATGGTGCATACCACCGAAATCAAAATGGCATAGCCTAAAAACTGAAGCATGGACAATGCCTGCATTCCTACATACTTCCAGTAATGGCCGCGGATCAACCGGCAGCTCTCCCGGATACAGCTCCAGGGACTTTTCTCCGGCTGCTGGGCCAGCAGATAGGGCGCCAGCAAAAAGGGAACTGCGGCCAGATAAGTGGGGATCAGCGTGAAAAACAATAGCTGATATACCTGCATCATTCCTGTCCATTGTTTTTCCAATGAGGCGCTTTGCAGATTGGCCACATAGTCCATTCCCGCCAGATGGGCTCCCCCAAAGATCAGCAGACTGAACACCGCTCCGATGCAAAGAAAGATCACCCACTGCATCAGCTGCAACAAAATGGACTGACGGATCTTCCGGGCATCTCCATACCAGGCCAGCACCTTTCCCGCCCTGGTTTCCCGGCTGGAAGCCACATCACACAGCACCTCTTTGCTCCCCACATTGGCGGGAGACAGGATGGCCAATGACAGCAAGCTCAGCAGCAGCCCCACCACCAAGGCCCGCAAGCCTTGGGTATCGCTGAAGACGAAAGCCTGCTGCAGCACACTGAAGGCAAGGGTGATTGCCAACAAAATGCCCATACTGGCCATACAGGTGCCGTAATTTTGACGCATCAGCCCGCGAGCCATGCTGCGGATATAAAAAACACTGAGTTTCATTCCATTTCCTCCTGGGATATCTCTCCATCCGGCATCCCTTATGGGACTCAGGGTGTGGGAGTGGTTTCACTGGGAGTCTGTGTTGGTTCTGTGGGCGTGGTAGGCTCCGGCGTTGGCTCGGGAGCCGGTTCCGGTGTAGGTTCTGGCGTGGGTTCCGGCGTAGGTTCTGGAGCCGGAGCAGGGGCCGGCCCCTGCAAGATCACCTTATCCACACGCTTATAAGTGCTGTTGTTTTCCAGTGTCCGGCTGACTTCCTTGCCATCGATATACACCACTCGATAAGACACCGTCTTATACCCAGGATACCCCCCATTTTTGACCCGTGTTGTGCCCGGCGCCAAGGAAGAATCTTCCTGATAGATCACCTGGAACGGATCATAGGATAAGGTCTGGGTGACAATTTCCACCTTTTTGTTCTGTGTTTGTGTTCCCAGCAAAGAAACCGTAAGAGAGGATCCCTGGGTGTACGCTACCACTTTGATGGGATAGTTTGTGTTGTTTTTAAAACGGTAGTCTATCGCTCCGTAAGCCACCGTAGCGTCCTGGCCCAGCGGAACATAACTTACATACAAACTATGATTTTTCCGTTCCACAATCTCCAGATCGGCCCGAAGGGTTGCCACATACAAGGTAGAGGACACCTGACAGATGCCGCCGCCCACGCCGTCCTCCGCGCCGCCATTGGCAAAGACAGTGGCATCCTTAAAGCCTGCCGCATATGTACGGGGCCCCACTGTGTCATTATAGGAAAACACATCTCCAGGGTTGAGGATCGTTCCGTTGATCTTCTGGGCCGCCAGCTTCACATTGGTGGTACGCCCTGTCAGGCTGGCATTGAATTTGGTGGTGCTGCTGCCCAGAGTATCCCGGAACAGCACACTCTGCAGCTCTTCTGTGGTCACTTCCGGCTCGATGAGCTGCACAGGAATCTGCACCATCCGCTCTTCCGATTCATCCACCATTTTCTGTGCCTGGGCTGCATCAAATTCCGCTCCGGACTGAGAGGGAACGATGGTATTTCCCGAAGGATCATTGGTCAAATCCAGATAAGCACTATGGGCTTCCACAGCCAGCTGGGTGTGGATGTCTTCCATACTCACCGGCGCAGGTTCCACCACTTCCGCGGTGTACTCCACTTTGCCCTCCGATCCCTCCCGAAGGTGCTTCAGCAAAAGCTGAGACAGTTCTTCTTTGTCCACCTGATAGCCGGCCTGCCCCTTATCCACTATCAGCATTTCCCCTTCCAGGGCATAGGTGGGCTCGATTACCTGTTGACTGACCTGCTGCACAATGGGATCCATCTGGGCCAGAACCTGGTCATGATCCACATCCACCACAGTATCTATCTGAGTCCCATCAAAGGCCGCCTGAGCGATCTGGCCGATTCGATGAAAAACATTGCCTTCTCTGCCATAATTCCAGGCGTTTTTCGCGGTTTGTTCCAGATCATAAACGGCATTCATCTGACTGACATCCAGTTGATGTTCCGTGCCGTTGACCACCATGGTCACATTCTGCAAAAGATCCTGTTTCTTGGCATATTCCTGCTCCAAGGCGGTCTGAGCTTCCTGTCGATCCATTTTTCCCACAGACAGCTCTCCCACTTGTACACCGGGATAGATTCCCTGATACAGAAACAGGATCCCGGCCAAAACACCGCCAGCCAACACCAAAAGCACTCCTGCTGCAATAGCGGCCACTCCCAAGGGCTTACGATAAAAGGGACGCTTTGTATCCATATACTTCCCCGATAGGGTTTTGCCCTGTTCCTGATTCACTTTTTCTTCCTGGATCATTTGGGCCATTCTGCACCCTCCACTTCATAAAATCCGTCTGAAAGACGGCTTCCTGTTTCCCATTATATGCTTCTCCCCCTGTAATAGCAATTACGAAAGGGTAACAATCCGCTGTTTTCATTGGTTTTCCAGGTTTTTTTACACTTTTAAGAGGAAAACTTTTATCTCTTTTTCTCGAAATCAATATTTCTATTTTTTGCCATAGCCAATGCAAAAAACAAGACAGGAAATCCTGTCTTGTTTTTTGTGTAAGCACCGACCTATTTTCCCAGGCCGTCGCCAGCCAAGTATTTTCGGCACTCGTGAGCTTAACTTCTGTGTTCGAAATGGGAACAGGTGGACCCTCACGGTCATTGGCACTTACTATTCAATTATATTATTAACCCAAAAGGGATAATAAACTTGGTGACCCGTAGGAGAATCGAACTCCTGTTTGCGGCGTGAGAGGCCGCCGTCTTAACCGCTTGACCAACGGGCCACATGCTGCATTTATATGAATGTCCGCTCGCTCGCAGAGCGAGCGGACATTCATGCTGGTGCACCTTCAGGGACTCGAACCCGGGACCCACTGATTAAGAGTCAGTTGCTCTACCAACTGAGCTAAAGGTGCATTTCAGATTGTGCTTTCAAAAGCACAATGAAAACTGAACAAGGAAGGAAACATGGAAACGAGGTTGCCCAATATTTTAGGTCAAGCCCTCGGCCTATTAGTATCAGTCGACTGAATGCATTACTG
>NZ_JACJKW010000004.1 GCF_016901775.1 Intestinimonas butyriciproducens
CATGTTTTCGCTTGTCCCCTTTGCGGGACGAGAAAACGGCCATGAAATCGGTATCATAACCGCTCTGTGGTTATGATACCACAAAGCGAAGCGAAGTGGTATATTGGCCGTGTTTTCGGTTGTCCCCTTTGTGGGACGAGAAAACGGCCATGAAATCAAGTACCACACAATTCCCCGACGGCACCCCTCTTTTCTTGTGTTTTTCCCTGGAAGAAGCTATACTGGTATTATCATCTTGAGAAAGGAAGATGCCTTTATGATCCGCCGGAAAGAACAGATGCGCACATCGGAAAAGCCCAACCTGCGGGGTGGGGAGGGCGTGATCCACGCCTACGACCTGCTGGAAAATCCGGAGATGCGGGAAAAGCTGAAGCTGTGCTCCATTCTGACCATTGAGCCGGGCTGCTCCATCGGCGAACATCCTCACGGCCCTGACGCCGAGTTCTATTACCTGCTGGAAGGGGAGCTGGAGATCACAGACAACGGGGAAAAGACCACCTTCCATCCCGGCGATGCCATGTTCACCGCCTGCGGCGAGACCCACAGCGCCAGAAACAACACCCAGAAGGACGCAAAGCTGCTGGCCATCGTCATCGCCTAGGTCCAGTGCCTGGACGGCCATAGTCCGGTGTCCGGACAGCCATAGTCCGTTGTCCGGACGGCCATACTACGGGGCTGGGTGCAGGAAAGGACTTGGGTGATTGTCCCGGGCCTGCCACAATTTAATAGAAAAAGCGGCCAAAAGGCCGCTTTTTCTATTATTTCTATTTCAGAGGAATATCCAGGATCTTCAAAAAGGCTTCCGCCATTTCCTGTGAGCCGACTCCCGCCTCCAGCTGGGCCAGGCGAACACATTCTTCCAGCGTGCGCTCCCCGTCCATGGCAAAGAGCAGCAGGGTCTCAAAGAGCATGGCATCGGGGCAGCCTTTCCGGTACTGCTCCTCATAGGCTTTGTAGGCCTTTTTCTTTTCTTCATCTTCCCGGGGCATATCCTCCAGATGGATAATGGGGCCTTTCAAGGTGCGATGGGGCACTTTCCCCGCCTTTTTCTCCGGCGCCGGGGGATTGCCCAGTGCTTCCAGAGTTTCTTCCATGGCCCGGCGCAGGCTTCCCTCTGCGTGCAGGCCTATTTCTTTGGCCGCCGGGCACAGCCGGATGGCGTCTTTGCAGCCCCGCACATAGAACTGGGTGATGGCTCTGGCCTTTTCGCCCAGAGTGGTTTTGTCCTCCCCCATCAGACAGGCATCGCCCAGCCGCTCCATTTCTTCCCCATGGCGTCCTTTCAGCCGCCACAAAGTGCGCCCCGCCTCTTCTTCCCCGAAATTGGCCAGGCAGTAGGCAAAGCCTGCGGCAATGCACAAGGAGTTGTGGAGCATCTGGGGGTCCACCTGCTCCGGTGTATCCCCGCTGGTGTGATAATAGAGATCCGGCCACTGACCCAGCATGGGACAGGGAATGCCCACCAAAGGATCGGAAAGGATCATGTGGTCGCTTCCCGGAACAAAGGGGCCGATAAAGCTGTTGAACAGCGGAGCCATGTTCCCCTCCTTCAGCACTTCGCACTGGCTCTTCACCTGGCGCAGCACCACATCGCTGAGGGCGGTGACCAGAGGGGAGGAACTCCAGGGCTGATCCGACAGGGTGAGGGGGCCATAGCCCCGGCTCTGCCGTCCGCCCACCATGTCCAGATTGATGGCTCCCACAATGCGGCAAAGCTCCCCTTCCCGCTGGCAGAGATAGGGATAGGTGCCGCTGAACTCGGGCAGAAGGCACACCCGGATCCCCCGCTGAAGAGGTGGCAGTTCCCCCCGCTCTATCAGCTCATGGAGGGTGCGCAGCAGCTCCATGGCCACGGCGCAGCCGCTGGCGTTGTCATTGGCCGAAGGCCGGGGATGGCACAGGTGGGCCAGCACCAGCACCTCTTCCCCGGTCTCGCCGGGGAGGAAAGCTTCCACCACTTCCAGCTCACCAGGATACAATCTGGTGTCCATTTTGCACAGGGCCTGGGGATATTTCTCCTCTTCTCTCATTTCCCGGCAAAGCTCCGCCAGGGCGTCTCCCTGGCGAGGCGTGAGGACGAAGCCGAAGATGTGCGGCTCTTTTTCCCAGTCCTTCCACCAGAAGGAGGTATAATTGCGGATGTCGTACAGATCCTCCCGGCTGCGCACTCCCGGCACTTCCCGCAGGTAATCGGTGACAAAGCCCACCGCCCCTTTTTCGGTGAAGGCCCAGTCCATATAGGCTGCAAAAGGCTCCCGGAGGAAAAGCAGCTTGCCCTCAAGGTCCACGCCCTCATAATCCTCTTTCCGGCTGCCCTTGTCCATAAGGACGATGTCCAGGGGCTGGCTGGAATAATCACAGGGGCCGCTCTTCTGCATCACCGAGGTGGCGCAGGTGTCAAAGTCCGCCAGCCGCTGCCGTCCCTTTTCCGTCAGCAGATCCAGCCAGCCTCCCTTGCAGTCCCACTCCAGGAAGGAACGCTGCCCCCAATACCATTGCTTTTCGTCAAAGGGATAGGAAATCACCCGGGCGCAGATCCCCTGGCTCTCCAGCACCTGCTGGCAATGGTGGGCCGCCTGACGCAGACCGGTGGAGCACTGGATGCGGTGGAAGGATGCGATCTCCCTCACCCGCTGATGGGCCCGCTCTCCACTGCCGAAGGAGCTGATCTTTTCCAGATATTCTTTCACTGTGGTCCCCTCCTTGCTCTTGATGAAAAAGGCCCGGTTTGCTCCGGGCCTTTCCCGTGTGGAAAAAGGGACAAAAGCCACTTTTTCGAGTTTTTGCAAGGGTCTGGCGGCGAGCCGCCGCTCCCATTTTTTCTTTGCTCCGGTAGGTTGTGTACGCCCGGGCAAAAAATGTTTGCCTGCGGGGTCACCCCGCCCTTGAGAAGTGTAAAAACCGCCGCACGGGTCACCGGTTTTTACAAATTGATGAAAGACCGGACAAATAACCCCTCTAACCAGATCAGTTTTGGGGTAATCAGGCTTTTTTGATTATTTCTGATAATATTTGATCAGGGCCTGGGTGCCGTCATTGTCCAGCCCCATCCGGCTCATTTCCTCATACATTTTCAAAACAGAATCCAGCATGGAAAGCTCCACGCCCCACTTACCCGCTTCTTCCTCGATGATCTTCATATCCTTGATGAAGTGCTTGACGAAAAAGCCGGGGGCCAGATCCCCCTTCAGCACCCGGGGAGCCATGTTGCTCAGCTGCCAGCTGCCTGCCGCACCGGCGCCGATGGCGGTCAGCATCTTTTCCGGCTCCAGACCGGCCTTCTGGGCATAGACCAGAGCTTCGGTATAAGCGGCGGTGGCGCCGGCCACGGCAATCTGATTGGCCGCCTTGGTGTGCTGGCCAAAACCGGCCGGGCCCATGTGGACGATATTCTTGCCCATGCATTCAAACAGGGGCAGGGCTTCCTCAAAGTCCTTCTCGTCGCCGCCCACCATAATGGACAGCGTGCCGTTGCGGGCGCCGGAATCGCCGCCGGACACCGGAGCATCCATCACCCGCAGGCCCTTTTTCTTCCCTTCCTCATAAAGGCGCTGGGCCAGAGAGGGAGAGGATGTGGTCATATCGATGAGCAACGCCCCTTCCTTGGCGTTTTCAAAGATGCCCCCTTCTCCCAGGAACACTTCTTCCACATCCTTGGGATAACCCACCATGACAAAGACCACATCGGCCCCTTCTACCGCCTGGGCGATGGTCTCACAGGGCACCAGGCCAAACTCTTCTTTCAGAGCCTCCAGCTTGTCCGCAGAGCGGTTGTAAGCCTTCACCGGATAGCCCTTTTTGGCCAGGTGGCCCGCCTGCTGGCCCCCCATGACGCCAGTGCCGATCCATGCGATCTGTTTCATTTTGTTTCCTCCTTTTAGGGTGTTTCGGTTTGTTTCAGTATAGCATAAACCTGCCCTCCTATGCCACAAAGAACCAAAGGTTTTTTCGTCTTTTCCCATTTCCACCATCCCCCTCTTGCCAAAACAGGAGGAAATGAATTACACTGTACTTGGCCCCTTTTCCCTAAAAAAAAGGGATAGAAACAGAGAGAGGAAGGATTTTATGAAACGACAACTGGCATCCCTGCTGGTTCTGGCCTTGTGCGCCGCTTCCCCCATCAAGGCGGCCTCCCCCACATTTTACGATGTGCCCTCCAGCCACTGGGCCTATAAGGACATCCAGCAGGCCGCCCAGAAGGGCATTCTGCAAGGCACCGGCACAGACCAAAACGGCAACCGGCTCTTTGAGCCCCAGTCCTCCCTGACCACCGCCCAGTTCATCACCATTGTGGTGCGGGGTTACTACGCCGGGCAGGCGGGAAGCGCCGGGGATGGCCCCTGGTATGCGCCCTATGATCAGGTGGCCCAAAGCCACGGTTTGTACCAAGGCATTCAGAAGGTGGATCTCACCGCCACCATTCCCCGCTATCACATGGCGGTGATCCTGCAGAACATCCTGGAAGATCTGGGAATCGCCCTGCCCCCGGAGGAAGAGCTGGAAAGCGCCGCAGCCAAAATCGGCGACTGGAAAAGCATTCCCGTGGAATACCAGAAGGCCGTGTCGGTGGTTTATGCCTCCGGGATCATCGGCGGCATGGATGAAACCGGCACCTTTGCCGGAGAAAGCTCCGTCAGCCGTGCCCAGGCCGCAGCCATCTACACCCGGCTGGAAACCTATGCAGAGCCCTACATCCAGGCCGCAGCCCTGGACTACAAGCGCCAGGAAATGCTGGACGAAATCAATCTGCTGCGAAAAAATGTCGGTCTCGCCCCCCTGAGCCTGGACGAAAGAGTGTGTGATTATGCCCAGATCCGTGCTCAGGAGATCACCGAAAGCTTTTCCCACACCCGCCTCAATGGAGAAAACTACTGGGACGAGCTGGGACGGATGGGCATCGATTACTATCCCGGCGGCGAGAACATCGCAGCAGGCAACAGCACGGTACAGGCTACCATGAACCAATGGATGAACTCCCCAGGCCACAAGGCCAATATCCTGAAAGAGGGCATTGGAAAGGTGGGCATCGGTTATGTGCAGGTGGAAGGCGGCTATCACCACTACTGGGTGCAGATCTTCGTGCCATAAATGCAGACATAGCAAAAAATCCCCCATTCTGGGGGATTTTTTTATTTTTTGTCTCTGTCCGAGATAAGTATTGGTGAATGAAAATATACACATACATAGGATAATTATCCCCTTTGACCTGAAAGGTATTTTAGACTAACAAATGTCGTAAATTTTCGTTCATGGAGTGAGACAAGTAGGGGCAAATATGCTATAATGCAGGTGTAATTGGAATATTTTGCTGTTTTTCCGTCTATATACAAAGACAAACTTGAATTTGGCGAGGTGAGTATACAACATGAAGATTCATAATGCACAGTATAAAATTGATGATAGCAGTATTTTGAACTACTATGAGGTTGGAACCGAAAAAAACAAACTATTACTGCTTCATGCCCAGGGAACAAACTCTTGTAGCTTCTATAGTGTTGTTACAAAACTCGCAAAGCACTATCATGTGTACCTGGTAGATTATTACGGACACGGAAAGAGTTCCCACAATCCAGAAAAATACAATCTGGTCAGTATCGGCAACGACATTATGGACTTTATTGAAAATGTGATTTTTGATTCTGTTGCCGTGTTGGGTCATTCATCGGGTGGGCTGATTGCAGCATACATTGCAGCACACTCTCCCAGATGCTCCAAACTAATATTGGAAGACCCTCCGTTCTTCTCAAGCTGGGGCGAAAGAAGATATCATACATACAATTACAAAGATTTATCCTCTGTCTGCCATAATTTCCTTTTACAGGATGTGGAAAAGGATTTCGTCTATTACTATTTCAAGAATCAGTATTGCTGGAATTTCTTTCCCGATAAATCCAGAGAAACTGTCAGAGAAAAACTGAGTGGTTTTGCATTGAAATACCGAACCAAACATCCCGACAAAAATCTGAAAGTTCTGTTTTGGCCTAAAAAGTTTTTAGAAGGCTTTAATGGCCTGCAATATTATGACCCTCATTTTGGAGAAGCCTTTTATAACGATTCGTTCAATGACACTGTTGATTACAATGACCTTCTTTCTAAAATCAAATGCAAAACTCTGTTTATGAAAGCAAAGACAACGATTGGTGAAAATGGTTTGTTGCAAGGCGCATTGTCTGATGAAGATTTGCAGAGAGTCAATGCCTTGATTGAAAATATGAAAATCCAGCAATTTGATTGTGGGCACGGTATTCATACAGAAAAGGCAAACCAGTTTGTGGAAGCAATAATTTCAATTTGACCAATTGGGATTTGTTGAACTGAATAGCATATATCCCATAGGAGCAAGGTTGAAATATACCTTGCTCCTTTTCGTTGGGCATTCATAAAAAATGAATAAAAAGGTCAGTTATACACACCAATACTTATCTAATACAGAGATTATTTTTTAAAACATATGCTCGATGAAGATCTTCAGACCGATGCCCACCAGGATGCAGCCGCCGAAGATCTCGGCAAAGCGGCCCAGGAGACTGCCGAACTTTTTCCCCAGCCAGGTACCGGCCAGGCTGCAGAAAAAGGTGATGAAGCCGATGGACAAGGCGGCGATGGCGATATCCACCTTCATAACGGCAAAGCTGATGCCCACGGCCAGAGCATCGATGCTGGTGGCCACTGCCTGCATCACCATGGTGCGCCTATCCAGGGTGCGGTGCACATCGCACTGCTCCTTTTCCCCCATCTCCCGAATGGATTCGATGACCATTTTGCCCCCGATGAACCCCAGCAGGATCAAAGCGATCCAGTGATCCAGGGAGGAGATGAAATCGCTGAAGCTGCGCCCGGCCACAAATCCGATCACAGGCATGCCCGCCTGGAACAGGCCGAACAGCCCGGCATAGGCGGCAGCCGCCTTTCCTTTGGCATTTTTGTAGCAGATGCCGTTGGAGACCGACACGGCTGTGGCGTCCATGGCCAGCCCCAGGGCCAGCAGAACGAGGGTAAGTGTTCCCATGTTTTTCCTCTCTTTCTTTGGCGGGGCAGTAAAAAAGACCCACGCCCGGCAAAGCCCCCCAAAAAGGGGGCGCCGGGCATGAGTCTTGTTCTTTAAGGCAAGCCAGGCCCTATGGGGCCATTGTGTTGACTTGACACGCGGAAACCGCGCAAACTACTCCCTCACGCCGAACTTGATTTTCTCGACGAGTTTCATTATGCCAAATTTCCGAAAAAGTGTCAAGAGGGAAACTTTTTATTCGTTGCCCACATACCGATAGAGCCAGCTCTTGATCTCCTTCAGGCGGCGCAGGCGGTGACGGGGCTTGCCCGAACGGGACAGCTCGTGGTTCTCCCCTTTGAAAATGCACATCCGGGAGGGAACGCCGTTGAGCTGCAAAGCGGTATACATGGAAATGCCTTCGGGCATCCAGCACCGGTAGTCCTCTGTGCTGTTGATGAAGAGGGTGGGGGTGCGGGCCTTGTCGGCAAATTTCATGGGGGACTGATCCCACATCTTGTACATATCGGTGAAGGGCGTGGCCTGGACTTCCCGCAGGTCAAAGCTGAGGCCGATGTCGCAGGTGCCGAACAGGGTGATCCAGCTGGCGATGGACCGCTGGGAAGCTGCTGCCTTGAACCGGTGGGTGTGGCCGATGATCCAGTTGCACATAAAGCCGCCGTAGGAGCCGCCCAGCACGCCCAGACGCTCCTTGTCGATGGCCGGGTACTTTTCCAGCACCACATCCACAAACTGCATCAGATCCTCATAATCGATGGTGCCATAGCGGCCGGCGATGTTGGCAAACTTGTCCCCCCTTCCACCGGAACCGGTGGGATTGCAGAACATGACAAAGCAGCCGTCAGAAGCCATGGTCTGCATCTGGTGGAAGAAGCAGGTGCCGAAGGTGGCCCGGGGGCCGCCGTGGATGTCCAGCATGGCGGGATAGGTCTTGCTTTCATCGTAGTCCTTGGGCAGAAGCACCCAGCCTTCGATGGTATTCCCCTCTTTGTTCACAAAGGTCAGGGGCTGGGGTGTGGCCACATATTTGCCCTTGAGAGCGTTTTTATTGAAGCCGGTGACTTTTTTCTGGCTTCCGTCCTTTTCCAGGCGGTAAACTTCCTGCAGATCGTTTCCGGCAAAGCCCACAGTGAAGATTTTGCCATCCCGGATGTCGAAAAAGTCCACCGAACAGTCTTCCCCGGTGAGCACCTCCGGCTCTTTCCCGGGCTGCCAACGGTAGAGCACGCTGTAATGGGCCCGGGCCGAGACATAATAGAGGGCATCCTCACAGGCTTTCATGTGGATACCGCTGCCATAGCGGCAGTCGCTGCCGGGATTTCCGCCGAAGTCCTCGGTTTCGGCCACCGGCACGGCCATAACAGGCTCTCCTCCTGCAAGGGGGATGGAATAGAGGTTTGTGCCCCCGAAGCGCATCCAATCCTCCCCGTGTTCCTCGGCGGAGAAGATCAGCTGATCGCCCACAAAGGCCAGCGAACCCAAACCGCTGAATCGGTCGGGCCCGAACAGCTCTTTTCTTTCCCCGGTTTCCAGATCGTAGAGGTACAGGCCGGAGTGCATATTCAGCTTTTTGTCGGTAAGGGCCCCGGCATAGGCCAGAGTCTTTCCGTCGGGGGACAGGGTGAAACCCCGGGTTTCAAACATGGGCTCGGTCACAGGCCGGAGTTTCTTCCGCTTCACATCATACAGCCACAGCCGGTTGCGCTTTTTGTTCACAAAGCCCCGGCCGTTGAACCAGAAGGGAGCCTCGTCACATACCTGGTAGTCCTTTTCCTCCTGGTAGTCCAGAAGGGCACAGCGGCGTTTTTCCCCCTTGAGGGATTCAAAATCCGGCCTGGCGTTGTCGTGGACAGCGGTGATGAGATAGAGCCCTTCCCGCACCAGATGGGCGCTGGCTCCCTGCAAAGGCAGGCGGAAGCACTCCCGGCTTTCGCCTCCGTCCAGGGGCAGCTGGTAAAAGACGGTGAGCAGTTCTCCATTTTCCACCCGCTTTTTGTCCTTCTTTTCCCGGATGGCAGGGAAAATGACGCTTTTGTCCCCAAAGAGGGCAAAGCTGCGCACATCCCCATGGGAGGTCAGGGGCCGGGCCGCGCCGGTTTTGCAATCCACCAGATACAGGTCGGAGCGGTAGCAGTTGTCCTCCAGATCGGCCTTGGCGGCGATCACCAGGGCCCGGTCATCGGGAAGCAGCTTGAGTCCGGACAAAAATTTATAATCCTGCAAGTCTGTGTCCAGTATTCGTTCCAAGAAAATCCCTCCTATCGCAGGGCAGCTTGCCCTCGAAAGGGGCAAGCTGCTGCGCTTTCTTTTGTTTTTAAAAATCCCCTTCCATCACCACATCGTCGGAAGGATCCTGCACAAAGCCCTGGGAAAGATAGAACTCCTCCATGGCCTTGTCCTCCCGGGGGAAATGGACGGTGATACGGGGCACGCCCCGGCTTCTGGCCTGGCCGACGGCATAGGAAAGACCCTTTTCCAGATCTCCATGAAGCCCTGCGATATACAGAGCACGCTTCGGCTGGAACCGGGCGCCCAGGGCCAGAACACAGCCTTCTCCTTCGTAGAGCCAGCCCTGGGAGACAAAGCCCCCATAGGTGCCCTCATTCATCTGGTAGAAGGTGTGATTACAGCACATGGTATCCCCGAACGCCTGTCGACAAGGCTCCAGCAGAAAAGCGGCCCGGTCTTTGTCCGCCACCAGAGCCAGGCCATCGGCCTTATTCCGGGGCGCTTTTTCCACTTCCAGGGTCATGCCTTTGAATTCTCTTCCCCGGTGCAGGCCGTTTTTTTCTGCCAAGGCGGCGCTGGCCACATTTTTGACCCCGGTATACATGGCCGCCCGGGGGCAGCCCATATCCTTTATCTGCTCCAGGTACCGGCGGTAGATGGCCATGCCCATGCCCCGGCGCTGGAACTGGGGATCCACCCGCAAAAGCTCCAGCCAGGCCGAACCGTCAAAGAGCACCGTCAGTTTGCCGAACCCGGCGGGCTCACCGTCGGCCAGGGCCACGGTGAGCTCCCCACGGGTGGTGGTGAAATAATCGGCCACATCGGCAAAATACCGGTTTTTCGGGGCGGTATGTTCTTCGATGAGAAGGCAGCGGGACAGATCGTCCTTTCGGAAAGGTCTGGTGGAAATTTCCACAATCTCCCCTCCTTCTTACTTCATGTAATGGTCAAACCAGTTTGTGATCTCCCGCAGACGGCGCACCCGGTGCTTGGGTTTGCCGGAACGGGACAGCTCATGGTTCTCCCCGTGGAACAGGCACAGACGGGTGTCCACACCGTGCATCCGCAGGGCGGTCATCATCTGAATGGCATCGGCCATCCAGCAGCGATAGTCCTCATCGGACTGGATGAACAAAGTGGGGGTCTTGGCCTTGTCGGCATACTTCAGGGGAGAGTTGTTCCACATCCGGTCCATGTTGGTCCAGGGATCGGCCATCATGGCGGACAGGTTGTGGTAGTAGCCGATGTCGGTGGTCAGGCACTTGCTCAGGTAGTTGGAGATGGAACGCTGGGAAGCCACCGCCGCAAACCGGTGGGTGTGGCCCACGATCCAGTTGGCCATAAAGCCGCCATAGGAGCCGCCGGCCATGCCCACACGCTTCTCATCGATCTGGGGATATTTTTCCAGCACCTTGTCGGTGAACTCCATCAGGTCGTTATAATCCCAGACGCCGTAGTGCTCGCCGCGGATATTGGCAAAGTCGTTGCCCTTGCCGTCGCCGCCACGGGGGTTGCAATAAAAGACGAAATAGCCCTCGTTGGCCCAGAACTGCATCTCATGGAAGAAGGTCTCGCCGTAAACCGCCTTGGGGCCGCCGTGGACATTGAGGATCGCAGGATACTTCTTGGAAGGATCGTAGTCCACCGGCTCCAGGATCCAGCCGTCGATGTCCACGCCGTCTTTATCGGTAAAGTGCATATATTTGGGCTCTACCACGCTGTGGGTCTGGAGGTATTCCTGGTTGAAGCTGGTCAGGCAGGTTTCCTCGCCGCCTTCCTTGCAGCAATAGATCTCCTGCAGGCCATTACAGCGCATACCCACATAATAGAAGGTATCGCCCACCTTCTGGAAGCAGTCCACGCTGCCGTGGACATCGGGGGAAATGGTCTTGACCTGGCCCTTTTCATCCAGCTTGCGGATGAAAGAATTGAAGCCCATGGTCTCCAGGAAGTAGAAACCGTCCTTTTCGCCCTTGTTGGAAACGCCTCCGCCATAGCGGCAGTCGCTGCCCACACTGGAGCCCAGGCTGGTGTCCAGATCGGCAAGCTCCTGCATCTTGCCGGTATTCACATCCACATTGAAGAAGATGGGATTTTCGCTGGAGCCATAGCGCTGGCCGGTGGTGGCGGCCATGAGGATGTGATCGCCTACGAAATCGGCGGCCTGGACCCGGTATTTGCCGCCCAGATCCATTTCACGGCTCTCGCCGCTCTTCAGATCATACACAAACAACCGGCTGACCTGCTCGTCCATCCACTGATAGTCGCTGCCATAGTACAGAGCCAGACCCAGCTCCTTGCTGTATTTCAGGCCGGTGACCTGCATATAGGGGCCGGTGATGGCCTTCTGCTCATCCTTGCAGATGTCGCAGAGATAGACACGGCCGCGCTTTTTGTTGACGATGCCCTTGCCGTTGAACCAGAAGGGAAGCTCATCGAAGATCTCGTAGTCCTTTTCTTCCCGGATCTTCTCCATCATCTCTTCCTTCTCGGCCCCATCCAGACCTTCGGTGGTCATGGCATAGTTGTCATACTGGCCGATGCACAGGAATTTGCCGTCGCCCAGCACGATCAGGTTACTGGCGGGGAAAGGCAGGGCAAAATATTCCTCGGCTTCGCCGCCCTGGGTGGAGATCTTGTTGAACACGGTGTAATGGAAGCCTTCGTCGGCCATGGCCTTATATTTTCCGGTGCGGTCGCCGGGGAAGAGGATATGCTCTTCATCCAGCCAGTACAGGCTCTTTTCTGCGCCGCCGCTTGTCAGCTTGCGCACTTTTCCATTTTCCAGCAGGTGGATATGGGACACATATTTGTTGGCCTTCACCTGGGCCTGTGTGACCACAAAGGCCAGCTTCTCGCCGCTGGGGGAAGCCTGCAGCTGGGACAGCATTTTCACCTGACTGAAATCGTCGATCTGAATCCGTTCCATGGATCATCGTCCTCCTTCACAAAAATCGGTGTGATTTTACCGCTGTTGTCTGTACACTATTATACCTTTCTCTTTCCCCAAAGACAAGGCGGGATTTTACTGCCTTGTCACAAACTGCCCGAAACCTATCCTGCAACAAGAGATGGTTTACTCTATTCTTCATCCATCCGCAAAAAGCCGCGACCTGTGCGTGGCTTTTTGCACCTATCAAGGGCGGGGTGACCCCGCAGGCAAACATTCTTTGCCCGGGCGTACACAACCTACCGGAGCAAAGAAAAAATGGGAGCGGCGGCTCGCCGCCAGACCCTTGCAAAGACTCGAAAAAGTGGCTTCCGCCACTTTTTCGAAACGCTGAGACAAGGCGGGATTTTACTGCCTTGTCAGGATGCGTCCGCCGGTGCGCACGCCCCAGACCCCTCGTCCTTCTTCCCGGAGAAGCAGGATATCGCTCTGGGAAAATTCCCCGGGCAGGATGATCAGATCGTGCCCGGCCATGATGAACTGCCGTTCCTTGCCGCCCATGGTCAGGTGGAGATCCCCGTTTTCCCAGGTGAAGGTGACCTCGTTGCCTTCGGCACTCGCAAACTTGCCCAGGCAGCTCTTCTTTTCCTCTTCGCTCCAGCCGGCGTCCTGCCAGGTTTTCATGGGCGCGGGCACAGCGGCTCCGGTGACCCAGCGAAGGGCTTCCTCGGCCACCCGGCTGACCGGCACGCCGCTGGTGTTGCACAGCACCACAACGCCGGCTTCCAGCTCAGGAGAGAAGGCAAAATGGCTGGAGATGCCGGTCATGCTGCCACCGTGGCCCACCATGCGCACCCCTTCCAGGTCACTCATGGCCATGCCGTAGCCATACCACTGGCCGTAGCGGTAATGCTGCCGGGGCTTCATCATCTCCCGGATGCCATAGGGGCTGAGCAGGCGGCCATGCTCCCCTTTGCCCTCGTTGAGATACATCTGCACATATTTCTTCATGCTGCCCAGGCTGGCCTTGACGGCGCCGCCGCCCATGAGCACAAAAGCGTTGTCATAGTAATCCCGGCACCAGTGACGCTTGCCGTCTTTGTGGAAATAGAGCTTTGTGCTGTTAGGGTCCTGGGCCGGGGCGATAAACAGGCCGGTGGCCCGGTCCATCCCCAGGGGGGCGAACACATTCTTTTCCAGATAGTCCTGGAAGGAATTTTCCCCGCCATAGCGGCGGATGATCTCAGACAGCAGGCCGTAGCTGTCGTTGCTGTAACTCATGTACTCCCCGGGCAGACCGGTGCGGGCTTCTTCTTCGTCCAAACCCTTGCACACCCGGCGGCAGCCCTCCATGGCCAGACCCGGATGGGGGCCGATCTCGGCTTTGCCCTCCTGCCAGATGCCCATTGACCGGGCCACCTCTTCCACCAGCATCCGCCGCTTGGGAAGAAATCCCCCGGCGTGGCTGAGCAGATGGGCCACCGTCACCGGCTGGGCGGCGTGGGCGTTGTGGAACTCCGGCAGATACCGGCTCACCGGCCCCCATAGGTCGATCACTCCCTTCTCCGCCAGCTGCATGATGCTCAGGGCCGTAAAGGACTTGGACACCGACGCCAGACCAAAAATGGTGTTTTCGTCAATGACCGTCTGATTTTCCCCATCCCGGAAGCCAAAAAATTTCTGATACAGGGTCACATTCTTGTCGACCACCGCCATTGCCAGACCGGCAGCCTCATAATGGGCCATCATCTTTTCGATCCACTGTTCCAGAGGGCGGATGCCCTCCATAGTGCCTTTGTTCACCTGAAAAACTCCTTTCCCAAGGCCGGGGCCTTTTCTGTCCACATTGTATCACGAAAGAGGCCCTCTGTGGGATTTTTTCTTCAAAACTTCTTGGACGCAAAGAAAAAGCAAATGCCCCCATTTGGTAGCAAATGCCCCCGTTTGGTAGCAAATGCCTCCATTTGGGGGCCAAAGAAAAGGAAAAGACAAAGGCAAAAACAAAAACGAAGACGAAGAAAAAAGAGAGGGGGAGGGTGAAGAAAAAGAAAAAAGGTCTCCCTTCCCTATCCCTAATCAATCTGCAAAAAGCCGGGACCTGTGCGTGGCTTTTTGCACCTCTCAAGGGGCAAGTGTGCGCCAAAGGCGTGCATGCAGGCCCTTGCAAAAACTCGAAAAAGTGGCTTTTGCCACTTTTTCGACACCCCTCCCAGGACGAAAACCACGCCTGGGAGGGAGTACACTGATGGCATAGGCCGGAGCCTTCCCAGCGGGAGCCATGGGAAAAGGCCCGGGAAAACTCAGAACAGCCGGCCTTTTTTCCCCAGATGCCGGTAATAGAGCAGGCACAGGGCGATCTGCACCAGGGAAGAGGCGGGAGTACCCAGCCCCACATGGAACAAAGTGGCGCCGGGGAGGGCGCTCATGAGATAAACCACCGGGATACGGACACAGAATGCGCCGATGACCCCCTGGAGCATGACAAACACCGTTTTGCCGCAGCCGTTGAAAAAGCCCACAAAGCAGAAGAGGATGGCGGTGAGCAGGCAGTCGATGGCGTAGGCTTTCAGGTAGGAATGGGCGGCCGATATGACCCCTGTCTCCCGGGAAAACAGGTTGGCCAGCCCGTCGCCGAAAAACAGGGCCAGGGCCCCCATCACAGCCCCGGAGAAAAGGGCCATGCGGATGCCGTAAGAAAGGGCCTTGCGGCTGCGGTCCTGCAATCCTGCCCCGTTGTTCTGGGCCACAAAGGCAGAAATGGACTGCATAAAGGCCGAGGCGGTGAGCATGAGAAAGACGCAGACCTTTTCGGCCACGCCCACTGCCGCCGATTCCACCACACCCATACCGTTGACCACGATCTGGATGAAGAGGAAGGAAAAGTGCACCAGCACATCCTGCAAAGCAATGGGAATTCCCACCTTCAGAATGGGAAGAAGGCAGTTTTTGAAAAAACGCACATGGGAAAGGGAGAATGCAAAGGGCAGACCCCGCTTCCAGATGACCACAAGGGAAATGAGCACGCTGAGGGCCTGGGCAGCCACCGTGGCAATGGCGGCGCCCTTGGCTCCCATTCCCAGTCCGGCCACCAGAAACAGGTCCCCCACAATGTTGAACAGGCAGGCCACCGCCACGGTGAACAAAGGCGTTCTGGAATCTCCCAATCCCCGGAAAATGGCCCCCAATACATTATAGAAAACGATGAACACCATGCCTGCGCCGCACACCTGGATATAATCCTGGGTAGGACCGAAAGCCTCCTGGGGTGCATGAACCAGGCGGGTGAGCACCTCACTGCCAGGCACCATGATCGCCGTTCCCACAACGGCCACCAGGGCAAAGAGCACAATGCTGGTGCCCACACCCCGGGCGGCATTTTCCTTTTCCCCGGCCCCCATGCACCGGGCCACAAACACCGTCACGCCCATGGTCAGCCCCGCCACCAGCATGGTGGCCGTGTTGAACAGCTGGCTCCCCGAAGCCACGCCGGACTGATCCCCGGTACCGGCAAACTGGCCCACGATGATCAGATCGGCGGCTCCATACATGGCCTGGAGAAACAGGGCCAGAAAAACCGGCACGGCAAAGGTGAGCAGGGAGCGGAAAATGCTCCCTTTTGTCAGGCTGTGTTCTTTCATTTTTTCCTCTCCTTTTCTGCAAGGGCTCCCGATATCAAAAAAGGCCGGATAAGAAAACGGGAAATCTCCCGCCATCTTATCCGGCCGTCCCTTTGCTTCAGGGCTTGCCCTCCGATGTATGGAATATGTTAGCATGCCCTTTTTCCTTTGTCCACCGCCCCTTTCCCCTGCTCCATGGAAGATTTCTCCCGGACTTGCAACAGACAAGACCCAAAGGAATATCCTGCTACTACGGAACTTGTTGGGAGGAATGTTTGCTATGCTCAGTGAAGCCGCCGCCTTTTTGTTTGTCAATTCCCTTTATCTGATGCTGCGGGTCTCTCCCGCCGCCGGCTCCTTCCCCCGTCCCCTCACTGCCGCCGAAGAGCGGGAAGCTCTGGAAAAATGGGCCCAGGGGGATCTGGGCGCCCGGAACACCCTGATCGAGCACAATCTGCGTCTTGTGGCTCATGTGATCAAAAAATACTACGCTGCCCGGGAAGAGCAGGATGATCTGATCTCCATCGGCACCTTTGGGCTCATCAAGGCCATTTCTTCCTTTGATCCCAGCAAAGGAGCCCGCCTGGCCACCTATGCTTCCCGCTGCATCGAAAACGAGATCCTGATGCATTTCCGCTCCCGGAAAAAGCAAAGCTGCGAGGTGTCCCTTTCCGAGCCCATCGACAGCGACAAGGACGGCAATGTGCTTTCTTTGGTGGATGTGATCCGCTGCGACGAGGATATGATGGAAAAACTGGAGCAGGACGAAAGGCAGCAGCTGCTGCTGGAAAAAGTAGAGACGGTGCTGGAAAGCCGGGAAAAGCAGATCATCGTCATGCGCTATGGCCTGTATGACACCCAGCCCCTGCCCCAACGGGAAGTGGCAGAAAAATGCGGCATTTCCCGCTCCTATGTGTCCCGGCTGGAAAAAAAGGCCCTTCTCAAGCTGCGCCAGGCACTGGAAGACTGATCCCATTGCCTTTGCGCCCTATTTCAGGTATGATAAGAAAAACGCCGGACAGGAAAGGAGAAAGGGCCATGGAAATACAGCAGATGTGGGCCAGCCCCCATTTGGGGAAAAAAGGCCACTATGCCCGCTTCCTTCTGGGAAGCATGGGCGGTATCCTGCTTGTGGGGCTGTTTCTGTCCGTAGGGGGCGCCATTTTGCTGATGCCTCTGGGAACAAAAAAAGCCCTTCCCTCCCTGTTTCTCTGCCTGGGCACCGCCCTTCTCATGGGTGTGCTGGCCCTGGCCGCAGGACGGAAAAGCGCCATGGAATGCACTTTCTTTTTTCAAACCACCCAGGGGGAGCTGTACGCTTTCGATGCCCGGTCCTTTCCCTCGGGCAAGGTGCTCCTCTTTTTTCAGGGCATCTGGGAGACCCAGCGCACCCTCTCTTCCCTGGCCATCAGCCCCCGCATCCCCCCAGGGGCCCGGAAGATCGTCCGGGTGGCAGCCATTGTACCCCATCGCACCTATTTTCTGCTGCGCTTGCAGGATCAGGGGCCCATCTATCTGATCTCCCGCCGTTTGGAAGGAGTGGACAGCCTTGTGTCCCTGCTCCGGCAGAAAACCGGCCCTTCCTGGGGAAAAAACACCCGGGAGAAAAAAGGACTTTGGGGCATTTTGGGCTGCGGCACGGCTCTGCTGCTTTTTTCCCTTCTTGCCTGTCTGTGCCATCCCAGCCTGGGAGCGTTTCCCTTTTTCCTCTACGCTCCCTGCGTGCTTCTGGCTTTCGGAAGTTTTTCTCTTTTGGTCTATTTCTTTGTGCTCCGCCACCGGGGGCTGTGACCGGCCCATTTTCTGAAAGAAAGGAGGGGGCCAGATGGCAAAGGTCCTCATTGTGGGCGGCGGCATTTCCGGCCTATGTGCCGGCGTGCTGGCTGCAAAAAACGGCTTTACCGTAGAAGTCTATGAAAAAAACGCTCAGCCCGGCGGGCTGTGTGCCGGGTGGACCCGGCGGGGTTTTCGCCTGGATACCGGCCCCCGCTGGCTTTCCGGCGCCGCTCCCGGGGGCGAAATGCGCCCCCTTTGGCAGGCCGTAGGCGCTTTGGGGGAGGAAATGGGTCCAGGAGAAGCCCGGCCTGCTTTGGCCTTTTCCCTGGGCCAGGGGCAGACCATGCTGCCTTTGCTTCGCTGTCCGGAGGACCTGGAAGAGGCCATGCTCCACCTTTCGCCCCGGGACGGCCCGGAAATCGGCGAGCTTTGCCGCCTGCTGCGCCGCACCAGTCAGCTGTCCTTTCCCAGAGAAAAACCTCTGGACATGATGATGGCCTGGGAAAAGGTGCGCCTGGGGGCCCATCTCACGGCCCGGGGCCGGCTTTTGCCCTATGCCCGGCAAAGCGCCGGGGAATATGCCCGCTCTTTCCACCATCCCCTGCTTCAGGCTCTTCTGGAAAAGGTGCCCCCGCCGGGCGCCTCTGCCTCCTTTGCCCTTTTGTGGCTGGGGCAGGCCCTGCATCCCCACGGGCTGTACCTGCCTCAGGGAGCCATACTGGCCCAGCGGATGGCCGCCGCCCTGGAGGCCCTGGGTGGCCGGCTCTTTACCGGCCAGGGCGTGGAGCGCATTTTGCTTTCCGGAAGCCGTGCCCGGGGGCTGCTGCTCCGCAGCGGGCGTACTGCTCTGGGAGATTATGTGATCTGCGCCTGTGATCCCTGGCTGGTGCGCAGCCGTTTGCTGGGGCCTTCCTATCTGGACCCCCTGCTGGGACAGTGGTACAGTGCGCCGGAAAAATACCCGGTCTCCAGCTTTCTCACCGTCTATCTGGCCATCCCCGGCCAAAGCCCCCTGCCCCTGGAGGCCCCGGCTTTGCTGCCCTGTCCTCCCTTTTCCCTGGCTGGGGAAACATACGATGCCCTGTGGCTGCGGCGTCACCCCGGCGGCGCGCCCAATGGCTTCACCCTGCTCTCCTGCCAGATCAGCCAAAGCGAGCACCAGTGCGATGCCTGGCTCCGTCTGGCCCAGAACAAGGAGGCCTATGGCGTGGAAAAACACCGGGTGGCTGTGATGATCAAGGAAAGACTGGAACAGGCCCTGCCCTCTTGGGGCCAGAGCCGCTTGCTCAGCGCCACCACCCCTGCCAGTTTTCATCGGGTCACCGGGGCCTACAAAGGCTCCCCCATGGGCTTTTATCTGGCCCCCGGCGGCAAACTGCAAAACAGCCCGGGCCTGGTGCCCGGGGCGGACAACTGCCTGCTCACCGGCCAATGGCTCCAGCCCCCCGGCGGCCTGTCCGCCGCTCTCACCATGGCCAAATTCACCCTCCAGCGCCTGTGCGCTTTGGAAGGTCAGGAGTTTCATTTATAATACAAAAAGTTATTTTTTAATAATATTCTCCAAAAGAGAGAAAAAAGCCGCCCTTTGCAGGCGGCTTTTTTGTTTGCTTATTTTGTTTTTTCGGCACGGCTTTGGGCCCAGCCCTGATGCCAGGCGGGCGTTCCCGCCCTCTCCACCCGATCGCAGCCGGGAACATAGGGCTTGATATCCAGTACCGGTGTGCCATCCCAGGCATCGCTTTGATCGATGCGCAAAAGGCCCTTGCCGTGGTTCACCCAATAGACCTTCACCACATCCAGGGCGATGGGATTGGGCCGGTGGGGGGTGCGGGTGGCAAAAACCCCCAGCCGCTGGGGCGCATGGGCATGGGGCGTTTTCACCAGCAGCCTTTCTCTGCTGTGAGGGTCCTGGCTCTGATCGAACCACCACAAAAGATAAAGGTACTCATACTCTTCAATGCCCTTGAGGGCCGGGCGGTAGGAAGGCAGAATCTCCACAAAGACCCGCTTCCCTTCCCGGCGGATATGTCCCACTGGATACAGACGCAGCTCTTCCATCCCATCCCCTCCTTTTTTCTTCCAGTATACCCCATTTCCCTTTTTCCTGCAAGGGGGCCTACTGCCCCTGGCAGTACAGCCGGCGCAATACGCCCAGCAGCTGAGGGAGCCTTTCATCCGACAGGGAATAGACCACATACTGGCCCTGCTTTTCCCCCTGCACCAGTCCCCCTTCCCGCAGGAGATGCAGATGCTGGGACAGAGCGGGCCGGGTCAAGGAGGGCACCTTTTCCCCGATCTGCCCCACAGTCTTGGGACCGTCCTCCAAGGCGCACAGAATGAGAAGCCGGTTGTGGTTTGAAAGCCGCCCCAGAAGCTCCGCCACCTGGCGGGCCTGTTCCTCCAGCCCCCGGCTCATGGCTGAGCCTTTCCGGCCTTCGCCCGGCAGATCAGCTGGGTCATGGTGCCCATGGGGCAAAAGACACACCAGGAGCGGGGCATCCACAGCACCATGGCAATAAAGCCGATGAGGGTGGAAGTGAGCATCAAAGAATAAAACCCAAAGGCAAACTGAGCCACCCAAGGGGCGAACAGGGTGCCATGGTAGGCCCAGTGCCAGGGCAGGCGGAAAGTCCAGAAGAGCTTCACCGTCTGCCCCAGTTCCTGCTGCCCTGCCCCTACCAGATAGGTGGTGAAGAGCATCTGGAAGAACATGGCGAAAAAGAAGATCAGAAATCCATAGCGGAACCAGCGGCTTCCCAACCACCGTGGGGTGGGACGGCGGCGGGACAGGCCCAGCTTGCCTCCCAGCAGGGCAAAGAACCGGCCCCGGTCACAGTAGCGGTTGCAATAGAGTTTTCCCCCGCCAGCCAATGCGATGATCAGGGGCAGACAAAAGAAAATCATCCCCAGCCAGGCAAAGAGGATGTTGAAAAATCCCAGTCCCAGATAAATGGGGGTCACGATCCACAGGTATTCATACCAGGGCCGCTTCCTGCCGGTTTTCTTCATTGCTGCACCTCCCGTTCGATCACATGAATGGCCGAGGCCGGGCACTCCTTAGCGCATTTTCCGCAGCCCACGCACTTTTCTCCCCTTACCTGGGCGATGACGCCCTTCCAGATGGAAATGGCCCCCAAAGGGCACACCTCCAGACAGCTGCCGCAGGCCACACAGTTTTTGCCCACCTGGGCCAGTCTTTTTGCAGCCATGTCTTCCCTCCTGGGTATAATTAAGTAATTAAGCAATTACTAATATATCATCTTTTCTATTCCGGTGCAAGGGCATATTTTTTCTTCTCTCCCCATAGAGTGGAGATGTAGGACTGGCCCTCCCAAAAGAAAGGTGTGAAAAAAACATGGAACGGACAACATCCCCCTCCCTGGCCGCCCGGGGGCTTTCTCCCCAGGCTGTGGAGCGATCCCGGCAAAAGCACGGCTCCAACGCTCTGACCAAACAGGGGCGGTCGGGTTTCGGAAAGCAGCTGCTGAGCAATTTTGGCGATCCCATCATCAAAATCTTGCTGGCCGCCCTTTTGCTCAATCTTCTTTTTGTATTCAAAGAACAAAACTGGTTTGAATCGGTGGGCATTGCCATCGCCATTTTCCTGGCCACCTTCGTGTCCACCCTGTCGGAATACGGCAGCGAATCGGCCTTCCTCCGTTTGCAGCAGGAAGCCCAGGCCTTGCGGTGCCGGGTGATGCGGGAGGGAAAGATCGCCCTCATCCCCCTGGAAGAAGTGGTGGTGGGGGACCTGGTGCTGCTGGAAAGCGGCGAGCGGGTTCCGGCCGACGGCCTTCTGGTGGAAGGCAAGCTGGCGGTGGACCAATCCTCCCTCAACGGAGAAAGCCGGGAAGCCCAGAAAACCCCGGGAGGCGCCCGGGAGGGCTGGAATCTTTCCCGGGAAAACCAGCTGTTCCGGGGCACGGTGGTGTGCGCCGGAAATGGGCTCATGCAGGTGCAGCGGGTGGGCGACAGCACCTTTTACGGCGGCATGGCCCGGCAGATGCAGCAGGACACCCGGCAAAGCCCCCTGAAGCTGCGTCTGGAAGGGCTGGCCGACACTCTCAGCCGCCTGGGCTTTGCCGCCGCCATCCTGGTGGCTCTGGCCGACCTGCTGGGGGAGGTATGGCAGCTCACCGGCTTTCAGACCCCGGCCCTTCTGTCCCTTTTTTCCCAGCCGCCCCAGTTTCTGGGGCTTTTGCTGGAAAGCCTGACTTTGGCCGTCACCGTTTTGGTGGTGGCCGTGCCCGAGGGTCTGCCCATGATGATCACCGTGGTGCTCTCTTCCAATATGCGCCGGATGCTCCGGGACCATGTGCTGGTGCGCAAGCTGGTGGGCATCGAAACCTCCGGCAGCCTGAACATCCTGTTTACCGACAAAACCGGCACCCTCACCCGGGGCAAACTGCAAGTGCGGGAGCTGGTCACCGGAGAGGGCGGGCACTTTGCCAGCCCCCAATCCCTGCGGGAGCACTCCCTTCCCCTCTACCGGCTGTGCTTCCTCTGCGGGGCCTACAACAACGAAAGCAGCCTGTCCGGCCAGGGCCAGCCGGTGGGAGGCAACGCCACCGACCGGGCCTTGCTTCAGTTTTTCCTCACCCAGGCCCGGCAGTATACCGCCCCGGCTCCCTCCTGGCGCTCCCCCTTTGACAGCCGCCGGAAGTTTTCGGCGGTGACCCTGCGGGACAGCGGCCAGACCCTCACTTTGGTGAAAGGGGCGCCGGAGCAGATCCTCCCGGGCTGCACCCAGTATCTCTCTTCCGACGGCTCTGCCCTGCCCTTTTCCCAGGAAAAAATCCGCCGCACATGGCAGGAACTGACAAAGAAAGCCTACCGGGTGCTGGCCCTGGCCTATGCCCCCGGAGAAACAGGGGGCAACACTCTGTCCGGGCTCACCTTCCTGGGGTTCATCGCCATCGGCGACACCCTGCGGCCCCAGGTGAAAAAGGCGGTGGAACAGGTGAAAAGGGCCGGAGTGCAGGTGGTGATGATCACCGGGGACAACAAGGATACCGCCCTGGCCATGGGAGAAAAGGCCGGGCTGTGCCGGGAAAATGACCGCTTGGCCCTGACCCATGACGAACTGGCCGCCCTGTCCGATGAAGAGGTCAAGGCCCTTCTGCCCCGGCTGCGGGTGGTGGCCCGGGCCATGCCCCAGGACAAAAGCCGGCTGGTCACCCTGGCCCAGGAGATGGGGCTGGTGGCCGGCATGACCGGCGACGGCATCAACGACGCTCCCGCCCTCAAGCTGTCCGATGTGGGCTTTGCCATGGGCAGCGGCACCGAGGTGGCCAAGGAGGCGGGGGACATCGTCATTCTGGACGACAACTTCCAGAGCATCGGCAAGGCCATCCTCTATGGCCGCACCATTTTCAAAAGCATCCGGAAGTTCATCGTCTTTCAGCTGACCATGAACCTGTGCGCCGTGGGTGTTTCGGTGCTGGGGCCCTTCCTGGGGGTGGAAAACCCCATCACGGTGGTGCAGATGCTGTGGGTGAACATCATCATGGACACCCTGGCCGCCCTGGCCTACGCCGGGGAAGCCCCCCTGGAAGAATACATGGAAGAGCCGCCCAAAAAGCGGGATGAGCCCATCTTTACCTCCGCCATGCTCCATCAGGTGCTGTGCATGGGCCTTTACACCATCCTGCTCTGCCTGGCCTTCCTGAAACTGCCCCTGCTTACCCAGGTCCTTTCGCCCCGGCAGGCCTCCTTCCATTTGCTCACCGGATTTTTTGCCCTGTTCATCTTCTGCGGAGTGTTCAACAGCTTCAATGCCCGCACCGAACGGCTGAATCTGCTGGCCCATCTGGGAAAAAACCCCCGCTTCCTCTTGATTATGATCATGGTGGGACTGGTTCAGTGCCTGCTGATCTACCGGGGCGGTTCCTTGTTCCGCACCTCCCCGCTGCCCCTTCCCGCTTTCCAACTGGTGCTGCTTCTGGCCTTCTCGGTGATCCCGGTGGACTTTGTCCGCAAGCTCATCCTGCGCCGGGGCCCCGGCAGCCGTCTCCGCCGCAGCCCCAGTCCTTTTTAACTCATTCCGCCCGGCTCAGTGCCTGGGCTCCCAACCTTTTCTTTGCCTGAATCGCTCACAATCGCCTGTTCAAAAATATTTTTCTTACGGCAGCTTTTCAACAAAGTCCGGTTCTCCTTGGGGCCGGGCTTTGTTTTGTCCCGTTGAAAATCTTCTGACCCCTCTTGACAGTCACATGACCATGTAGTATAATCAAATCAACCCGATAGCACAGACCCCTGACCCTTTCTTTTGGCGGGGGAGAAAGGAGAATCGCCATGCTGAAAACCTTGCCCGGCGCCACAGTGGAAGTGGACATCTCAAACCCCCAGGCCGCCGATGACATTCTCAGTTCCCTGTTTCTCACCGGGGGGCTGATGCTCTCTCAGGTGTCCCAATTCACCGGGCTGGAGCCCCACACCATCCAGAATTGGGTCAAGCGGGGCTTTTTGCCTCCGCCCCAGAACAAGCGCTACGATCGCAGCCAATTATGCCGCATTCTCATCATCCATATGCTAAAAGACACGCTGGCCCTGCCCACCATCTGCCGTTTGCTTTCCTATATCAACGGCCAGCTGGACAAAAACTCCGATGACAGCATTGACGACAGCCAGCTCTATCTCTATATCATCCAGGTGGTCTTTTCTCTGGAAAATGACAAGCTGGAAGGATTATCCCATCTGGAAGAGCGGTGCCGCCAGGCGCTGGAGGGGTACCGGGAGCCTTTTGCCGGGGCAAAAGACCGGGTGCTGCTGGTGCTGCGCATCATCGTCACCGCCCACCTGGCCTCCCATCTGACCCAGCAGGCCAACCTGCTGGTGGGGCGTATGGAAGACTGAGAGGCTTTTGATAGAAAAAAACACCACCGCCTTTGAAATGGAGGAAAAGGGATATGCTCAACTGGTGGAACTCACTGGACGCTTTGCAGCACTTTTTTGCCTATGTGGCCATTCCTGCCACCCTGATCCTGTGCATCCAGACCATCCTGCTGCTCTTCGGCCTGGGCGCCGGAGGGGACGGGGAGCTGGACAGCGACACATCCGGGCTGGACACCGGAGACGGCACCGCACCCGATCTGGATGCCCCGGACACCGATGTCCCGGACAGCTGGGATGGGGAAAGCGGTCATGATCTGGCCCACGACCCAGGGCTGCGCATTTTTACCATCCGAGGTCTTGTGGCCTTCTTCTCGGTGTTCGGCTGGGCCGGTCTGGCCCTCAGCCGCAGCGGCGTGCCGGGAGGGGTATCCACCCTCATCGCCTTTTTGCTGGGCCTTGGGGCCATGGTAGTGCTGGCCCTGATGCTCCGGGGGGCCCTGGGTCTGCAATCCGACGGCACCATGAACCTGAAAAATGCCCTGGGCCTTTGCGGTACCGTTTATCTCACCGTACCCCCCCGCCGCCAGGGCACAGGAAAAATCACATTGGTTCTGCAAGGGCAGCTGGGGGAATTTGAAGCCCTCACCGATGAGCCGGAACCGCTCAAAACCGGCCAGTCCGTCCAGGTCATCGGCCTGTCCGGCCCCATTATGGTAGTCTGCCGCAAATAAAGCGGCTTTTCACAAAAAGAAAAAGAAAAGAGGTATGAAGAATGGAAACTTTGATTCTGGTCTGCGTCATTGCACTGCTGCTTTTCTCCATGATCCTGCTGATTTTGTCCCGGTACAAAAAATGTCCCTCCGACAAGGTGATGGTCATTTATGGTAAAGTGGGCAACAACAAGGACGGCAGCGCCCGCAGCGCCAAGTGTATCCACGGCGGCGCCGCCTTTGTCTGGCCGGTGATCCAGGCCCGGGAATTTCTGGACCTGACCCCCCTGTCCATTTCGGTGGATCTGGAAAATGCCCTGTCCCGGCAGAACATCCGCATCAATGTGCCCTCCCGGTTCACCGTGGGCATCTCCACCGAGCCCGCCGTCATGCAGAACGCCGCCGAGCGGCTGCTGGGGCTCAAGCTGGAGGAAGTCCAGGAACTGGCCAAGGACATCATCTTCGGCCAGCTGCGTCTGGTCATTGCCACCATGGACATCGAGGAGATCAACACCGACCGGGATAAATTCCTGGAAGCGGTCTCCCGGAATGTGGAAGGCGAACTGAAGAAGATCGGCCTGCGGCTGATCAATGTGAATGTCACCGACATCAGCGACGAAAGCGGTTACATCGCCGCCCTGGGCAAGGAAGCCGCGGCCAAGGCCATCAACGATGCCAAAAAGAGCGTGGCTGAAAAAGACCGTGACGGCTCCATCGGCGAAGCCAATGCCCACCGTGACCAGCGTGTCCAGGTGGCCCAGGCCGATTCCGAGGCCATCAAGGGCGAAAACGCCGCCAAGATGGAAGTGGCCATGTCCAACGCCGCCCGGCGTGAAAAGGAAGCGGAAGCTTTGAAGATCGCCACCTCCGCCGAAAAAATCCAGGCCGCCCGTGCTCTGGAAGAGGCTTACGCCGCCGAGCAGCAGGCTGAAGTGGCCCGTGCCGCCCGGGAAAAAGCCACCCAGGAAGCCGATATCATCGTCAAGACCGAGATCGAAAAGCGGAAGCTGGAGCTGGAAGCCGAGGCCCAGGCCGAGCAGATCCGCCGGAAGGCCAAAGGTGAAGCCGATGCCATCCTGGCCAAGATGCAGGCCGAAGCCACCGGTATGCAGGCCATGCTCACCAAGCAGGCCGATGGTCTGCGAGAGATCGTGCTGGCTGCCGGCGGCGATCCCGATGCCGCTCTGCGTCTGCTGCTGGCCGACAAGATGGAAGATCTGCTGCGTGTCCAGGTGGAAGCGGTGAAGAACATCAAGATCGACAAGGTCACCGTTTGGGACAGCGGCGAAAATGGCCAGGGCAAAACGGCCACCGCCGGATTTGTCTCCGGGCTGATGAAATCTCTCCCCCCCATGAACGAACTGTTCGACATGGCCGGAATGAATCTGCCCTCTTTCCTGGGCAGCGACAAAAAGGAGGAAACCGAAAAACCAGCCCCCGCCCTGTCCCCCAAGGAAACACAGCCTGAAACGGCCGAAACAAAATAAGAATCCCCTATCCGTGCGCCCCGGAAAACCCGGGGCGCAATTTTTTCGAAAAAACAAAAATTTCTCTTGCTTTTTTCAAAGGAGCGTGGTATTATAATTAAGCGTTCCAAATGCGGAACATGCGCCCATAGCTCAGCTGGATAGAGTGTCTGACTACGAATCAGAAGGTCACAGGTTCGAATCCTGTTGGGCGTGCCAAAAAACAGCCTGCTCAATAGAGCGGGCTGTTTTTTTATCCTTTTGCAAATCAATGGCTGCCGAAACGGTACTCTTCCTGACCAGATCCCTTGTTTCGCTGCAGTAAAAAACCGGGAGCCCAAGGCTCCCGGTTTTTTACTGCTTTGATTTTGTTATGCCAGCTGCACCCGAGCCAGTGCCAGAATGCTGTCTGTCTGTGCTTTTACATTGAGCTCTCCCGGGCCTTGGCAAAGTAAGCCGTCCCATTCACTGAGAGACAGCTCATTTCCCTCTGCGCTGCCCTGGTACAAAAACAGCACGCCTTTTTCCCCGGGGAAAAAGGAAAAGGAATGACTTTCCCCAGCCTTCAGCCCGAGGCCCTGGATGCAGCCTTTTGCCCCCTCACGGAGCATCAGGTTGAAATCCTGGGCCCTCCCCAGGCTGACGGTGTGCCAGTCACCGGAAAAGGTATCCTGCTCCAGCACCGCCAGATCTTTTTCTCCATGGCCCTCATAGAGAAGGCGCAAAGAGCCCTGGAGCACCATGATGTGCCGCTCCACCCCGGGAAGGGGCGTAAAATCCGAACGGTCGCAATCCACTCCTGCACTGCTCACCCGAAAGAGGAAATCCCCTTTGCCATAGTCGGCGTCTTCCGGGAAAATATACACCTGGGTGGTGGAGCCGCCTGACCAATTGGAGACCTTGTAGCCCTCACGGGGCAATTTTCTCATTTCCATAGCTTCTAGCGGATGTAGTCCACAGCGCCTTCTACCCGCTCTTTGCCCTGGGGTGCTTCTCCCTTGGGATAGCCCAGGATCACGCCGGCCACGCCGATATAGCCCTCCGGAATGCCGGCATCTTTGGCAAATGCCTGGCCCTGGGGTGTGGTGAGGTAGCGGCCGATGCAGTTGATCCAGCAGGAACCAATGCCCAGAGAAGCCGCCGAAAGGAACATATTCTGGATGGCCAGAGAACAATCGGCCACAGGGGCGATGTTGTCCTGTTTCCCGGTGACGATCACCAGGGTGGGAGCGCCGTAGAACATATCCCGATCGGTCTCCATCATCTCCTGGCACCCCTTGCGGATGCGCTGGATGGTCTCCTTGTCCTGGACCACGGTAAAGTGCCAGGACTGCTGGTTCATGGCGCTGGGAGCCCACAGGCCGCAGCGGATGATCTGCTCCAGCTCTTCTTCCTTGATCTGCTTATCCTCATAGCTGCGCCAGCTGCGCCGGTTCAGGATATTCTGAATCACTTCGTTCATATGCAAAACCATCCTTTCATCTCTGCCCGCACACAGGGCATTTTCTATATTTTAGTGTAGCACACCCTTCCCTGCCCATGCAAGAGGGATATTGCCCCCGGAAGGTGCAGGTGGTAAAATAAAACGGCATGTGATTTTTTGAAAAAGCAGGTGACCAAGCAATGTCCAAAGTACTGGGATTTTTCCGGCGGGAGCCGGTGCTGTCCATTGCGGCCCTGGCCGCGGTGATCACGGCCTTTTTTGCCCCATTTTCCCTGAAGGCCATAGGGGAAGCCATCGACTGGCGGGTGCTGGCCCTTCTCTTCTGCCTGATGGCGGTGGTGCAGGGCCTGGAAGGGGCCGGGCTGTTTGAAAAATTGGCCCAGAATGCCATCCGGCGGGCCGGGAGCCTACGGGGACTATGCGCCGTTTTGGTGCTTTTGTGCTTCTTTTCCTCCATGCTGGTGACAAACGATGTAGCCCTTCTGACCTTTGTTCCTTTCGCCGTGCTGGTCCTCAAGGGAGCGGGCTTTGAAAAGCACCTTTTGTATGTGGTGGTGCTCCAGACGGCGGCAGCCAACCTGGGAAGTATGGCCACTCCGGTGGGCAATCCCCAGAACCTTTTCCTTTTCTCCCGCTACCAGATGAGCGCCCCCATGTTTTTTTCCCGTGTTCTGCCGGTGGCCGGGCTTTCCCTTCTTTTGCTGCTTCTTCTGCTGCTGCCCATTCCCCGGGGCCGCCTTTCGGTGCAGAGCGGCCAGAGTCCCCGGCCTCTTTCCTTCAAAAGCATCCTGCCCTATGGCATCCTCTTTGCCCTGTGCCTGTGCACCGTTTTGCATCTGGTGCCCTATCCCATCACCTTTTTGCTGGTGCTTTTCTATCTTGCCGCCAAAGACCGTCCCATCCTGCGCCGTGTGGACTACGGCCTGCTTCTGACCTTTGTGTTCTTTTTCCTCTTTGTGGGCAATCTGGGGGCCATTCCCCCGGTGAAGCAGGCGCTGTATCAGGCCATTCAGGGCCGGGAGATGATCGCCTGCACCCTGATGAGCCAGGTGATCAGCAATGTGCCCGCCGCTGTGCTGCTTTCCGGCTTCACCGAAAAGGGCGGCGCGCTGCTGCTGGGCTCCAACCTGGGAGGGCTGGGCACGCTGGTGGCCTCCCTGGCCAGCCTGATCTCCTTCCGCATTTACGGCAAAGCCCAGCCGGAGCAAAAGGGCCGGTATCTTCTGCTTTTCACCCTGGTGAATGTGCTGCTGCTCCTGTTGCTGCTTCCTCTGTGCCTGCTGCTGGACCGGTAAACACAAAAAGCGCCCTTTGGGCGCTTTTTGTTATTGCTCCACTGTAAAAATTTCTTCAATGGACACCCCAAACACCTTGGCAATGTTCCAGGCCAGCACCAAAGAAGGGTTATATCGTCCCTTCTCCAGATTTCCTATGGTCTCCCGCCGGACTCCCACCAGTTTTGCCAGTTCTTCCTGCTTCATGTTGTGACGGGCCCGATATTCTTTGATCCTATTTCTGATCACATTCCAGCCCCCATCTCTCTTTGAATCCATAATAGGCAGCAGACAAGGCGTACACCACCACAGACACGATCCATCCCCAAGCCAGGCCGGTGATCAGCGCCTTGTTCTCTTTCTGGGAAGCCAGGAAGAAGGCGCCCAACGAAACCAGAGCCATCGCAATCATACCGCAATAAAAGGCTCGGGAAGCCGACCGGTCCATATATTCTTCCAACATCTCATCTGACTGAACAAAGAAATATTCAAAATTCACCGCAAAGGCAAAAAAAGATAAAAAAGCTTTTGACTCGGTAAACAAACCAATCAATCCCAGAAGAGAAAGCAACCCCATCATGCCATACAGTATGCGTCTTGATTTCATAGAAATGCCTCCTTTGATATGTGGTATATTTCTATCTTTATGATATAAATATACCACATTTATTTCTTATGATCAAGACTATATTGGTCCTTATGAAAAAAAGCGCCCTTTGGGCGCTTTTTTATATTTCCTTTTTCAGACTGCCCCAGATGGCGCAGGCAAAGACCAGGCTGCCCCCCAGCACTTCCCGGAGAGATGGGATCTCTCTCAAAAACAAAGCCGCCAGCAAAATGCCGTATACCGGCTCCAGGCAGGAAACCACGCTGGCCGTCTGGGCCCGGATGGTGCGCAGGCTGCCGATAAAGAGGGTATGGGACAGAGCGGTGAACACCACTCCCAGCAGCAAAAGTCCGCCCCAATCGGAAAGAGAGAGGGCAGGACGCAGCCACAAAAAGCAAGGAGTTAAAATCACCGCTGCCCACATCTGTTCCCAGAAGGAGACCATGGCCGCGGGAAAGTTTCCCACCCATTTCTGATTGAACAGCCCCAGCAGAGCATAGCTGAAACCGGACAAAAGCCCCCACAAGGCCCCCAGCCACAGCGTTCCCTCCCCTTCCAGAGGCGTGGCCAGCAAAATGCCGCCGAAGGCCACAAAAGCCAGCACCACATCCCCTCCCCGGGGCTTTTTCCCGGTAAAGAGGGGCTCCAGAAAGGTGACGAATAGGGGGAAGGCCGAAAAAGAGATCAGACCCATGGCCACAGTGGACACCTGAATGGCCTGATAAAAAGTGCTCCAGTGAAAGGCCAGCAATGCGCCCAAGGCAGCCAGGGCCGCCTTGGTGCGCCCCGGCACAGCCCAGGGGTTTTCTCCCCGGATCTTCAGCCAAAGAAGGAGAGACAGGGCGGAAAAAACCACCCTGCCCCAGGTGATGATCAGGGAATGCTGGCGTATCACCTTGCCGAACAGCCCTGAAAGGCCAAAGAGCAGCACCGCCATATGGAGCTGCCAGAGCCCCGGCCGTTTTTTCATGGTTTAGCCCTTCTTCTTTTCCAAAAATGCATAGACCGGCAGACCGATCACCGTCAGACCAATGCCCACCAGCGACTGGATGGGATCGGAGATCACCGTGCTGACGAGGATATAGATGGCTCCCAGCGCACCCACAATGGGCACCACCGGATAGAGGGGCACCTGATAGGGGCCTTTTTTGTCCGGGTGTTTTTTCCGCAGGATAAAGACGCCCAGAACACCCATGGTAAAGAAGATCCACAGCACAAAGACCAGCAGGTCAGTGAGGGTGTTGAAGGAGCCGGACAGGATATAGATGGCCGCCAGAGCGCACTGGAAGATCAGAGCGCTGGCCGGTGTACCGTATTTGGGATGCAGAGCGCCCAGGACCCGGCTGAACGGCAGCTGGCCCCGCTGGCCCATGGCCAGAGGCACCCGGGCCGCCGTCATGGTATAGCCATTCATGGCGCCGAACACCGACACCATAATGCCGGCGGTGATAAATGCGGCGCCTTTTTCGCCGAACAGCACCACTGCTGCCGCAGCGCCGGGCGTTGCCGCACCGGCCACCTGGTCATAAGGCAGCACCATAAAGACCGCCAGATTGAAGACCACATACACCGCCACCACAAACAAAACGCCGAAAGAAATGACCCGAGGCAGATCCTTGCCCGGATTTTTCAGTTCTCCCGCCATATTGGTCACGCCGATCCAGCCGTCATAGGCCCACAAAGTACCCAGAATAGCAGCCCCCAGTCCGGCTGCACCGGCAGAGGTTCCCGCGGCCCAATTCAGCTCGCCGCCGGAAAGAAGGCCGAAGGCAATAATGGCCGCCACCGGGATCAGCTTGCCGAAGGTGGCCACCGTCTGGATGATGCCGCCATATTTTGTGGACAGAATATTCATCCACAGCACAAAAGCCATCACACAAATGGCCAGAGCCTTCTGCTGCCAGGGGCCCATGGGAAAAAATACCGCCGCATAGGTGGCAAAGGCAATGGCCTGGGCGGCAATGGAAGCCGGATAGGAAATCACCGACTGAACCCATCCCAGGAGGAATCCCCATTTTTTGCCATACAGTTCCTCCAGATATACATACAATCCTCCGGTCTTGGGGATGGCCGAAGCGATCTCCGCCACCGACAAAGCCGCAGCCAGCGTGATAATGCCGCCAGCCGCCCAGGCGATCAAAGCCATCGGCAGACTCCCGGCGCTTTCCAGCACCACGCCGGGCTTGAGGAAGATGCCGCTGCCGATGATCATGCCCACCACAATGGCCAGGGCTTCCAAAAAGGTTACTGATTTTTTCAGCTGTCCCTCCGAAGAGTGTCCATTTTCTTTTTTTCTCATATCCCTCTCCTCTTTACTTGCTTTTTTCATTTTTCTCTTTATCAGATCAAATAATTCATATTATTATATCAAATAATGCATATGTTTTCCAATCGTTTTTTCAATAAAATGAATAAAAGACAAAAATTCCCCCTTTTCCCTAAAAAATGCAAGGAAAAGGGGGGGCTATTATTTGTGATATTTGCTTCCTGCGGCGATGGAAAAAGCCCGGTAGATCTGTTCCAGCACCATCACCCGGGCCAGGTGGTGGGGAAAGGTCATGGGGGACATGGACAGACGCAGCCCGGCTCTTTTTTTCACCTTGTCCGAAAGGCCCTCGGAAGAGCCGATGACAAAGCACAGGCGGGAAATGCCGCTGTTTTGCCATTTTTCCATTTTCCGGCTCAGCTCCTGGCTGCTCATCTCTTCCCCTTCGATGCACATGGCCACCACATAGCTCTGGGGAGGAATGGCGGCCAGAATCTTTTCCCCCTCCCGCTCCAAACCGCCGGGTCGGGTATCCTCGGGAATCTCCAGCACCTCCAGACGGCAAAAAGAGCTCAGCCGCTTCTGGTATTCCTGGCAGGCTTTCAGGTAAAAATCTTCCTTCAGCTTGCCGGCACAAATCAGTTTGACCCCTGTCATCCGGCCGCCCTCCCTTTTCCGGAAAGGGACAGAAGGGCCTTGTGGGGCGCCACCTGCACCTGCACCTGCTCCCAAAGCCCTGCCTGCCGCAGCGCCCGCTCTGTCTCTTCCAGCGCCCATTCCGGCCGGTTGTTGTGCTCGCTCAGATGGGCCAGGATCACCTTTTGCAGCCCGTATTTTCCCCATTCTGCCACCGCCTGGGCCGCATCGTCATTGGACAAATGCCCCTGGGCAGACAGGATCCGCCGCTTGAGATAATAAGGGTATTCCCCGTTTTTCAGCTGATATACATCGTGGTTGGATTCCAGAAACACCGTCTCGGCTCCCCGCAGGGTTTCAAACACCCCGGCAGGCAAATGCCCCAGGTCGGTGCAATAGCCCAGTTTTCCCTCCTGGGTCTCCAGCAGAAAGCCGCAGCTGCCCGGGCAGTCATGGGGGGTGAGGAAGGGAGTGATGCGCACCTCCCCAAGCCAGAAGGGGGCGTCGGGCTCCACGATCTCCAGCCGGTCATGGGCGCACTTTTCTTTCAGCCCCTCCACGGTGGGGGCCGTGGCATGGATGGGCGCCCGGCAGTGCTTGGTCAGCACCGGCAGAGCGCTGATATGGTCGGAATGGGTGTGGGTGATGAGCACATCGGTAATATCACCCAAAGCGATGCCCAGCTGGGACAGGGCATTGCGGATGTACTTGGTGTTGGTGCCCCCATCGATGAGCAGGGTGCGCCCTCCCCCCCGGAACACCGAACAGTTCCCCGAAGAGGAACTGGCCAGGCTGTAAAACTGGGTCATACTGTCCTTCCTTGTCTTTCAAAAACAGCGGCGGCACGGAAAACCCGCGCCGCCGGAACCAATCATTTCTGCTTGTCCTTTGCCTTTCACCGGGCCATGGGCACCGCATCCTCCTCGGACACCGTTACCCGGCGGATGTCGGCTCCCAGCCCCTGGAGTTTTTCCACAATGTTGTCATAGCCCCGCTCGATATAAGCGATCTCTTCCACCTCGGTGACGCCCTTGGCGGCCAGACCGGCGATGACCATGGCGGCCCCGGCCCGCAGATCGCAGGAGCGCACCTTGGCACCGGTGAGCTCGCTCACCCCTTCGATGATGGCCACTTTGCCGTCCACCTGGATTTTGGCTCCCATCCGCCGCAGCTCTTCCACATAGCGGTAGCGGTTGTCCCACACCCCTTCGGTGATGACGCTGGTGCCTTCGGCCAGACACAAAGCGGCGGCCAGCTGGGGCTGCATATCGGTGGGGAAGCCCGGATAGGGCAGGGTTTTGATGTTGATGCGCCGCAGGGGCTCTGTACGGCTGACCCGCACGGCGTCGTCCATCTCTTCCACCTGGGCGCCCATCTCAATGAGTTTTGCGGTGATGCATTCCAGGTGCTTGGGGATCACATTGCGCACCAGCACGCTGCCGCCGGTGGCCATGACAGCGGCCATATAGGTGCCCGCTTCGATCTGATCGGGGATCACCGAATAGGTTCCGCCATGGAGCTCTTTCACCCCCCGGATCTTGATCACATCGGTACCGGCGCCCATGATCTCAGCGCCCATGGCGTTGAGGAAATTGGCCAGGTCCACGATATGGGGTTCTTTGGCGGCGTTTTCGATCACCGTCTGGCCTTCGGCCAAAGTGGCGGCCAGCATGATGTTCATGGTGGCACCCACCGATACCACATCCAGATAGATGCTGGTGCCCCGCAGGCCCTGGGGGGCCTGGGCATAGACAAAACCGTTTTTCACGCTGACCTGGGCGCCCAGGGCTTCAAAGCCCTTCACATGCTGATCGATGGGGCGCACCCCGCCGAAATTACAGCCGCCGGGCATGGCCACTTCGGCCTTGTGATAGCGGCCCAGCAGGGTGCCGATCAGATAATAGGAAGCCCGCATTTTCCGCATCAGGTCCTCCGGCGTGCGGATGTTGCGCATATGGCGGCAGTCGATCTCCACCGTGGTGGGATTCATGCTGCGCACCTGGGCCCCCATCTGCTGAAGGATCTCCAGCTGGATGATCACATCGCTGACCTGAGGTACATTTTCGATGCGGCAGACGCCGTTGACCAAAATGGTGGCCGGTATAATGGCCACAACGGCATTCTTGGCGCCGCTGACGGTCACTTCGCCCCGCAGCGGCTTATTCCCATTGATGACAAATTTATCCAAAATCCTCATTCTCCCGGCAGTGTATTCCAGTTGCTCCCTTGCAAGATGCCGCCTGGGGCGGCAAGAAGAACGACAGAGCTGCGTTCATCAAAAATTTACTGTTGTTTTATATATTTTACCACAGTCCGCTCAGAATGAAAAACAAAATCCCGCAGATTTTCACCTAAGTTTTCACCAATCCCCAGGGCCGATCCTTGTGCACAATGATCAAAGGCTCATTCCACTGGGTTTTCCCCCGTGTCCACCGTGAAACTTTTTCCTCCCGCTTCCACCTGCCAGACGGGAAAAAGCAGATAGTTGCCGTTGCCCTGATCCCGCAGGCGATAGCTTTCCCGGGCGCTTTCCGGGGGCTGGGAAAAGCCTTCCTCCCGCCACAGACGGCGCAGGTTCACCACCATCTGATAGCTTTTGGCCCCTTCGCCCACCTGGCGGAGCTGAGGATCCATCAGCCACCGGCCCTCGGCCACAAGGCTATTTCCCTTCTTCCGGCAGGTGAGGGTGCATTCCATCAGCTCTTCCCCCGAGGGCATTCCCTGGAAAAAGGTCACCCGATCCCCTTCTTCCTCCCGGCGGCAGTTGCCCATGGGAAAACCGGCTTTTTCCAAAAGCTCTTCCCATTCTTCCCCTGTGAGGGAGGACTCCGTAAACAGTTCCAGCCGCACTTCTCCCCCGGTGTAAAAAGCCAGGGTGCCCTCTTCCGAAGAAAACCGGGAGACGCCGCCGTCGGTATCGCTTTTTTCGGTGCCCAGAAGGGCCTGGGCCGCTTTCTTTTCCAAGGCGGTATCCCGGCTTGCGGCATACACCGGCCGCTGGGTGCCCAGGCTTCGGAAAATGTCTTCGTCAAACTCTCCCACATCCTCCTGCAGCAGGGAAAGGGCCTGATCCATGGCCTGACGCTGCTGGGCCCAGCCGTGGCTCACCTGCCACAGAAGATTCCCCGCCAAAAACAGATTGGTGCAGATGAGCACAATGAGCAAAATGGTTTTGGCCCGGCTCCATTCCATGGCTTATCCCTCCTTCACCGGCGCGTAGCTGAGATAGGGAGTGAGCTTGCCCTCCTGCAAAGCGTAGCGGCACTGAAGCCGCACCGGCCCGTTTCCCTCCATGGCCGCGGCCGCCAGAGAATAGGGCAAAATCCTCCGCTCTCCCGTCTGGGTCAGGGACAAAAGGCTCATCTCCATGGAGACGATGACCCCTTCCTGCACATGGATGGTCACCTGCTGGGAGGAAAGGGGCACCCCCGCGGCCCGGCAGGAAAACAGAATGGTATATTCTTCCTCTCCCGCTCCCTTCTCCACCCTTTTGAGGGACAGATCCAAAGGCGAGCCCGCGCTGTCCAGAGCGTCCTGGGCCACCTGCCAGCCCCGGCCGATCAGCCCCACCAGGGTGTTTTCTGCATTTTCTCCTTCCAGGCCCTCGCCGCCGTCCACGGTAAACTGCACCGTTCCGTCTCCGCTGAGGCGCAGGGAATAGTTGCCCTGGACAAACACCGCCATCTCTTCTCCGGCGGCATAGCGCTTGGCCAGATAGGGGTTCATGGAAAAGCACTCCAACAGCGCCCGGGGCATTTCTCCCCCGCTGACGGCGCCGGTGACCACCTCGGCCACTTTGCATTCATACACCGGCAGCTTGACGGCGCTGCCGGATACCGGCTGATCGGGGGCCAGCACCGACAGATTGGGATCTTCCATGGCAAAATAGGAACCGTCCGGACTGCATTCTTCCAAAGCTGTCCGGAGTTTTTCGCTGGCCGCGGCGGTGGCAAACCGGAACCATGCACCCTCCTCGGTCTCCAGAAGCAAGTCCACTCTGTCCTCTTCCGCCAAAAGCACCAGGCGGGAAAAGGCCAGCGCATCCTCCCCCGGGGAGGCTCCGCTCCAGGAGCGCATGGCTGTCAGGGGCACCAGGCCGTCATATTCCAGCAAAAACCCCTGTTCTTCCCAAAGGACACGGTGATAGTCTTGCCGATCCATGGCCTTTTTTTCACTCATGGAGCCCAAAGCTTCCTCCAGCGTGGGCCGCAGCAGAGTGTAGATGGCCGACACCGGCTGCTGGGTGTAGGCGTAGTACAGATCCCCTTTCTGAAAGGCCGACACCGCCAGAGGATAGGCGGCAGGATCGCTTTGTTCCTCCTGCACCTGGCTGACGGTATTTTCTCCCCGCAGCCACCGGGACAGGGTGTAAAGAGGGCCCAGAGAAGGGTCCATGCTCACCCCCAGGGACACCGAAAGGGTGAACAGCACCCCCATCAGAAGGCCATTTGCAATCAGTGCCGCCGTTTTGATCTTTTCTTTCATTGCTGTCCCTCACGCTCCGGCGGACACACCGGCAAAGTGATGGTGACGGTGCTGCCGGCATCCAGCTGACTCTCCACTCCAATGGTTCCCTGATGCTGCTCCACGATCTCCTTGGCGATGGCCAGCCCCAGGCCGGTGCCGCCTCTTTCCCGGGAACGGGCCTTGTCCACCCGGTAAAACCGCTCAAAGAGCCGGGGGATGTCCTCCTGGGGAATGCCGATGCCGGTATCCTGCACCTTTATGACCACCTTGTCCTCCCGGGAGAAGGCACAGAGGGTGACAGAACCGCCGGGGCGGTTATATTTGATGGCATTGGAAACAATGTTGGCAATGACCTGCTCCATCCGGTTCCGGTCAGCCAGGATCAGGGGCAGGGGTTCTTCCAGCCTGGTCTCCAGGGTCAGGCCCTGGCCCCGGGCCTCGATGAGCATGGCGCTGGCAATATTCTGCACGATCAGTTTCACCGGAACCGGGCTCATCTCCATATCCATCTTCCCATAGTCCAGCTGGGACAGCGTGAGCAGGTCCTTGACGATATGGGTCATCCGGTCGGACTCATTGTAGATCACCTGAAGGAAATTGCGGCGGGTTTCCCCGTCCAGCTCGTCCCCGGCATCCAGAAGGGTTTCGGTGTAACCCTTCACATTGGTCAGGGGAGTGCGCAGCTCATGGGACACATTGGCCACAAACTCCCGCCGGGAAGAATCCAGCTTCTTCTGCTCGGTGATGTCGTGGAGCACCGCCATGATGCCGCTGTTTTCATCCTCCGCCGTGCCGAACATGGCCAGCAGAATCTTGAGGATGCGCTTGTTTGCCGCATAGTCGATCTCGATGTACTGGCCCCCTTCTCCCAGGTCGCTTTCTTCCACATTCAGATTGGGAAACACCTGGGTATAGGTCAGCTCCTGCCCGAACTCCATGCCCAGCATCTGCTGGGCCGCCGGGTTCATATGAAGGATATGGCCGCTTTTGTCAAAGGCCACCACCCCGTCGGCCATATGGGTAAACAGGGTGCTCAGCTTGTTCCGCTCCCCGTTGACTTCGGCCAGGGTATTTTCCAGCACCTTGGCCATCTCCCCGAAGGTGCGGGTCAGGTTGCCGATCTCGTCCGCCGATTCCGCCTGGGGCTGCTGGGAAAAGTCTCCGGCGGCGATGCGCTGGGCGGTGCGGGTCAGCCGCTGCACCGGGTTTGTGATGGTGCGGGCCAGAATGAAGCTGAGCAGAATGGCCACCGCCAGGCCGAACATCAATGAGCGGATGAGAATGGTGAACATGGTCCAGGTCAGCTCATCCAGCTCCCCTTTGTCGTCCACCACGGCCAGCACATAATTGCCCCCGTCCACCGGCAGAGCCACATCGAAATAGGGGGACAGGGCGGTGATGGTCTGCCCCACTTCCCCCTCCATGGCGGTGATCATATTGGGGGTCAGCTCCCGGAAAGGAGTGGCGTCCCGGCTTTCCGAAGAGGTGAGGAACTCCCCGGTTTTGCCATCCAGAATATAGAAATTCCGGTGGTCATCCAGCCCCAGGCCGCCGTTATAGGCCTCCAGCACCTCTTCCATCTGATCCAGATCCCCATTGCAGGCGCCGAGCCCTTTTTCCAGCTCCTGCCCCCGCAGGGCGAAAAAATCCACCATCTGGCGCTGAAAATCGCTGCGGTTATAAGCGGTGACCGAGTTGACCAGAAACACGCCCACCACGGCCATCACCGCCACCACCAGCAGCATCAATATGAGCACCAGCTTCATTTGCAGGCTTTTCAGCATGGTTCCTTCCGCCTATTCTTTGTTGAAATAATACCCGGCCCCCCGGCGGGTGATGAGATAGCGGGGGTCGGCCGGATCGTCCTCCAGCTTTTCCCGCAGGCGGCGGATGGCCACATCCACCGTGCGCAGATCCCCATAATATTCAAAGCCCCACACCTTTTCCATCAGCTCTTCCCGGGTCACTACCCGGCCGGCGCATTCCAGAAAATAGCAGAGCATATCAAATTCCCTCTGGGAAAGCTCCAGGGCCTCTCCGTTCTTCCGGGCCAGACGCTTTTCGGTGTCCACCTGGAAGGGGCCGCCTTCTTTCTTTTCGCCCCCCATGCTGTCCTGCTGGTCGGCCAGACGGCGGCGGATGTTGGCCTTCACCCGGGCCAGCAGTTCCTTGATGGAAAAGGGCTTTGTGATATAGTCGTCAGCGCCGGTATCCAGCCCCAGCACCTTATCCCGCTCTTCTTCCCGGGCGGTGACCATAATGACGGGCACATTGCTCTTTTCCCGCAGGCGGCGCAGCAGCTCAAAACCATCCATCCCCGGAAGCATCACATCCAGAAGCACCAGGTCCACCTGGGGAGAAAGGGCCTTTTCCAGCCCCCCTTTTCCCTCATAGGCTTCCTCCACCTGATAGCCTTCCCGTTTCAGGTTGAAGGCTATGATATCCACAATGGCCTTTTCATCTTCCACGATCAGCACTTTTGCCATGGCTCTCTCCTTCTCTTTACAGGCTCAAAAGTCCCTTTTCCCGGGCCAGAAGAAGGGCGCTCAGGGTCTTGGCATCCCCGATCTCTCCACGCCCCAGGGCATCTTTCAGCCGGGAAAGCTCCCACAGCTCCCCCTCCAGAAATTCCCCTTCGTCGGGCCTGGCCTGGGAAAGGGTCAGGTCTTCCGCCCAATAAAGGTACATTTTTTCCTCCAGCACATCGGGAGAAGAACAGTAGACCCCCAGCTCTTCCAGCTTTCCGGCGGAAAGTCCGGTTTCCTCCAAAAGCTCCCGCCGGGCGCACTCTTTCGGGTCCTCCCCCGCTTCCAGCTTTCCCGCCGGAAGCTCCACACATTCCTTCCCCTGGGCATAACGGTACTGGCGCACCAGGGGAATCTTTCCCTGGTACTGGCACAAAACCGCCACCGCACCCCGATGGCGGCAGACTTCTCCCTCTTCCCCGGGGTATACATCCACCAGAACGCCCCGGAACAAAGGCTCGTTCTTCTTGTTTTCCATCTTCATTCCTCCCCCAGGGCCCAAAGGGCCAGGGCCGCGGCAGTGCACAGATCGTCCCCTTCCAGCCCCTGGGACAGGGGCATCCAGAAAAGCCCTTCCGGCGCTTGCCCGCTTCCTTTTCCGGCAAAAACCAGCACTTTTTCCTGTAGCACCGCAGGGGAGGGCATGATTTCTCCCAAAAACCGGGGCTCCTCTCCGCCCAAGGCGGCAAACAGCCGCACCGCGGCATCCTGCGGGCTTTCCTCCGGAGCCAGAGGAGTGCGGGGCAAGCGCCCCTTTGCATCGGCCAGCGCCTGACGCTGCTCATCATAAACCAGAGCCAGCACCCGGTGGGGACGACAGATCACCTCCCGGCGGCTCTCTCTTCCGTCCTCCAGCTCCACCCGGTCCTGGCGGATGGAAAAGCTGGGGCCTTGATACACCGTTTTCTTTTCCAGGCACTTTTCCTCATGCATGGTCTATGCCCTCCAGGTGGCGGCGCACCAGATCAAAGGCGGTGGAAGAGGCCAGACGGCGCAGGCTCTCCCGGCTCTGGCGGGGCCGCAGGATGCGCACCGCCCATGTCCTGTCCCCCGTGCTGATGCCCACATAGATCAGCCCTACCGGCTTTTCGGGAGTGCCTCCCCCAGGGCCGGCCACGCCGGTGGTGGAAATGCCGATGTCAGCCCCCAGGGCCTTCCGCACCCCTTGGGCCATCTGGCAGGCGGTGTCTTCGCTCACTGCCCCTTTTGTCATGAGGGTCTCATGGCGCACACCCAGCAGGTTTTCCTTCACTTCGTTGTGGTAGGACACAACGCCCCCCAGATAACAGGCGGAAGCGCCGGGCACATCGGTGATGCGCTTGCCCATCAGCCCGCCGGTGCAGCTTTCCGCCGTGGCCAGGGTCAGGCCCCGGGCGGTCATTTCCTGCACCACTACCTGCTCCAGAGAGTCCACATCCACCCCATAGACCACATCCCCCAGCACCTGCCGCACTTCCCGGACGGCAGGTTCGGTCATGGCAAAGGCTTCCTCTTTATTTTTCCCCATGGCAGTGATGCGCACCAGGCATTCTCCCTCCTTGGCATAGGGAGCGGCAGTGGGGTTTTCCCAGCTGTCCATCTGGCGGCTCAGGCGGGATGCCATTTCCGATTCTCCCATGCCGAACACCTTCACATACCGGGAACAAAGTGCCCCGCCCCGGCGCTTTTCCAAAAAGGGCATCACCTTTTCCCGGAAGAGGGGGGTGCACTCCCGGGGCGGGCCGGGAAGCATGATAACCAGGCACCCTTCCCCTTCAAAGGCACAGGCCGGGGCGGTGCCCCAGTCGTTTTGAAACACCGTGCTCCCTTCGGGCACATCGGCCTGTTTTTCGTTGTTTTGGGTCATGGTGCGGCCTTTGAAATGCTCCCGCAGCCTTGCCATGGACTCTTCGTCCCGCACAAGGCCCTTGCCGAAGGCGGCGGCAATGGTCTCTTTGGTGAGATCGTCCGCCGTAGGCCCCAGGCCGCCGGTGGTGATGATCAGATCGGCTCTCTGTTTGGCCACTTCCAGCACGCTTTTCAGCCGGTCCGGGTTGTCCCCGCACACCGTCTGAAAATAGACCCCGATGCCCAGTTCCGCCAGGCCCTGGGCGATCATGGGGGCGTCGGTGTTGACGATCTCCCCCAGCAAAAGCTCGGTGCCCACAGCGATAATCTCTGTTCTCACAGTAATGGCCTCCCTTTTTATTCCGATCTGTATACTTTTTCTTTTAGCCTTCCGCCTTGCAGATGACCTGCTCCACGCCTTCCAGGGCCTTCTGGATCAGGCCCTCCACATCCAGCTTTTGTTCTTCTTCCAGCACCTTGGGCAGCTTGGGCTTGGTCTGGGGATGGCGGGGGGTAAAGACGGTGCAGCAATCCTCATAGGGCAGAATGGAAGTCTCGAAGGTGCCGATCTGCCGGGCGATGAGGACGATCTCCTCCTTGTCCATGCCGATGGCCGGACGCAGCACCGGCAGCTCACACACGGCGTTGGTGACGCCGATGGCCTCCATGGTCTGGCTGGCCACCTGGCCCAGGCTCTCACCGGTAATGAGTGCGCCGCAGTCCTGGCGCCGGGCCACCCGCTGGGCAATGCGCATCATAAACCGGCGCATGAGCACGGTGAACAGATCCTCCTGGCAATTTTTCCGGATCTGATCCTGGATTTCGGTAAAGGGCACCACATGGACCTTGATGGGGCCGCAGTAGGACGCCAGGATCCGTGCCAGATGAAGGGTCTTTTCCTTGGCCTCTTCCGAGGTATAGGGGTAGCTGAAAAAGTGGACGCCCTCCAGGTAAAGTCCCCGCTTGGCCATCATATACCCGGCCACCGGGCTGTCGATGCCGCCGGACAAAAGCAGCATGGCCTTGCCGTTGGTGCCGGTGGGCATTCCTCCGGCGCCGTGGATCCGGTCGGCATAGACGAAGGCCGCCTTGTCCCGCACTTCGATGTGCACCTGGGTCTGGGCCCCGTCCATCTTCACCTTCAGCCGGGGATAGGCGGAGAGCAGCGCCCCGCCCACCTGCCGGGCAATCTCCGGAGAGGTGAGGGGAAAGCGCTTGTCCGAGCGCTTGGCCTGGCAGCGGAAAGTCCCCGTGTGTTCCATGGTGTCTTTCAGGTATTCCACCGCAGCCTGACAGATGCTGTCCATGTCCTTGGGGCAGCTGATGGCCCGGCAGATGGCTACCACGCCGAAGATCTTCCGGCACACTGTGAGCGCCTCTTCCACCGGCGCGCCGTTTTTGGGCTCCACATACAGGGTGGACTGGATGGCATAGACCTCATATTCTCCCAGATGGGAAAGACGGCGGCGAACGATGGACAAAAGCCGGTCCTCAAACCGGGCCCGGTTCAGCCCTTTGAGCACCAGCTCTCCGCATTTGAGCAGCAAAACTTCTTGATTCATGGTATTTCTCCCGAAGGCCTAGAGGAAAAATCCCAGGGCTTTCTGAAGCCCTGCCAAAAAGGCCTTCACATCCTCCTGTGTATTTTCCGGGCAGAAGCTCACCCGCAGCGCCCCGTCAATGACGGCGGCGGGCAGCTTCATGGCTTCCAGCACATGGCTGCGCCTGCCCCGGGCGCAGGCCGATCCCCCGGACACATAGACCCCCTCGTCGGAGAGCACCCGCAGCAGCACTTCGCTGCGGCCCTTTTCCGGGGAAATATTCAGAATATGGGCCGCCCCGTTCTGGGGGGAATTGATGCGCACCGGGCAGGGCATAGCAGAAAGCCCTTCCACAAGGCTTTGGCGCAGAGCCGCCATGTGCCGCTGGCTTTCCTCCCGCTTTTCTGCCCGCAGGGCGCTGGCCACCCCCATGGAGACGATCTGGGGCAGGCCCTCTGTGCCCGAGCGCCGGTTTCCCTCCTGGCCGCCGCCGTGAAGCAGGGGACGCAGGGAGCGGGGATCTTTGCAGTAAAGGGCGCCCACCCCTTTCATGGCCCCGATCTTGTGGCCGCTCACCGACAAAAAGTCCACCCCCCCAAGGGAGATGGGCAGCTTGCAATAGGCCTGCACCCCGTCGATGTGGCACAGGCAATGAGGGGCCTTTTCTTTGGCTTTTTCCATGGCCGCCGCGGTGGGCAGAATGGCGCCGGTCTCGCTGTTGACCTCCATCATGGTGAGCAGAATGGTGTCAGGGCGCACCGCTTCCAGCACCCGGTCGCAAGACACCGTGCCGTCCTTTTCCGGGGGCACCAGAGTCACCTGGAACCCCTCTTGCTCCAAGGCTTTCAGGGTATCCAGGGTGGCCTTGTGCTCGATCTGGGTGCTGACGATGTGCCGGCCGAAGGCTTTTCCCTTCCTGGCGGCGCTTTGGATGGCGGTGTTGATGCTCTCGGTGCCGCAGGAGGTGAAGATTACCTGTTCTGCCTTGCACCCCATCGCTCCGGCCACCTGCCCCCGGGCCTGCTCCATGGCCTCCCGGGCCTGCTTGCCCATGGCATGAAGAGCGGAGGGGTTGCCATAGTCCTGCCGCATCAGGCGGAGGGCGGCCTGGGCCGCTTCCTCCAACACCTGAGTGGTGGCACTGTTATCCAGATAGTGGATGTTTTCCATTATTTATTGCCCTTGCCGAAGCTGTCTTTCAGGGTCACGGCCCGGTTGAAGACCAGATGGCCCTCGCCGCTGTCCCGGCTGTCGGCGCAGAAATAGCCCAGCCGCAAAAACTGGAACCGCTCCGAGGGTTTGGCCGAAGCCAGGGAAGCTTCCAGCTTGCAGCCCTTCAGCACTTCCAGGGAATTGGGGTTCATGCATTCCAGATAATCCTTGTCGGCGGCATCGGGAGCGGGATCGGAGAACAGGTTATCATACAGACGCACCTCTCCGTCCACGGCCGTGGCGGCATCCACCCAATGGATGGTGGCGCCCTTCACCTTCCGGCCGTCGGCGGGGTTGCCGCCCCGGGATTCCGGGTCATAGGTGGCGGTGATGGCGGTGATGTTGCCCTTTTCGTCCTTTTCGCAGCCGGTGCAGGTGATGAGATAGGCCCCTTTCAGGCGGCACTCCGGTCCGCCGGGATAGAGCCGCTTGTACTTGGGCACCGGGGTTTCCAGGAAGTCATCGGCTTCCACATACAGCTCCCGGGAGAAGGTCACTTCGCGGGTGCCGGCTTCCGGGTCGTTGGGATTGTTTTCCACCGGGAAGGTCTCGCTCTGGCCTTCGGGGTAGTTTGTGATGATCAGCTTCACAGGACGCAGCACCGCCATGGCCCGCTGGGCTTTTTCGTTCAGATCTTCCCGCAGGCAATGCTCCAGAAAGCTGTATTCCACTGTGCTGTTCACCTTGGCCACGCCGATGCGGTCGCAGAAATTCCGGATGGATTCCGGGGTATAGCCCCGGCGGCGCAGGCCGCACAGGGTGGGCATCCGGGGATCGTCCCAGCCGGACACCTTGCCCCCTTCCACCAGAGCCCGCAGCTTCCGCTTGCTCATGACGGTGTGGTCGATGCCCAGGCGGGCAAACTCGATCTGACGGGGCTTGTGGGGCACCGATACATTGTCGATCACCCAGTTGTAAAGGGGCCGGTGGGCCTCAAATTCCAGGGAGCACAAAGAGTGGGTCACCCCTTCCAGGGCGTCCTGGATGGGATGGGCAAAGTCGTACATGGGATAGATGCACCAGTCGTCCCCGGTGCGGTGGTGATGGGCGAACTTGATCCGGTAGAGCGCCGGGTCACGCATATTGAAGTTGCCCGAAGCCAGGTCGATCTTGGCCCGCAGGGTCATGCTGCCCTCGGGGAACTCCCCTTTCCGCATCCGCTGGAACAGGTCCAGGCTCTCTTCTATGGGCCGGTCCCGATAGGGGCTGACGGCCGGGGTGTTCACATCGCCCCGGTTCTGCTTCACTTCCTCAGGGGAAAGCTGGCACACATAAGCCAGGCCCTTGCGGATCAGTTCCAGAGCGTATTCATAGGTCTGCTCGAAATAATCGGAACCATAGCAGAACTTGTCCCAATCAAAGCCCAGCCAGTGGATATCCTCCTTGATGGCGTCCACATACTCGGTGTCCTCTTTGGTGGGGTTGGTGTCGTCCATGCGCAGGTTGCACTTGCCCCCGAATTTCTCCGCTGTGCCGAAGTCGATGCACAGGGCCTTGCAGTGGCCGATGTGGAGATAGCCGTTGGGCTCGGGAGGGAACCGGGTCTGAATGGCGTCGCATTTGCCCGCTTCCAGGTCCTCCTTGACGAACTCCTCGATAAAATTGCTGGTGACGATGTCCTTTTCCATACTCTATTCCTTTCCGGAGGGTTCCAAAGCCCTCCTTTGAAATGGACTCCCCTGGGCTTCTTTTGATCGTCCCCCAGGGGGTTTCAAACTTGATTTGTTTTATTTTGCCAGAAATTCTTTCATCTTCCGGAGGCGGGAGAGGCTGCGCTCCTTGCCCAGAAGGGTCATGATGGACCAAAGGTCGGGGGAATTTTTCCGGCCGGTGATGGCCACCCGCACCACATTGCTCACATCGCCCACATGGCCTTTCCAGCCGGTGGGGTCCTGCTTGTACGCCTTGACCTCCGGGCAGAAGCCCAGGCCCTCGCAGATGGCCTTGACCCCGTCAAACCAGGTGTTCTTGTCGGGGGCTTCCTCATAGGCCTTGGCGTAGGTGTCCAGAATGGCGATCATATCTTCTTTCTGGAGATTCTCCGGCAGGTCGTATTCTCCCTGCCATGTTTCGTCATAAAAATAGCTCACATAATCCCGCACATCGCTCCACTTGCGGATGTCCTTCCGGGGCTTTTTGCCGCCCCGGTCGATGGCGAAGATGCCCTGGGCATAGTCTGTGTCCCGATTGAGAAGGGCATACAGCTGCTCATCGTGGCCCTTTGCCCATTCCAGCACATCCTTCGTCACCTTCTCTGCGTCAAAGGCGCCGATGACGCCGGCGGACACATCGGCCAGCTTCACCAGGTCGAACAAAGCGCCCGACTGGCTCATCTTGTTCAGCTGGAGCTTGTAATCCTGGTAAGGTGCGGTCTTGTTCTGCCGTCTCCAATCCTCAAAGGGGGAATTGGCCAGGTTGAGCAGATATTCCAGCACCGCTTCCTTGGGATAGCCCTCGTCCACAAAATAGGAAACGGCGGCTTCCGGGTCTTTCCGCTTGCTCAGCTTCCGCTTGGCTCCATTGTCCTCTTTCATCACAGGGGAGACATGGGCGTACTTGGGCGGCTTGAGTCCCAGCACATAGAAGAGCTGAAGGTGAGTGGGCACAGAAGAGACCCATTCATCGCTGCGCACCACATGGGTGGTACCCATCAGGGTGTCGTCCACGGCGTGGGCAAAGTGATAGGTGGGGATGCCGTCTGTTTTGAGAAGCACGATATCGGCGATGTTTTCGTCCATCTCGATCTCGCCCCGGATCACATCCTTGTATTTGATCCGGCCGCCGGGCTTGCCCGGCGAGCGCAGGCGCATCACATAGGGCTTACCCGCCTTGATGTTCTCCTCCACCTGCTCCATGGTCAGGTCACGGCAGCGGGCGTAGGTGGTATGGTAGCCGGGCAGGGCCTTTTCCGCCTCCTGCTGCTTGCGGATGGCGGCCAGGTCCTCTTCGGTGCAGAAGCAGGGATAGGCCAGGCCGCGCTTCACCAGTTCCTTGCAGAAGGCCTGATAAATGGGGCCACGGCGGCTTTGCTGGTAGGGGCCGTAATCGCCCTTTTCCTCGGTCTGGCTCATCATGCCTTCGTCAAATTCCACGCCAAAATCACGCAGGCCCGAGACGATACCAGTGATGCCGTCCTCCACTTCCCGCTTCTTGTCGGTGTCCTCGATGCGCAGGATGATCCTGCCGCCGCTTTGGTGGGCCAGCCGCTCGTTGACCAGGGCGGTGAACAAACCGCCGATGTGGAGAAAGCCGGTGGGGCTGGGGGCAAACCGGGTGACCATGGCCCCCTGGGGCAGGTTCCGGGGAGGATAGATCTCTGTGAGATATTCCTCCATGGTTTTGTCGATGTGGGGGAACAGCAGTTCCGCCAGTTTATTATGATCCATTACACTTCCACTCCAAATTTCCCGGGAAAATCTTCCCTGGGCACAGTTTGATATTTTATTATATCCTGTTTCTCCCCACATTGCAACCGGGCGGAGTGCCTCCGCTGCCATACTGCGCAGCGCCAAGTCTTGTGAAGGAAACTTCCTTGCTTCACGCTGCGCGGCGGCATTTGCTGCACATGGCTTCACCTCAACTAGAGCGGCGTACCACCGGGGGCATACTGGCCCTCCCCGAACTCCAGTGGCACAGGAGCCTGTCATTTGGTCGGGCAGAGTGCCTCCGCTGTCACACTGCGCAGCGCCAAGTCTTGTGGAGAAAACTTCTCTATATCACGCTGCGCAGCGGCATTTGCTGCACAAGGTTTTACCTTAGTGCAAGCTGCTGCACCTCCCAGCCAGGGGAGGGTCAGTTTGGCAGTGCGGCCGCCGCACTGCCGGGGTGTTGGATGGTCTGGGCAGCGGCCCAGGCAGCCTTCTCCAAAGCCTGTGGGATGCTCTGCCCCATCATGCGGCTGGCCACGAAAAAGCCGGTGAAAGCATCCCCGGCTCCGGTGGTGTCCACTACCGGTACGGAAAAGGCCTTCTGGAACACCCATTCCCCCTGATGCAGGCACCAGGCCCCCCGGCTGCCCAGGGTGAGCACCAGGGTATCCCCCTGGAACCACTCTTCCAGCCCGCGACGCAAAACCTCTTCCTCCCGTGCTTCTCCCCCCAGCAGCTGACGCCCTTCCACCTGGTTGAGCACCAGGCAATGTACCTTTTCCAGACATAGCCCCAGCAGCTCCGGTTCCATGGGCGAAGGGTTGAAAACCACCTGCATTCCCCGTTTTCTCCCTTCTCTGAGCAGCAGGGGCAAACAGCTGATCTCGTTTTGCAGCACCAGCCAGTCCCCCGGGGCAAAATGCTCCAAGGTCTCCTGCACCTGGTCGGCTGTAATGCACCGGTTGGCTCCGCCATGGAGCAGGATGCAGTTTTCCCCGGCCCCGTCCCGCTGAATGACGGCGGTGCCGGTGTTCCCCGGCAGCTGCCGCACAAAGGAAATGTCCACACCAGCCCCCTGAAGGGTTTCCAGGAGAAACTCCCCGTCCTCTCCCACGCTTCCCGCCATATAAGCCTGGGCCCCGGCCCGGCTCAGGGCCACCGCCTGATTCAGCCCTTTGCCTCCGGCCAGCCGCTGCCGGGACAGCGCGCTGAGTGTCTCCCCCGCTCCCACAAAATGGGGCACCTGATAGATATAATCAATGTTCAGCGATCCAAAGCACAGCGCCTTCGCCATTTTTCTCACCTCTCGGAAGAGTATAAAAAAAGACAGCCCATGGCTGTCTTTTTTGGAGCGGGTAAAGGGAATCGAACCCTCCTATTCAGCTTGGGAAGCTGACGTTCTACCAATGAACTATACCCGCATGGAGTAACTCTATTATAGCGTATCTTTGGAAAATTGCAACCGCTTTTTTTGAAAAATCCCGTCGAAACCATAAAAATCCCCCGGCGCTGCAAGATATAGCAAAGAGAAAACCGATCACAGAATAATACAGTATCAGGCGCCCTTTTGCCCTTTTTTCAATCTGCAAAAAGCGGCGACCTGTGCGTCGGTTTTTGCACCTCTCAAGAGACCGGTGTGCGCCAAGGGCGTGCGCCGTGCCTCTTGCAAAAACTGGAAAAAGCGGCTAAGCCGCTTTTTCGAAAGGCAAATCCCCCGGCGCTGCAATGTGCGCCGGGGGATTGAAAATGGCTCTTATTTGGAGCAGACTGCGTGCATATGCTTCATCAGATCCACGGTACGGGCGGCATAGCCAGCCTCGTTGTCATACCAGGACACCAGCTTGACGAAAGTGGGAGTCAGAGCAATGCTGGCCTTGGCGTCAAAGACAGAGGACACCAGCACACCGGCAAAGTCGGAAGAAACCAGGGGCTCGTCGGTATAGCCCAGGATGCCCTTCATGGAGCCCTGAGAGGCTTCCTTGATGGCCTGGCAGATCTCCTCCATGGTGGCGGGCTTTTTCAGGTTGCAGGTCAGATCCACCACCGACACATCCAGAGTGGGAACCCGGAAAGCCATGCCGGTGAGTTTGCCGTTGAGCTCGGGGATGACCTTGCCCACCGCCTTGGCCGCGCCGGTGGAGGCAGGGATGATGTTGCCCGAGGCGGCCCGGCCGCTTCTCCAGTCCTTGCCGGAGCGGGCATCTACCACTTTCTGGGATTTTGTCATGGAATGGACAGTGGTCATCAGGCCTTCTTCGATGCCGAAGGTGTCATTGATGACCTTGGCCAGAGGCGCCAGGCAGTTGGTGGTGCAGGAGGCGTTGGAGACAATGTCCTCGCCCTGGTACTTGTCGTGGTTGACGCCCATGACAAACATGGGGGTGTCATCCTTGGAAGGGGCGGACATGACCACCTTCTTGGCACCGGCCTGGATGTGGGCCATGGCCTTTTCCTTGGTGAGGAACTTGCCGGTGGACTCCAGGATATATTCGGCCCCCACGCTGCCCCAGGGAATATCTCCTGGCTTTTCGCAGTTGAAGACCATGGTCTTTTTTCCGTTGACGGTGATGGAATTTTCATCCCAGGTGATGTCTGCATCCCATCTGCCGTGCACCGTGTCATACTTCAGCATATAGGCTGCGTATTCCGGCGTCAGGCTGGGGTGGTTGATGGCAACAAACTCCACCTCAGGATCGTCGATGCCGGCCTTGAATGCCAGCTTGCCAATACGGCCGAACCCGTTGATACCGATTTTTACGCTCATTCCAGATACCTCCGCATTTTCCTGCATTTGCATAAGACGGGCATTTTGTTCCCGCGCATATTTCTTATTCTTGATTATACACTATGTTCCCATAGTTTCTCAAGCACAAAGGAAGAACTTTCCCGCCGGAGGAAGTTTTTCTTGCAAACAGGCCAATCCCATACTAGAATGGGGATGGATGTTATGCAAAATGTACCAGTCTTTGCCTGAAAAGCAGGCAAAGATGCTCTCTATATCTGCCGGAAAGGAGGACCTGCCTTGGAAAATACCGCTCTGGGGGACATGACCTGGTTCCCCGCCGCCGATGACTATCTGATGATCTGCAGCCCGTCGGGCCGCATCCTCTTTGTCACAAGCAGCCTGCGTTTTCAGCTGGAAGAGGACCTGGTAGGCCGCTCTCTCAACGACATTTTCCCCGATTCCCTGGCCGCTCAGATCGTCACCCTGGCCCATGAGGGCCAGAGCCATTCCTTTCACACAAAGCTCCAGGGCAAAGCCGTCCGGTGCAGTATGACCCCCAAAGAGGGGAATATGCTCATCACCGTCTTTTTCGCCCAGGAAAACCATCCCCCGGCCATGGCCCTCAGCGCCGCCGAGCTGCTCAGCCGGGAAATCAGCAGCAGCCTGGGCACCATGTTTGCCGCCTGGGATGCCCTGCCCCCCGCCCAGGACCAAAAAAGCCAATACGCCAAAAGCGTGCTGCGCCAAGGGATGTACCGGCTGATGCGCATGGGCCGCAATCTGCTGGACTGCGCCCGGGCCGAAAGCGGCCAGCTGGAGCTGAATGTGCGCCAGAGTGATCTGTGCCAGCTTGTGCGGCAGCTGTGCCAGCGGGTAGAGCCCATGGCCGAAGAAGTGGGCATTCCCTTTTCCTGGGACTGCCCGGAGGAACCCCTGTTCTGCCCCTTCGACCGGGAGCGGGTGGAGCGGGTGATCCTGGGTCTGATTTCCAATTCCATGAAATACACCCGGCAGAAAAACCAGATGCGGCTGGTGCTCACCAAACGGGAGGACAACGCCGTGATCATCCTGGCCGACCGGGGCCGGGGCATTCCCGCTTCGGTGCTGCCCCATCTTTTCAGCCGTCCCCCCGAATCCTCCCTGTCCCGGGGACTGATGGTGGGAGGGGCCGGCTACAGCCTGATGCTGGCCCGGGCGGTGATGCTGCTCCACGGCGGCACCTGCGTCATTTCCAGCGTTCCCGATGAGGGCACCACCGTCACCCTGTCCCTGCCCCTGCACCCTTCCACCCCCTATCTGTCCCTGGGCGCTCCGCCCCCGGACTATGCCAGCGGCTTCGACCATGTGCTGCTGGAACTCTCCACCGCCTTGCCCGCTTCTTTCTATAAAGAGGAGCCCAAAAAATCAAAGTCCTATCCTGCTTCCCCGGAGCAATAAAAAAAGAGCCTTTCGGCTCTTTTTTTAACATGTCGAAAAAGTGGCCTGGGCCACTTTTTCGAGTTTTGCAAGAAGCTGCATGCACGCCTGTGGCGCACACTGGCTTCTTGATCGGTGCAAAAAGCCACGCACAGGTCGCGGCTTTTTGCAGATTGATGAAAGATAAAACAAAAGAATTTCTCACATGATATGTTTTTTCATCGTCTACGCAATAAAAAAGAGCCTTTCGGCTCTTTTTTTATTGCGTTATGGGATATTGAAAAATCGCTTGCCGTTTTCCAGGGTGATCCGGGCCGCTTCCTCCGTGGAGATGCCCTTGATGTTGCCGATGCACTCGGCCACCTTCCACACCTTGGAGGAATCGTTCCGCTCCCGGCGGAAGGGCTCCGGGGTGAGGTAGGGGGAGTCGGTTTCGATCATCACCCGGTCCAGGGGCAGCCACTGGAGCACTTCCAGAGCCCGGCGGGCGTTTTTATAGGTGATGACTCCAGTGAAGGAGAGCATCCAGCCCATCTTCACCAAAGTTTTGGCATCCTCCAGACTGCCGGAATAGCAGTGGAACACACCTCGCACCCCCGGGTGCTCCCGCACCATCTCCATGCTGTCTCCATGGGCTTCCCGGTCGTGCACCACCACCGGAAGCCCCAGCTTTTCCGCCAGCTCCATCTGGAGGGCAAAGACTTTCTTCTGGTGCTCTTTGGGGGGATTGTCCTCCCAGTGATAGTCCAGGCCGATCTCTCCGATGGCCTTGACTTTTTCGTCCCGGGCCAGCTTTTCCAGCTCGTCCATCTGGCTCTCTTCAAAATCCCCGCAGTCCGAAGGGTGAATGCCCACGGCGGCATAGACAAAGGGGAAGGTATGGGCCAGTTCCACCGCCTTGCGGGAGGAGGGCAGGTCACAGCCCGGGTTGACGATCAGATCCACGCCCTGCTGGGGCAAACCGGCCAGCACCTCCAGCCGGTCTTTGTTGAAGGCTCCCGAGTCGTAGTGGGCGTGGGTATCAAAGACCCCCATCAGGACAAATGGGACCCGGGCACGGCGCCGTCGGCCAGCACCACCCGCACATCGTTTTCCCCGCAGGTGGCCGACAGGATCATGCCGCAGCTGTCCAGCCCCATCATCTTCCGGGGAGCCAGGTTGCTCACCACCACCACATTGTGGCCGATCAGGTCCTCCGGCTCATACCACTGGGCGATGCCCGAAAGCACCTGACGCTTTTCATAGCCCAGATCCAGCTCAAAGCGCAGCAGTTTCTTGCTCTTCTTCACCTTTTCACAGTGGAGCACCTTGGCCACCGTCAGTTCCACCTTGGCAAAATCGTCATAGACGATGGTGTCCTTGGGTTCGTGAGGGGGCAGGGGCTCCTTCTTTTCCTCCTGGGGGGCATGGGCGGCCTGGAAGGCAGCCACTTCCTCCAGCTTCTTTTCGGCATCCATCCGGGCGAAGAGGATCTCGGCCTGGCCCACCTGATGGCCTTCCGGCAGCGCGCCGAAGGAGCTGAGACTGTCAAAGTCGGTTTTATCGGTGTTCAGCTGAGCGTAGATCTTCTGAGCGGCGTCGGGAAGGAAGGCCTCCAGCAGCACGGCGCCGAAGCGGATGCTTTCCAGCAGGTTATAGAGCACGGTGTCCAGTCTTGCCTTTTTGCTCTCGTCCTTGCCCAGGACCCAGGGCATGGTCTCGTCGATATACTTGTTGGCCCGGCGGAAGATGGCAAAGACCTCGTCCATGGCGTCGCCCACCTTCAGCTGGTCCATGGCCCGCCGCACCTTTTCGGGGGCCTCCAGGCACACCTGCTTCAGTTCCTCGTCCACCGGCTCGCACACATCATGGCTGCCCATGACGCCGTTCTGGTACCGGTGGCACATGGTCACCGTCCGGTTGACCAGGTTGCCCAGGATGTTGGCCAGGTCGCTGTTGGTGCGCTCGATGAGCAGCTCATAGGTGATGGTGCCGTCGTTGGCAAAGGGCATCTCGTGGAGCAGGTAATAGCGCACAGCGTCCACACCGAACAGCTCTACCAGGTGATCGGCATAGATCACATTGCCCTTGGATTTGCTCATTTTGCCCTCGCCCACCAGCAGCCAGGGATGGCCGAAGACCTGGCGGGGCAGCTCCTCGCCCAGGGCCATAAGGAAGATGGGCCAATAAATGGTGTGGAAACGGAGAATGTCCTTGCCGATGAGATGCACATCGGCAGGCCAGAACTTTTTGTATTCCTCTGTGCTCTCCCCTTCCGGCTCATAGCCCAGGAAGGTGATATAGTTGGTCAGAGCATCCAGCCACACATAGACCACATGGCCCGGGTCAAACTCCACCGGGATGCCCCAGCTGAAGGAGGTGCGGGAAACGCACAGATCCTGAAGGCCGGGCTTGAGGAAATTGTTGACCATCTCATTTTTCCGGGATTCCGGCTGGATGAACTCCGGATGGTCTTCGATATATTGCATCAGCTTGTCGGCGTATTTGCTCATGCGGAAGAAATAGGCTTCCTCCTTGGCCTTCTGCACCGGGGCGCCGCAATCGGGGCATTTGCCGTCTTTCAGCTGGCTTTCGGTGAAGAAGGACTCGCAGGGGGTGCAATACCAGCCCTCGTAGCTTCCTTTATAGATATCGCCCTGGTCATACAGACGCTTGAAGATCTGCTGGACCTTCTTTTCGTGCATGGGATCGGTGGTGCGGATAAACCGGTCATAGGAGGTGTGGAGCACATCCCAGTTGCGGCGCACTTCGGCGGCCATCTCGTCCACGAAGGCCTGGGGGGTCATGCCGGCCTTTTCGGCCTTCTCCTGGATCTTCTGGCCGTGCTCGTCGGTGCCCGTCTGAAAGAGCACATCGTAGCCGTCCTTCCGCTTATAGCGGGCGATGGCGTCGGCCAGCACGATCTCATAGGTGTTGCCCACATGGGGTTTGCCCGAGGTGTAGGCGATGGCCGTGGTCAAATAGTACTTTCCTTTGCTGTTCATTTTCTTTCCTCCATGGCGCCTTTGCTTCTTCCGGCGAATGAGCCGGCGCGCCGGATATAGTGTGGGTCAAAGGCCTACGCAGCCTTTGCCTGCGCATTTTATCATACCATCCCCCATAAAAAAACACAAGCGGCGTGACGCCGCTGTCATACTTTCTTTGCCTTGGTGAACACAACCGTCCCTGGCTCTATTGCACAGCGGGGGAGCGCAGTACGGGTGCAGCGTCAGCGGGGCGCCCCCGCGGCCATACTTTCTTGGCCCTGGTGAACACAACTGTCCCTGGCTCTACCGCACAGCGGAAACGCCTTTTTGGCCGATGGCTTTTCCCAAGGCAAGCAGGCTTTCCAGAAGCTCCGGGTTACGGCTCTGATAAAAGTCCTCCCATTCCGTTTCCCACTGGCCCTCTGTGTTTTTCAGCTTCCACACCTTCACCTGTGGCCGCTCCGCCCCGATCAAGGACAGCGCCCAGGCGTCCTTTCCCTGGCGCATCACAAAGCGAGTAGGGAAATACATCTGTCCCACTTCGGTCATCCGATGGGGCCAGGTGCCCAAAGAAAGATACAGATCCAGCAGATCGTCATACCGAAGATCTTCTGCCAGCGCCCGGATGGTGCCCTGGGCCCCTTTCCCCGAAACCGGCACGGTGATTCCTCTGTCCACATAGACATACTGAGTTTCCTGGAAAGGGGAAAGCCCCAGCTTTTCCGTGGGGCCGCCTTCTGCCCAGGAAAACAGGCCTACCACTCCCAGAATTATCGCTGTCAGCAGTACAAGACGCACAAAAAACCGTTTTCCAATATAGCGGATCATTTGAAAACCCTCTTTTTCTCTGTTTCCGATCTTTGCTTCATCTTTTCAGGGAAGTTGGTCTTCTCCATAACACTGCCGGTATTCCTCCGCAAAGTGTTTCCAGGCCTCCCACTGGGGATTTCCCGGCTGCTTTTGTTCCTCCGGCACGCCCCGCAAAAGTAGCAGCAACAACTGAAGCCGGGAACTGTTGCTATAAGTATAGCCGGTTTCCTGCCCAATCAGGGCATACACCTGCTCATCAAAGGGACAGGCCCCTTCCGGAAGCCGGCTCATCTCCAGCGGCACCGCATCCCGCTCCTCTTCATAAAAAGGGGCGCTTTGCTCTCCCTGGGGAAGACGATAGGCCAAAAAGGCGCCCTCTTTCTTCCCACAGGCGAAAAAGCTGTTGTCTTCTTGGGTGCTGCGGAAAAATCCGTCCAGACTACCGTAATCCACCAGCTTCGCTCCCCAGGTTTCTTCCAACCAGCGGGCCAGTTCCTGCGGCGAATGTTCTCTGTTATTCACAGGCATCATCCCCTTCTTTGTTGCCTCTATTCTATCTGCTTTCTCTCTTTTTGCAAATATCAGGATATCCCCCAAGCAGAGATGGAAAACCATTCCTTTTCTTCCATCGACATCCATTTTTATCCGGTGCTATACTTATTATAATATAAAAAAGAGAGGTGTCCCTGATGAAAAAACGCATCCTTTCCCTCCTTCTGATCCTGTGCCTTTCTCTGGGACTTCTGCCCGCCGGCGCTCTGGCCGCAGGCACCCAGACCGTCAAAACGGCTGTGACGGTGGATTACGGCGCCGCCATAGAGGCGGTGGAATATCTCAACCACCACCGCCGACGGCAAGACTTCCGGCTCCTGCCGTGTCACCGTATCCAACCCCTCCCAGGGCTCCCACAGCTTCACCGATGTGTCCCAAAGCGATTATTTCTACGACGCCGTCATGTGGTGTGCCGATGAAGGGCTCCTGGATGAGGCCGGCAATACGGTGGGGGTCTACACCCCTTGCACCCGTGCAGAAATGGTGTACCACCTGTGAAAACTGGCCGGTTCTCCCGAGCCCATCACCTCCATCAACGCCTTCTCCCACCTGTCCTCCCTGTCCACTCAGGAGCGAAAAGCCATTCGCCGGGCCGTGGAGGAAAACATCGCCAACGGCACCAGCATCACCACCTTCTCTCCCAGCATGGTGCTCACCCGGGCCCAGGTATTCACCTTCCTCTACCGGTACTACAACTGATCTTTCCCATCCCCGAAGCTGCGGCTTCGGGGATTTTTTTGTCTGGAAAAGGTGAAAACGGCAGCAAATTCTTAGAAAAGTCTGAACTTTTGACCAAAGGATTGGCATCTTCCCTGTTTTCTGGTATAATAGCGGGGCTTACGAAAAAAACAGCGGCTTTCCGGCAACTTTTTGCCGGAGAAATCCGTCTAAAAAAAGACAGTCCGGAAGCAGGCTCCCATGAGCCGCTTGCCAAAGGAGGCTTTTTTCAGAAAAATGGCACAAGGAAAACGAGTAGTACGAAAAAAACGCCGTCGTCGCCATCGGGGCCGGGTCCTTTTCTGCTGGCTGCTGATTTTGCTGGGCCTGGGTGGTGTGGGTTTTTATTTTTGGAGAATGATGACTTCCTATGATTACAATCCCTTAGACGACAGCGATCTGGGCATTGTGCAGCCCCAGCAGCCGGTGAGCGACAAAATCACAAACATCGCCCTGTTCGGCGTGGACTCCCGAGCCGGGGAAAATTCCCGGTCCGACGCCATGATCATCCTGTCAGTAGATCCCAAGCGTGGGAAAGTCAAGATGTCCTCCCTGATGCGTGACGCCTATGTGGAGATCGACGATCACGGCATGACCAAGCTATGCCACGCCTATGCTTATGGCGGGCCGGAGCTGGCCATCAAGACCATCAACCAGAATTTCCAAATGGACATCAGCGAATATGCCACCGTCAACTTTAACCAGATGGCCGATATCATCGATGCCATCGGCGGTGTGGAACTGGAGGTCTCCCAGGCCGAAATGGACGAAGCCAACGACGCACTGTGGGAGTATTGTGTGTTCAACGACCTGATCTGGGATGATTACAAATTCACCGAACCGGGGCTTCAGACCCTGAACGGTCCTCAGGCCGTGGCTTACGGGCGCATCCGCAAAGGGGCCACCGGCGGCGATGCGGCCCGCACCAGCCGCCAGCAGGAGATTCTGGAAAAGATGATGGACAAGGTGATGGATATGAGCATTGTGAAATATCCCTCCCTGGCCGCAAAACTCCTGCCCATGGTGGAAACCAGCCTTTCCTCCAAAGAGATTCTTTCTCTGGCCACCCAGGTGCTTTCCGGCGGCAAGCCGGACATCGAACGGGCTACCTTCCCCTGCGAGGGTGAATGGTCGGAAAAACGCACCTCCAGCGGTCTTTCCGTGGTGGCCTACGAAGATGCATTGGCTGTAAAGCGCCTGCACGCATTCATCTATGACGATCTGTCCATCGAGGAACAGAAAGCCCAGGAGCAATCCTCCGGCAGCACTGACACCGATACCGATACGCCATAACATTCAACCATACTTTTTATCGCGATCTGTGAATACGGCCAGAACTTCCGTAACAAGCGGTCAGACTGTATGTGCTTCCACATCGGCCCTAATGGGAGATCTGAGCCGCTTCCAGTTGGCGATTGACCGCATCAAAAATAAGAGCATCGATTTGTGATCAATGGAGGAAAAAGTCAATGGACTATTTATGGCTGCTGGCTTTGCTGATTTTAGGGGGCTGTATGCTATGTTATCCAAAAACATTATGGAAGATAGAGAATCTATTAACGGTCAAGAATGGTGAGCCATCCGAATTATATTTATTTTTGATGCGGATCGGCGGCGTATTTTTTATTCTTTGTTCGCTCGGCATAACCGTGTATCTATTGATGAAATAAACCGCCCTTATCGGCATTCTGCTCTGGCCTTGTATCCTATCGTATCTAAAAAGCTCTAATAAAAAGCCGCTGTAAAGCATTGGATGGTTTTACAGCGGCTTTTTATATCCATCCCCATGCCACCATACATGGAAAAATCTGTGAACACACAGAAAAAGACAGTTTTTGAAAAATCTTTCTATCGTTACTTGGAAAAAAGCAGAGGAGATGCTATCAAAAGGGAACTATCTTACCACTGTTCCCTATAAAATCTCGGAACTGGAATATATCCGCAAAGTAGAGCTTGTTTATCGCAGCGAAACATACGATACATACTTCATGCTTTATTACTGCTTCTATGTAGAATTGCCTGAGCAAGAAGGGAAAAATGGACTGAAAACCTATGGCACATATTGTGTACCAGCGGTAAGATCTGATCATATTTCCAACATTCCAACATCGGCAGGAAACTTTAACCAGCCAAAACAAAACGCCGCAAGAAGTATCTTGCGGCGTTTTGTTTTGGCACCCCCAATAGGAATCGAACCTATAACTGCCCCTTAGGAGTGAGGTTGAGCCAATGAACCGCCGTGTTCCACAGTATCCTTACACATTTTATTGTGAAATACTAACACAAAACGGTCTTTGATGCAAGTGTCTCTTTGTGCATATTTTGCATCATGGCGTGTCGTCGGGATGAAAAACTGCTGATTAGCAAAGAATTAGCACACCCTTGATTAGCAGAAAATTAGCAGAAATCATCCCACTTGCAATGTGTTTCTTCATGTAACTATGCGCTTTTTCAAGCCATCTTGCTTGTGGGGGAACTACCTTGAAAGGAGCTTCCTCATGTTAGGCTATCAAGTTGAAATCAAGCAGCTCGTGGATTACCCCCGTTGCCGAGTACATCGGGAATTTATCCAAACGCTCATCGCAGACCGGAGCCTCCGAACCAACAACGGATGCTCCGGCCTTTTTTATTATGCCGTCCTCTGCTCCTATGCCAACTTCCGCACCTCCTACCGGCGGATCGATGGCATCACCTACACGATTTATCCTGGCGAATGGGTCTGCACATTTAAGGAACTGGCAGAATGGCTGCGCCTCCGAACAAAGCGGCGCATCTTTGACGTCCTGGACAGGCTTCAGGATGACCACCTGATCGACTACAAGATTTTGGGGCGGGACAAGCTGGTGCGCTATCAGATCAAGGACTGGCGGCGGCATAACACTGTCCTGGACTATAACTGCCCCTGCCAAAAGGACACAGGCTTCTACTTCCTCCCCGTGTCAACGGCCACCGACCTGATCAGCGTCGGCAGATGCTCAGAAATGGACATCCTGCTGGATCTCTGGATCTCAGCGGTCTACAATGATGAACGGGTACAGGGTTCCTTTACCGGGCCGGTAGCCTATTTCCGAAACGGGAGCGGGAAGCCGCTGGTGTCCTATGCGGATCTCGCCGCCCGCTGGGGGATCTCGAAGGCGACGGTTGGCCGGGTGCTGAAGAAGCTCTCCCGGCTGGGCCATATTACACTGGTGACCTTCCCAGGGCGCCACGGGACAGCCATCTACTTGAAAAACTATCTCTCCACCATGTTTCAAATCTCCGATGTCATGGTGGACAAGGCGGAGGTAGCCCTCTCGCTGAACATCAAGTTTCTTCCGCCCGACACGGAGCCAGAGGCGGCGGAGCGTTTCGCCTGCGGCCCAACGAGACTGCTTTTCGTTTCAAAAGCGTTCATGGACAATGTGGCGCAGAATGTCCTGCAACTCCTTGAGCGGCAAGGGGTTGCGTGCTCTCAATGCCCCCGTTGCTCCTATCAGTTATATCCATTATCCGACGATGGAAAGGGTGAGTGTATGGGAGAGCAGGAACAGCCGCATCGGTTCCGCATGGAGGTTTTCTGCGGCCCGGGTACTCCCCGCTATGTATTTGTCCTGTCCCTTGGCATCCTGCAGGAAGGGGTGACGGAGCATGGCTAAAAAGCCCGTTGAGAAAAAGGTGGAAGACGATCCCCGCTACCACGACACCTGGCGCCTGTTGAAAAAGTACCGGGATGTGGTGTGGAGCCTGGAACTGTCCGTCCAGCAGTTGAAAAAGCAGTTTGAAGTGGAGTATGGGAGCAGTATCGAGGATTTTCTGGAGTCTGTCTACCTGGCCGGCGCAGATCTGGGCGGCACGGAGATTGAAAACCACGCCCGCTGCATTGAGCGGAGCCACAAGATGCTTTCCCTGCTGAACCATTCTGTGGATCTTCTTCGCACCCGGCATAAAAACGGCGAGGAGTACTACTGGATCTTGTACTTCACCTATCTCTCCCCCCAGCAACTGAAAAATGCGGAAGAAATCATTGAGCAGCTCCGGCCTCATATGCAGGACATCAGTTTTCCCACCTACTACCGCAAGCGCAAAAAGGCGGTGGAGGCCCTCAGTTCCATTCTCTGGGGATATACCTCCCAGGAGTGCCTGCTGATCTTGGAGCAGTTTTACCCGCCGGAGGAAGGTGCGGCCCGAAAGTAGAATCTGTCCTGTTTCCCTCTGCTGATAGAGAATTGATACAGTTTTGAGAGTGAATTGAGAGGGTTTTGTTATTGTGCGGATAATCTTGATGTGGTACACTGGTCATGCTCAAAACTGTCCCTAAAACTGAAAACATCCGCAAAAGGCGCTTGCAGCGTCTTTTTTTCTGCCCTTTTGCGGGATCAAGACAGCACCTGGACCATCAGGTGCTGTCTTTGTTTTCAGCGGGAAAACTCGTCAAAGGAGGTCTTTTTCAGTTGAAACCGGAAAAAACGCCGCCCAATCAGCCGAGGCGAAGGGGCCCGAACTTCGCCCGTATCCTCTACATGGGTTATCTCTGTGTCTGTCTGAGCGTATGCTTTGCCTCTCCCGCATCAGCGGCCACCATTTGGGAGAAAGCGAGCGAGATCATGCAGGATGTCTACACGCAGATCCTCACCATCTCGACTATTGCGGCCATCGTCACCGCATCCGTGGCGCTCTTGATGATGAACTTCTCCCGCTCCGGCCGAACAGTCGAGGAGTCCCGGGCATGGCTCAAGCGGATCATCATCACCTGGGTCATCCTCAACGGCCTCGGATTCATTATGGCGTATGTTACGCCCTTCTTCCAGGGGGGCCAGTGGACGCCGTCCAGTCCCTAACCGCCTATGGGAATTTTAGATGGCATTGTGGCCTGGATCGCGGAGCAAGTCATGCACGGCCTGGACTTGATCAATACATCAGTTTTGGGCGCTCTTGGCTGTGATATGTCCGTCTTTCTCCGCTATTTCCCTGCCGCAGAAACCATGTATGAGGTCTTTGTGGCTCTTGCCATCGGCCTGATCCTGCTGATCTGGATTTGGAACCTGGTCAAGAACTTCGGGCTTGGCCTTGGCACTGAAGCGGAAGATCCCGTGAAACTGAGCATACGGTCGGTCCTGTTCATTCTGCTGGCCTATTATGCCAATGAAATTGTGGATCTCGTTCTCGGCATCGGCGGAACACCCTATGACTGGATCATGAATTCGGCTCTGCCAAGTCTGGATTTCGCGAGCTTTAACTCGGTCATGCTTACCATCATCGGGGTCTGTGCAAGCGGAGCGGTGACGATCATCGTGCTGATTTTGGTGCTGATCCTCGCCTGGAACTATCTGAAATTACTGTTTGAGGCGGCGGAGCGGTATGTTCTGCTGGGCATCCTGGTCTATACGGCGCCCGTAGCATTTGCGATGGGGTCCTCCCAGGCTACCTCCAATATTTTCAGGAGCTGGTGCCGGATGTTCGGCGGCCAGATTTTTCTGCTCCTGATGAACGCATGGTGCCTGCGGCTCTTTGTTAGCATGGTAGGCTCCTTCATTTCCAATCCGCTTTCCATTTGACAGGGGGAATGAAAACGAAAAAGAGCATTCAATTTACAAGCATCCTTGTGCTTGCGGTAATTTTTTCTGTGTCCCTCGCGTTGCCGGCCTCCGCGATCAGTGAGGCCGATGTGCAGGCACAGGTAGACGCTGTCGGCCGTGAAACCGTGACCGGGAACGTGCTGATCTGGTTTTTGTGCGCCATCGGCTTTCTCAAAGCGGCCCAAAAGATCGACAGCTTTATGGCCAGCCTGGGCGTCAATGTGGGACACACCGGCGGCTCCATGCTGGCAGAGGCGCTGATCGCGGCCAGGGGTGTGGGGACGATTGCCGGCGCGATGGGTCACTCTTTGGGCGCTGCCGGCGGACATCGGGGCAGTTCCGGCGGAAACTCCGCCGCTGCATCGGCAGGCGGCTTTTTCAAGGGCGGCCTGATCGGTATGGCCCGGCGCAAGGCTACCAGCGATGCAGTGAGGAGCGCGACATCCAGCACATCGGCCGTCCGCTCTGAACAGGTCAAGTCCACATCTGAGCAAACCGCCAGCCATTCCGCCCATACCAGCGAGCAGGCCGGTGTCAGGCAGACTGCCACCCATGAGGGACATCAGACTGTCCAGCAAACCGCGGCGAAGACGGCGGAGCATACCAGCCATACCGCCTCAGAAGTGACCCGTACACAACATCATACTGCCTCTTCCTTCCAGGGCGTCGGGTTGGGCGGCGCGATTTTTGCCAAGTCCTTACTGAAGGGCGGAGATTTCGCCAATGACGTGATCGGCACCGTTGCCCGGGGCGACATCCGCTCCGCAGGCTCCATCACCGGCGATCTTGCGGCGCAGTCCCTCCAGTCGTATCTGGGTTATACGGCGCTGGGGGCGGACGCCAAGGACACGCCGGCGTTCACAAATGTGGAGATCGGCGGTGGCCGGATCACTGGGACCGAGACGGCTCCCGGCAGTTCGGAGGGCGTCGCTTTCGGGATGTACCATGCGGATCAATATACCGAGCCGAAGGGGGACTTTACAAAAGTCCATGCCGCTGACGGCTCCCTTTGGTACAAGCAGTACGCCCAGGACGCTGTGGAGCGCAAGCCCTACAATGCGCCGGATGGCACAGTCGCTTACCAGGAGAGCATCGTCAAGAGGCTGCCTGATCCGCCCAAGCGTAAGGACCGACTGTAATTAGGAGGTCTATGAAACACGAAGAACGGGACATCTACACGATCCCACCCAATTTTATCGAGGGCGGCACCCTGCTGGGCGGTATGTTCAGGACCCGGAATGTGGTGGAGGCCGGCATCCTCGCCGTGGCTATGGGCGGTCCGGTCCTTTCTCTGCACTTTTCCCTTACCGTCCGCATCATCATTCTCTGTTTCACCGCCCTGCCTCTGGCGCTTGTGGCCCTCATCGGCATCAACGGCAGCAGCCTGTCCTCATTTTTCATCCAGTTGTTTAGTTTCCTCCGAAATCGGAGGGTGCTGTCGGCAGACGAACCGACGGACACACCGAAGAAAAAGCCGATCCTCCCAAGTTGGGCCAGACGCAAGCCGCCAAAGCCGGCGGCCGAGGACGAACAGGAGCGGCCCAAAAGCCGCAATCGCCTTCATGTAGACTGGAAAGAGCGCAAAGTCACCCAGGTCAAAACCTTTCTGGAGGAGGAGCCGCTCCAAAAGCCACTCAATCCGATTGCCGGCTATGTACCCATTGAGAAAATCGAGAACGGCATCATTTACACAAGGGATCACCGCTACATCAAGGTGGTCGAGGTGGTTCCGGTGAATTTCATGCTCCGCAGCGCCCAGGAACAGAGAGGGATCATCTATTCCTTCATTTCCTACCTAAAGATCGCGCCGGCTAAGGTGCAGTTCAAGGTGCTGACAAAACGGGCGGACATCAACCGGCATCTCCAGATGGTGAAGAAAGAGCTGGAACAGGAAACCGATCCCCACTGCCGTGTCCTGCAGGAAGACTATTTACAGCTTATCCGGCAGCTTGGTTCCCGAGAGGCGGTGACCCGACGCTTTTTCCTGATTTTTGAGTATGAGGAGATGCCCGGCACTCGGCGGGGCCACGAGGAAGAGGAAGCCATCTCGTCGCTCCAGACGGCGGCCCGGACAGCCGCCAACTACCTGCGGCAGTGCGGCAACACCGTCTTGATGCCGGATGACGAGGACGAGGCGACTTCCGAGATCCTTTACAGCATTCTTTGCCGCCGGCAGAGCAATACTCAGCCCTTTCAGGCGAGGGTCAAGCAGGTGCTGTCGGACTACATTGCATCCGGCCGTAGCCTGGATGCGATCCCTTCCAATGAATTCTACGCTCCCAGGCGGATAGATTTCTCTCACAGCCGCTATCTGGAGGTGGATGGACTCTATTACGCCTATCTGCTGGTCCCTTCCGCCGGGTATAAGCCCCAGGTCCCGGCCGGGTGGCTGAGCCTGCTGGTGAATGCCGGGGACGGGATCGACCTGGATATGTTTTTAGCCAAGCAGCCCAAAGACCGCATGGTGCGGAAACTCGGCCAGCAGTTGCGGATCAACCGGAGCCGGATCAAAGAGGCCAGTGACACCAACACCGACTTTGATGATCTGGATGGCGCCATCCGCTCCGGCTATTTTCTGAAGGATGGCCTGGCCAACAACGAGGATTTCTATTACCTCAATCTGCTGATTACTGTTACGGCGGACAGCGTGGACGAACTGGAGTGGAAGTGCGCGGAAATGAAAAAACTTCTGCTCTCCCAGGACATGGACGCGCAGGCCTGTTCCTTCTGTGAGGAGCAGGCTTTTTTATCGTCCCTCCCCCTGGTGTCGCTGGAGCACCGGCTCTTTGAGCGGTCCAAACGGAACGTCCTGACCTTGGGGGCGGCCAGCTGCTATCCGTGCATCAGCTATGAGATGTGCGATGACAACGGTATCCTGCTGGGGGTGAACAAGTACAACAACTCGCTGATCATCGTCGATATTTTTGACTCCCGCATTTACAAAAACGCGAATATTGCCATCTTGGGGACGAGCGGCGCCGGCAAGAGCTTCACCATGCAGTTGATGTCCACCCGGATGCGGCGCCGGGGCATCCAGGTCTTTATTATCGCCCCGCTCAAGGGCCATGAGTTCCACCGGGCCTGCGCCAATATGGGTGGGGAGTTCATCAGCATTTCGCCGGCTTCCCGCAACTGCATCAACGTCATGGAGATCCGCCGGGTGGATAACTCGGTGGACGATCTTCTGGACGGCCCCAGCATCGAAAAATCCCAACTGGCCGCCAAGATCCAACGGCTCCACATCTTCTTTTCTTTGCTGATTCCGGACATGTCCCATGAGGAGCGGCAACTGCTGGACGATGCCTTGATCCGCACCTATGCCAGAAAAGGGATCACCCATGAAAACAGCAGTTTGGATGACCCGGCCCACCCCGGCCATTACCGCCCGATGCCTGTCCTGGGGGACTTGTATGAGGTGCTGCGGGAGTCTCCCGACACCAAGCGCCTCGCCAACATCATCAACCGGCTGGTCAACGGCTCGGCCCGAACCTTCAACCAGGCTACCAATGTGTCGCTGGACAACAAGTACACGGTTTTGGACATCTCAGAACTGACCGGCGACCTGTTGACCGTGGGGATGTTCGTGGCCCTGGATTTCGTCTGGGACAAGGCCAAGGAAAACCGCACAGTGGAGAAGGCCATCTATATCGACGAATGCTGGCAGTTGATCGGCGCCAGTAGCAACCGCCTTGCCGCAGAGTTTGTTTTGGAAATTTTCAAGATTATCCGCGGCTACGGCGGCAGTGCTATCTGCGCCACCCAGGACATCAACGACTTTTTTGCCCTGGAGGACGGAAAATACGGTAAAGGCATCATCAACAATGCCAAAACCAAGATCGTCCTCAATCTGGAGGAAGAGGAGGCCCGCCGGGTCCAAACCCTGCTGCACCTCTCCGAGGCGGAAGTCATGGAAATCACCCACTTCGAGCGGGGCAACGGGCTGATCAGCACCAACAACAATAATGTGACCGTCGAGATCAAGTGCAGCCAACTGGAAAAGGAACTGATCACCACAGACCGCCGGGAACTGGTGGAACTGCTGGGGAAAAGAGAACACCAGACCCAGAATGTGCCGGAGGACGATGTGGGTGCGTAATGCGCCGGTAATACGGGCTTTATGCGTATTGCCGGGCAAAGGCGCTGTTAATGCGCCGATTATACGCATTCCCCACGCCCTTCTACGCTGTCAATACGCTGATAATACGCATTAAGGAGGCAGTGCAACGTGAAAACACGCGCTGACTTATACAGCCATGAGGCTGTCGGCCTGCTCCGGGACATTACCATGTATCGTGTTCTGGAGAAGGAGCAGTTGTTCAGGCTGCACCCTGGAAAACGGGATAAAATAGAAAATCTGCTGACCCATTTGACCAAGCAGGGACGTATCTGGCTTGTAGATGGCCGCTACTGCGCCTCGCCGGATTGTGCCGAACAGGTGGATCGGGGACTGCTTGCCGCCATTTGGGTACTGGCTGATTTCATTGACCAGGTGGAGTACCACTCCGTCAGCGACTTTCCCGCTAAAATCATTTTCTTTGCCGAGGGGGATGTCTACGAGATCATCCATGTGGAGCAAGGGAAAGAGACGATGATTTCCCATCTGCTCTCCGTGCCAAAGGAGGAACCGTCCAAGTACATCGTGCTGGTGGACGATCTATCCCAACTCCAACATCTGGACCTCCCGCCAGTCAACGGCTACTGCACCGTTTCCCCCAATGGGGAGGTTCAATATTACCAGAAAGAATAGGAGGACACATTTGGACAGAGCAATCCTGTCAAAGCGCATTACATCCATCTTATCCGATATTTCAAGGCTGAACAGCGCCCTGTATGCGCTCAACACCACCGACATCCAACGCTACCCGGAGAACTATGAGGTTCTGTCCACCGACGCCGCGCTCCGGGCCGAGCGGGTCGCCTGCCGGCTCCGGCACATTATCTACGCGGCCACTCCCATCAAAAAAGAGGAATATCTCACATCCGCCGCCGTTATGCAGGGCGTGGAGATCCAGGAAGAGGACGGCATCATCGAGATCAAGCTCCCCTGCCTGCTGCCCAAGCGGAAACAGCGGCAAAGCACCGAGTTCCTGCTCGACCCGTTCACAGCGGCGCTGGCCCAGTTTGCCAAGAGCCATGCCATGCCGCGCCTGCGTCACTGTGTTGTCTGCTTCTCCCATGTGTATTGCAAAGACTTGCCTCTCCAAAGGGTACGGGACTATGACAACCTGGAGCTGAAGCAATTTCTGGACGTGGCCGCCTCCTTCATCCTGACCGATGACAGCGGGCTTTTGTGCGACGCCTATAACACAACGGAACTTGGGCCGGAGGACTGCACCCGCATCTCCATCATGGACAGCGCCCGGTTTCCCGACTGGCTGGATGCCCGCCAAACGGCCCTGCGGTCAATCAAAGACCTGTAAATCACGGCAGGAAAGCATATCCCATTTTCCCCCTTTAGGAGCTTCTCATTCCGGGACGTGCCTTTTGGCACGAAAAGCCCTTGAAAATAAAAGGGATTGCTACCCACGCCGCCAAGCAAAAACGCCCAGGTTATAGCGACCCTGGGCGAAAAATTCTTCCTGGGAGGTGAACGGGATCATGGGCGCGCCGACATCTTCTCTGCCGGCCCCGGACACGCTTCCGGGCCTTTTGCTGACGCTGACCGCTTTGGCCGGCGAGTTCTCGACAAGTCTTGTCCACCGACTTCCCGGCTCTGATTCCTACAAAGAGGCGGCGGTCAAGCGCCTCAAGCGGGAAAAGCTCCTGCGAACCTATTACCATGACGGCCTGAGAGGTCTGCGACTGACTGCCACCGCCAAACGGCTCCTTTTATCTGCCCGGCCGGATTTGTTCTCTGGTATCTTTTCCGGCTCCACCGTAACCAACACCCCAAAGTATACTGTGCCGCACCGACTGCGCCTGCATCGGATGGCCGAGGTGCTGGTGACGATGATGCAGGCCCGTGTTCCATCCTTCCCCTGGGAAAAGTCCGCTGTCTTTCAGCCTGAGCCGCCCCCGGCTGGCTTCTGCGCCAGCCTGCCGGCCTATTACAGTTCCCGCGAGGTGAAGGAGATCGGCCCGCAATCTTCCAAAATTCGTGGCTCACGGGCGACCGGCGTTCTACTGACGGAAAGCGGCATCTTTGTTGTCTACAATACAGCCGCGTCCAAAACCAAATGGGAATACAAAGCCGAATTGCGGATGAAGGCCCTGCTGCAGATCGAGATCTGTCAGCGACGGCTTTCAGCGCAGTACGCCGACCTGCCGGTGAATGCCGTGGTGTTCGGCCAGGGCTTGGAACCGCTGGAGCATCTCATGGGGCCGGGGGATAGAGCATCCCGCAACTACTTTGTCCTGGACGGCAGCTTTGACCACTTCTATTACCTGACCAGTGACCACCACGGCGAAGTGATGCTGCGTCTGCTCTGGGACAATTCGCTCAAGTCTGACCTGGACACGATTTTGTCTGAGGATCTTCTGCCCTGGGACCGGCAATGCCCGGTAGAACATGATGCGCTGGATGCGGCGGGAACCCCGGTCCTGTTCGGTTATCTGGGGGATATGCCCCGCATCCGCCGTTTTGACACGGCGTTGGAACTCCATGAGCGCAGCGGCATCCTGATCTGCTTTGATTTTCAGGAGGCCGCCCTGCGCCGTTCCTGCGGCCGGCGTGTTCAGTTCCAGTGCATCGACTTCGATGCTTTTGAAGGGAGTGTATGCCATATCACATAAGAATCTCATTAAGGGTTTGATTGCCCTGCCCTTCGCCGTGTCCGCCCTGCTCTACGGCGGCGGGTATCTCTCCCAGTTCCTCTATAACTACGAGGTGTGGCAGACCGCCGGCGGGACGCTGTATAGCGGGACGTCGCCGCAGTTGCCGGACCCCGCATTTCTCTCCTGCGTGCAGGCTGCCTTTCGTTTTCCCTACGGTCTCTACGGGATCGGCATTTGTCTGGGGCTTCTGGGCCTGCTGATCCTGATGGTCATGCGGATGGGCTACAGCGACACCGGGGAATATGACAGTGCCCGCAATTTTACCTACTCCAACAAGGGCACCTACGGGACGGCGGGATTTTTGAACCGCAAGGAGCTGAAGGGCGTCCTGGATCTGGTGTCCGACATCCGCAAACACCACGGGACGATCCTGGGGGAACTGGACGGCCAGGTGGTCTGCGTCCCGGAAAACACCCGGTTCAACGGCAATATCGCCGTGTATGGAGCATCCGGCTCGAAAAAGACCAGGGCCTTCTGTGTCAATATGATCCTGCAGTGCGCCGCGAGGAAATCCAGCATGGTCATCACCGATCCCAAATCCGAGCTGTACGAAAAGACCAGCGAGTACCTGCGGGACAAGGGTTACACCGTCCGCGTGTTCAATCTGGTGACGCCCTCCGCCTCGGACTCCTGGAACTGTCTTGCGGAGATCGAGGGCAAGGAGCTGATGGCCCAGCTCTTCTGCGATGTGGTCATTAAAAACACGGGCAGCGAGCGGGGCGATCATTTCTGGGACAATGCCGAACTCAATTTGCTCAAGGCCCTGGTCCTCTACGTCAGTAGCAATTATCCGCCGGAGAAACAGAACATCGGCGAGGTTTACCAACTGCTGTCTATGAGCAACGAGAAAGAGCTGAACGCCCTGTTTGACGTTCTGCCGGTGAGCCACCCGGCCAAGGCCCCTTACAGCATCTTCAAGCAGTCCTCGGAAAATGTCCGAGGCGGCGTCATCATCGGGCTGGGGAGCCGGCTGCAGGTGTTCCAGAACCAGGACATCCGCAACATCACCAGCCGTGACGAGATCGATCTGGAATTGCCGGGCCAGCAGCCCTGCGCCTACTACTGCATCACCAGCGACCAGGATTCGACCTTCGATTTCCTTTCTTCTCTGTTCCTGTCCTTTATTTTTATCAAACTGGTGCGATTTGCGGACGAGCGATGCCCCAATGGGGAGTTGCCCGTCCCTGTTCATGTCTTAGGGGAGGAGCTGTGTGCCACAGGGGTGATCCCAGATCTGTCCCGGAAAATCTCCGTGATCAGGTCGCGCCGCGTCAGTCTATCGTGCGTGTTTCAAAATCTCGCGGGCCTTCAGAACCGATACCCCTATAATCAGTGGCAGGAAATCCTGGGCAACTGTGATGTCCAGTTGTTTTTGGGCTGTACGGATGCTCTCACCGCTCAGTTTATCTCGGACCGCACCGGCGAGGCCAGTATCAGTGTCACCAGCAAGGCCAAGCAGCTGGGGACCTGGCGGATCTCCAACTACACCCCTGAGTACCGGGAAACCAGCGGCGTGGGCCGCCGAAAGCTGATGACGATGGATGAAGTCCTGCGGATGGACACCGATAAGGCACTGGTCATCATCCGCGGAAAAAATGTACTGGAGGTAGATAAGTACGACTATTCCAAGCACCCCGAGGCGAAGAAACTGCGGCCCAGCAAGGCCGCCGCCCATATCCCTGAATGGAAAAAGGCCAAGACCGCACCTGCGCCCAGAGGGAAGAAGCCCCAGCCCTCTTCCTCTAAGAAAGCCAAAGGCAAGGCGGCTGGGGGAACTGAGCACCCTGCGGCAAAGCCGGCTTCGGCTACGCCGCCAGCCGGCGCGGCAGGCTCTCCAACACCAGGGGCTGCTGCGCGGGGGTCTAATATCGTCACCACAACGAAAAAATCAATTCTGGTAAAGCAAAAGGAGGAATGATGCTTACATGGCAAAGAGAAAAACGACCGTCCCGCCTGACGAGAAGGATCTGGAAAGCGTGGGCACGGAGGTTCTCCCGCCCGCCGAGGACGCTGCGCCTGCGGAGGAGGATATGGCCGCCGCCCCCGATCCGTCCCGCGAGATACCTGTATCTCCGGACGAGGACAGCGGGCTGGCCGGAGAAGGCTCTCCGGACGGGGACGCCGCACAGGAGGATGCTCTTTTAGAGGAATCCGACCTGAGCCGTGCGGACAGCCCGCCCTCCGGGGAGGAGTTCCAGACAGCCCCGGAGGAACAGCAGGCGGCGGAGGACGAAACCTATGGCGGTATTCTGCAAGAGCTTGGCGGCTCCGCACCTGATGGAGAGGAACCTCTGACGCTGGAACAATCCGATGCTCCCCAAAGTGAGACGGAAGGCTTCAGCGAGGACGATTTGATGCTTCTCTCCGAGGAAGGGGCTTCTTCCGCGGAAGATCCGGCTCCCCTTGCTGATCGGCCGGTCCGCCCCGCTCCTGCCGATCCCCGCCGCAACCGGATTTTGACTATCGATGCCCGGGATGAAATTCAGACCGAGGCGGAGCGGGAGGCCACCATCTGGCATGAGATCCAGAACTCCTACCGCACCCGCCGGATTCTCACCGGCTCGCTGGACGGCGTAGAAAAGACGGAGTCCGGCCTGACCCTTGCAGTGGTGAATTACAAGGGGTTCCGGGTGGCTATCCCGGTCAAGGAAATGATGCTCTACACCGGGAAGATGCCCTCTGGCCGGGAGTTCATGGAACTGATGGACCGGCTGCACCGCATCCTCAACTCCCGGCTGGGAGCGGAGATCGACTTTGTGGTAAAGGGCTATGACAACGACACCCGCAGCGTAGTCGCCAGCCGGCGGGATGCTATGCTCCGCAAACGGCAGACCTTCTATATGGACACCGACGAGCTGGGCGAGCACCTGATCTATGAGGGCCGCGTGGTACAGGCCCGTGTGGTTGCTGTGGCTGAAAAGGTGATCCGAGTTGAGGTGTTCGGTGTGGAGTGCTCCATTGTGGCGCGGGGCCTCTCCTGGGAGTGGATCGGGAATGCCAGAGAGCATTTCAGTGTGGGGGACCGCATCCTCGTCCGTGTTCTGCGGATTCAGCGCGAGGACTTAGAGCATATCACGATCCAGGTAGACGCCCGCAGTGTTTCCGCCACCACCAGCCACGATAACCTCAAAAAGTGTATGCCCCAGTGCCGCTATGCCGGCCGCGTCACCGATGTTCGTAATGGCGTTGTCTTCATCCGCCTGAACAATGGCGTCAACGCCATCGCTCACTCCTGCTATGACCTCCGCGCCCCTGGGAAATCGGATGATGTGAGTTTTGCCGTGACGCGGCTGGACGAGGAGCAGGGCGTGGCTGTTGGAATCATCACCCGCATCATCAAACAACACCTGTAAAGGAGTTCCTGTTTTATGAAACGTCTGAGACATCTGGCGCTGGGCCTCATTCTGATTTTGTCGCTGACGACCAGCGCCTTTGCCGCTGAAGTCCCGGAAAACCTGGTCGTGGAAAATCTCAACGGACAGCAGCGCATGGTAAAGACCTATGTTCTCTCCCCGGAGGCTGATCCGGACACTTTGAAGGAGCCATCATTTGATTACGATGGCTTTCACTATACCTGGGCCTATACCACCAAAGAGGAGCAGCCCTATCTGGAAACCAAAGCGGTGACGGAGACTGTCACCGTGGAAACTTCTTCTAAGGACCTTTCTGCGATCCTTGCGGAGCTGGCCCCCAGCATTGCCTACGACAAAGACGGGTACACCGGGGAGCTGGCGCTGGATCATACCACCCTGGTCACGGAGGCGGCGGGCTACACCACCAAGTACAGCACCGTGACCGATACCAAGGTCATCGGCAATTTGGACCGAAACGACATGAGCTATGTCCCCGCCACGACCACCAAGAACGGCAAGACCCTCTCCCTGGTGGATGTGGAGTGGCAGGTCACCGGAACCGACCTGGTGGGCGAGGCCTTGGTGCCTTCCCGCTACCAGGCGGTGGCCACCTATTCCGCCTCCAGCAGTTACAGCGCAGCCACCGGCTATGTGACGACCGCCGAATACAGCGGCGAGGTCACGGCGGAGGGGATCGAGAGCATTACCTATACCGTTGTCTATACAGGAGCCGAAATCGTTCCCGCAGATGGCGGTGGAAATGGCACGGGGATTTCCCTTCCGGGTGGAGTGGCGCTTCCCCTCATAGGGGGCATTCTGCTGGTTTTGCTGCTGGGCGGCCTTGCCTTCTGGCTCTTGAAGAATCGGAAAAACGTCTGCGTCTATATCCCCGGCGACCGGCCAAATGACTATAAGCTGACAGAGAAATTCCGCGTTGCGCCGGAAAACCCGGAAATTGATATTACCGGGGCAGATCTTGGCGGTAGCGGCCTTGTAGCGGTAGAAGTCAAGAAGTCCCTCGCCAAAAAGCTGCGGGGCCAGGTCTTTACGGTACATCATCCCTTTGGAACACACCAGTACAGCATCACGCAGGATCGGCGGGATGACTGGCATGAGTTCGCGCTGAAGGAGGAAGAACCATTATGCGAAGCAGAAAATACAGAGGCCTCTGCGGGCTGATCCTGGCGGCGGCGCTGTTTGCGCTCCCGTCCACGGCCCAGGCCGCAGACTACAATTTTGAGACGCAGGCCCCCTCGGATTACTATGGCTCCACATCCTATGAGGACATCTACGGCTCCCAGTATAACTACGGCGGTCCCAATGTGGTGGACTACCAGGTGCCGGAGCTGGAATACGGTGTCCTCTCCACCACCCAGACCGGAATTATGGAAAAAGCCCTGCTCCCCGGACTCCAGCAGACGGTGGCGACGGGAACCGGCGGCTATGGGATCAGCGGCGGTGGAGCTGCCGTGACCCTGCCCGGTATTTCCGACGGGGATTCCTTCCTGCCCGGCCTGCCGGCCTACACCCAGCTGACGGATGATTTTCTGCTGTCGAATGGGGCCATTGGCAAAATCTCCATCCCCGCTATCGGCGTCAAAAACTATTACCTCTGGGAATGGGCCACAAACTCCAGCATGAACAAGGGCCTGGGCCACTTCGCCACCACCAGTGTCTGGGATGGCAATGTGGGCCTGTGCGGACACAACCGCGGCGCGAAGTACATCATCGGCGCCATCAAGGACATGGACGTGGGGGACAAGGTGACCTACACCACCTCCGAAGGCACCCGCACCTATGAGGTGGAGACGATCCGGAAGATCCGAAGCGACGATTGGAGCGTCCTGGACGCCACAGCGGATAACCGAATCACCATGATTACCTGTGTCGCCGGTGACTACAGCCATCGCTGGTGCCTCCAGGCGGTGGAGGTGGATTGAGAAGCCTTTGTTGAAAAACCCTCCTGCCATTCGTAGAATACAGTATCTACACGAATGAGGAGGTCGATTCTATGAGGCGCAGTTTTCTATCTGTTTTGGCGGGTATGCTGATCGGTGCGACCATGCTGGGCGGCGGAGCACATGCGGCAGCGTCTGGCATTTTGGCCGAGCGCAGTCCCCATCCGGTGGCAGTCAACGGCCAGCCGGTGGAAATTGAGGCCTATCTGATCGAAGGGCACAACTACTACCAGCTTCAGGATCTGGGCGAACTGCTTGGCTTTGATGTCGTATGGGACGGGGCGACCGGTACGGTTCGGATCACCACCCCGGACGCGCCGGCTGCGGAAAGCTCAGCTGGGACGGTGCTCCTGCCTTCAGACGGGAGCCGGTATATCCCCCAGGCAGGGGATGTCATCCGCTGTGATGATGGGACAAATTATACCATCACCGATGTGAGCCGGTGGGATAAGAATATGTTTGCCGCCGGCCCTGTGGGGGATCTGCCGGAGCCAACCTGTGACTGGTCGCTGCTCCCCCAGCCGGAGCTACCCGCGCCGGAGGCCCGTCACTATTCCATCAATGGCCGGGAATACCTGTTTGTGCGGAATCTCTATGAAACCCGGCGGATGCTCTACACGTTGTATAATGCCATTGGGGATAACCCGGAAACCTGGCAGAATGGCGCTCCCGTTCTGCACCCCAGCGGGAATCCGAAGGTGAAGATCAACCTGAGCATCGCGGATGACTTGAATCCGCAAGTGTTCTGGCCCTGGCGGGAGAGTGAAATTGTGAATCTGTTTAACTCCTGTCCGCCGGGCACCTACAGCATGGAGGCGTGGGACGTCTACAAGGACGGCGTCTTTCAGCGAACCGAGTATAACATTCATGTGAGATAAGTCTATCTCCATGCGGACAAAAGCGGTATGCGGTGCATACCGCTTTTGTTATCCCAAAATTCATTCAAAAGGAGGGATGCCCTGAGCTAAAAGCGACCGTTAGAGTTCATGGCCCCCTCCTGCCCATTTTTGGAGGAATGTCATGAAAAAACGGCTTTTATCTATCCTCTTAGTCATGATGATGGCCCTCTCAATCCTGCCGACCACATCTCTGGCCGCAAGTTCTGTGGAGGAGGCCCTCGGCGAGATCGACATCTACAACGGTGGGACAGAACTCTCCTACCTGATGATCAACGGCCGGGTGCGGACGCTGATCTACACCTATTATAATTATGTCAATGCCAAAGGGGAAACCCGGGAGATCCCAGCCTACTGCGTCAACCCCAATATTACCGGCGTGCCGCAGACGGTAGGCGTCGGCGAGAGTATTGAATATCTGGCGGAGGAAAAGACGTCAGATCCCAAGGTGCTGGGCATCGTCGCCAACGGCTACCCCACCCGTTCCCTGGAGGAGCTGGGCCTGGAGAACAAGTACCAGGGCTACTATGCCACGAAGATGGCGCTCTGGTGTTACCTTCTGAGCAACTGGGACATCAACAACCTCAAGGTCAACTCTTCCCTTACCGGGGTAGAACTGCAGCGCGCCCAGAAGATGCTCGCCGCCGCCAAGGACATCTATGCCCGCGGTACGGCCTGGACAGAGGTGCTGGCCCCGGAAGTCACCTGCACCCCGGATCGGGACACGGCCTACCAGGTCACCATTGATGGAAAGCAGTATAAACAGCAGATTTTCACATTCTGGAGCAAAACCTGGGTATGTGACTATTCTGTGGAGGTGTTCTTTACAGATCCTGCTTCTGTTCCCGACGGCACCCGGATTGTGGACATGAACAACCGGGACATCACCACCATTACCACGGAGGGCACCGGCGACGGCTATGCCGGCCAGTTCAAGGTTTTGTACCCTCTGGAAAGCGTGGACGGCGAAACCGGCAGTGTCCAGCTCTCTTTCCGCACCGACGTCTATAAGTACGCCGTCTACTATGCGGTCTGTGCCGAGAAGGATCAGTACGGGAATATCCAGAATTATGTGGTGGATACCGACCCCACCACGACCATGAGCCTTTCCGCCTACAGCAACTACGCGGACGGCCCCACCATTGAATATGAAACCGGGCTGCGAATCCTCAAATATGAGACGGGGACGGAAATTCCCATCAGCGGGTGCCGTTTCGAGGTCATCGGCCCTGACGGCGACTCCGTTGGCGTCTTTGTGACGGATGGGGACGGCCGCATTGAGATCCCCCTCAGCAAAGTCGGCAATTATACCGTGATTGAACGGGATTCCGCGTCGCATTATGTCATCAGCGAGGAGCCTGCTCAGAACGTCACCGTGGTCTACGATGAAGTAGCCGAGGTGACGTTTTTTAATGATCCCTACGGTACGCTGAGAATTGAGAAGCGGTCCAACACCGGGCAGAAACTGCAGGGGGCCGTAATCACCATTGAGCATATCGAAAGCGGCCAGACCTTCACCGCGGAGACGACCAGCGCGGGCGTCGCCATTTTTGACGAGATCCCCTTGGGGGCGTACCGCATCCAGGAGAAGACTGCCCCGGTGGGCTGGAAACTGGATGATACCGTCTACACAGCAACGGTGGTGGCCGGCGAAACGACCACGATCCCCATTATCAATGAGGAGCTGCCGGGATTGCGGATCATCAAATATGATCGAAAAAATATGGTCGCGATGCCTGACGTCACCTTCGCTGTCTATCGGGACGGCGAATTTTTAGGCAATTTCAAGACGGACCAGTTCGGTGAGATCCTGCTCACCAATGTGGAGCCGGGCACTTACCGGGCCTTTGAGGTGGACACTGGCGACGAGGGCTACATCCTGGACACCACCCCCCAGGAGGTGGAGCTGCACACCGGGGACGGCATCAAAGAATTGATGTTCTTCAATGATATCAAGCCCGGTTTGCGGCTGGTGAAGGTGGATGCGGATGACCCCTCCAAGGTGATCCCCAACGCGGTCTTTGAGATTAAATCCGTGGAAGGCACCTACGGCCCCCAGGAGTTCCGGACTGACCAGAACGGAGAAATCGACCTGTCCATGCTCCCGGCCGGGTCTTATGTAGTAACTGAAAAGTCCTGTGATGGCTACATCATCGACGAGGCCCAGCGCATTATTGAGCTGAAGCCCAATGAGGACGCCCAATTCGTTTTTACCAACCACATCAAGCCCTCCCTCCAACTCATCAAGCTGAGCAGTGACGGTTCCCGGCTGGCTGGGGTGACCTTCCGAATCGCGAAGATCGAGGACGGCTCTCACTACCTGGACCGTACCACCAGTTCCACGGGCGAGATCTTGATCTCCGATTTGGAACCTGGCGTCTATTCCGTGCGTGAATTGTCCTCGACGCCGGATCACATCCCGGATGATACGGAGCATCATGTGGAGTTGTTCCCAGGCCAGACCAGCACGATCACCCTGACCAATGACAAGCGGCCCAATTTGTATATCCACAAAAATGACGCAGACACCGGCGCTCCGATCCCTCACACAGTCTACCTTGTGAAAGGGGCGGACGGCCACTCCATCGCCGAGGTGGAGACGGACGAAAATGGCGTCGCAGTCGTTGAGAATTTGTTGCCCGGGGTGGTAGAAGTCATTGAAAAGTCGGTCCCGGAGCCTTACCTGCTGGCGGAGGAGTCCCAACTGGTGACGCTGTATCCCAACAGGGATCGGGACGTCTACTTTGAAAATTATAAGCGGCCTACCATCGAGATCATCAAGGAAAACGAAATCACCCATGATCCTCTCGAAAATGTTCCCGTACAGGTCTGGTACGCCTCCAACGACACCACCACGGGCGAATACAACGACCTGGGCGTGTTTTACACCGATGAGGAAGGCCGCATCGTCCTGAGCGATCCCGACCTATCCCTCCGGGACGGCTGGTTCCGTATCGAGGAGCTGGAGGTCCCGAAGGGGTTCTCCATGACGGAGTCCAGCAAACAGGAAGCCTTCATCGCCGCCGGCGAGGGCCATACCTTCCGCATTTTCAACCGGCCGTTGAGTGCTATTTGCGTATGGAAATACGATTCGGAGACGGGGGCTGCCATCGAGGGGGCCGTGTTCCAGGTGCGCTACCTGAGCGGCAACACCTCTGGCACCGGCGGCACGGTGATTGGGACATACCGCACTTCGGTGAACGGGTCTTTCACGGTGACTGGCTGCGAGCCAGGCACCTATATCATCGAGGAACTCTCCTCGGACGGCTCCCACGTCATCGACACCCCGCCCCAGACGGTGTACCTCTCCGGCGAGGAGCAGGAGGTCGTACAGGTCTATTTTGGCAACAGCCCTATGGGATCTCTCCTTATCAAGAAGGTGTCCAGCGCCGATAATTCCCCGATTTCCGATGTTCAGTTCTTTGTGACGGAGAGCGACGGCAGCATAGTGGGTGACGGCAACGGCTACTATGTCACCGATTCCGCAGGCACCATCCTGATTGAGGGCATCGAGCCCGGCACGACGCTGATTGTCAAGGAAACCAGGGCCAAAGAGGGATTCTTATTGGACGATACGCCCCAAACGGTCCAAATCAAGGCCGGGCAGACTACTACCATCGAATTTCGCAATCAACCCAAGGGCAATTTGATTATCCACAAACTGTCCAGTACTGACCGAAAAACGCCGCTGGAAGGGGTTCAGTTCAAAATCACCTATGCCGACGGCTCCTACCTGGCGGATGAAAACGGTCACTTGTCCTCTAACGGTTTGTACTGGACCAATTCCGAGGGCCAGATCGTCCTCTCCAATGTAACCGGCACGCTGGTCGTGACTGAAGTGCAGAGCATCCCAGGCTATACCATTGACCCCAATACCCAGAGACAGACCGTGGTAGTCAATCCGGATGACACGCAGGAATTGTGGTTCTATAACGCCCCTGTGGGTGGTATCGAAATCATCAAGGTCAACGCCAGCAAGACCTCTGAGCGCATCCCGGACACTACCTTTGAGATCCGCCGGATGGATGACGGGCTGGTAGATACCATCACGACGGACCGCAACGGCCGTGCCTTCCTTTCTTTGGAGGACGGCTCTTACTATGCCGTTGAAGTCGAGGCCAATCCAGACTTCATTTTGGATGATACCCCACACTATTTCGAGGTCAAGGATGGCGAGGTGACCACCCTGCGCCTGACCAACGCGGCTAAGTCCGGCATCTTGATCCACAAGGTGGACACCAGCGGCGAGGGGATCTACGGCGTTAAGTTTCTGCTCTACGATGAAAACCGCAACCCCATTGGGGAATTTACCTCGGATGACGATGGCTGGGTCTATATTACCGCTGACGATCTTCCGGACGGCGCCAACACCAGCGGCCGGTTCTACCTGCGTGAGCTGGAGGCCGCGGAAGGTTACATTTTAGACGAAGAGTACAAGACCGTCTATGTGCGGCCGGGCCATACGGCGGAGATCGAGTGGGTCAACGAGGCCATCACCGGCCAGATCCAGATTTACAAGTATGCCGCCGAATACAATGAGGTCACTGGCACGCCGGCCGGGACGCCGCTGCAAGGCGCTGTTTATGAGATTATCCACGCACGTAGCGGTAAAGTGGTGGACTACATCACCACGGACGCACGGGGCGTCGCGGCCAGCAAGCCCCTCCCTTTGACGCGCTATAAGGTGGTTGAAGTCACAGCCCCGGCCTACTGGCAGGTAGATCCCACCGTCCATGACATCACGCTGGAATACGCCGGGCAGATCATCAAGGTCAGCGCCTACGATAAGCCCTCCAATCTGGGCGTGACCATCACCAAGCGGGGCAATGCCGAGGTGCTGGCCGGCCAGACCATGCGCTATGATTTGACGGTGGCAAACACCTCCAACGTGCCCTTGGAGAATTTCTACTGGCACGATAAAATCCCTTATGATGTGGCTCGGGCCACCACCTTGACCACCGGCACCTACAGCGCCCGGCTCAACTACCGCATTCTCTACAAAACCAACTACCAGACCACATATCAGGTGCTGGCGTCCAATCTGCTGACCACCAACAACTACTCGTTTGCCTTGAACGCCATTCCCATGCAGGCGGGAGAGGTTGTCACCGACATTTACTTTGATTTTGGGAAAGTTCCTGTCGGGTTTCAGTCCACAGCCGGTCCCACCCTGAGTGTCATTGTCAACGGCAATACGGTCAATGGCTATCAGCTGGTCAACCGAGCTGATGCAGGCGGGCAGTACCAGGGCACCTGGCAGACCGCCCAAGCCAGCTGGGTCACCATTGTTCGCAAATACACCACCACACCGGATCTCCCCAAGACTGGGTACTAACCTTTTGAGTGGATGGGGCGGTAAAACCGTCCCATCCACTTCTTTTTTATATCTGGAGATATACCAACTCTAAAAGGGGGTAAATCGTGAAAACCACTGTTATGATCAACGGCACCGCCATTGCGCTCACATCCATCATTCGGTGCGCCCAGCCGGAAGCTGGCCCGCTGGGGCGCTTTCATCCGTGGCAATGGGTGGAGCCTTCCGACTATCGGGCGGCACAGGCCGCAGTTGAAACCTACTGGCAGGAAAAAAGGCGGCAGAAAGACGGAACTCAGATGTTCCTCGGCGATTTGGTAGAGATCCGGTCAGGCAACTACCTCTGGCTCTATCATTTGGATGAGGACGGGAATATGCGGAGCGACATCTTCACCTGGGCTGGCGGACTCCCGAATACGCGGTGAGGGGGATTATGGAAGAACAAAAGAGAAGCGGCCTTGAGGATGCCGCCAGTATCGCCCATACTGTGAAGGGAGCCATCCAAACTGGCAAAGCCATCGCCGGGGCCACGAAAGGCGCTGCCGTCGGCGGCCCCTATGGCGCCGTGGCCGGGGCCGTCTGGGGCGCCAGGAAGCATATCGGCACGATTGTGGCTGTGATTGTCGTACTTTTGCTGTTGCCAGTGCTGTTCATTCTCATGCTCCCGTCCATTATCTTTGGCAGTCTGTTCGGCGGCGGTACTGCTGCTGATCCAAATGCTGAACCGATTATGAACGACAATGCGGCCATCATTGAAAATACCAACGAAATTGCCTTTGCCATCAATCAAATCCTTGGGGAAGGCATTGACGATGTAGAGCAGCGGATCGCGGATGACTTTTCTCAGACTGGCGGCGACAACTATGAGATCATCAACCCCTATACCGATGATATGGTGAGCAATACCAATGCCTTCATCGGCCAGTATTGCGCGGCTATGGATGAAGACTGGGCAAATATATCCCTTCCTGATCTGGAGCAGACATTGCGGGCGGAGGTCAGCGACCTCTATACCTTTACCCGCACCAGTGAGACACGGACAATCCCTGACGACCCGGATACCGAAGCGGATGAAAGCGGGACAGAAACCTGGTACATCTATACCATTGTCTATCAGGGAGAGGAGCATTTTGCTGACGAGATCTTCCATCTCACAGCCGAGCAAAAAAATCTTGCCAGTGACTACGCACAGAATCTCAGCCTGTTCCTCGGCGACGGGATGTTTCAATCTGCATCCGGGAACGTCATTCCATCCCTGGGGGATGTCCGCTTTACAGACGGCGCCGTGGAGGTCGTTTATTTCAACCAATACGATGAACGGTATGCCGACGAACCCTACGGCACCGACAACATCGGCGGCTATGGCTGCGGCCCTACCTCCATGTCCATCGTGGTGTCCTCCCTGACCGAAGACATCGTTGATCCTATTGAGATGGCTGAGTGGTCCTATGAAAATGGCTACTGGTGTAGCAAGAGCGGTTCCTACCACGCGTTGATCCCTGCCGCCGCCAAGGCGTGGGGCCTTCCGGTAGAGGGGTGCTCCGCATCCGAACCGCAGCGGATCGTGGACGCGCTCAGTGAGGGCAAGCTGGTGGTCGCCCTGATGACCAAGGGGCATTTTACCTCCAGCGGCCACTTCATTGTCCTGCGGGGCGTGGAGAATGAGCAGATCCTGGTGGCTGACCCTGCCAGCACCACCCGCAGTCAGAAAGCGTGGGATCTGTCCATCATTTTGAATGAGGCCAGCAAGAGCGCGGCGGCCGGCGGTCCCTTCTGGATCATTGGATAGTCATATGAACAGCAAGAGGCACCCCGGAGTGGGGTGCCTCTCTAAGTTCAAGCGTTTGCCTGCTGGAGATAGAACTCGCTTTCTGCCACCCGTGTGACAAAGTCGAATTCCATTCTCGTTGCCTTCGACAGCGAGATGTTGTAGCGTTTGCACACGCCGCGGAGATAGGCCAGGTAGTCTTTATCCTCGTGAGAGAGGGGGGCCACCCATCCTGTCCGGGAGGCGTGATCTTCAATGCTGCGAAGGTATTCTAATTCTCTTTGATCCATTGTTACACCTCCACACCTATTTCGACTATGATATAAATTTTAATGAAATGAGTATTCCGAAAACCGGACTATTGAAGGATATATGCGGCTTTAATAAATGCGGGAAGAAATGCGGGGGCCGCATTTCTTCCCGCATTTATCAGCATTCATCGATGGCTTTTACAGCGCGCCATCTGACGATTCGGGTTCTGCGTTTTCTTGCTTTAACGTGTATTTTGCACCTCTCCCCGCTCCTAAGAGAGTAATGGCCCCTTCTTGACGCATTCTTTTTAGTGTATCAGTTGCTTGATTTCTTGTAAAACCACACAACTCTTGTACTTTTTCATTTGTGATAACACCGCTTGAAGAAAGATGCTCCAAAATCATACTCTTAGCCCTGATATATTGGATGGACTTGTCTCTTGTGTAGGCAACATCCGATTTAACAGCATTGTAAACCTTCGCCGTCAGCATATATTCTTTTCCTACTACTTCGATCAAACCATCTTTAACCAAACCGGCGCAATTACTTCTTACATTGTCTATTGGCATCTGTGTCAATTCCTGTGCATCTGATAGCTTGATCCGCCTATTGTCCGTCAAATAGCGCAGAATCATCAGCTCTGCCAGAGAGAAGACACGTTGCCTATTTTCCTGCTCCTGCAAAACAAACTTAACAAAGCCAAGGTCATCAATCGCACTCTTGAGTGTAAGTGAAACTGCATCCCCAAATACATGGTACTCTGGGTATGGCTTTCCCATAGAAATCATTTCGCGGAAAATAATATCTACGCCTTGCCCCGTCCTTTGCACATATTTCAGGCGCTGCAGTGTTTCAGCAATCAATTTGTTCCTTGGCGTAGAGGGATGAGTTATGATATTTTTCTCTGTTATCCCGTCCAGAAAACCGCCGGGATTTTCAATTACCAGTTTATCGGGATATTGTTTGACGTAAACCGCACCCATACTTTGATAATCTCTGTGGGCCAGCGCATTCAGGATGGCTTCTTGAAACACTTTTTCCGAAAAATCGGGGATTTCAACGCGATACAATCCCACCTGCACATTGAGAATGTGGTTATCCGTTTGAATGCGCTCCGTCAGTCGATCCAAAACAGTTACAATCGGCTGCTTCATATCGAGCCGCGCATCATATTCTTCTAAATTTTGCTCACCATAGTGCAGGTAGATAACTTCTGCCTGTGGCAATAGTTTGTTGATCGATTGTTCTTTTCCTACGAACAGAAGTCCCGCAACGGTAAGGCGCTCAACATCTTGATCCTGTTTGATAAGGCCGAGATCTCGTAGAAAAGCCAGGTCTTCCATATCCGCCAGTGTAGATTTTGCATCGCGGATACGAATTTTCTCTTTGAGGTTATATACCTCCAAAAGATTTATGTCATCCAGCGTACTGGCGGCTACAATTTGGCCGGAAAAATCGGGGGATTGTGCCTGAGTATAGCGATTGCTCATTTCTTCAGGATAGTATGGCTTGGAATTCTTACCGAGCCGTTTCAAGCACCGCCCATCCGTAGTGGCATAGGTGTTTCCATCATGCACAACAGACAAAGCCAACACAATGTGCCCTTGATATAGGATTTCTTCGATGTTCGTAAACAGTGGAGGCCGAGTTTTGTCATAAATCGCCTCGATCAAGCTTTGGCAGTCATAGTCGCTGCATCCAGTAACTTGGCCACTATCCTCAATTCCGAAGTACACAGTCCCGCCTTTGGCGTTGGCAAATGCGATTAACTCATTGACAGCTAAGCGGACCCGTTCATTGTGCCCAGATGCTTTGACCCAAGATTTGAATTCTACAGTATCATTTTCACCAACTTTGATGACATCATCCATAAATTCATCGTTTCTATTCATGGCCCTGTTCAGATACACCTCCTGCAAAACAAGCAAAAAGATTTCCGTAGAAAAATACGGAGTTATCTACCAGATGTCTTTGGTGCCCCATATTTTGATTGGAATATATAAAGCGGCTTTGCCACGCTGGCTGACCTCTGAGTAGGTCGTTCACCAAGATTACTGAATTATTGTATCTTATTCCGCCCGATAATACAATGGGCACAAGGTAAAATGGTATGTATGAAGAATTATTTTGCGGTGTCTTGACCATCAGCAACTGTTCCGCCGAATGCCATAAAGCTGAAACCATATTTCCATTTCAATTTGAATCCGATAATAGCTGGAATTAAAATGCCATCCTTCAGCCCCCATGTCTTGTGGGGGCTGATTTATTGTTTACAAAAAGTTCATTCTTTTTCGGGCCCAAACCCGCGTTTTGCGGTGCGTATTGAAGGAGAAGAGTATATGAAGGAAATCACTTCTGCATCTGCCCGGAGGCTGTACCGTTTTCTATCTGCCTGCGGCGGGAACTGGCGCAATACCATCCATATTGTCGCCCAAGGCGGCCATACCGGCTGGCTCATGGCCGCGGATCAGTACGGGAAACCAGTTGTGATGGTCGTAGATGCTTTTCAAAAGTTGACACAGGAACAGATCGAACCTGCGGAATGCCGGGGATACCTGACAGAATCCGCCTTTGGGGATATTTTCGCCAGGTATCTCCTCTGGCAGATCCCGGATGCCGGCGTCCCTCCTGCAGACGCGCTGAACCTGCTGTCATCATCACTTTAAGAACATAGGAGGGATCTATCCATGAAACGAGTCAACATCAAATGCCCTTACTGCGGCGCCCGGGCTTTCCTGCGGCCGGCCTCCGTGGTATATGGGGAGCGGGCCGCCCCGGGGAGCAAGCTCTATGTGTGCGGCAACTATCCCGCCTGCGATTCCTATGTGGCCGCCCACCGCACCAGCCAGTTGCCGATGGGGACGCTGGCCGATAAGCAGCTGCGGCGGGAGCGGCAGGCCGCTCATGCCGTATTCAATCAGCTATGGAAAAGCGGCCTGATGTCCAAGCGGCAGGCCTATCTCTGGCTCCAGGCGAAACTGGATCTTCCGGAATGCGAGGCCCATATTGCCAAGTTTTCCGAGGGCCGCTGTCAACTGGTCATTGACCTGTGTGAAAAGTTCCTCGGCGCCCAGCGCCGGGCTGCTTAGGGAGGTGTGTCCAGTGAAATTCGATCACCCCCTCACCAGGGAACAGCAGCATCTGGTAGAGCAGAATATTTCACTGATCCATTGGACGATTTGGAAGTACATCGATGTCAAAGAGGAGATCTGCGGTTTAGCCTATGACGATCTGCACCAGGAGGGGGCCTTGGCCCTATGTTATGCCGCCGCCACTTACCGTCCCGGCGGCGCGCAGTTCAAAACCTATGCCATCACGGTCATCCGCAATCACCTACTGGACCATTGCCGCCGCATTGCGGCGCAGCTGAAAAATGTGCCGACCTGCTCTTTGGATACGCCGCCCTGTGAAGACCGGCCGCCTCCCGTCAGAGAGGCAGAGGTCGCGCAGGACGATTCAGAACAGTGGGTTTCAGCCATCTATGTCGCGCAACTGCTGGAACATGGGAAGCGACACTACAGCGGGGTCGCCAAATTGGGCGTTGAGGCGCTGGAGCTGAAGATCAAAGGCTACAGCGGCGCCGATATTGCCCGGCTGTACCATACGAAGCCGAATCATGTGGGCGCGTGGATCGCTCGTGCGGCGGAAAAGTTCCGGCAGGATGCGATCTCCGCAGATCTGCTCTCCCAAATGGGATTTGAAAAAGGGGCTTGAGATTCGTAGAAAATAGTAACCAGGAAAGGAGAACCTTATTATGGACAAACGGACATATTACACGGCGGTTGGCCGGTTCACCAAGCGGCATGATGCGGATGGGAATACATATCCCGTGGTCTATGTCAATCAGCAGGAATATCTTCTGGACCTCCAGGAAATGGCCGTGTGGACGGCGCTGACTTGGCGCCTGTCCGATTTCCGCCAGCTGGAGCGAAAGTATGATTTGCTGGCAAGGGAACTGCATCTGCTGGAGCCGCGCACCCTGGAAAACTGTCTGCGCCATCTGGAGGTGCGTGGGCTGGTGGCCTCCGGTAGCGGTGAGGATGACCTGGAGGCCCTGTATGATTTGCTCGGCGGATTGTATGTGGTGCCGATTTCAGAGAGCCTGCTTCTTCGCGTCGCCACCTTCGCAAAACTGACATTTCTGGGCGGCGTACCGTTCTCCACCACAAAGAACCTGTTTCAGCGGCGGAAGATGGATGAATGCGAGAATCGGATTTTGGCGCTGTCCAGACAGGCGCTACTATCCACTGCGGAGTTGGTCAAATGCGTAGAACTGGGGATCTTTGACCTCTCCTCCGGCGAGCGGGTCATAGACGCTCTGTACGATGACGTCGATACGACCAGCGATAATATCCGCTATCTGATGCTCAGCGCGGACAGCCGCACATCTGTCACCCTGGCGGTAGCGAACCTGTGTCTGGGCAAACAGATCATTTTTGAGAGGGTATAGGCGATGCGGCAGTTCAGAGACTGGCCCGCCGCCCTTCAGCGCAAATGGCTCTTGTCCTGGGCGGCGGGCGCGGCCTTCCTTACCGTAGGAATCACGGTCTTTCTCGCGCTGGAGGACCGGCCCCTGTTGATCATCAGCACCCTGCTGGCGGCTTGTGTCGCCCTGCGCTGCATGGCCTTTTACCGGACAGCGGCAGGCGGAAACTATGAAGTCATCACAGGCATCTGCGTCGGCCTGGGACACGCCGGCCTGAGACGGAGCCGGACGGTTCGGATGCTCTTGACCGACGGAACGGAATATGAGGTGGCGTTGGATAAGCGCATCGCTCTTCGGATCGGGAACCGCTACCAGCTTTACTTCCGCCTGGTCCCCGGCTTGTCCGGCGGCCAGGCGTTCCCCAGGCAGGCGCTTATGGACAGCCAGTTTTTAGCCCTTGAGGATCTGGGTGAGTACCACATAGACAAAGATGCTGAGGATGCCGTGCAGAAATCTGAACCGCACTGATGTGTTTTCCATACAGAAAGGCATTGAGGCGGAATTACGGCATACCGGCGGGAAAGGAGTATCCTTATGGACAAACCTCGGGCATATGAAAAAGTCAGCCAAATCACGCTTCCTGACCCCAGTGACCAGGACCCACACCCTCGGCTCCGGGTAAATGGACGCGGCATCCATGCCGGGGAGAGTTTTACAGCCCTCTTCCCAGACGGGTGGCACGACGTCACCCTGGAAGTATGCTGGGATGTCGCGGGCCCGGCCTGCTGGTATATCTCCAATGCCGGATTCTCCGGCATCTGCCCGGTCGGTCTTTTTGTTCGCCGGTAATTTCCTGCACCCATATCAGAGACACAAATTCTTGTAGAAAATTCAGCCGCGGCATACTATATATAGTATAATAACGCTTGACAAAATCAATATATAGTGGTACACTACCATTGTAATTGATTCTTTGTGCGCTCCTCATTTTGAGGGTAGGCTATGAAACAGCCTATGAGCGAGAGGTCTCGCATTGCACACGTTGTCAGGTTTGTACGTGAGTGCCAGCGGAACGACTGCGCCCTTTTGAGGGGTGTGTCTGCTCCCTGGTGCTTTTTATATATATTTAGTAAAGCCGTCAGGCGGAAAGGAGTGTTATGGCCCAAGCGATTGTTTTTGGCCGGGTCACCACTGGTCTTGAACTGAAAACCAGCTTGAAGAACAACCCCTATGTGATGTTTTCCCTGGCCGAACACTTTGGATTCGGGGAGGCCGCACGCACCCAATTCATTCAGGTGTGGGCGTGGGGGCATCTGGCACATCAACTGGTAAAATGCAGTGTGGCAAAGGGAAGCACGATTTGGGTATCCGGTTTTCTGGAGTTATCCGATTACACCAGAAAAGACGGCGTCACCAAGGACAAGCGCCTGAAGCTCACACTGAAAGACTGGGGGTTTCTTCCCGGCACAGGACGATCCAGGCAAGAACCTGCATCTCAAACCGGCGCAATGGAGGCGCCCGCAGCAGAACCGCCCACTGCCGACATCATCGACGGTGAGCGGGAGGAACTTCCGGAGTGAAGCTCCGGGTACGCAAGAGGCACGATACTTAAATGATTCAGAGACATTCTGAACATTGGGTATCGTGCCTCTTTTTTTGTTTTCCGAGAAAAATGAAAGGTGGTATGAACTGTGAAACGACAGACTTCCCTCTGGGGGAGCATTTCCGTCCTGATCGGTGTGATCGTCGGCATCGTGGCCCTTGTCCGCGGGCCGGCTTTCTATCCGATGATCCTGCTGGCCTTTGCCGTGTGGGGCGTTTGGGCCGTTCTGACACTTGGCCTGCCCCGGTGGCGCACTGGCTATGTCCGGCGCCAGATGGCAAATGAAACGCAGAGTGTCCGGTCAGAACTGGATGCCGCAAATGTCCCTGTCGATGTGGCCCAAACCCTGCTGCGCCATGTCAATTACCGAATCTCCGCATATCTGAAATCCTCCCATCCGAATGCCCGCTGGGAATGGGTTACCCGAAATCCCGCACTCCTGGCGGTCCAGGGTGGGATCGGGCGCATCCGGCTCTATGGCGTGGATGATTACGACTATGCGGATGTAGAACTGGATCAGCAGGGTAGCCTCTCCTGTTCCCTGGTTCGCCTCATGGCGGAACAGATGCCTGACGGAGAACCGCCGGCTTCCCCCGGAATGCCGTTGGACCCCCGGATCTGGTACGACCAGCAGGGCCGCGAAACCCTGGAGATGCTGATCGCCGACCTGAACTCCAGAGGCTATAAGCATCTCGCGCTCAAAGAGGACGGGAGCATCTGCACTTCTCTCGACGGGGCAAATGAGGAAACGATCCAGAGCACCTTCAGCAACTTCCCGGCCAAGGTCTACTGGCCGCAGCTGGCGAAGGTTCTGGAGCAGGAAGGCCTGGCTGCGACCGTAGAGGCCAACTGCGTTTCCGTGGCCTGGTGACCATGGAAAGGAGCGTGGAAATGCAATGAAAACCGGACGGACAATTCAAGAGATGGCCGTCGAGATCATGCGCCAGAGCAAGGCCAAAGAGGACTACCTGGTGAACACCGGGAGCCTTGTCATGGAGGTGTGGGACGGTCAGCCCATGCTCCACCTGCGGGATGCGGACGGCAGTGAGCTGGTCGATCCCTTGGACATCCAGAGTACAGCCCATCAGCAGATTGGCGATTATCTGGAGATCCCCAGGAAGTACTACCGGCGGATGCTCGGAGAGGATGCGGAACTGCTGGCCTATAATGTCAACCGCTGGTTCCAGCAAAAACCGGAGCAGCGCATGATCCGTACAATGGATGGCCGTGCCCGCGCCTTTTTGAGCAACCGCTACCGGCGCATCGACAACCTGGACATCGCCACCATCACCCTTCCCATCATCGGGGAAATGAAGGATGTCATCTATGCGTCCTGTGAATTGACCGAAGACTATATGTATATCAAGGCCGTCAATCCCCGCCTTACTGCAGAGGTCGTGCCTGGGGATGTTGTCCAGGGCGGCGTCATCATCACCAACAGCGAGACGGGACACGGCTCCGTGTGCGTGCAGCCATTGATCTACCGTCTGGTATGTTCCAACGGCATGGTGGTCAATGATGCCAAGGCCCGCCGTTACCATGTGGGACGGATCGCCAGCACCGATGATGATTTTCAGATCTACTCCCAGGAAACGCTGGACGCTGACGATCAGGCTTTTGTTCTCAAACTGCAGGACACGGTTCGGGCGGCGGTGGATGAAGCCAAGTTCGCCGCAGTCCTGGACAAGATGCGGGAGAGCAAGGACGCCAAGCTGAACACCGCAGACATCCCCAATGTGGTCAAGCTGGCCAGTTCCAATTTTAAGATCACCGAGGCGGAAAGCGCCGGCGTCCTTCAGCACCTGATCGAGGGCGGCGACCTGACCCTCTACGGCCTGGCCAACGCCGTGACCCGGTACAGCCAGGATGTGGAGAACTATGACCGGGCCAGCAAGCTGGAGGAGATCGGCTATCAGGTGATGACCATGTCCCCCAAGTTGTTCCAGGCGATCAATCAGATGCAGCCGGTCACACTGGCTGCGTAACACCAAAGTCATTTTGATTCAGATTTTTTAGGAGGTTTTTTTATGAATAATACGATGGTCAATGAGGCTCTCGCCGAGCGCACTTCTTTCATCATCCCCAAGGTGTCGGACAGCAAGTTTTCCAGCGCGGAACTGGCCGACGATATGGACGGCCTGCAGTTGTCCTTCCAGCGGGCGAAGATCCCCGGCGGCGGTGTGCTGCAGTTTGAACTGCCCGGTGAGGACCCGGAGAATCCGGACTATGTGCAGACGCTGGAGGGCGTGATCCTCTTTAACCACTCCGCCAACTCCTACTGGCCGGCGGGGAGCGAGTATGATGACAACACGCCGCCCCAGTGCCAGTCGGTAGATGGCAAGGTGGGCTATGGCGACCCCGGCGGGATCTGTGAAGCCTGCGACTACAACAAATTTGGAAGCGACCCCAACGGCGGCGGCAAAGCCTGCAAGAATATGCGGGTGCTGTACCTGCTTCGCAGCGGCGAAATGATGCCGATCCAGCTCTCCCTGCCGCCCACGAGCATCCGCCCGTTCACGACCTTCGTGAACTCGGCGTTCCTGCTCCGCGGCCGCCGCGTCTGCTCCGGCCTGGTGCAGATCGGGCTTCGGAAGGGCTCCAGCAATGGGTTCACCTACAGTGTGGCGACCTTCAAGAAGCTGCGTGACTTCGAGGGTGAGGAACTGGCCCAGGTCTGTGCCTATGCCGATTCCTTCCGCGACCAGATTAAGCAGACCCTCTCGGAGCGTGCCAGTCAGAATGAGGCTCAGGCCGGCGACGGCGTCGAAAGAGTCTCGGCTTCCAGGGTGATGCCCGACAATGGCGACCACTTTGCCATCGGCGGCGTGATCGACGGCGAGCGGGATCTCCTGCCCGCTTGACTTGCCCCGAATCGCACGGAATACCGGGCGGAAAGTTTCCCTGCCGGAGCAGCAGGCCCCCGCTCTCACTTCAGAGGTTTTGTCATCGGAAGAGCGCCGCTTTGCCGCGGAACAGCACAATCTGATTTATACATACCTCAGTGAAAAGGGGCTGTACCACGGAGACTATTACGACATAGCGGCTTTTGGCTACCTCCGGGCAGTCAAGCGGTACCTCACGGAACCGCATCTGCGAAAATACGCGTTCTCCACGATTGCCTGGCGTGCGATGCGCCAGAGCATCGCGGCCTTCCACCGCTCAGAGGAGCGGCGGAAGGCTACGGAACGCGCCTATGCCGAGAACTACCCCGTGGCCGCAGATGCCTGGGATGACCTGGAGGGCGACCTCATACTGCATGACTTGGCCGCCGTTTCCAGCCAAGAGCAGTATACTGTCGCCCGGCTCCGACTGCAGGGCTATTCCATCGCGGAGGCCGCTCTTGCACAGGGAGTCAGCCCCAAGCGCGTCCGAAAACTGCTCAAGGAACTTTACCGGGTCTATTTGGCTCTTACAACCAACGACACATGAAATCAAGAAGGGAGTTTTTGAAATGACGGAAAAGAAAAGTACCACCATGCATGGCGTGCTGGTGTATCCCCTCCAAATCGGCGCCTGCGCCTTGATTTTTCATCGGGGGCAGTTGATCCGCACTTCCACCGTCGTGGCGATCCACTATGATGCCCCGGAAGTGATGCAGTTTGAGACGCTGAATACCCACTACACGCTGCTCTTGGACCCTACCCCGCAGATGGCGGCAAACCCGACGATGCCGGTCTTGGCGGCCGCCTAAAAGGGGACGTGTCCGATTTTAACGGCTCATAGCCGCCATTAGGCAGGGGCGCATTGCAGAACACCATGTTTCTACAATGCGCCCCTTTTTCTTTTTGTGGAGGAAAAATTGATGGGAACATTGACAAAACCGCTTTCCCTTAAAGACCAGGTTTCCTTCCAATGCCGGCTCTGCGGCGACTGCTGCCGGGGCCTTGAGGGTCAGTTGATGCTGGAGCCGCCGGATGCCTACCGTCTGGGACGGCACCTACGGGCATCCGGGGCAGTAGCCGAAATCGAGGATGTCTACGCCAAGTACGCCCATGTCTCCATGCTGGCGGAGGGAATCCCCATTTTTCTGATGAACACGGTGGGGGCGGATCATGCCTGCGTGTTCCTGAAGGAGCGCCGCTGCACAATATATCGCGCCCGCCCCCGTGTATGCAGGCTCTACCCGTTTTCGGCATTCCCGGGTGGATCGGGAGAAAAGTTCCGGTATGCTCAGTGTGTAGATAGCAATGCCGCGCACTTCTCCGCCGGAACCGTCTGCGTCCAGGATTGGATGTGGCGGAATTTCTCCAACGAGGACCGGGCCTTTCTTGAAAAAGAAGCCGGTTACACCGCTGAGCTGGGCCGGCTCCTGCGCGGTGCCAGCTCGGAAAAGCGGCGGGAATGGCTGTTCCCGCTCCTGTTCTACCGCTACTACAACTACGACCTGGAGCGGCCCTTCCCGGAGCAGTATGAGCGAAACCACCGGGAACTGCTGGACCACCTCCGCCAAAACGGACGGAAGGAGCGGTGATTGGGATGTATGTACTGGAACACCGTGTCCCCTGTCCGACAGGCCGCCGGCGCCATCGCTGGCAGGCCGCCGCCATCTGCGGGAAAGTAGACCTGCTACGAAAGATCCGGGACGCCCAGCTGGATGCGGACCACTGGCGTATTGTAATGGCGCCCGGTTCCTGTGAAGACGCCCTGCGCCGGAATGCGGCGATGGCATACTGCAAGGCCGGCTGACCCCAACACAGTGATAAAAGAATGGAGTATGACAAATGAACCATAACATTCAGAATAGTTCCCCGGACGGGTGGTGCAGATGCGAAAAGAAGGAAGATACCTTCGCACAACGATCTGACCTCTATGTGGAAGCCTTCCTGCCTGATGGCTGGTGGCTTCAGTATGGCCGGCTCGATCAGCCGGAGTCAGACAGGTTCCTGTACCTGATGGGCTGGTGTATCCGGTGCCGGGGACGAATGCGCTCCGGCGTTTCCATTCCCGGTGAGCTGACCGGGGACGATCTGCTGGAATACATCTACAACCAGATGCGGCGCTACCGCCCCTTTTCCGCAGGAAACCAGGAGACCGGGAGGTATGCCACAGGTTACTTTTCGGGGCGAACCGCCTGGTATCAGCGGCAGGATGATCTGTCCCTGGCCGACTATAACAAGCAGTTCCTCTCCCTGTTCCATTGGGAAGATCAGAAGGCGGTCTGGGACTGGCTCGACGAACATCATCGGGAGGAACCCTATACCCGGCCCCGGCGTGACCGAAAAAGCACACTGCTGGAGGCAATTTTGGAGCGGGCGAGGGCGGATGGAAGCATCTCTGGGATCGAGCCGATCCTGGATTACTACCTACCGAACCCCAGTGAGCCTAATTTCTCTGATCGGGACACATACCTGACAGACTATCAGTTCGATATTGTCCCGGCCATCATGTTCGGCTCAAGCGAGGGCATCTATGTGGATGTGTACCTGGAGGGGAAGTTTGACGGCTCCGACTGCCGGAAAACCAGCCTCGCCACCTTCAAAACATTGGACACCAGCCTGGATGCCTGTCGTAAGATGGGCGAGCTGTGCGGCATCCTTATGTATCACGGCTCCCGCTATGTCAATCAAAACATCCACCGCTATACTCCGCAGAAGGAACTGGAGGCGGAGTATGCGAGGAAGATGGCTGCCGCTGATACCGGGAAGGAGGGTGAACAGACTTGAATTTCCATGAGACTGTGATGGGAAAGACCTTTTTCCAGGGCCAGCTCCCGAAGCTGATCCAGGTCCTGTCGCAGATCGCCCAGGCCCTGAACGCTCCCCGGCCGGCCTTTCTGGTTCAGCCGGAGGTTCCGCCCGGTTTTCTGACGGAGCTGTATCACGGCAATTTTGACCCCTCGGACGTGCCGGAAACCCAGGAGATTGCGGACAGCAACCGGGAGATCTCCCGGTTCCAGGAAACTCTCCGGGCGGCCCTGCCTGAGAGCGTGTGGGAGCAGATCGAGACTTACCGGGATCTGCTGGATGCCCGGTCTATCCGGCAGTCGGAACAGGCGTTTGCCGCCGGATTCCGCTGTGCGTCAACCATGCTGGCGGCTGGCCTCTCCGCCCCGCCGGCTGGGAGCGTCGCCGCTGAGAAAGGGCAAAAGGATGCCAAAGCAGATTGATTCTCTGTCGGGAATTGACCTCGACTCGCTCCGCCTGGAGGATATTCGCTGGCATTCATCTACCGGGATCGCTATTTCATCCGGGAGCGGGCGGGATCGGACCTACAGCTATCGGACCGGCGTGATTACGGACTTGGGTGACATCAAGACCAGTCTATGGCGCCAGATAGCGGAGGCCGTAGCACAGCGCCGCGGAGAACAGTGGCTGGTTGATGCGCTCACTGAATGGGAGCGGACGCACAATTATACTAAGGTTTCAGCAAGTCAGCTTCGCCTGGAGGCATTGCACAAATACAGCATGAGCCTCCAGGACTGGCCGGAGTGGGTGGACTATATCCCATTCAACCGCAAGTACCGCCCACGAGTGTTGGAGCAGGCCCATATCGTCACCGTGTTCAACGCCTGCTGCGGTAAGCCGGGCGAGGTCACCCAGGAGCAGATCGACCGGGCGTGGCGGGGCCAGATCGCCTGCCCGTGCTGCGGCCGGTGGAGCCTGTTTTCCATCTGCCTGCCGGATGGCACACTGCCCTGGGAAGAGTCTGCCGGCGGCCAATAACAAATTTGTCAGGAGGAATATGAATATGCGTCACCTTGTATTTCAGGTGAAGGAGAATGAAATCGAGCCTTGCCACTGTTTGAAGTGTCCGGCAGACGGACGCTATGAGAAGGCGGAACAGTCTGATGTGGAGATCCAGCGGTTCCTGCTGTGGGCGCACAAGGCCGGCCTTTTGAAGGTGTGGGGTTCCAGGCGCTTCGCTCTGGAGCCGGATGCCGCGCATAAGGTTCTGGCCCCAAAGTATCCTGCGTTCCTAAGCGCCGTGCAGGCGCTCTCTGCCGTGACGCCGGAAGTCTTTGAGCGGGATGACCGCCTGCTGGACAATCTCCAAATCGATTTGAAGCACGCGGTTGCTGGACCACAGGCGTATTACATTTCGCTGGAGAAGCAGGCGCCGATCCCCTTTGAGCGGTTTCTGCGTGTGGCAAAGCCGGAGCAGACCTATTACATCGGCGGCGTCGTGCTGACATTTCGGGACTGAAGGAGGGAACTTGGGAATGGAGTACCGTGAGATATACAAGGCTCTGGAGCGCCGGTGGCGCTCTACTCCGGGCGTCCGCTTCACAGATTTCAGCGGGTGGCGTCAGCCCAGGGGTGCTGATGGCCGGGCAAGGCTCCTGCTTCTGATCGAGGACCAGGCCACGATGCAGCGGGTGTGCATCACGCACGCCGGCGGCTCGGTGGTGATTTCCTGCGCCCCGATGTCTGGCCGTGGAACGACCAAGACCATTCACTGCGGAGATCAGACCCGTGCCGCGGAAGAACTGGAGCGTCTCTTTGGGCGTCTGGACCGGGCCGCGTGAGAAATGGAGTGCTGAATGGTTTATCAAGGGAAAGAAGTATTGACGCAGGACACATTTTCTTATGAGACGGCCAGGCCCGGCGACTTTGTGGAGCAGGCCGTTGTGGATGACGCGATGAACTGTATGCCCCCGGCCTGCATGACCGGGCGGTGTTCCCAGATGGGTACACCGCATTCCCACCGTCTGGACCCGCAGACCGGCCATTGGCGTGCGACCTATGCCACCTTCAAGCGGTGCCTGGACGCCTCCGGCGTCTGGGAATACTGCGGCTACTGTTTCCAGGGCGAAACGGTGGAACGAGGCAAAGAGCCCGTATACTGTTGACCTACAGCGGAGGAAATTTATGTCAATTTTGAAGATCGTCCCTGGAAAGGACTATCAGGTACTGATGGATTATCTAAGCGATCCTGGCGTAGTGCTGCTCCCGGAGTCTGTCCTCGCGGGGTTCTCACCAGAGATCCAGCGGAAATTCCGCCGGATGGACCAGGAGGCCCAGATCGACTATGACTTCGGCGGCGAGCCTGACGTCTATGTAGATGTGATCAGGAGCGACTGCTGCTACGCCTACAAGACGCTGACCGCCGCGGAGGATGACGGTAGCGAAGATTTGACCTGATGGCCCGCCGCGAACGCGGCAAGCATATACCAAGCCCGGAGGAATGCGCCTACAACGTGTTCCTCCGGGTTATTTCTATATTTGGAGGATCAAAGATGCTGAACCTGTTGGATAAGTTTGAAACAGTCACTATAAAGGCGGACGTCCGTATCACGCCGGAGGACAAAGCCTTTTGTGAGGCGCATCAGGCGGCCTATGACGCCGCGGTACAGTCTTTCCAGGAGCTGGCCTTTTTCTGGGCGGACATGGAAAATACGCAAAAGGAATTGCTGGGCGGCTCGGACACCTCCTATCTCTCTTCCCGAGACGGCCCTGAGATCTCCCAGCGGCAGATCAACAAGCACCTGGAGCATCTGCACTGGGCGGTCATCTATAACATCGTCCACTACTTCAATTCGACCTATCATGTATCCGTGTCTGCCGACCATCTGGCCGACAATCTGCTTCCCCAGAGGCCGGATCTCAAGATGTATGAGAACAAAGAGGCCCATGACGCATACCACAAAAAACTACAGGCAGCCAAGATCCGTTATGAGGACGTGGTGGATCAGATTATCCTCCTGCTGGATGGGCGTAGCTTTGCCGAACAGGCATTCCACGAACTGGCGGAGAAATGTCACAAAGCGTCATGGAACTTATATAAAAACAGGCCGGAGTATGAGCGGAAGAAAGCCCTCATTACCTTCAACGGCTACTTCTGCACGAATCACCACTACAGCTGGCAGGACGAATGGACGCTGGAGGATAAAACAAAAGACATTTTGCGGGGCGTCGCCCACTATGAGACCGGGGTATTCAATCTCTATCCTCTGGGCCTTTCCGAACTGCTTGGGTATAACCGAAGCCCCAGCAATGAACACGAGTTCTCTACCTGCAAAAAGGTAAAAGGACTGAAGATGTTCAAAAACGGCCGTGTGGACATCCGCTTTGCCACGGAGACCGACGCTGCGGAGTTTACGGCCAAATACCTCGGCCTTGTCCCGTGACAGGTCGTGCGAAAAAAAGAGGTGAGACATCGAATGAAATATGCACAGCAAGAGATGAACTTGACCCGTGAACAGCGCAAGACCCTCAACGAGAAAGTCCTCTATCTCATTGACAGCAACAGCGTGGAACAGGCCGGCATCACCAGCGAGGACATTTACAACGCATACACCGGAGAGGGCGGCCTGCACGGTCTGGAGCGGGCCGACTTCGACAGCTATTACGCCTACAGTGAGAAGAAAAAAGAGATCGAGAACGGGCAATTCTTCACGCCCCCGGCCATTTGCCAACTGGTGGCGGAGAGCCTGCGTCCTTCCATCAGCGATGTGGTGGCCGACCTCACCTGCGGGAAGGGCAGTTTCTTCAATTTCATGCCTGTGGAGACCAACTGCTATGGCTGTGAGTTGGACGCCAGGGCCTATAAGGTGGCCCACTACCTCTATCCCGGCGCACGTCTGGAACTGACCGACATCCGCGCCTATAGGCCGGACCTTCGCTTTGACTATGTGGTCGGCAACCCGCCCTTCAACCTCAAATGGTATGCGGAGGACGGGGAATGCCTCTCCCAGCTCTATTACTGTATCAAAGCCGCCCAGGTACTCAAGCCCCTGGGCATCCTGGCCCTGGTCACGCCCTGCTCCTTCCTGGCGGACGATTTTACGGACAAGGCCATGATTCGTGAGATGGAGGCGCGGTTCAGTTTCCTCGGCCAGATCGCCCTGCCGGAGGACGCCTTCTCGGCCTTGGGAGTCGCAAGTTTCCCCACAAAACTGCAGTTCTGGCAGAAGAGAAGCGACCTGAAGGACTGGACGGCCCGCCGCTACACCACCAGCACCCTATATGCTCTTGCCGACGGTTTCGACCCGGAATCTGAAGCGAAACGGTTGTATGAGCGGGTGCTGATGCTTCCAAAATCGGAGCTGGAGAAAAACCGTTCCCATGTGCTGCTGGAGCTTGCCCGGATGAAACAGACCTCCGTGGGGTTCACCTATGAGACACAGAAACTGCTCTATCAGATCAAGGCGCACCCGGCGGTGCGGGACCGATACACGAAATGCTGTGAATACCTGCACCGTTTCTACACTGAGCAAAAGCCGGACAACATGGATTATAAGGAGTGGGAACGCACGCGGCTGACCGAGGCAAAGGTGCTGGCCTATCTGCGTGGCGCCCTGACCCGGCAGAACAAAAGGCCGACGCGGGACGTCATCGCTCTGGTCAAACAGAACGACCAGTTCCAGTACAAGGCATACAGCCCGAAAGCGAGCCGGCAGATACGGCCGGAGCAGAAGGAGCCTGTCCCCATCTATCAGGCCGTGCTGGACAACGAGCCGGGACGTTTTCCCGGCTATGAGCGTTTCCTCCGACGCCGGCGGCGGGAGTATGACCGTCAGAGCCAGTCCTTCCGTGAGATGCCGGAAGATCCGAACATCGCCACATGGCTGCAGGAATTTACCCTCTGGGACATGGAGAATGAAGAGGTAATCCAGCTCAACGACCTCCAGCGGCAGGACATCAACCGTATTCTGCAGAAGCGATATGGCCTTCTCCAATGGGAGCAGGGCAGCGGGAAAACGCTGGCGGCCATCGCCACAGGGATGTACCGCATGGAACAGCAGGGGCTTCACAGCACCTGGGTCATTTCCTCAGCCATTTCCATCCGCAACAACTGGGATGTGGTGCTGAAAAACTACAGCCTGTCCTATGTGTTCGTGGAGCGGCTGAAGGATCTGGAGCGCATCCGTCCAGGGGATTTTGTCCTGATGACCCTCAATCAGATGTCCAAGTACCGCAGGCAGATCAAAAAATGGGTGAAGCTCCACGGCAATAAGATCCAGCTGGTGCTGGACGAGAGCGACGAGATCTCCAATCCCTACGCGGTGCGGACAAAGGCCGCCCTGGACTGCTTCCGGCGCTGCCGCGCCAAGTTGCTGACCACCGGCACCAGTACCCGGAACAACATCGTGGAGTTCGCACCCCAGCAGGAACTGCTCTACAACAACTCCATCAACATGATCTGCTGGTGCAAAAGGGTCTATCACTACGACAGCGAGGCCGGCCGGGTCTATGAGAAGGGGGACAACGCCTACTATGGAAAGCCGATCCCTGCCTATAAGAAAGGGTATGCGCTGTTCTCCTCCTGCCATCTGCCAGACAAGCCCACTGTGTTTGGGGTGAGCGAGCGGACGCAGGACATCTACAATGCGGCGGAGCTGGACGCGATCCTCGCCAAGACCGTGATCACGCGAACCTTCGAGGAGGTGACCGGCAAAGACATCCGGCGCATCCATCAGGTGCCGGTGAAGTTTTCCCTGGAGGAACGCGCCGTATATGAACAAGTCATCAAAGAATTCGACAGGCTGTGGCGCAATTACTTCGCGTCCACCGGCAACCACAGGAAGGACGCCATGCTCAAACTGATGCAGCAGATCACCCTGTTGCTCCGGGTGAGCGCCGCCCCCAACACCCTGGCGGAGTACCAGGGCGGCACGCCAGTGAAGATCCGCAAAGCCGTAGAAATGGCCCAGCGGTGGGAGAACGAGATCGTGGCAATCGGCGTTCGCCACAAAGTTGTGCTGGACGCCTACGCTGAGGCCATCCAGGAGGCCATGCCGGACCGGCCGCTGTTCCTGGTGACCGGCTCGACCACCTCCTTTGCCAAGCGGCGGGCGCTCCGCAAGACCCTGCGGGAGAGTGGGAACGGCATCCTGCTCTGCACCCAGCAGAGCCTGCCCTCCAGCGTCAATTTCGATTTCGTGAACAAAATCATCATCCCGGAGCTTCACTACAACAACTCCGGCATGAGCCAGTTCTATATGCGCTTTATCCGCTATACATCCACGGAGTATAAGGACATTTACTTCCTCACCTACGCGGGGAGCCTGGAGTCCAACCTCATGCAGATGGTGGTGGCAAAGGAGAAGATCAATCTGTTCATGCGCGGCCAGGACACCAACCTGGACGAGATCTATGAGCGGTTTGGGATTGACTACAACCTGCTGTCCCTGCTCATGCGCCGGGAGGTGGACGAAAAGGGCCATCTAAATATCCGCTGGGGCGAGCAGATGATCGCATGAACGAAAAATTGTATTTTGAAGGGAGATTTTCTGAATGAAAGAGATCCGAATTTATCCGAAACTGGAGTTGCTGAACACCTGGGCCATTGACCGCACACGGTTCAGCCCGGACGCCACAAAGCCGCCGCTCTGCCTGCGCTGCGGCCAGCCGCTTGCCCCTGTCCTCGCCCAGAATGCCCTCAGCCGGCACGCGGATGTCTACATCTGCGACGCCTGTGGAACAGACGAGGCCCTGTGCGATGCGATTGGCTTCCCAAAGCGGTTTATTCTCTGGGATGCGGTGGAAAATCAGCGTCTGAAGGCGCCGGCGGATGATGACGCTTGGCTGCTTAAACCGCTCTGCTCATTCGATCAGATTTATCTGGATGCCACGGAAGACCAGATGGGCCGCAAATCCCCCAGGACGGAGCTTGCCTACTCCCGCTCCGATTATGATGGCCGGAAATGGTGGACAACCTGGTTCACGGTGTACGAGGAATTAAAAACGCCGGAGCGGGTCGCAGAGATCGACCAGTTTATGGATGCCCTGTTTGCCCTGCCGGAGATGGCCTCTCTGAACACCATGCGCCGGATGTGCCGGATCTACGCGGAGCCGACCGCTGATCCCACCGAATGCAACCTCTATTGTGATACCGAGCGGTTCCATGTGTGGCTGCGGCTCATTACCAGAAAGCGGGACTACAACCTGTATGTTCACTTCTATGTGAAAGAAAGCGAGGAAAAGTGATAAGCAAATCATAGTGCGGCGTTGTGCCGCTCCGTACAGCAGCCGGGCCAAGGGGAAATCCCCTTGGCCCGGCTTTTTGCCTGCATTTGCTGAAGTGCCATGCGGAAGGGCCGAGACTTTCCCGGCCCCTCCGCTTGACATTCCAACACTAAACCTTGAACCGCTTGATGCAGGTCAGAAGCGTGATACACAATTCTTGGTACACGTCTTCATCGAAAACCCCATTGACGACCGCCTCCTTCATCAGAAGGGGCTGGTAGAGCGACAGAAGTTTCTCTTTCGCTTGCTGATCCTCCGCCTGTGCCCGGAGTAACAACTCCTTAAAATTCATACTCGTCACCTCGCAATGCGTCTCTGATTTTGTGGATCACCCGGTAGTAAGCGGCGGTCACGCCCTTGTAAGTCAGGCCAAGCTCAGCGGCCAACTCGGTGAACGTCCGCTCGTCCAGAACATGAGCGTAGAAGATGTAGCGGTCCCGTTTCTCGATCTGGCGGAGGATCTGCTCCAACCCGATGGTATCAAACTGGGCGGGAGAATTGAAGTAGACGTCCACCGTGATCAGGCCGGGGATGTCCTGCCAGGAGTCGTCAAAGCACTCGTGGTCGTAGACCTTGCTCCTCGCACGGAAGAGGTCCACTTTCTTTCGTTGGATGGAGGTCTTCAGATACCGGGTAAACTGATTTTGCAGGATATTAGATTCTCCTTTTCCGCTGTTCCAAAATTTCACGGCGGTTTCCTCCTCTGTATCAAAGTTTATGGGAAAACTTTGATACCAGGGAGGTCCCCGGCATCTGAATGGTTGCCGGGCCGCAGAATACAGACAGCCGGTTTGACATCGGGACATCCATGCCGACGGTTCTCTATACAGTGTGCCAAGAAATCCGCAAAATGGAGTGTTTCTGGCAGACAATAGCCCAAACTCTTGTGAAAGAGATCCATCATGCCAATTCCAGCAATAGAGATTTTTGACGCAAAAGACTATGTGTGGTGGCGCAAATTGATAGCGGATTTTCTTGGCACGCATGGCCACAGCCATTTTGTGCCATCCTCCTTATCCTCTCTATGCGTCAGTGTATATACAGCGGTTTTTGCCGCTTTTTGTCGAAAAAATCAGGCGGGCTTACTCCGAGAGCCGGAGTAGGACCGCCTGATGTAAATTCTATCTGCTTTCACACGCCTGTGATGGATTTTACTATACCTCATACAATCCCTCCTCCAATTTCGTTGTTATATTGTCAGAATGAGAAGGTAAATGCCGATAATTGTATTGTACGAGGTGAATATCACAAAGATTTAATAAATACTTTTATGATCTGAATAAATGGAAAACAAGTGGAATAAAAACAACGCAAGGACAAAGGAAAACCCGTTGTCCTGCGCTGTTTATGGCCGTTTGGGAGGCTTATCCACCTTGTATCCCACTCCAAATACAGTTTTGATGTAAACCGGATGTTTTGGATCTGCCTCTATTTTCTGTCGTAGCCGGAAAATGGTGTTTTCCACGGTATTTGTCCCATAGGGATATATCTCGTCCCAGGCCGCCGCATAAAGTTGTTCTCTGGTGTAGACGCAGCCAGGTGTCTTAGCCATACAGTAGAGCATGGCATATTCCCCGTGGTTGAGGCGGATTTCCTTTCCCGCCAGAAGGACTTGCCGGTAAGCGGGGCGGATTTCCAATTCGCCGAGGAACAGTACAGAGGGAGCAGGAGCAGCGATGTCGATGACCTCTGCCTTTTTCTCCTGAAGGGCATCCATGACGGCCTTGAACACGCTGCCGTCCGGGTCAGCGGCTCGGATAACGATAATTTCTTCCATCGGATGCTTATCCCCCTTTACGCAAAAAGAGAGAGGCCGCAAGCACGGCCCCTCTCTTTTGCTGTGCTCAAGATTTTTGCTCAGACGCCGCTTTGAGGCGCTGAAAACTCTCGTCGCTGATGACATGCTCGATTCGGCAGGCGTCCCGTTCCGCTGTTTCCGGGTCTACTCCGGCTTCGATCAGCCGGTCGGTAAAGAAGCGGTGCTTTTCATAGATCTGCTCCGCCACTTCTCGCCCCACATCGGTGAGATGCAGAAAATAGCCCTCGTCCATCGTAAGAAAGCCTCCGTCCCGCAGGGTCGCCACCGCATTGCAGACGCTGGGCTTTGTGACCTCCAGGTGCCGGGCGACATCCACGGAGCGCACCATGCCCTTTTGCCTTTGGAGAACAAGGATAGCCTCCAGGTAATCTTCTCCCGACGCTCGGAGTTTCAAGGTTTTCCCCCAATCTTAAAGAAGCATAAACTTATCCATTATCTGGATGCTTCTGTGCGCTGTTTCAAAATCGTAGTTGCAACGGATAATTTCTAAGAACCCAGCCAAATATGCTTTGGACAAGAAGAATGGCAGATGCGCTTGTCGAGATAGTTCCCCTCTACACTGTAATAATCGTTGATACAATGTTTCGGATAGCATTGTGCGAAATTCAGCATAGAAGGGGGCATCCTTACATCGAACAATCGTCCTGAACACATCCCAGTAGGTATAGGTAAAGGTCAAGCATGGTTCAGGAATAATAGCATTGACATTTTCCTGGGGACATATCAGTTTTTCTAATAGTTCATTGGATGCTGGTTCAACAACAGCACGAAACAGTGCATCCTTGCTTGGAAAGCGATGATATAAAGCGCCGGTTGTCACTCCAGCCTGTCCGCAAATGTTCGCAAGGGAAGTGCCCTGATAGCCGTTTTGCAAAAAACCGTTTTTCGCATACCTCAAAATTCTTATAGTGGTATCTTTATCTACCATTTTTTCAATGGTCCTTTCTCTTATCCAGTAACGAGGATTTTCACCCCGATTGCGATAAGAATAAGTCCACCTATAATCCCTGCCTGCTTTTCCATGCGGTCGCCAAATATACTTCCGATTTTTACTCCCACACCGGAAAAAAGAAATGCAGTGCAGCCAATCAGCAAAACAGCCATCGCTACATTTACTTTCAATGCCGCAAATGTGATACCTACCGCAAATGCGTCAATGCTTGTTGCTATGGCAGCGGGGATCATTACCTTTGCGGCAATCGATGCAGAGTTCGATGTGGACGTTTCTTTTATTGTTTCTCTCAGCATATTCAAACCTATCAGAGTCAATAGAATGAAAGACAGAATACGAGAGATAGGCGCGATGTACTGAATTACGGTTTCCCCACATAAAAAGCCGAGAAGGGGCATAATTGACTGAAAGCCGCCAAAATACAGGCCGGTTACAATACACGCTTTTTTACATTGTCCTTGAATAGTTAATCCTTTGCCTACAGAAACGGCAAAAGCATCCATCGCAAGACCAACTGCAATTAAAAGCATTTCTACTCCGTTCAACTATGCCCCTCCTTCAGCTCCGATTTACACAGCCCAGCCAAGGCTCTCCTGCTGAATATGGAACAGCTTATGATACAGACCGTTCTTCTTCATCAGCTCATCGTGGGTTCCATGTTCTACCAGTCGGCCATTGTCAAGAACGAGGATCTGGTCCGCATCCACAACTGTACGGAGGCGGTGGGCAATCATAATAACCGTCTTACCTTCCACCAGTTTGGCAATCGCCTTTTGAACCAGGACTTCATTCTCCGGGTCAAGGGATGCTGTTGCCTCGTCAAGCAGAATAATGGGAGCGTTTTTCAGCAAGGCGCGGGCGATGGAAATACGCTGGCGCTCACCACCGGAAAGCGTACTGCCATTTTCACCGAGGACCGTCTGATACCCGTCCGGCATCTCCCGGACAAATTCATCACAATAGGCGGCTTTAGCAGCAGCAATCACCTGATCGTCTGTTGCGTTTGGATTGCCAAGACGGATATTGTTCATAACCGTATCATTGAACAGGGTCACATCCTGGAACACGAAGGACATATAAGACATGAGGCTTTCCGGCTCCATACTCTTGATGTCTTTTCCGCCCACTGTGATCTTTCCCTGCTGGACATCCCAAAACCGGGCAATCAGTTTGGAAATCGTGCTTTTACCGGAACCGGACGGGCCAACGAGGGCAGTCACGCTTCCCTGGGGGATTTTGCAGGAAACATCTTTGATGACATCTTCCTGATTGTAGGCAAAGGTCACATGGGAAAGCTCAATATCGCAATTCGGGACCGTTTTCCCTTCACCGTCCATTGCAGGAGTGGTGAGCAGGGTACGCATACGGCTTGTGACCACATTCAAATTCAGCAACGAGGACAAATTTGCCAGGATTGACAGGATCGGGCCGTAAATCCGTGTTACCATCAACAGGAACATAAGCAGCGGAAGAAGTTCAATCTGCCCATTCGTCAAGAGGATAGCACCGACAAAGATTGTGATACCAACGCCTGCCTGCAAAATCATACTGGCACTGGACATGAACACACCGACAGCCATTTCTACCTTGATGGCGATTTTTTTCATGGCAAGCAGAGCCTTATCCAATGCACTGAAATGAGAGCCGGACAGCCCGCAGGACTTGATGATCTTCATGCCTTCCAGGTATTCCTGTACCTGGTCAGAGGCAGCCAGCTTTGCGTCAACCTGCTTTTCAAACAGTTTCTTTTGATGGTTCCGGCTGAGCCAGATAATGAGGAAGGCAATCGGAACCGTGATGAATACGCACAGAGCAAGCCGCCAGTCAAAGAAGGCCAGCAAGATGCAGGTCAGGGTCACCGTGATGCCGTTTGCAATCAGCGGAGGGATCGTGCTGCTGAGCAGGGACTCCATGCTGCTGCAATCTGCCATCATATTCGTGGTCAGTTCGGAAAGGTCCTTGGTGTTAAAGAAATTCATAGGGAGTTTCCGAAGATGCTCTGCAATCCGCAGCCGGGTCGTGTTTGACTCCTTATACGAGGCAATGTAGGTTTTGCGGTAATCATTTTTGGCGGCCAGAAATACCAGAATGGCCGAAACAATACCTGCGCCCCACAGCATCCAGATATGGTTCCACTGGATGGAGCCGCCACTGACAAATGGCGTCAGAATTTCACTGAAGATCATAACAGTTACACAGAACGGCAGAAGCATAGCGAGGTTCGTCAATGTGCAGGCGAAGATTGCTTTTTTCAGATCTGCGTAACCCTTGTCTGATAAAAAGAGAGCTTTTTGTAATCTGCTCATAGTTACACCGCCTTTCCGCTGATTTTCCAGCCAATCGCTTCTGTATAGTGGTTCCACATCTGTGCATAGCGTCCGCCTGCGGCCACCAACTCGTCATGTTTTCCTTCTTCGACCAAGTGGCCTTTCTCCATGACGATGATCTTATCCGCATTGCGGATCGTGGAGAGGCGGTGTGCAATGATGATAACTGTCTTACCCTGCATCAGCTTTTCAAAGGCTTTCTGGATCAGATATTCATTCTCCGGGTCGCTGAACGCCGTTGCCTCATCCAGCACAATGATAGGCGAGTCTTTAATAATGGCCCGCGCAATGGCAATTCGCTGGCGCTCGCCGCCAGAGAGATGGATGCCTTTGGAGCCGACCACCGTGTGATACCCGTTGGGCAGTTTGGAGATAAACTCGTGGCATTGAGCCGCTTTCGCCGCCGCGATCACTTGTTCCTCACTGGCCGAAGGGTTGCCCATACGGATATTATCCAAGATGCTCTGCTTGAACAGGAAAATGTCCTGGAACACAAAGCTGACATGGCGCATCAGGTCATCCTCCGCCATATCACGCACATCTACACCGCCGATGGTAATGCTGCCGGAAGATACATCCCAAAACCGGGAAATCAGATTGGCAATCGTACTCTTGCCACCACCGGACGGGCCAACAATAGCCGTGATTTGTCCCTGCTTCGAAACAAAGGAAACATCCTCCAGCGCCTTTTCGTGTGTATCTCCCGTGTAGGAAAAACTGACATTCTTGAAAGCAACATCATCATTGGCGGGCTTCTTGGGATGGTTCGTTTCCGGCATTTCGGGGATGTTCAGAATTTCATCCATCCGAGCCACATTCCCATCAATCTGCATGAACGACTCGGAGATATACATGATCTTGTTCAACACACCGGAAATTGCGGGTACAAAGAGCAGATAGAAAATGAAGGTCATGGCAAACCCAGCAAAATCATCCGACCTGGAGCCGATTAAAATTCCGACGGGTACAAGGATCAGATAAACATTATTGATGATTGTGGTGAAGGCGGGCATACAGTTCTGCCAGCCCAGGGAAAATTTCAGGACCCACTCTGTATATCCGGTAATCGCTTCTTTGAGCTTTTTGAAAGAGGATGCCGTCTGGTTAAATGCCTTCACAACCGACATTCCACGAACATACTCCACAGAAGCGTTGTTCATTTCCTCCAGTGCTTTTTGATACTTGCCCATGTTCTCTTTCATCTCGCCGCTGCCAAATCCAATGAACTCAGCAACAAACGCCAGAACGATACCGACCAGAGAGGCAAGACCGAACCGCCAGTCAACGGCCAGCAGGATGATGACCATGACGATGGGAGCCGTGACAGACGCCACAAAATCCGGGAACTGATGGGCAATAAACCCTTCCACACTCTCGATATTCTCATCCATGATTTTACGCAGGCGCCCGCTGCCGATGGTCAAATGATAGCCCAACGGAATTTTGGTGATATGGTCAGCGAACAAGACCTTCAGTTCGTACAGTGTGCCGAACGCCGCCATGTGAGAACTGAAAATAGCCAGAAAATATAACAGGATATTCGCCACGATCCCGGCGAGCGCCAGCCAGCCATAATTCATGACCATCCCCATATCCAACTGGTCAAGGTTCGGGAAAACACCGATAATTGAGCGGATCATAAAATAGACCGCTATGTACGGGATGAACGAAGCAATGGCCGCCAGTGACGAAAGAACCGCAGCTAAAAATACAAGGCCCTTTCTGTCAGAAGCCAATTCCATGCATCGTGCCAAACCCGTCTTTGGTTTTGCCTGTTTCGACTTTGCGTTTGACATAGCATGAACCCTCCTTAAAAAGTGAAAATGGCGAGGTTAGGATTTGCTAACCTCGCCACTCATTTTATCAACCTTTGAAATTGCTTGCTACTCCATACCTCTGTTTTAGCGCCAAAAATAGCCCAAAGATACCAAGGAGTTAGTCGTAACTATATCGTCATTAGACAATGCCTGCCTTCTGGAAGTGCTTTTTGAACACACCTTTTGCAATCAAAGCGCCGATAATGCCTGCAACGAAGGTCACAACAGCAATGATGACTACCATTGTTCCATTCATAAAGCTATGTAGCTCCGTCAGATACTCGGCACTCACGCCGTTAGAGGTGGACATATCATCCACATAGCCGGTCATGATGACCATAGGAAGATAGGTTCCCAGCGCAAAGAACATCATATATACGGAATAGCCAATGGTATTCAGCCAGAAGCTCTTGTAGTGGCCGATACGGGCCAGAAGCTCCGCAATTACGGCACCGGCAATAAAACCGACGGCAACCGCCCAGCCTGCGCCAATCAGGAACTCAATTAGGCCGATCACCACACCGCTCAACAGAACGCTCCCGGCCTTTGGCACTTTAGCGCGCATCAGCATATAGATAATGCCTCCAGGAATTGCAGCAATGGCGCTCCCAAACGCGAAGGTCACCACGGTAGCTGCGGAGGCAAAGATGCACACCATTACCACAGCAAAGAATAACACCGTAAAAATGCCCAGCGTGATAAAGTCCTTTGCTTTCATTTTGTCGGATGCCCCGACAGGTTTTGCTTGTTCACTCATACAGATAGCCCCTTTCTATATTTTGTATATAACTAAGATGAAGTCCTTTCATCCACGCGAATGACGCGGGAACAAATCTTCATCAGTAGTTCATTATCATGGGAAATCACCAGGATGGCTTTTCCCCTTTTGGACAACGCACTTAAAATTTCTGCAACACTCTCCATGTTTTTGTAGTCCAAGCCGCTTGTAGGCTCATCAAAAATAAGTACCTCTGCATCTCGGAGTGCCGCAACGCCAATCGCGGTGCGCTGCTTCTGACCGCCAGATAGGGACATTGGATGCCGCTCTTTATAAATTGTCAAATTCAACTCGTCCAGAATATCATCTATTCGTTTTTCATCTTTATCCTTTTGGTCAGACAATGCCAGCAGTAGTTCTTGGTAAACGCTATCAGTAAACAGTTGATAGTCCGGGTCCTGCATGACAAGATACGCTTTCTTGATCCGCCGTTTACTTGGAACCGTACTGTTTTTGTATAGAACCTCTCCATGCAGTTCCTTTTGCAAACCACATAGGGTTCTGGCCAAAGTTGATTTGCCACAACCATTTTTCCCTACCACGCCGACAATTTCTCCAGGGTAGACACAAAAGTTTAGGTGCTGCGCCACGGGTTCTCCCTTTTCATATCCAATCGCGAGATCTCTGACTTCGACAGCCGGGGTATCGTTTCGAGAGGGTGTTGTTTCGGGAAGCTCTAACCTTGTAGGCGTATAGCTTCTAAGCCCCAGCGCCTTGATTTGCTCGGTATTGAGTAAAGCAAAATCACTGGCGGACCAAGATTGTTTCAGCTTACCATGCTCCATAAGGACAATGCGGTCGGCAATCCCATTCAAGAAGTAAAGGCGGTGTTCGGATACAATAATCGTTTTTCCCTGCGCCTTAATCAGCAAAAGTAGCCGCCGTAGTTCTTGAATAGCCTCCGGGTCCAGGTTTGAGGAAGGCTCGTCCAGAACAAAAATATCAGGGTTTAATGCGTAAACACTGGCAAATGCTATGGTCTGCTTTTGTCCGCCGGACAAGTCAAACAGGTTGCGATCCTTTAACTTCTCAATATGCAATTCCCGGATAGTCTGTTGGTAACGGTCCAGCATCACTTGATAGGGCATCCCCTTATTTTCCATACCAAACACAATCTCGCTGTCCGTATCCAGACTAAAAAACTGACTGCGTGGATTTTGGAAGACAGAGCCTATCTTGTCCGACAAATCGTGCGGTTGGATCGTGCGGGTATCAACTCCGTCAATGAGAACCGTCCCAGACATTTCCCCTTCGTAAAAGTGGGGAATAAGTGTATTTATCAACCTGGTCACACAAGTCTTTCCACATCCAGATTCGCCAGTAAGGACAACACACTCCCCTTTTTCAATCTGCAAATTAAAATTTTGCAGATTCTCCCGTTCAGCACCGGAATATTGAAAAGATACATGGTCAATATCAATCATCATCATATCCTCCCATATATCTGATATTTGCAGAAAAACAGCACCACAAAGGCAACGAGAAAGAAGAACAGTACCATCCAATCTTTAGCATGAACTTTTAGCTGAATGAACGAAGTCCGTTGCGCCGGATTATCAATGCCTCTCGTCACCGCAGAAGCAGATAATTCTTCTGCAATCGAAGCAGAGCGCATCACGATGGGGATAGCGATTGCCTCCAGAATGAGCATGGGGCGCGTGAATACATTTTTCCACGAAAGGGCGATGCCTCTTAACTTCATCGCGTCATAAATATTGTGGATCTCCTCACTGAAAGTAGGAAAAAAGCGCAATACCATAGCGAATGTAATGGTAATGCTCCGAGGAATTTTTAGCGAGTACATGGCCGCAATCAATTCGCTGACTTTCGTTGTAGCGATAAAAGTTGAAGCAAAGAGTACCACGGGTATCATTACCCGGATAAACAATGTGAAGATCGACAAAATAGTTTCGATGGCCTGGGGAAGGAAGGCGCAAAGCTGCTGTATTGCCGCAATTACCACATAAAAGATGATGTATTTCAATACAATCTTTTTCTGCCCCATCAGGCACGAAAGAATGCAGATAAAGGAAAAACACACGCTGCCAAGGACAAAATCTTTCAAGCCAAATACCATGAAGTTGATAAGTAAAAATAAAAGCAACTTGATTCGAGTATCTATGGTCAGCAGGGATACCACCTCCTAAATAAAAGCCGATGCGTTAGCATAAACTAACCGCACCGGCTCATTATATCTTTTTGCGTAAATTTTTTCTGCTCCATTCCTCTGGAAAGACCTGAAAAACAGCCCGTTCTTCCTATCTATTTTTTCCGGTAGTCTTTTGGGAGCATCCCATACACAGATTGAAACGCTTTAGCAAATTTGCTGGCATTGCTGTATCCAAGTTCTAAAGCTATATCCCCGATTTTCATTTTATTTTCCGAAAGCCACTGGGCTGCTAAATTCATTTTGTATTTTTTTAGATAGGCATACGGTGTGTCCCCATAGATATGGGAAAACACCAGATGAAAAACGGAGAGGTTCAAGTGTGCCTCTTTTGCCAACTGTTCCAGTGAAACTTTCTCATCCAAGTGAGAAATAAGGTATTCCCGAATAGCTTTTGTAGTCTGTATCTGCTTCTTATCAAAATATTTTAGATCGCACCCGTTGACTTGTGTCAGCTGATCCATGTGATACAGAAGCTCGATGGCCTTAATTTTGAAATAGCCGATAGGCTCCATTTCTACCGCAGTATACAATTCTGAAAAAAGATGCTTTAATTGTGGCGGGGTCTCACTGACATACCATCTTGTTTCTATTCCCAGTGTAGTTCCGATCTTATCAAGGTCAATGGGAATTGTCTGCATCATCCGACGCGTTCCGACCGAAAGTGCCTGCCGGTCTATGACAAGACTGACGCCATAATATTTTCCCAGCGGAAAAGAAAAAGAAACCGGCAAATGCTCTGTTGCTGCAACACTAAAATAGCCCTCTGGTAAATACGACACAGTATGATTGGCAAATTCGCATTCATACCGACCGGCCTGGCAGTGCGTAATCTGAATAATATCTGGATTAAACTTTTGTGTTTTCATGGACTCATCCGATTCAAAATCGAGGAAGCAAAGCTGTATTCCCTCAAACAGATTATAGTTTTTTACAATTCCCCGGCCTTTGCAGCCATAATCTACGACTACACAATCATCACTTTGCGTCAGAACTTTGGCCTGCATACCGTACCAGTCTTGATTGAAACTGGCATTTCCCATTATACTCACTCCAATCAGTTAGTCATAACTTACTGATTTTATAATAACACACGCCTGGACGAAATTCAAGAAAATAGCCCGTTCATGTTTTAACGAGTCCAGATTCGGGATAAGACTGGCAAACCTGCAAATAGATGTCAAGAGTTAAACCGAGAAAAATCGTACTTTACACTTTGCGCTCAAAAGCAGGCATGACAAATGGACCTGCAAACGAAGCCATTTTGCAGATCTGTGTTTTTGTAATGCTGCGCATTGTATGAACTGACACCGCCGTCAGCAGTATATAAGAATGGCTGGCTATGCGACACAGCCGGTTTGTGAATCCAGCGTGTTTAGATAAGCAGATGGGGGCCGGTTGGCGGCCAAGCTTTTTTTGGCAGGTAAATTCCTGCCGAATTATGTCGAAGCTGTTCTCGCTTCACGGCGGCTCCCTCCTAAAGCCGCCGTTACCGTCGAAACAGGGTCGTCACTCTTTGGGCATAAGGAACGGCGGCCTTGATTTTGTCAAAGCCGCCGCTGGTCGTATGGGCGTGTCAAAGGGCTGCTGAACGACGGCTTTTTTTCTTTTGCCGTCGTCCGGCAGAGGTGCAATTACTTACTGGTCGATGAGTTTGATCTCATATACTACTGGATAGTAAAATGGAGTTTCTTCGGTAAAAGAGTCTTTTAGCGTTACGCTGATGGCATCCCCCGGATTAAAGTCAGTAATTGCGATTTTCTCTCCACTGGCATTTAACAATTTGGTGTCATCGCTGATGCCGAGAGAGTTCATGGGGTTACTATAAATTTCCGTTGTCCGTTCCACAATCAGCCGGATTTCTCCGTCTGCCTGCGTTACCGTTTCTTGCACAACCGCCTCAAATGACTTTTTAGACCATCCAGAGGGGTTGGCTATCATAACCGCAGCAACAACAATAATTGCAACCGCAGCAACAGCTATTGCGATATGTTTTTTACTTTTCATCTTTCGCCTCCTTACGAAACTTGATGTTTCCTAAATCCGATCCGGGCAAAGGGGAGCAGGATCAGCGCCAGAGCAACATACAAAACAGATCTCATTGTAAAGGCGTCCAGAACGACCGAACCGAGTTGATAAGATATATACGATCCAAAGTTCGGCTTCAGTGACTGGTAGGGGGTCAGGAAAACAAGCAGATTGTAAAGGCCGCTGGTTCCATTCGGGGTGAGGAACATGGGGATAAACAAAACCGGCATAATTACAATCAGTACCTGATAAGGGCTCCTCATTCTGGCCGACAGGAAAAGCGTCAGGGCAATCATTGCAATCAGTACCAGATAGATGACACCCAAATTGACGAGTGCCCCTTCCAAAAATGTCAGCGGATACGGAACAGTAGTCCCATTGATCTGCAAAGGAAGATTCCAGCCGTCAATCCCAAAGACAGTAAGAGGAATTGCAAATGCGACAAGGATATGAAGCGTAAACGCCAGCACTCCAAACAAAAGCGCAGCCAAAATTTTTGCGGTAGTTAATTTGGTCTTTCCGTATTTCCCGGATAGGATGACCGCATCTGTTCCAGACTGATATTCGCCGGAGAAAACAGGTGCGATTACAATGCAGATTGCCAAAACTGCAAACATCAGCAGTTCAAAGGCAGAAATAATGACTTCCCAGCCTCCAAAATAACCATACTGAAAAGGTTCTTCCACTTGGCTGTTCATATTCTGCCAATACGCTTTTTCTTCGGCAGATAAATCCTTGGATGTATCGTTCAGGATCGTTTCAATTTTATCCTGCCTTGCCTGATAGAAATCTGTCCCGTTAGAAATGTCCAAATCCGGGAGCGCATTATAGCCCACGCTTACATTTGGCTCTGCATAATTTTTGGCAATCAAGGCAAGCAAATCTTCTCGTGGGGCAATGCCGTTCCAGTAGGCACCTTCGATTAAAAATTCCTCATTCCCGTCATAGCCTATATTATCAGGATCAGCAAATAGCTCCTGTACTTCCCGAATTTGTTCAGTAATGTACTCATTTGTCAGGGGGACAGAGATTTCGGCGTACTGCTCTTTTTCGTATGCAATCCCGTCAAGCCCCCGCAGAACTCCGTCTTGATTGTAAATCTGAAACTGCAAGATTGGCAGAATGAAGAAAACGGCCGTTATGAGCAAGCTGACTGCCATCACGATCAAAGTGGATTTCTTTCGCAGGATTTTCAGAAATTCAAATTTAACCAAAGATTTCATCGCTTTCACTCCCTTCTCCTTGCATATCTTCGCTGAAATGGTACAGGAACAGATCTTCCAGACTCGGCTCGACAATATGTGCCCCCGGCGCAGGGGCCTCATCCTCTACAATACGCAGACGAACTTGACTGCCCTCGTGGTGAAGGTTGACGACCCGGAGATTTCTGCTATATTTTGCGGCATCCCGCTCAGTCACCATGACCTCCCACACTTTGCCTCGCATACTTTCCGTAACAGTTTCCATCGGCCCTTGGAGCAAAATTTTTCCCTGCTTCATCATCAGAATGGTATCTGCGATATACGAAACATCCGAAACAATGTGGGTAGACAGGATTACAATTTTGTCTTTGGCAAAGTCGGAGATAATATTGCGGAAGCGAACCCTTTCTTTAGGGTCAAGGCCCGCAGTCGGTTCATCCAAAATCAGGATGTCGGGGTCATTCAGTTCTGCCTGCGCGATTCCCAACCGCTGTTTCATGCCGCCGGAATACGAACGAATTTTCTTACCTGCTACATCATGTAAGTTTACCAGTTCTAATAATTCCTCTGTACGGGCTGTTGCCGCTTTTTTATCCATCCCTTTTACTGCGGCCATATAGAGCATAAACTCGCGGGCCGTAAAATCAGGATAGAAGCCAAAGTCCTGTGGCATATAGCCCAGATGTGTGTAATACTGCTCGCCCAATGTCTGAATTGTTTTTCCATCCAGACGGATACTGCCGGAAGTAGGTTTCAGAACACCGCAGATCATCCGCATCAATGTGGTTTTGCCAGCCCCATTTGCGCCAAGCAATCCGTACACACCAGGTTCCAAATTGACACTCACATCATCAACAGCAGTTTTGGCTCCGTATTGCTTACGCAAATGCTGTAATTGTAGCTTCATAACAAACCTCCTGTTCGTTTTGAATTTAGTCCAATAAGAAATGGGTGAACTATGGTTATAGCATAGCTCACCCATCTTAGGTCTGACTTTTCTGTATCTTAATTTAACCTTAATTCACTGGGAGACGAATTGAAAATTCAGTCCCCTCGCCAATTTTGCTCTTAACGGCAATCTCGCCTCCATGAAGGACAATGATCTGCTTCGCAATCGCAAGGCCCAATCCGCTGCCCTCTATTTTTTCCTTTGTGTTTGTCCCCCGATAGTACCGGGTAAAAAGTTCGGCCTGCTCGGCTTCGCTTATGCCGATGCCGTTATCACGGACAGAAATATAAATATTCTCTTTTTCTTTCAGCACAGATACAATCACTTTTGTGGCCGGCGGATTGTGAACAAGTGCATTGATAACAAGATTGCTTATCGCCCGATGGAACAAATCGGGATCAATCGAAACTGTAAACTCAGGAAGGTCGCACGCAAACTCTATGTTCCTATCAGAAAACGTCGGATCATTTGCAATGTCAATTACCAATTCTTTCAGATAGCGCACCAGTCGTACCGGCTGCGGACGAAATGGGAAAGCACCAGATTCCAGTTGATAGGTCAGTTTCAAGTCATTCATCAGTTTTTCAGCGTAATCTACATTTTTCAAAATGATAGTACCATATTCCTGCGCCGTTTTGGTATCAACATCGGTTTCGTCTGCAAGCAGTTCCGCATAGCCCTTAACAGGAGAAAGCGGGGTTTTCAAATCATGAGTGATGTTCGTGATCCACTCCCGGCGTACACGGTCTGTTTCTTCTTTAATCTGATCGCTATGTCGGATTTCTTCATTCATTTTGTTCAGCGCCATATAGATACTGCCGAAAGTGCCTTTTTCAGGGATGGTTGTATAAACTCGGCGTGAAATATTTCCAATTCCCTTGGCTATTTTTCCTGTTTGATGTGTAAGCCAAATGCCATAGATTAGAAGCAGCGCACTCCCGGCAAAGATCACGCCGAACAAAGATAGGGTAAATACAGGTTTAAGGCGACCGACAACTTCACCGTTGTAGTACAACATATATTTGCCGACATCATAGGGAAAGCCAATCAGATAATTCCATGTCTGTTCATCTTCTTCAAAACTGCTGACAAAAACCGTATATCCGTCCTCATAATCGCTTGTGCTGAAGGCCATCAATTCAGATGCGGTATATTTTGTAGGAAAGTTCTCTGGCTTGTTATGGGAAATCACCTCCTGCCCGGTTTCATCAATAACCTGTAGCCACAGGCCATACTCGTCCAACCGTTCCAATCCAATATCCTCTATCTGGAGTGTTCCTTTATCATTTTTCATCCATATCGAGAAATTGTCAGTAAAGCGATTCGGCCAGGTAGCCAAACTCAATCCCTCCGGCTCCGGGATAGAAAATAAGATATAGAATAGTCCTATCCCAGCGCCAATAAACAGAATTATCAAAACAAGAAACAATGCAACTATCCGAAGCAACGGATTCAACTTCCATTTATCTTTCATAGGGGTTCACCAACTTATAGCCTAAGCCTTTCATCGTGATAATGTATTTTGGGGTTGCTGGATTATCCTCAATCTTTTCACGCAGATGTCGGATATGTACCATCATGGTGTTATCACATCCAAAGCTGTCCTCGCCCCAAATTCTTTCATATAAGCGTTCCCGACTAATAACACGGCCTCTATTCTGCGCCAGATCATGCAAAATCTCAAATTCCTTTGCGGTCAGCTCTAAGTCTTTTCCGTTTTTGAAAGCGCGGCAGCCATCAGGATCAATCGTCAGCTCTCCAATAGTAATTGCGTGGGGCTGTTCTGCACTCTGCCTGTATTCTGCCCGCCGCAGTTGAGCTTTCACTCGGAAAGCAACTTCTTTGGGACTAAATGGTTTCGTCACATAGTCATCGCCGCCTACGGCCAGCCCAAGAATTTTGTCCACTTCATCATTTTTGGAAGAAAGGAACAGGATCGGGCAATGTGAAAATTGCCGAATACGTTTGCATACCTCATACCCATCAATATCAGGCAGCATTACATCCAGAATGATGACATCCGGGTTTTCTATTTTGCAGGTACTTACAGCGTTATTCCCGCTATCGACTTTCAGAATGTTGTGGAACCCCTCTATCGTTAAAGCCTTTTCCAACAAGCCTAAAATATCTGGCTCATCGTCAACGATCATTATTTTATATTCGCTCATACTATATCCTCCTTGGGGGGATTATTGTTCTTAATGCGTCTGTCGATGGGTTTAGTTGCCCCCTTTGGAATTAGCCAGACACCGGCCATTTTCACTGCGCCGGGAATGCGGCCCGCAGCGCAATAGTAGTTCACCCGTCGAGAGGTCACACCCCATTTTTCGCTTGCCTCTTTCAAAGTCATATAGTCCATATTCAGCCCTCCACATACAACATTATAGTTCTTTTGCTCGAACAAAGCAAGTAGGCACGAATTATAAAATGAAGCAAAAGCGCATATCACATCATTCCCAGCACATCCTATGAACAATAGAATGTAATAGGGTGATGTGATATGCCGAATGTAAAAGATTGCCCTGGATTTGAAACCTTCGGAGCGGATGTTCAGCAGGCGCGTGAAGCTGTGAAAATGTCCCGCCGGGAGCTGGCCGAAAAGGTCGGCATCGACCCGCGCTATCTTGCAAATATTGAGCTGTGCGGCACAATACCAAGCGTGCCAGTTGTGATGCAGCTCATCCGCATTTGCAAGCTGCCCGCAGAACGCTACTTCAACCCGGAGCTGCTTCGGGAGGACAGTGAGCAGCGCCAACGGACAAGCCACAAATTACAGCTTTGCCCGGAGAAGTATCTGCCCATTGTGGAAGGTGTCATTGACGGAGCCATCAAATTGAAAGATGCGGATGATGAGAAGGAGGATGTGTAAGCGTCCTCTTTTCTCATCTGAAGAAATACCGCCCGAAAGGGCATAAATACGGGGTACGAGAAACCGGCAAGCAATGCCTCGTGGGACCCACCGAGGCCAAACCTGGGATTTTCGCTGGCGCGAAGATCCCAGGTTGCTTGTTGAGGGCGCTGCCCCCAAGCCCCCATAAACAGCTCCATTCTGGAGCTGGCTGCGCGTTCCGATGGAACGCTTTTTCCATCGCCATGGCGATGGATAGCACAGGATAGAACCCGCATCAAGAGCAAGCCGCCGGTGGGCGGTGCTTCGCACTCTTGACCCGGTTTCCGTCCTGCGCCGGTGAGCAGACAAGAGGGAAAGCCGCCGCAGGCTTTCCCTCCCGAAAAGCCCAAATCCATGAGCCGGTCATCGTCCCTGGCTCTGCTCCTGGGCATGGCCTTTCTCTGTCTGTTTTTCTTCCTCATAGCCCATGATGCGGTCCACATTGGCCTTAATGGTCAGAAGCTCCTTCATCTCATCACGGGCCTTTCGGTAGCCGGAATAGGCTGCCTTCTTTTGTGCCATCAGCTCCGCATATTCCGCCTGCAAGCTCTTGACGGTAGGGAGCTTTTTCATTCCCAGCTCATCAAATGCTTTCTTTGCTGTCTGGTGTAAAAGGATGTCCGCCTCATGCTCGGCGCGAAACTTTTTTGAATATCCGGCTTTGCGATAGGCAACATATACCTCCCGTGTTTTGGCATAGTTGATGATGTGGGTGCGGAGGACCGCAATCTCCGTCATTCGCTTTTCCGCCGCTTTGATCTGCGCGGACAATTCATTGTACCGGGCGGTGGCTGCCGCCGTCTTTTCAGACAGCACTTTGTAATCAAGCAGCTTATGCTCGGAGAGATAATTCATAGTCTGTGCCATCTGCTTCAGATTGAAGCCGGTGGCCCATCGCTGATAACCGGCTCCCTTGCCAGCGCGGAGCTTTTCCTGAATATCGACCATCAGGCTCACAGCCTGTTTCGGCTCCGGCCGGGGCGTGGTCCTGGTGGGGGTATGTTTCTTTTCTCCGGCCAGAACCGCACGAAGCTCTGCTTCACTGTACCCTTTGCCCAGCTTCTTACTCATGCGGGCAGCATTGTCCCAGCCAGGCGCTTTGAGGCTGTACGACTGCCCACGGTGGGACACCTCGCATCCCATCCCTTCCAACAGCTTCAGCAGGGCATCAAAGTCGGCTGGCTTCTGCTCCAGGGCCTGGTCGATCATCACACACAGCGTCTCTCGCTGGGACTGTTTAGCCCGATCCCCCAGCCACTTGTTATAGCTCTTTCCATGTGGCTTCGGGTTCTCCACAATAGAGTATCCGTTCTCAATGCAGATGGTGTCATTGAGCCGCCGGACCGCGCGGGTGCTGCCCCAAAAATTCCGAAACTTCCGTTGATAGTCCAAGGCGGTGGCATCGAAAATGATGTGGTTATGGATGTGCTTTTTATCAATATGAGTGCAGACAATAAAAGCGTGTTTTCCCTTGGTAAAACGCCGCGCCAGCTCACAGCCCAGCCGGTTTGCTTCTTCCGGCGTAATCTCACCAGGGACAAAGGACTGCCGGAGATGATAGGCAATCACATCGTCCTCGCCCCGTACCCGGCCGGTGGCGGCGATGTACTGACGCTTATTGAAAAGGAACTCCGCATCCGCGATCCGGCTGTCGCATTGAAAGCTGGTAATGAGTCTGCCGTTATCTGTTTTCTGCGGATTTTGAACATAGTCAATGATGTCGCTGATGGCTGTCCCTACCGTCCGGCCTTTGCCGGTGTGCAGGGGCATGAGCCGCGTGGTTGCCATGAAATAACCTCCTTCCATGATGAGGGCGGCCTGCATCTGCAAACCACCCTGTTGATAGTTACTTATTCTGTCTTAACGCAGTTTGCGGAGCTTACGGAGCGCCGCAGCGATAGAATTGGACACGCTGGCTTTAGACAATCCTTCATCTCTGGCGATCTCTGTGATGGATTTTCCCTCGGCCAAATACATCCAGATCCGGCGATACTGCCTGGCGGTCAGAAGGGCCTTCACCCTGGCCATGCGCTCCTGGCACAGAGCCTTCCGAGCGGCTTCGATTTCATCAGCCAGAAGCTCACGGAAATAAGCATCCTCCGCAGACTCCACCGCACTTGCCGCGCTTATGTTTTCATCCAGAGGAACCCCATTGTCATAGTAGCCGCGCCCCTGGCGTTCCGTCTCATAATAATCCTCATCGGACCATTGTTTCCAGCGGAGAAATTCTTCCTCACTGGAAAAGTCTGCGCGGGTGAGCCGGATGTGTCCATTCACGCTTATGTAAATGATGCTATCTTTCTCGCGCTTATTCTGCGCGTATTCACTTTTCTTATTGAACATACTTGTCCTCCATTTCAATTCAGGGGTTAGCGGGTGAATGGTGAATTGAAATGGGAATGGCGGGGACCGGCAGCCTACGGAGAACCGCAGGATATGACAAAAAACGCCTGACTGGTCATACGCCAGCCAGACGCTATCTGGTGTGTTTTGCCGCTTACCTACATGGTATAGTTCATCTTCTTGGGCATTAGTCCCCAATACTGGGGACAGGCTTTTTTTGGCAGGTAGTTTTCTGCCGGATTATGTTGAAGCTGTTCTCGCTTCACGGCGGCTCCCTCCTAAAGCCGCCGCTACATTCAGCACAGGGTCGTCATCCTCATAAGGGCATGGAGAACGGCGGCCTTGATTTATTCAAAGCCGCCGCAATAATGGCATGGACAATATCTGCTGAACGACGGCTTTTTTTCTTTTGCCGTCGCCCGGCAGATTGTTCGTTACTTTTTGCTTATTATAAACATCAATTCTCGCAGAAATCTCACAGCAAATAGCTTTTTCGACACAAAAACAGGCTGAAATCTCGCAAACTTGTGACAATTAGAAAAACCGAAGGCAAAAACTGCCCTCGGCTTTCTAATTTGCTTATCTCTCAGCTTATTCCGATGTACGCAGGCGTTCCACAACAGTACCTTTGTTGAAGAAGCGCAGGACAATGACCGGGATCACCGCCGCCAAGAGCAGATATACCAGTGCGATAATCAATGCCGGAACCAAAGTGAAATGCAGCGTGAAGTACCACATCGAGGACGAGTTCAAAACACTTTTCAGGACGGTCAGGCCAATCATAGCTGCAAAAATGATACCGACTATATCGGCGGCTCCCGCATAATAAAGCCCCTCATAGACCATCATGCGGCGGAGTTGTCGGTTCGTCATGCCAATGCTCTGCATGGTAGCAAATTCATGGTGGCGGGTGATAATGTTGGTAATCATCATATTGGTAAAGTTGATTAACCCGGCAAAAGCCATAATCACACCAATCATACCACCTACAAGCAATACGATATTCCCGATAGAGGCAAGCTGCTGTTTCATTAGCGCCGTAGAAGTATAGGAAACAGAAGAATTGTTGCTTGTAAAATCGTTCAGAAAACCGTCAATCTGCTGCTCGTAACCGTCAGTAGCATCAAATCCATAGCTGAATAGAGTGGCATTGTCATAAAACTGTCCGAACATTTCATCTGTCATGTAGATAAATGGTGCGTCCCCACCTATGCGTGATGCAGCTAATGCACCAGAAGAGGTTTCATATTCATAAGGAGTCATATTTGCGATTGCAAGCACAGTACAGGTTTTTACTAATTCACCATTCTTATAAAATGATATACTATCCCCCATTTGAAATTGTTCGCCAAATACCCCAAAGTCCGGCTCGCCAGTCAGCTTATCCATGTAATAGCCAATAATCACATATTCCCCGGTGTGCATCTTCTGTTTGAGCGTGTCAATATTTTTTTCTCCGTCATAAACCGTTATATCATCCCAAAATGCATCAGACACACCAAAAACATTTCCATACCATTGATTTCCCGCATCTGGCGCAATAGCTACGCGTGCATTACTACCATAAGCAAAAGTACGTCCATTCCACTCGTCAGTACCTTCAATCGTAAAGATTTCAATACCGTAATCTACGGTTACATCTGTATCATCCAAGGTATTCCGATACAAGTATCTTCCATTTTCTACACCGGCTTGTTGGTTTATCAATTCCGGCACAGCCAAAGGCAGTCCATCCTCGTGATACATAAACGGAGCAGTTTGATTGACGGCAGTGGAATTGTAGACAGTATAATCTGTTTTTGTTTGTCGGCTGATCCATTTGTTTTCATCCATACTTTGAGTAATTACAAAAGCAGAATTAAGCAAGACAATACACAAGAGCATGGAAATCACAATGAAAATTGTACGCCGCTTACTCCGGCCTAAGTTTGCAAGAGCCATACGGGGCAGCTTTGCTCCCTGTGTCCGTTTTGTTACTTTCTTCTTGATATTTTCCTGCCCGGTATAGCGGATCGCTTCTAATGGGGATACCTTTGCTGCCTTTTTTGCGGGTTTCCGGGTACTGATAAATACAGTCAGGATAGTAAACAAAGCAGCTATTACAAAAATCAACGGAGATAGCGATACTTCGGTTGCGTTCAAAGCGTTATATCTTAAAAACTCCATGACAACGGGGAGAAGCGCCCAACTCACAAGAAATCCCGCAACCAAGCCGATGGGCAGACCAATCACCGTCAGCCAAACGGCCTGACGGTTTACCAGCTTTTTGATCTGCCGGGTAGAACATCCGATTGTCCGAAGAAGCCCGTACTGCTGAACATCCTGCATGACAGAAATATCAAAAATATTATAAATCAGCAAGTACCCGCAAGCCATAAAGAGAAGCACAAACCCTACAACGGCAACCGCCATAAGCGGATCTATGGATTGTACGGTTACATCATTCTCTGCACAGAGAATATAATTGCTTGCATTCATATCATCGGTGTTCCCGCCAACGGAACGGGCAAATTCCTGTAACTGGCCCTTTACATCCGTCTTATTTTTCAAAACCACATCGGACAGATAGGTGCCAGCCATTTCTCTATCTTCCGCAAAGGTATTACGGAATAAATCGGGGTTTTCCTCAACAAACTTTTCAGACACAATCATTAGGCTGCTAACATCGTTCGCTGCTTCCCACCAGCCAGAAAGTACCATGTCAAAATGATAGGTCTGGCCCCGCAACTCAAACTCAACGGGAACCTGTGCGCCAATTTCGGCTTCAATTCCCAGGGCTTCCAAAGCAAGATCGCTGGTGGAAATCTCATTCGCTGCTTGCGGAGCCTCCCCGTGTGTCGGCATACAGAAAGTCAATTCCTGCTGAATGGCGTCAGCATAATCAATTTCAATGCTGTGTCCGGGCGAATTTGTTGCAAAACCAATAACCTGCCTGCATCCGGCCTGCTCAACAAAATCGCTGTTGATAAGCTGCTCATATTGAGCTTCGGTCATATAGCGAATATCGCCGTCTGCTTTACTGCCTTTTTGCATCTGCATGGAGAGTTGAAGCGAAGATACCATACTGAAAGCAAGGGATGTAATAGAGGTAAACAGGAACGCCGTTAAAAAGATGGCTAAAATTGCGGCGATATTCCGCACTTTGTTTTTCTTAAAATATCTCTTTGAAAGGCGTTTGATAACGGCCATGTTATTGTTGCCAAACAAAATATCATTCATCTATGGCACCCCCTCACTCCATGATTTTCCCGTCCTCAATACGGATAATCCGATCTGCAAGCTGGGCGATCTCGCTGTTATGGGTAATCATGACAAGCGTCTGATGGAATTTCTGGCTGGTGACTTTCAACAGGCCCAGAACATCGCTGCTCGTCCGGCTGTCAAGATTGCCCGTCGGTTCGTCTGCCAGCACGATAGCCGGTTTTGAAATAAGAGCGCGGGCAATGGCGACACGCTGCTGCTGGCCGCCGGAAAGATTGTTCGGCATATTGTTCAGCTTATCTTCCAAGGCCAGCATCCGAACGACTTCCTGCATGAATTTCTTATCTACTTTGTCGCCGTCCAGTTCCACGGGCAAGGCAATATTCTCATAGACGTTGAGGACAGGGACAAGGTTGTAGTTTTGGAATATAAAGCCGATTTTCCGTCTGCGGAAAATGGTAAGCTGCTCGTCATTCAGAGTAGATAAATCTCTGCCATCCACAATGACCTTGCCGGAAGTGGGAACATCCAGACCGCCAATCATATTCAGCAGTGTGGATTTGCCGCTGCCGGATGTGCCGACAATGGCGACAAATTCTCCGAGTTCCACCGAGAGAGAAACGCCGTCCAGAGCCTTTGTAATGTTCGGCTCGTCTCCATAGTATTTTTTCAAATCTGTTGTCTGTAAAATAGTCATAAGTTCTACCACCTTTCTTTTTGATGGTTCCATTGTAAAGGTAAATCCTCGCAGAAATGTCACGATGGTTCTTGAATTTCCTATTAAAACGCCTTGAAATGTCACAATCCTGTGACATTTCAAGAATAGAGTTTGCACACTTAATTTGCAGCAATTAGTTGTCCTTCCTCCATACGATAGATGTGATTACATATTGCATCTATATCCTCTCTGTGGTGAGAAGTAATAACAATCAATTTTCCGTCTTTGCGGTATTGAAGCAATAAATTACGCACAAGTAAAACCGTATCCTCGTCCAAAGCATTAAACGGCTCGTCCAAGATCAAAATATCGGGGTTCTCCATAATCGCTTGAATAATCCCTATTTTCTGCTTCATACCAAGAGAGTATTTTTTGACAGTCTGTTTAGAATTTGGTTCCAGCGAAAACTTTGTCATCAGAGTTTTAATTTTATCATCGGCAACACGATGTCTAATTTCTGCCAACATCTTCAAGTTTTCAAAGCCCGTCAAATAATTCAGAAAATCCGGCTTTTCAATTATCAGCCCTAAGTTCGGAGGAAAAGAAATATCGTGATGCAGTGTCTTTCCGTCCACTGAAATACTGCCCTTTGTAGGGCGGATCAGCCCGGCAATTTCACGCAGCAGCATGGTTTTGCCGCTACCGTTTTTACCGACAATACCATAAATATTCCCGCTTACAAATTCACAGGAAATATCTTTAAGAACCATAGCCCCATTTATCTTTTTCGATAGTGCTTCGACCTTTATATTCATTTAGCTTCCTCCTACCTCGATACTAAAAAATATCCTCATTCTGAGTTACGACCAATAAAGTGCCTGTCAGGATAATCAGAATGACCGGCATGGCAATAACCCACATTGTTCCATTGCAGAACATCCATGAAAACACAAGGTTTATTTCAATTCCAAATTGCTGATCCAGCTCCGGGATAATCGTAAGCACTTCTAATACGAAAATCAGATATACCATAATGTAAGAAGCGGACTTCATCAGCTTATTGTTACTCTTTTTCAAGATTACAGAGCCATTTACCATAATCAGAAACCCAAGCAGGAAGCGGACATACCACGATAAAAGATAGATCGCATCCGCGCCGGAAAATACGCCCCCAAACTTAAACAGGGAAAAGAATATTATCAGGATAAACCAGACCGTTAAATATACAAATCCCAAAAAGTATTGCTGGAGCAGTTGTAAAATCAGCGCAGGTATTCTTCCCTTAGTGCGAATGATTGTGACCGGCATCATGCTTCTGTCAATTAACAGTGCCCCAAACAGAAACGGCGGCGTCAAAAGGAATACAACTAATTTGTCGAAGAAAAGGTTCGAAAACCATGTGCTTTGCCCATCAGTAAACATAGTCAGGCAGAAAAGCATTGCCGAAAATAGCGACAAGCACCCACCCGCATAAATTAAGAATTTCCGATGTAGTACAATCATAAGGCATCCCTATTCCTGCGGCATCCAATGAACGCCACTATGACATCAACAGCAAAAAGAGAAGCAAAGACCAGCACTACATCAGCCGTAGTAATACAGGTGGAAAGGGCGCTGGCTGCTCTGGGCTGGATAATGATGGACAGATTATATTGCATATAATTTGCAAGCAACAATCCCTCTGCATAGTTGACTACATAAAGGATAAGAAACGGTGCCAGAAAAGCAATTAAGCGATTTTGAAATCTGAAAATCATGTGTATTCCAAGAACTAAAACAGACATCAACGCAATCGCCAAGGCATTGAGAAAACTATATGCCAGTTCCATCATTATCGGGCTAATTTGATATAGATTTCTTGCAAGTGATCCTTCTTTGGGAACAAGGAAGTTATATTGTTCCGTCAGAGGTGCATCTGCGGAAAAACATAAGTTCGTCACAATTAAATTCACAATGAAGATCAGCAGAAAATTAAAAAGGGTCACAATAAAAACAGAGGCGATTTTTGAAATCAAATACTGTGTTCTGCTTTTTCGGACAATCAGCAGTTCATATATTGATGTTTTCCTCTCGTTAATGAAAATCAAACCTGTTGATAAAACAGGAAACACAAACAGCAAAGTCCGATATACGGTATGTCCCCAGCCGGACGAGTTCATCAGCAACCAAAATTGAAAAGGATTTGCGCCCACTTGTTCAGAAAAGCCCGGCTGCCCTCCATATACGAAACGCACAAACAGAGAATCAGATATAGCAACAATTCCCATAAGCAACAAAGTAATCTGTACTAATCGGTTTTTATATATCTTTTTTACATCTGAAACAAAGTATGACATCAAGAACTCCTTTCAGTTAATATAGGGGCAAAGAAGTATCAACTACCTTTGCCCCTACACGATAAACAATCACTTAGTTTATTAGTTTGGCGTCCAAGAGCCAGATACTTTAACCGATGTGGCTAAATCAACGGGGTTGTCTAAATTCAAGACAACATTTTCGCCAATTTGAGGCTGCTTCGTATAAGTCACACTGCTCGTCCCAATGCCAACCTGATTGTAAGGGCTGGAATAGTTGGTTCCTGTCGAATCGCCCTCTGTCCATGCACAGACCTGATCTGTACCTGAACCAATGGAATCAATCGTAATCGAAAAGTTTTTGGCATCCGTTGCTTTTCTTACCGTACTAACCTCTGTGTCGCCCTGATGAGCTGGTAGGGTTGCTGAAAAACTTGCCGATGCCGCAAAAGCAGTAATAGAAAGCCCCAGTGTAAGTACACATCCCAAAGCGATTGCCGTGATCTTTTTCCTCATAGTACCCCTCCTTTCTTTTTTATTTACATCATTATAAATGGTAATCCTCGCAGAAATGTCACAGCCGTTCGATAATTTTGCTATAAATCGCCCCGAAATGTCACAATTCTGTGACATTTCAAGAATGGGGCAGGAACACCGAAAAGGTAGAGCCAGAGCCAACTTCCGAGGCAACGCGGATAAAGCCCCCTTGCCGGGTGATAATCTCACGGGTAAGATATAGGCCGATCCCGATGCCGGGTGCGTCATGTACCCTGTCCTCACGATAGAACCGCTTGAAAATCGTTCCTTGATGTTGTTCTGGAATACCAATGCCCGTATCGGAAATATCAATCTTCACATACATTTCCCAGCACACCACAGCCACATGGATTTTCCCGCCCTCTGGCGTGTACTTCACCGCATTATCCAGAATGTTGAACAGGGCTTCGGTTGTCCATTTTCGATCATGGGCTACCGTTACCGTTTCCGGGCAATCTACCGTGACCGCAATCTTTTTCTGTTCTGCGTTCAGCAGAATACCACCCAGCGCCGCAGCAAGGGTATCATAGATGGCCTGTGGCTTCGGCTCCAAAGCAATTACACCGGCTTCAAGCCGCGATGTTTTAATCATTGCCTGCATGAGAAAATCCAGCTTGTCTAACTGGCTGTCCATAGCCAGAAGAAATTCTCTCTGCTTTTCCGGCGTTACAGTTTGTTCCAACAAAGTGGCATCCAGCATTTTCAGGTTTGCAATCGGCGTTTTGACCTGATGGGAGATATCCGAAATCAATTCCTGCAAGTCGGCTCGTTCCTTTGCAATACTGCTTTTGCTTTCCCGCAGCACTTCATAGAGCCGGGAAAGCCGGTGCTGGATTTTATAAAACAGGTTTTCTTCCTCTGTGTACTGCGGCGGGGCCTGATCTGCTGACATCATATCGTCCAGCAGCTTGCACAGAGCGTCCGAAAACAGCGTCAATTTCCGACGCAAAAAGGCCAGAAAAGCAACCATGCACCCGGCGACGAAAACCGCATAAAGCAATCCACAGCATAGCGCCAATATGTTCCTTGTTAAAAAGTATATGGTACATGACATAGCGACCGAAAGCAGGAAAAGTGCTGCACACACGACCATACACACTTTGTTGACCGAGAGTTTATCCGTCCTCATTTGTTACCGCCCCCAATCCACATATAGCCCATGCCGTAGACGGTTTTGATATAGGCATGATCTGGATTTTCAATTTTGCTTCGTACCCGGCTGATTGTGGAAGTCAGCGCGTGTTCATCCACAAAATTTCCGTCAATATCCCACAGCTTTTCCAATAGCACCTGCCGGGTCAAAACAATCTGCGGATTTTTCGTCAGCACTTTCAAAAGCCGGTATTCCATTGGGGTAAAAGAGATGCTTTCCCCGCCCTGCGTTGCGGTCATTTCCGTAAAGTTGATAAACAGGTTGCCGTCATTGTAAAAGTCGCCGCCAGATTGTTTTCTGATCCGGGCCAGCAACGCAGACACTTTTTTCTGAAATACGCTCATGGGGAAGGGCTTTGTCACATAATCATCCGCCCCCAGTTCGTAGCCTTTGAGCATATCGCTTTCCATATCGTTCGCCGTCAGGAAGATTACAGCAGTGTCCGGGTGACTGTCCTTAATATCCCGGCAAAAATCAAACCCATTGCCGTCCGGCAGATTGATGTCAAGGACAATCAAATCGTATTCCTGTTTTCTGCAAAACCGTTCGGCAACGCTTTTTGTCAGGGCAGCATCGACTTCATAACCAGCGGCAGACAGGTTATAGCAAAGGGTATTATTCAAAAGACGGTCATCCTCAACCACTAAAATTCTCATTCGCTCACATCCTTTTCTTTATAGTGTACCAATCAAATGTCACAGAAACCTCACAGGAAAGCAAGTTTTTGAAAAAACCGTACTTCATCTTCTGATTAGCAACAAGTCTATGAATTTTCAAAACGGCCTGCATCTGCAGGCCGCCTTTGTTGATGGTATTCTGTTCAGTCTTTGCGCCGGATCACGGGAACCTGTTTTACCTTTTTTCCCACTGTCCGCCGTTCCAGAGCAAACACCATGTCGCTGGTGCGCTCAAAAAATCCAATGTCCTTTTTCCAGCTCATGCCGCATTTACAGTGCTGCAAGCCGATGAACTGCTGTTTCATTTTCCTGCCGCAGACCGGGCAGACCTTGTTGCTGGCTCCCATGCCGCCACCGCCTTTCCATGTTCCGATTATACCATATCCGGGCGGCGCGTTCACCTGTAAATGCGGTCCTGGATTGCATACCGCAATCCCTGAACCTTTCCCAGCAGCCAGGCCGCCGCAGTCGGCAGCCCCATCGGGCTGATAAGAAAGGCAATCACCAGCAGGATGATACCATTTTGCAGGGAGTAGGTCACAAGCACAGCCACCCCTAAAAGCGCCACCACAAAGGCAGCCAGCCCCAGGACCATGCCGGTACAGTATAAAAGGATGGTACAAATCCAGACAAACAGGGTCAGGGCGACCACCAGAGGCGCGGCCAAAATCTTCAAAATCAGTCTCATCACAGTCCCTCCCTCATACATTCCGCATACATCGCCTGCCGCTTCTTTTGGATTTCCCGCATTTCCTGCTTGGTGGGGTCCCGGTCCTCATCAGTGATAACATATTCCAGGTAATTCACATAGGCATCTAACAGGGCATCCCGCAGGTCCTCCGGGGTCTTGCAGAACTCGGCGCTGAACCATTCTTCCCGGAGGTTGTTCCAGGCCAGCAGCGTATAGCCCCGGCTGGTCTTTACCACCTCATAGTCAGGGTCGGCATCCAGATATGGGCCGAACACCTTCAGAACTTTCTCGTGTGTCAACATATCGTCATCAGCTCCTTTACCTCTTGCGCTGTTTTCGTTTCTGATTTCAGCATAGCGGCCATAGCTTCTTTTTGCAAGGATGCGGCCAAAAAAGAAAGCGGGGCGGCAAGCCAAAGTTCTGGCCGCCGCCCCGCACCCTTATTTCAGGGCCGCCAATGCCGAGAGGATATGTTCCGCTGCCTCCCACAGCTTTTCCTGTCCCTGCCGCAGATCTTCCAGGTCGGCATCATAGATGCGCCCTGTCTCATGGACGCGCCGGGTGAGCTGATTTAGGTTGTTGCTGCTCCGGCGCAGCAGGGATACCATCTCCCGAAGCTCCGGCAGTTCCAGACGGACCACATATCCGTCCAGGGCCATCTTCCGCAGATAGGCGGCCATATTCTGTGTGCCAAGCTGGGCCATCTTTGCCTCAATTAGTTCCCGTTCCTCCGGCGTGACGCGGAATTTCAGTTGGATTTCCCGTTCCCGGTTCGCCATGTCAACGCTCTACCTCTTTCTTTTTGGCCGAGGCAGAGCGCCGGGGAGCCGCCGGAGCCTTTTGCAGCTTCTCCCGGACAGAGGGCTTTTCCCGTTCTCCGGCAAGCTGCCGCACCTGCTTCAGAAACAGGTCGGTCAGGCCAGGATTGCAGCGGTCCACCACCAGATACTCGCTGTGCCGGTCCTTGGAGCCGCCCTCCGGCATGGGTATTGTGCTGGCCCATGCCTTATTGTCGCGGGAGATGCGCCCATCCCATTCCTTATGCCGGACTGTATTGGCCAGCACATACTGCACTCGGTCCGGCCCGAACTGTTCCAGAACATCGTTCACAGCAGCTTCGGCATCCAGACGGTTATTGCTGTAATGGCGGCTGATCGCCTGCTCGATGGCCTCCATGCAGGCGTGGCTTGCCTGAAACGAAGCGTTGTACTGTGCCATCTCCCCATGCTCGGACGCATACGCTGCCGAATGGGGATAGAGGGGCGTGTTTTTCAGTTTTTCCTGGGCCTGATACATCTCGTTTGCTCTGGTTTCGATGGTGTCCCGGATCACATCCATGTAGCCGGTTTCCAGCTTCTCAAAGTCCTTGTAAACATCGGCCAGCGGCGTGGGAGAAGCCAGAAGCGCCTTTGCCTGGGCTTCGGTCAGTTCCAATTCTTCCATGCACATCACGATGTCCTCCCGGACCGTGTACTCATAGGCATGGTTTAAGACCTCCGCCGCAGGCTGGCTTTTCAGCCAGTCGCGGTACTTATCCTGTTCAGCGGCCATCTTTTCATAAAGGGCCGTCAGCATTTCTTCCTGTGTCATGGTTATCGCACCTCCTCATGGGTTTTGGATTTTTTCTCTGCTGCTCTTTGCGGCATGGGACGGCGAAGCCCCTCCAGGACGGAGGGGCGCGTACTTTTGGCAACGATGGTTTCCTGCTGGCCGGGGGCCTTGCTGTCGATGTTGAGCAGCGTGTCCAGCTCCGTCAGCCGGGCCGATTTCTCCCGCAGCTCATCCTCATAGGGGAAGGGCCTGCCGACTTCTTCCTTTGCGGCGGCCTGCTGCTGATAGAGGTTATCAAGCTGGGCTTTCACGCTTTCCAACCGCTGGGGCATCTGCGCCAGGGCGTTGTCAATCCGGGTCAGGTTGCCGCGCGGGTCTGCGCCCAGGGTGGCCTGATGGGTCATCTGGCCTTTCAGTTGCAGGGTATATTCCTGGCGGAAGGCATCAAAGGACACCGACATGGCAAAGCCCCGGTAACTTCCCACCTGGACCGGCTCGGCGTTTTTCACTTCCTTACAGGCATCCAACAGGGCGGCCCCGGCGTTCTCCTTGTCGGTGAGGGTATCGCCCCGCACCTCCATCCCGGCAAAGCTGTCCGCCGGGTGGGGATGGGCGGCCAGTGTTTCCATATCTGCCTCAAGCCCCTTGATGAAGCCTTTGTGCTTTTCGATTTGCTCCGGGAAGTATTTCAGCAGGTTATCCTCCATCTGGTACTGCTTGCTCTGGTGGTCGGCCTTCATCAGTTTCAGGCGGGACACATCCACATCCAGGTCCATACGCTCCTTGATGCGGGGGTCCCCGGCGCACAGGGCCTTGATCTCGGCAAAGGAGAGCGCCGTTTCATCCACATCATCACAGCTTCGCACCGGCGATTTGGAGGACATGATCTGGCTGATGAATTTCTGCTTGTTCTCCACCGTCTGCCAGAGGTATGCGTCAAAGGTCCCTTCGGTTACATAGCGGAACACATGGACCTTTTTATTCTGGTTGCCCTGGCGCTCAATGCGGCCTTTGCGCTGGGCCAGGTCGCCGGGCCGCCAGGGGCAGTCCAGGTCATGCAGCGCCACAAGGCGGTCCTGCACATTGGTCCCGGCTCCCATCTTTTGGGTACTGCCGAGTAAAACGCGCACCTGGCCGGTACGGACTTTAGAGAACAGCTCCTTTTTCCGCACTTCGGTATTGGCCTCATGGATAAACGCGATCTGTTCGGCGGGCATCCCCTGGGCGATGAGCTTCTGCCGGATGTCCTCATACACCGTAAAGGCCGGTTCCGGCTCCGGCAGCGGCACCGCATCTTCCAGGGCGTGCAGGGTCGGATTGTCCAGCGCCTTCGCCACCTTTCTGGCGGGACTTGCCTGGGGTGTGGAAATATCGCAGAATACGAGCTGGGTCAGCTTATCCGCCTGCCCGTCCCGCCAGATCTGCATGATGTTGTCCACACACTGATTGACTTTGGTTCCCGGCTCATCCGGCAGCAGCGGATTGATGATCCGCTGGTCCAGCCCCAGTTTGCGGCCATCGCTGGTAATCTTGAGCATATTGTCCTGCCTGGGGTCAATGCTCCCACCGTGTACCTTGGCCGCCCGCTCGGAAAGGGCCTTTACCATCTCCTTCTGGTGTTCAGTGGGCTGGGCCACGATGTTGTGGTATTCCACCTCCGGGGTGGGAAGATGGAGCTGGTCGGCGGTCTTGATGTCCGCGATCTCTTTGAACAGGTTCATCAGCTCCGGCAGGTTGAAAAACTTGGAGAAGCGGGTCCGCGCCCGGTAGCCGGTCCCTTCCGGGGCAAGCTCCAAAGCGGTCACTGTCTCCCCGAAGCGGCTGGCCCAGCAGTCAAAGTGCGCCATGCCCAGCTCCTGAAGCCGGTCATATTGGAGATACCGCTGCATGGTGTAAAGCTCCGTCATGCTGTTGGAAACCGGCGTGCCGGTGGCAAAGATAACGCCACGGTTGCCCGTGATCTCGTCCATATAGCGGCACTTGGCAAACATATCGCTGGATTTCTGCGCGTCCGTAGTGGAGAGGCCCGCCACATTCCGCATCTTGGTATAGAGGAACAGGTTTTTATAGTTGTGCGCTTCGTCCACAAAGAGCCGGTCCACGCCGAGCTGTTCAAAAGTCACCACATCATCCTTGCGGCCTTCCGCTTGCAGCTTTTCCAGCCTGGCCTCCAGGGATTTCTTTGTCCGCTCCAACTGTTTCACCGTGAAGCGTTCCCCGCCGCTGGACTCCACTTCGGAGATGCCGTTTACAATCTCGTCGATCTGCTCATGCAGCAGCCGCTCCTGGCGCTCCACGCTGATGGGGATTTTCTCGAACTGGGAGTGGCCCATGATGATGGCGTCATAGTCGCCGGTGGCGATCCGGGCGCAGAACTTCTTGCGATTGTGCTTCTCAAAATCCTTTTTGGTTGTCACCAGGATATTGGCCGAAGGGTACAGCCGCAGAAACTCCGAAGCCCACTGCTCGGTCAGATGGTTCGGGACCACAAAAAGGGATTTCTGGCACAGCCCCAGGCGTTTGGCCTCCATCGCGGCGGCCACCATCTCAAAGGTCTTGCCCGCGCCCACCTCATGGGCCAGCAGCGTATTTCCGCCGTACAGTACATGGGCGATGGCGTTTTTCTGATGCTCCCGAAGGGTGATGGACGGGTTCATGCCGCCAAAGACGATATGGCTGCCGTCATACTCGCGTGGTCTGGTACTGTTCATTTCCTCATTGTACTGGCGCACCAATGCCTGCCGCCGCTCCGGGTCTTTCCAAATCCAGTCCTTAAATGCCTCCCGGATGGCCTGCTGCTTCTGCGCGGCCAGGGTGGTTTCTTTGGCGTTTAACACCCGGCGCTCTTTCCCGTTCGCATCCTCCACTGTGTCATAGATACGGACATCCCGCAGGTTCAGGCTGTCCTCCAGGATTTTATAGGCGTTGGCTCGGTTGGTCCCGAAAGTGGTGTAGGCGGCCACATTGTTGTAGCCCACAGAGTTTTTCCCCGTCACCTGCCATTCAGCGGTGTAAGGGACATACTTCACCTCGATCACATCCCGCAGATAGGGCGGGGTTTTGAAAGTTTCGTACATAAACTGCTGGATGTATTCCTTGTCAATCCAGGTCGCACCCAGCCGCACCTCAATCTCAGAGGCATCCAGGTCCTTGGGCTGGGCAGCGGTGAGCGCCTCCACATTGACGGAAAACGCCGGATCACGCTCCGCTGCCCGCTGTGCCTGGCGCAGCTTCTGCCGGACATTGCCGGACAGGTATTCATCGGCGGTCACATAATGGGGTGAGCCGTCCGGCTCCGTAATCCCCGGCACCTGGAAGATCACGCCCCGCAGTTCCTCAGCCAGCTCATCCCCGGTCCTGCCGGTGAGTTGTTCCATGTAGTCCATATCCACACAGGCTTTCTCTGAAATGGAGACTGCCAGGGCTTCGGCGGCGGTGTCCACGGAGGCCACCGCCTCATGGGGCTTAATGGTCCGTTTGGTGAACATATCCGCCTTTCGTTCCAGCCTGCCATCCTCGTCCAGCACTTCCAGCGCACAGAGCAGGTAATAGCTGCTGTCATCGGCAAAGGCCAGCCGGTTCGCCCGGTCATTGATAAGGCCGTACTTGGCAGAAAAGGCATCATAGAGCCGGTTCAGCTCCGCCATCTGTTCCCGGATGGCGGCATCCGGCATGGCGGCGTTCATTTCCAGGTCGATGAGCCGCTGCACACAGTCCCGCAGCTCCACCAGCCCCTTGACGCGGGCCTCGGCGGTAGCGTTTAAGTCCGGGCGCACCATGCGGCTGTTTTCCCGGTAGTACACCGCGCCATCCACCACTGTGTAAGAATAGTTTTTCACATCCGGGTCTGCCGGGAGGGAGGTGTCGATGTCCTCGCCTTCGCCCAGCTCCGGCAGCTCGGCCTCAGTATAGCGGCCCTGGATATGCTGCATCGCTTCATGGAGCTGCTGTTCCAGGTCTGCGCCTTCCCTCGGATTGCAGACGAGCTGGGGGCCAAACGGCCCGGTCACAATATCCAGGTCGCCCAGCACCATTTCCGGGTGGGTACGGAAGTAGCGGTTCATGGTCACATGGTCGTGCCGTTCCCGCCCATCCTTATCCGTATAAGTGTTTGTGTGTAACAGGTCTGTCTCCACCCATTCCGGCAGCGGCTCACCCTGCATCCGGGGGACATCCCGCTTTTGCAGGAAAACAATGTCCATCGCTATGTCTGTCCCGGCATTGGCCCGGAAGGTGGTGTTCGGCAGGCGGACCGCGCCCAGCAGGTCACACCGCCGGGCCATATACTCTCTGGCGTGTGCGTCCTTTTTATCCATTGTACCGCCGCTGATGCCGTTGGAGGTGATGAAAGCGATGATGCCGCCTGCCCGCACCTTGTCAATGGTCTTGGCAAAGAAGTAATCGTGGATCAGCAGGTTGTGCCGGTCATAGTGCTGGACATTCCCGAACAGGTCAGCGGCAAGCTGGGGCAGCGGTTTCCCTTCGGTCTGTGCGTAGTCAAATACTTTGATAGGCCGGAAAGTGGGGATTTCGATTTCCTTTTCCTCCATCACCACCTTACCGTTGGCGTCCAGCACCGGGGCCTTGGTGTCCGGGTCGAGCTTCTGTTCCTCGATTTTCTTCTTGTAGGGTGTGGGGGCGATAATCGTAATGCCATGTTCCCCCCGCTTCACATGGCGCTCAAATTGCTGCCACTTGTTGTAACCGGCCACTTTAGTCGCGTTAGGGCGCTGTAAGCGAATGAGCATCTGGTTATTGACGGAGTAGGTGGGAAAGCGGGACATGACTTTCAGATACTCGGCATATTTGTCGCTGTCAAACACTTCCCGGATGCCTGCCTCGATCTTCTCACCCAGCTCTTTCAGGCGTTCCTTGTTGGTGGGCTTATCAGCCATGAGAGTTCAGCTCCTTTCCTGAAAAAATAGGCCCCCGCAGGGGAAGAAAACTCATCCCTTGCGGGGGCGGAAATGTAACGGTTTCAAACACGGTTTTGAGGGGTTAAGGGGAAAACATACGGCAACGCACAAACGGGGCCGGAAATGCCTTGAAATACCTGGGCTTTTCAGCCCCGAAAGCGTTACATCTGCCCCCGGTGGCGGCGCACCCGATCACGGGTTTTCTTTCTTTGTTCAAAGGCGGCGCAGCGGGGACAGTACAAGGCCCGGTTGCTTCTGGCCTGGAAGGGCTTGCCGCAGGAGCGGCAGCGTTTCAGCTCATCAGCTCCCTGGCCGATGGCCGCGCTCAGCTCCGCGTCCGCAGGCAGGACCGCCTCCTTAAAATACCGGCAGAGAAGGGAGTAAGAAATGCTCTGCACACAGACACATCCCTCGCCTTCATCCAGGGCCAGGCAGTTTCCCTCGTCATAGTTGGCGCACAGGCGGCGGATCAGCTTTCGGGCGCGCCGAAGCTGCCCCTCCGTCATGCGGGGCTTATCCATTCCCGAACACCAGCTTGAAGTTGGTCTTTTCGCCAGTGTCCTCCATCACCACCGTTGCATCATAGGTCTTGCCAGTTTTCTCCGAATAGCAGCCGGTGAGCTTCACACGGCCATCTTTCAGGAGAGCGGCGGCCACCGACTTGGTGAGGTTCTTTTTCTTGGCGGTGAAAAACTTGCTGTTTTTCCAAAGAGCAAACCGGCAGCCAGCGTTTTCGCAGAAAAATCCCTGCTTGCGCTCGGTGACAGCCCCGCCGCAGCGGGGGCATTTGCCCACCGTCTCCCGGTCAGAGGGGAAAAGCACCTGGGAACCGTCAATCACCTTGTAGGTCCCCACCAGGTCCCGGAGCATATTGCAGATACCGTCCATGAACTCGCTGGGCTTCACTTCACCGCGCTCCACCTCTTTGAGCTGGTGTTCCCATTCCGCAGTCAAGAGCGGCGATTGAAGCTGCTCCGGCAGGACGGTAATCAGGGAAACGCCGATCTGCGTGGGAATGAGGTTGGTGGCCTTCTTCTGTTTCCTGCGCTCCACAAAGCCGGTGGATACCAGCTTTTCCAAAATCCCGGCGCGGGTGGCCGGTGTGCCGATGCCCTTGCGCTCCGCATCCTCCGGCATATCCTTTGCGCCAGCCGTTTCCATCGCGGAGAGCAGCGTGTCCTCGGTGTAGTGTTTCGGGGCTGTGGTCTTGCCCTCCTTGATGGTGGCAGCGGTGACAGGGAGCGTCATTCCTTCTGTCAGTCCGTCCGGCAGGACGCTTTCTTTCGCCGGGTCTGCCTTTTCCCGCTGATAGGCTTTCCAGCCCGGATCGGTGATGGCCTTTCCTTTGGCAGAAAACTGGTTCCCGCCGCAGTCCAGGGTGACAGCCGTTTCCTGGTAGCGGTAAGGGGAGCCGGTGGCGCACAGAAGCTCCCGCGCCACCAGACGCAGGATTTCCCGTTCCCCGGCAGGCAGGGTCTCCACATCCGTCCGGCCAGCTCCCTCAGTGGGGACGATGGCATGGTGGTCAGTGACTTTGGCGCTGTTGCAGACCTGGGCGGCCAGAACGGTGTCCGGCACAGCCACCCCGCAGATCTTCGCCGCCGCAGCCGCCAGTGCCGGAACCGTCCCTTCCATATCGGCGGTCAAATACCGGCTGTCGGTGCGGGGATAGGTGCAGAGCTTCTTTTCATACAATGCCTGGAGATAGTCCAGGGTCTGCTGGGCTGTGTAGCCAAGCTGCCGGTTGGCATCCCGCTGGAGGGTTGTCAGGTCATAGAGGGCAGGCGGCTTTTCCGATTTTTCTTTCTGCTCCACAGTCTGGACCAGGGCGGACTGGCCTTTGCAGGCATCCGCCACCACCTGGGCCACCGCTTTCTCGGCGCATTTCTCACCGGCGGCAGAAAATCCGCCGCAGTCCAGGACCGGCGTATAAAACGGGACCGGCTTGAAGGCGCTGATCTCGGCCTCCCGTTGGACGATCAGGGCCAGCGTTGGGGACATCACCCGCCCGATATTCAGAGTGCGGTGGTACAGCACGCTGAAAAGCCGGGTGGCATTGATCCCCACCAGCCAGTCGGCTTTGGACCGGCACAGGGCGGACGCATACAGCCCGTCATAGTCGCCGCCCGGTTTGAGGGCCGAAAAGCCCTCCCGGATGGCGGCATCCTCCATGCTGGAAATCCACAGCCGGAGCATGGGCTTCTTGCAGCCGGTCAGGTTGTAGACGGTGCGGAAGATGGACTCTCCCTCGCGCCCGGCATCGCAGGCGTTCACCACCTCGGTCACATCGGACCGCTCCATCAGTTTTTTCAGCAGGTCAAACTGCTTTTTCTTGTCGGCGGCCACCGAATACTGCCATTTCTCCGGCAGGATCGGCAGGTCCTCATAGCGCCACTTGGCATAGTCCGGGTTATAGGCGGAGGCATCCGAAAGCTCCGCCAGGTGGCCGAAACACCAGCTCACCAGATACCCGCCGCCCTCCAGATAGCCGTCCTTTCGGTTTACGGCCCCCAGCACAGAGGCAATGCTCTGTGCAACGGAGGGTTTCTCTGCAATCACAAGTCGGCTCATGGGTTCACGCTCCTTTCTTTGGGTTTCATTGCCGCCTGCTCCGTCACGCCCCGGTAACAGGGCAGGATGCAGCCCTCCCCGTAGCGTTTGCAGCCGTGGCAAGGGTGGCCTTTGGCCGGACGGGAGGGGTCAGGCCCCCGCTCCTGGCGGGGGACCTGCATCATCATGCGCTCCAGAGGGTTGTCGGTGAAATATCTCATAGCTTCTCATCCTCCGGCTCCGCATCCATAGGAAACTCATCGTCCATTTCTTCCTCTGCGTCCTCGTCCAGATCTTCCTCCCCGGCGGTTTCCTCGTCCTCGCCGTAGTCGTAATCATCCAGGTCGGTGTCGCCTTTGGTCTTGGGCTTATTCTTGATGAATTTGATGTAATAGAACGCGCCGCCGCCCGCCAGGGCCGCGATCAGCAGGATAATCAGCAGGCCGCCCATACCGCCGCTTTCTTCCTCCGGCTCTGGCTCGGTTTCCTCGGCGGCAGGCGTTTCTTCCGGCTCCGGCTCTGGTTCCGGGCCAGCGCAGGCGGTCATATCCGAAGCGCAGATTTCGCAGTTCATGTTGACCGCTCCGGCCTGACAGCGGGTGGTGCAGGAACAGGTGGCCGGTTCGCCATCATCGGCCAGGGCCATCAGGTCCGCCTCGTCCACCTGGTTCAAGAAGTGGACCGTTTCCTCACCCTTATCATCACGGTCAATAATCAGGTAAAAGACATTCCCGGCTTTCGTTTCCAGTGTGATAAACTGCTTGCCGGTGCCTGTTGTGCTGCCGTAATCATCAATCAGGGTCAGGTTCCCGTCCGGGGTCAGGGCGCTGCCGCCTCCGCCGCCAAGCAGTTCTGTCAGGGAGGAAAGTTCATCTTCGCCAAGAGAGAGGGAAAAGCTGCCATCGCCGGTACTGGTAGTTGAGCTCATCCAGGCTCTCATACTCGCCCAGCTTGTCGTAGAGGCCGTCCACATAGCAGTCATAGTCAGTGATGAACCACTCCTCATACCCGTGTTCCTCCAGCTCCCGCACCCCGGCGCAGATACTGTCAACGCCATCCTTGCAGATCCGGGCCAGCCCCTTGGTGGTATAGTCCCACTCCTCCGGCAGGGAGAGCATGAGGGAGAGAAGGCCCTTCGCTTTCAGCGAGAGCGACTTGTCCCGCAGGTGATGGTTGGACATCACCGTGTAATCGCGGGTTTTCTCAATGCGGAATACCGCCATATTGGATACCTCCTTCCTTC
>NZ_JACJKW010000031.1 GCF_016901775.1 Intestinimonas butyriciproducens
CAGAAATGCGGCGGCTTTTTCCATAGCCGGGCCTTTAGCTCAGTTGGTTAGAGCATCCGGCTCATAACCGGACGGTCCCGGGTTCGAGTCCCTGAAGGCCCACCATTTCCCCCAAAAGACACGCCATTCGGCGTGTCTTTTGGTATATACTAAAATGATAGAAAATCGGTGGGGAAGCAAGAGCAGAACTTTGACCCTTGTGCAGGGAAAAGCAATATGGTAAGATAGAAAACAAGTAATGTGCGGAGAAGGGGGCTTGCATGAAAATCACATTCCGATACTCTCAGGATCATTCCAGTGATTATGTGTTTTCCACTTTGCTGTTTTTTGCATTTTCCATGGTGGTTTTTGCCTTTCTGGTGGATTCCCCGATGGCAGTTTTTCGGGGAATGGGGGAGATTCTTACCCAGCCGGCCGCTCTGATTACCGACTATATCGGCATTGCTTCCATGGGGGCGGCGTTTTGTAATGCCGGATTGGTCATGGCTTTTTCGGTATTGCTGCTGCGGGCACTGAAACTTCCTTTTGCTGGAATGAGCATCAGCTGCTGCTTCCTTATGGCGGGTTTCTCCCTTTTTGGGAAAAACCTACTGAATATCCTGCCTATCTTGTTGGGTGCTTTCTGCTACTCTCTGTACCGGAAAGAACATCTGGCCCGGTATATTTATATTGCTTTGTTCGGAACCACTTTGTCTCCCATTGTTACTGAAATGGCTTTGTGGGCCAGAGAGTGGCCCACATTGCCTCGCATGGTTTTTCCCACTTTAGTGGGGCTGCTTATTGGCTTTGTACTGCCTTCCATCGCCGCTTATACCATGCGTGTTCACCAGGGCTATAATCTCTACAATGTAGGGTTTGCAGCTGGCCTGGTGGGGATGGTATTGGTGTCGCTGCTTCGTTCTTTTGGCAGCGATTTTCCCTCCCGCCTGGTGTGGAGTGAAGGCAATAATCTGCCGTTAGGGCTATATCTGCTGGTGATGTTTTTATTGATGATCGGCACCGGCTGGTATTATAATGGCCGTAGTTTTCGGGGATTGTGGCGGCTGACCCGTCACTCGGGGCGTGCCATCGCGGACTTTGTGATGATGGATGGGTATCCGGTGACTTTGATGAATATGGGTGTGGTCGGCCTTTTTGCCACAGGCTATGTTCTGTTGGTGGGCGGACAGCTCAATGGCCCTACCATCGGCGGCGTTTTGACGATTGTGGGATTCGGCGCTTTCGGCAAACATATGCGCAACATCTTCTGGGTGATGCTGGGGGTCGTTATCAGCTCCTGGTGTATGGTGTGGGATCTCACCGACCCGGCGGTTATGCTGGCTGCATTGTTTTCCACGGGTTTGGCTCCCATCGCAGGCCATTTCGGGCCGGTATGGGGTATCATTGCCGGGGTGATTCATGCCTCGGTGGTTCTTAATGTGGGGGTCCTCCATGGAGGATTGAATTTGTATAACAATGGTTTTTCAGCGGGCTTGGTTTGCATTGTACTGCTGCCGCTGATCCAGGCAATAAGGAGAGAAAAGGAACATGAGTGAAATGCGGCAAAAAATCGGCCGGATCATCGATGAGCTGATTATTTTTCAGTTCAACGCCGGAGCCGAGGATATTCATATGGATCTGCACCGCAGGCCGGATGGAATGGAAATTTGCTTTACCAGTTTGTGCAGCGATGGACAGGATATGGAAAAGCAAGTGGATCGGCTGAACCGCTATTTGAAGGTGGGGCGTAATGAGGCTATCGAAGCCTATTTCTGGGGGCTTGCCGGCGAAGATGAGGATTGCCACAATTCGGAATTGCAGCTCATCGGACAAATGGTGGACCAGGCCGAAGCGAGGCTGGAGAACGGACAGCTGATCATTAAGGTATTCCGGAAAAATGATTAAAAGAAAAACAGGGACGATTTTTCATCGTCCCTGTTTTTTGTTCTTACTGGGAAAGAGAAGTGGTGGTTTTCTTCTTTTTAGCCATGCGGCGGAAGAAAATCAGGATCAGGCAGAGCAGTACAAGTCCGCGGAGAATGCTGGTGATGGAAATGCTCCACCAGATGCCGTTGAGTCCCAATGCAGTGCGGGAAAGAACCATAGCCATGGGAATACGGGAAGCCACCAAAAGGGTAGTGGCCAGGGAAGGGGGCAGTGTGTGGCCAAATCCGGCAAAAGCACCGGCGGTAATGATATCCACACACATGGGTATCTGAGAGACACCTAGGATCACCAGATAATCCACGCCCAAAGGCAGAACCGATTCCTGAGGAATAAAGATGCGGAAAATGGGAGCAGCGCAGAAAATCAGCAAGAGGGATGAGAAAATACCCCAGCCCACAATGGTAATCAGACTGGTCCAGTAACCTTTTTTCGCTCGCTGGAGGTTGCCTGCGCCGTAATTCTGCCCCACAAAGGAGCTGACAGCAGCAGAAAAGCCATCGGCTGTCATCCAGGAGATGCTTTCGATCTGACTGCCCACCTTCTGAACGGCCACCGCTGCATCACCCCAGGAGGCGATCAGCCGGGCAATGACCATGGACACCAAAGTAAAGAGCATACTCTGCATGGCAGAAGGCAGGCCGATGCGGAGAAGCTCCCGCAGAAGAGGAAGTTCCGGCCGGCGGCGTATCTGCACATGGCAGAACAGATGGGTATCCCGGCGGGCGTAGAGAAGAAAGATCACAACCACCAGCATCTGTGCCAGAACGGTAGCGGCTGCCGCACCCCCCACGCCCATGGCGGGAATGGGGCCCAGGCCGAAGATCAGCAGAGGATCCAGCACGATGTTGAGCAAAAGCCCTAAGACTGTGGCAATAAATGGGGTTTTGCTGTTGCCTGTAGCGGTGATCAGTCCGGTAAAAACCAAGAGCGTTACCGAAGAAACAATGCCCAGAGAAACGACCACCAGATAGATACGGGCATCCCGCACAACGGTGGGATCGTTCAGATTGAAAAAGCCGATCAAAGGTTTGTTGAAAATCAGCATAATCAAGGTGAAAACTGTGGAGAGCAGAAGTCCCAGCTGAAGGGAGTTCTGGGCAAAGCGCCCGGCCAACGGCGCATCTCCGGCTCCCAGGCTCTGGGCTACCTTTACCTGGCCGCCCATACGGGCCAGCACGGCAATTCCTTGGGAGAGCCACATATACATACCTGCTGCGCCTACGGCGGCTACCGCGCCCGGTCCTACCCGGCCGATCCAGATCATATCGGTCATATTGTAGGCCATGTTGACAAGGGAAGTGGCCATGATGGGCAGAGCCAGTTTGGTGAGAGAGGAAAGAATATTCCCCTCCAGAAGATTCACACGCTTTGACATGGTTTCCTCCAAGTAATGAAATTCCGGACAATACCGACAGAGGATAGTATATCCTGTCTGCTTTCTTTTGGCAAGAGCGGAAGGGGAGAAGAGGGGGAAAAGACTTGCTCCAATAGGGAAATTCTGATATAATAAGTATGCCGAACAGGCCAAACCAGAGAAAGGGAATGGGAGAAAACAATGAATAGCATAAAGCTGAAAAGGTTGGCGGCATTGCTGCTGGCGGCTGGTATGGTTCTCACCCTGGTGGGTTGCAACAAAGATGATGCAGGTACCGATGACAAAGGTACAGACAGCAGTCAGACCGGGGAAAAGGATACCGGTGTCGACAACGAAAATAATGATGAAAATGACGATGAAGGAAACATCACAACCCTGACAGAAGAGGAATACAAGGCCAAGATCACAGAGATCGGCAATAAAGTCGGTGAGCTGACAGAAGATGTCACCGCAGCGCAAAGCCAGGCCACTGAAGATCCCCAGGGGGCTTTGACCAGCCTGACCGAGACGGTCAACCAGATGCGTCCTTTGTATGACGAGCTGGCCAATCTGGCGGCTCCGGAAAATTTTGCCGATGCCCAGGCCAAGATCAAAGAAGGGGCTGAGGCCAGTGTGGAGATCCTGGATCTGACTCTGGAGATGATGGAGCTGGCATCCAATCCTGATACCATAGAAGAAGCTCAGACCAAGATGACGGAGCTGACCGAGAAGATGACTTCTTATTCCGACCAGGCCAGCAAGCTCACCGAAGGCCTTACCGAAGTATTAGGTTCGTAACAGAGACATAAAAAAGAGCCGGACATTTTGTCCTGGCTCTTTTTTGTTGCATTCAGGGATTTTTGTCCAAGATCCATTGAGTGAATGGGCGGAAAGCCGATGGCAGAGCATACTCGTGGGCCAGTTGGTTCGGCGCAGCCCAAAGGCAGTTTGGGGAAGGTGAAAAGGAATGGCATTTTACTTCCCATCCGGTCATCTTCCATTCCACATGGGAAAAAATATGGGTGTGCTGGCCAATGGGTTCCAGTGACAGAGGAACGATGCCCCGCTCAAGTAAGGTTTCCTGAATCTGCTGGGCAGAAAGCACTTCCTCCATGCCGGGAAATTCCCAGAGAGAGGACAACAGTCCTTTGGGTGGCCGTTTCCGCAGAAGAACCTGCTCCCCATTCCACAGAAGCAGAACCGTACGCTCCACCGTTCGCCGGGGTTTTTTGGCCGCTTTTACCGGCAGGGACAGTTCCACTCCCTGGGCCCGGCCCTGGCACAGGGAAAGAAGCGGGCAAGTGAGGCACAAAGGCTGCCCATTGGGCAGGCAGACGGTGGCTCCCAATTCCATCAGCGCCTGGTTGAAATCACCGGGCCGGTCCGGCGGGATCACCTGCGCCACCAGCTGTCGCAGTCTTTTTTTTACAGCGGTATCGGAAACGCAGTCAAAACTGGCCAGAAGGCGAGAGATCACCCGCAGCACATTGCCGTCCACAGCTGGGACGGGCTGGCCGTAGGCGATGGAAGCGATGGCCCCCGCAGAATAGTCTCCGATACCCGGCAGCTTTTGCAGCAAAAGGGGATCAGAAGGCAGCTGGTGGCCAAATTCATCCAGCACCATCCGGGCAGCTTTCTGCAAATTGCGAACACGGCTGTAATACCCCAAGCCTTCCCACAGCTTGAGAAGCTGCTCTTCCGGAGCGTAGGCCAGGCTTTCGATGGTAGGAAGCGCATCCATAAAACGGGTGAAATAGGGAAGTGCAGCCTCTACCCGGGTTTGCTGCAGCATGATCTCCGATACCCACACACGATAAGGTGTGGGATGGCTGCGCCAGGGAAGCACACGGGCCCCTTGGTCGTACCAGTGGAGAAGCGGAGCAGGAATGGCAGAAAGAGGATTGTTTTGTGGGTTACTCATCCGATGGTGTTGAAATCGGTGGAGAGGTACGAACGGAGCGTTTCCATGGCTTCTTCGCCGAAAGCCTGGACAAAGTCCTTTTCCACCTGATCCACTACTTTTTGGCCGTCCTGGGGATAAATGGCCAGGATATTTTTACGGTACGTTTTATACACATGACCGCAATGATATTCCCAAGGCATCTTGGCCTGGGCATTCATGGGCACATCTTCCCCCAGAGCGGCGTCCTTGAAGACCATATCGCAGCAAGGACTGTCATGGAGATAGCTTTTCAGTTCAAAGGTCAGATCCGGGTTAAAACCGCGGACAATGCCCCGGTCGATCTCCTTGCAATAAATCTTGCCGCATTCCACCAGACCCATTTCTTCAAAGGTATCACGCCAAGCACACAAAAAGCTGCGGGTCTCTTTGTCGGGATAAACACCCACTTCTTCCGAACGGCGAGGGAAAGTAGAGGTCCATTCCCCATAGGCCATGTAGGACTTGAAATTCAGCTGATGTCCATCCCGCAAGGCACGCAGCGCCATACGGGCTCCCCGCTGTTCGGCCATCTTTTGGGAGCACTTGACAAAGCAGCCGATACCGGCGCAGCCATACGCCTCTTTCAGGTGTTTGTAAAACAAACCAATGAGGGTAGCGTGGGTCTTTTCATTGAATTTTGTGTTCATCCCGATTTCCTCCTTGTGATTGCCATGTGGAAAAATCCATCCATGGTGATATAATTATTATAATGTGTATCGGGCAAAGCTGCAAGCTTTGTTCCGAAGCATGGGAGCATGAGGGCAGTTTTGGCGGCAATCGACCGTTTGACATGGGCTGCTGGGAAAAATATTTTAGAATATCCTGGCCCCCAAAATAATATCCATAGGGGAGACATGGAAAAAGGGCAGAACGGCCCGGTGAGGAAAGAGGTCATTCAGATGGAGCAGGGAATTTTATTGGCGGTACTGGCCGGCATGGGCGGCACTGGATTGGGAGGACTGGCCGCGGTATTGTGGGGCAAAAAATCGTTGCCTATACAGGGCCTGCTGTATTTTACAGCTGGTATCATGCTGGGCATGGCATTTTTTGATCTTCTGCCGGAAGCGGTGGCCCATGGCACGCTGTGGACAGTGGCCCTGGGGCTTGTGGGCGGAGGTCTGTTGGTATGGGCTGCCGAAAAGGCCGAAAGCAGACGGGAAGGGGAAAAACAGGGGCGGATGGTTTCGGCCGGCCTGATGATGCTGGCTGCTCTGATGCTGCACAATCTGCCGGAAGGCTTTGTCATTGGTGCGGCAGCCGGAGCACATGCATGGGAACGGGCTGGCCTGATCGCCCTGCACAATGTGCCCGGGGGAATGGCCATGGCTTTTCCTCTGCTGCAAGGTGGATTTGCCCGGGGCAAAGTTTTTCTTTTGTCAGTGGTGTGCGGTTTGCCTCTGGTGGCGGGATCGGTACTGGGAACACTGGCTGGGGCGATGCCGGAAGGACTGCTTTCTCTGTGCCTGTCCCTGGCGGCCGGTTCCATGGTCTTTGCCGCAGGATTTGAGATGAGTCAGATGGAACAAAAACAGGGGAAGCTCTGGTTTCTGTGGCTGCTCTTGGGTCTGGCTTTGGCATTTGCCTTGAGCGTAGGTCATGCTCACGCCCATTGATGAGATATTTTCCATGTTGCGCTTTACAATGATCTGCGGATGCAGTAAAATGATTTCATATTGAAAAGAAGTGGCGGAGAAGAAGATTCTCCGCCATCTTAAATTTCGGGGGAATGAGGATGTTTGAACAAAAGGAGTACGATGGGCAGGATTTTACAGGGGTCAAAGAGCCGGAACAGCAGATGGAAGATCTGAAGTTTCACGATTGCCGTTTTGACGGCGGGGACTTTTCTGAATCGGTATTCAAAAACTGCAACTTTGAAAAATGCCGTTTTACAGGAGCCAGGCTGGGGGCCTGCCGATTTGAGAATTGCTCCATTGTCAACTGTACTTTTCAGTACGCCGGTCTTTTTGCAGCGGTATTCGAAGAGTGCAAGCTGACGGGAACGGTGTTTGTGGGGGCCAATACGGCATCCATTCAGATCATCGGTGGCGATTGGTCCTATACCGATCTGCGGGAAATGGATTTCTACAAAATGCAGCTGGAGAACATCAATTTCCGGGGAGCGGATCTGAACCGGGCCAAGCTGGAAAAGTGCCGGATCAAAAACTGTGATTTTGAAGGGGCCATGATCAGCGGCGCCAGTTTCCGGCAATCGGATCTCCGGGACAGCAATCTGAGAGCCACGGATATTTTGGGGGCGGATTTCAGAGAAGCCCGGATCGATGTGCAGCAGGCCATCGATATGGCCCGGGCATTGGGAGCTAAATTTGAGCCATAATAAAAGGGAAAAGGAGGGAATGCTTTGAAAGAAGTCATGTTGTTTGTGCTGAAAAACTGTCCGTATTGCGTGGAGGCCCTCAAGTGGCAGGAAGAGTTGATGGAGGAATACCCGGAGCTGCGGGAGATCCCTGTCCGTGTGGTGGACGAGAGAAAAGAAGCGGCCCTGGCCGATTCCTATGATTATTATTATGTCCCTTGCTATTTTGTGGGCGGGGTGAAAATGCATGAGGGAGCCGCCAGCAGGGAAAAAGTGGAGAATGCTTTGCGCAGCGCTTTTTTGTAATAAAAGACATTGAAAAATGGTGGGGGCAGTGTTATAATGTAAAACATTGTTGCAATAAAATGAATATGGGGGTATGATCTATGGTTCGAACAGGTTTTGACAATGAGCAATATCTGAGCATGCAGTCCCAGCATATCCTGGAGAGAATCAAGCAGTTTGGCGGCAAGCTTTATCTGGAGTTTGGCGGCAAGCTGTTTGATGATTTCCACGCATCCCGGGTGCTGCCTGGTTTTGCGCCTGACAGCAAGGTGCGTATGCTTCAGACCTTGGCAGACAAGGCCGAGGTGGTGATGGCCATCAACGCTGCCGATATTGAGAAAAACAAAGTCCGGGGCGATTTGGGCATCACTTACGATGCCGATGTGCTGCGTCTCATCGACGCATTCCGCAGCATCGGGCTTTATGTTGGCAGTGTGGTGATCACCCGTTACAACGGACAAGCTGCTGCCGACCAGTTTAAAACCAAGCTGGAGCACCTGGGACTGAAGGTCTACCTCCATTATCCCATTCCCGGCTATCCCACCAATGTGCCGCTTATTGTCAGCGACGAAGGGTATGGCAAAAACCAGTATGTGGAGACCTCCCGTCCCCTGGTAGTGGTGACGGCTCCCGGCCCGGGCAGCGGCAAAATGGCTGTGTGCCTTTCTCAGCTGTACCATGAGTACAAGCGGGGCATCAGCGCGGGATATGCCAAGTTTGAAACTTTCCCTGTGTGGAATCTGCCCCTCAAGCACCCGGTGAACCTGGCCTATGAAGCAGCTACCGCAGATCTCAACGATGTGAATATGATCGACCCCTATCACCTGGAAGCTTATGGTAAAACTGCGGTGAATTACAACCGGGATATCGAAGTGTTCCCGGTACTCAATACCATGTTTGAGACCATTGCGGGAGAAAGTCCTTACAAATCCCCCACTGATATGGGCGTCAATATGGCAGGCTTCTGCGTAACCGATGATGAAGCAGTGCGAGAAGCGGCCAAAATGGAGATTGTCCGCCGTTATTATAAGGTGATGTGCGATTACCGGGTGGGCCGCGTGGATGAAGAAGCGGTGCACAAGGTGGAAAGCGTCATGACCCAGGCGGGAGTGGATCCCTCCATGCGTCCTGTGGTCCAGCCGGCCATTGACAAAGCGGAAGAAACCGGAGAACCGGCCGCAGCCATGGAATTGCCCGATGGAACCATTGTTACCGGCAAAACATCTTCTTTGCTGGGGGCGTCTTCCGCTATGCTCATCAATGCGCTGAAATATCTGGGCGGTATCAATCCGGATATTCATCTACTTTCTCCCACGATCATTGAACCGATCCAGCGTTTGAAAACCGGATATTTGGGCAATAAAAACCCCCGTCTGCACACCGATGAAGTGCTGATTGCCCTGACCATCAGTGCCGCTACCAATCCGGTGGCCGAGCTGGCTGTCAAACAGCTGGGGAAACTCAAGGGCTGCGAAGCCCATTCCACTGTGATCCTGGCTCAGGTGGATGACAATGTTTTCCGCAATCTGGGAGTTAATCTCACTTGCGAACCCAATTACCAGACAAAGAAACTGTTTCATAAATAGCTTTTCTCCAGAAAACATTGATATGCCGCGGAATCTTTCCGCGGCATATTTTTTGTATATTTCCCCCTGGATCTGTTTACACTAGACGATACTGGGGGAAAAGAAATGAAAATTGCAGTGATAGGGGAAGGAAAAAGAAAAGCGGCAAGATATCTGCAGCAGTTGGCCGCCCAGCAAGGGATCTTTTTGGAACAAGTGCCCTTGCAAAGGGGGGGAGTGTATGATGTGATTCTGGCCGGACCGATGTCAGGGGTGGAAGAAATTCCTGCGTGCAGCACATACGCTCTGGTGGCGTATGGAAAGGATGCCGCTGGGTTATCCCGCTGTTTGCAGGCCCAGACGGTGATCACCTATGGTACCGAAAGGAGCACCCTCTCTTTGTCCTCCACCGAAGGAGGGGGGATGGTATCACAGCAAAGGGAGATTATGGATGTTTATGGAAGCGCACAGCCCATTGGTGAAATTCGTTTGCCGGAGGGTCTGTCCGCTCAATGGGCCTGCGGAGCGGCCGGCGCTCTTTTGGCCTGCGGCTGGAAGGGAATTTAGTTTTTGGCACTGCTTTGGTCATTCCCTCCTGTTCTCTGAATAAGAAAAGCGCCCCTGTGCAAACAGGGGCGCTTTTTCGCGGGATCTAAGAAAGCTTTACAACGGTTAGGTTCAGGTTGGTGTAATTGGTCGGGTAGGTGTTGGTGGTGTCGTTGACCAACTGCAAGGAAGTGGGGTCGGTGGCGCGGAGCAGGAAAGTCGAGGACAACGGCATGATGTCGCCCCGTTCCTGCAGGGCCAAAGACTGGGAAGTGGGGATCGTGGCTCCATTTGCCTGAGCCGCTAAGGTGGTGATCGCAGTGGAGCCGGAACCAGTTCCGCCAGACTCCGAGTTGACTGTATAGCTCACCAGATAGGTACCAGCCGGCAATGTCACGATTGTGCCGTTGACGGTGATACCGCTGTTGGGCGAGTTGTAGCTGATAGTCAAAGGAAGCGCCTGTTTGGCATTCAGAGTCACCGAGGGGTTGGTGGCCCACAGAGAGCTGGAAGTAGCAGGGGTGCCGTCGGTGCCCTGGGGAATGGTAAAGTCCAGAATGGCGTTTTGCGGCGATCCCACATTGGTTACAGCGGCTTGTGTGCCAGGGGCACCTGTGGTGACATTGCCCACCGCCAGAGTGGCAGCGGTTCCTGTTTCTCCGCTGGGCCCGGTAGGTCCGGTGGGTCCAGTAGGCCCGGTCGGGGCGATCATATTAGGAAATCGGCTGGAACCCTTGGAAATCAAGGAAAATGCAAAAATAATATCTATCACATTACGCAAATCGCCGTCCGAAGAGAAATCTCCGGGCGGTATTTTTATGAGGAAGTATGCTTATGGAAGATACCAAAACACCCAATCGTTCATCCTTTCCATATTATTATGGCTGTGAGGGAGAGCAGTTTTCTTTTTATCGCATTCCCAAACTGCTGATGACTTCGGAACACTTCAGAAAGCTTTCCACCGATGCCAAAGTGTTGTACGGCCTGATGCTGGACCGAATAAGCCTGTCCATGAAAAACCGCTGGTTGGACGATCAGGGCCGGGTGTATATCTTTTTTCCAGTGGAAGAGGTCATGCAGATGCTGCATTGCAAAAGCGAAAAGGCCACAAAACTCCTGGCGGAACTGGACAGCAAAAAGGGCATCGGACTGATCGAAAGGGTGCGGCAGGGCCAGGGGAAGCCATCCATCATCTATATCAAAAATTTCGCAGGGAAAGAACTGGGGTAATCCGAAAGGCCGTATTTTCGAAAATCGAAAAGGTAGGGATCGGTATGCCCCTTTTTGACTTTCGAAAAACGAAGAACAACAGTTTCGGAAACCGAAAGGAAATAAGACGGATAGAGTAAGACAAGTATACCAGCTGAAAGAGAAAGAAGGCGTTTTATGAAAACCATTGCGTTGGCAAATCAGAAGGGAGGGGTGGGGAAAACCACCACGGCGGCCAGTCTGGGCATTGGTCTTGCACGGAAGGGCAGAAGAGTGCTGCTGATCGATGCCGATGCCCAGGGGAATCTGACCCAGATACTGGGATGGTCCCAACCAGACGAGCTTTCTCCCACCTTGGCAGACCTGATGGAGAAAATCATCACCGACCAGCCTGTGGTGCTGGGAGAAGGCATTTTACAGCACCGGGACGGCGTTCATCTGCTTCCGGCCAACATCGAGCTTTCTGCCACGGAGGTGACACTGGTCAATACCATAAGCCGGGAAACGGTGCTGCGGCAATATCTTTCCACGGTGAAGGGAAAGTATGATTATGCCATCATCGACTGTATGCCTTCTCTGGGGATGCTGACCATCAACGCTCTGACTGCAGCAGACAGCGTGATCATCCCGGTACAGGCCCATTATCTCCCGGCCAAAGGTCTGGAGCAGCTGCTGAAAACTGTGGCCCGTGTCAAGCGGCAGCTCAATCCCAGGCTGGAGGTGGAGGGCATTCTGCTGACCATGGTGGACAGCCGCACCACTCTGGCCAAGGGCATTGGAGAGCTGCTCCGGAATACCTATGGCAGCCGGGTTTTTGCCAGCGAGATTCCGCGCTCCATCCGGGCAGCGGAGATCAGCGTAGAGAACAAAAGCATCTTTGAGCACGATCCAGGAGGAAAGGTGGCGCAGGCTTATGCAAATCTGACGAAAGAGGTGCTGAACTGTGGCAAGCAGCGTGAAAAACATTCAGTTGACCAAGTTCGATGACCTGTTCAAATCACAGGAAGAGCGGCAGGCGGACCAGGGAGAGCAGGTGAAGATTCTTCCGGCCGACCAGGTTTTTCCCTATCAGCGCCAGCCCTACACCATTGACCGTCCCACAGCCGATTTGGTGCGGCTGATGGACAGCGTGGAGCAGTTTGGGATTATGGAACCGATGATTGTCCGACCTCGCAAGGAAGGAGGATATGAGATCATAGCCGGACATCGGCGGGACTACTGTGCACGGGCCGTAGGGCTGGATACCCGTCCGGCCATTGTCCGATCCTATTCGGACGAGGAAGCAGACATTCTGGTGGTGGACTTCAATATCAATCGGGAGGATCTGCTGCCCAGTGAAAAGGCCAGGGCATATAAGCTGAAGCTGGATGCCATGAAACGGCAGGGGGAGCGAAGTGATTTAACTTCGGACCAAGTTGGTCCGAAGTTGGAGGGGCAGCGTGCCAATGAACTTTTAGCCCAACAAGTGCAAGAGAGTAAAACACAAGTCCAGCGGTATATCCGGCTGAATAAGCTCATTCCAGCCCTGATGGATCAGGTGGACAACGGCACATTGAAGCTTGTGGCTGCTGCGGATTTTCTCTCCCACCTGACGGAGAAGGAACAATCCTGCCTGCTTCTGGTGATGGAGCAGGATGAAGCAATTCCCTCCATAGCACAGGCCCGGCAGATGAAAGAGCTGAGTCAGGAAGGGAAGCTGGAACAGGATCAGATCGAACGGATCATGAGGGAGGAGAAACCGCTGGAGCACAAGATCACATTGGATGGGAAGTGGGTTCAAAAGCGCTTTCCCAAACATATGACGCCCCGGCAGATCAAAGAACGGATCAACAAGGCGCTGGACCTTCTGGAGCGGATGGAGCACCAAAAACAAGGACACCAGAGGTGAGCGGCTACACTTGGCATGCAGATCAATAAGAAGAAAAAGTACACGGTTTTGCCCCGTGTGCTTTTCTGTTTGAGAGAAGCAATCTGCATTGAGTATCTTTTGGTGTATGAATTCCAAAGAAGTCCATATAATCTTTTTTGAAGGTAAAAATATGGTATATCCAGCGGAAACAAAACTTCGAAATGAATTTAAACAAAAATATTGTTTAAATCAGTTTCTGTGCTATAATAAATATAGATGGAAGCAAAGGAGGAAGTGTTGGATGAAACTGTTGAGGATTCGTGCATCAAACTATAAAAATTGCTGCGATGATTTTACAATCGATCTTGTGGCAAAATCCAAGAAAACTAGTGAAGATAAGGAATATGAGCTGCAGGAAATTGCAGAAGAACTGTATGCGTTTAATACGATGGCCTTTGTTGGAAAAAATGCATCCGGCAAAACTTCTGCAATTGAGCTGATGGAATGCGGTTATTCTATTCTCAGTGAATTTCGTTTGGAAAATAAGCACTATGATTATGACAATGTAAAATTGGAAATCATGTTCTATCATGAGGACTACATTTATAAATACAATACCATTTTGAAAGCAGATCCGAATTTGGGAAGCCGGGCCAATTTTACAGAGCAGCATATCTATCGGAAAAAGTACTACAAATCCAATGTGAATAAAATTTATTCTGACGAAGGGTTTGAAGAGATCAAGGATTTGGGAGAGCTTCCGGAAGACACATCCATTGTGTTCTTTGTGCTCAAAAAGAAGGCCACCCGCGCAGTTTACTTCAATTGCGAGGGTGAGGGCGCAGACACATATCGCCTGGTGTTCAAAGCGATGAAGACCTATGAAATATCGAAAGAAGTTCTGGCCAAGGTCATTAAGATTTTCGATGACAAAATTCAGAGCTTGGAGATGATGGATGAAAAGAATTATAGGCTCGTCTATCAGGACTGTGTCAAAGAACTCTCTGATTCTGAATTGGTTTATATGCTTTCCAGTGGTACAACGAAGGGCGTTCTGCTCTATATTTTTGTGGTTGCGGCGCTGGAAAATGGGTTTGATCTGCTGATCGATGAAGTGGAAAATCATTTTCACAAAACTTTGGTGGAAAATATGATCAGCCTATTCAAGGATAAGACGGTGAATAAGAAATCGGCTACACTGATATTCACAACCCATTATTGTGAAGTTCTGGACTTGTTTAATCGCCAGGATAACATTTGGATCGCCAAATCGGATCACGAAATTTATCTGGATAATATGTATGAAACCTACAACATCAGATCAGAGCTTTTGAAAAGCCGACAGTTTTACAACGATGTTTTTCATACTTCCGTGAATTATGAAGATCTCATGGCCTTGAAAAAGGAGCTAATGAGATGAAATATCTGATTATGTGTGAGGGACCAAATGAGCTTGAGATCATTAAAATGCTGTTGGAACATGATAAGCTGATATTTACAGAAGATGATTTGCTGAACTTGGTTCCCTATCATGCAAGGCAGATCGGAAAAAGTTCTGCTGTAAAAGCTGCACTCAATCTGTATCATGGGGATGTCCATGTTTTGAGAATCGGCGACAAATTAAGTGACCAACTGACGATTCCCAAAGAATACAAAGGCCAAATTAAGGATGTGAAGAAGTACTGCACAAAACCGGAACTGGAGATGCTGCTTCTTATTTCGGAAGGTTTGGATGCTGAATTTGAAAAGGAGAAATCCAAAAAGAGTCCCAAAATCTTTAGCAAAGAACATATAGTGTATCATGAGTTTTACGCCCGCGATACCAGCCGGAAAATCCGCTCCGTGTTCAAGCCCAAGGGCATGAGCGGCAAGCACCTGACCGGCACCGTTATCTACGGCTATCTGTGGGACGAGAAGCGGGAACACTGGCTTGTTGACGAAGAAGCCGCCGAAGTGGTACGCCGCATCTTTTCCCTGACGATGGAGGGCTACGGCCCCTATCAGATCGCAACCAAGTTGTCAGAAGAAAAAATCGAAATGCCCGCCGTTCACCTTGCCCGCTATGGCGAAGGAGTAAACAAGAACAAGACCTTTGCGGATATTTATCGTTGGAGTGCCTCTACCGTTGTTGAAATCCTGAAAAAGCGGGAGTATTTAGGCCATACAGTCAATTTCAAGACCCGCAAGCACTTCAAGGACAAGAAAAGCCACTATGTTGACGAAAGCGAGTGGACGATTTTCGAGAATACCCATGAGGCCATCATCGACCAGGAAACCTTTGACAATGTGCAGCGCATCCGGGCAAATGTCCGGCGCTACCCGGATGGCTGGGGCGAGGCCCACCCTCTGACCGGCCTGATGTACTGCGCCGACTGCGGCGGCAAGATGTATGTCCATCGCGTCAATAACGGCAAGCGTGACCCACAGTTTACTTGCAGCCAGTACAGCAAGTACCCTATCGGCTCCCTTTGCCCCACACAGCACCGCATCCGGGCCGAGGCTGTCCTGACCCTGATAACCGATATGCTCCGGGCCATCGCGGAGTATTCCAAGAATGACCGGGCCGAGTTTATCCGCACCGTCCAGGAAACGCAGGCCGCCCAGCAGACCGCCGATATATCCAAGAAGCGGAAACGGCTGGCCGCCGCCCAAAAGCGGGCCGGGGAACTGGAAAAGCTGATTTGCAAAATCTATGAGGACAACGCCCTGGGCAAGCTGCCGGACGCCCGGTATGAGGCCCTGGACGCACAGTATGCCAAAGAGCAGGACGCTCTCCATGCGGAAATCACGGAACTGGAAAAGGCCGTTACCGGCTATGAGCAGAGCCGGAAATCTGCGGAGAAGTTTATTGCCCTGATTGATAAGTACGAGAACTTCGACACGCTGACAAACACCATGC
>NZ_JACJKW010000032.1 GCF_016901775.1 Intestinimonas butyriciproducens
CTCCGGAAGTGATCTGCGTTCCGTGCGGTTTTGCAGTTACACTATCCGGATCCGGCAATGCTTCCTCCTGAGATGTTGTCGCCGTAATTGTTATGCCGGCGTGGCTATACGTCTTTGTATGGGTATCTACCGCCAACGCCATAGAAATCGGAAAAACAGACATGAGGATCGCACAAGCCAATACAGAAGATAGAACCCTAAAAAATTTATTCATATGCACCACCTATTAAGATAAAGGCTGCAGCCTCTGGTAATAGTCAGCCCAGAGGCTGCAGCTCTCAGACATCATTGGTCTATTATTGGGTAACCTTTATAGTCAGAGCAAAATCCTTCTCACCAACTTGCCCCATTGCACTGACAAAAGAGTGCGCGTTGGCGTATTCTTCGGCAGTAAATACATATTCCTCATCAAAACTGGAGAAGCCGACCGTCAGAGAAGAAATCCGCTCTTCACCTGCTCTGTAGCTGTCAGCGACAGTAGTGTAAGATAGGATACGCGCTGTCCCGCCCAAATCCCCGGCCTTTACTTCGCTCATGTCGATACTCGTAAGAGCCAAAACATCATTTTCCAATGTAATCGTCACCTGGTAGGGATAATCACCTGTAGGCGTCTCCAGAACCGCATTGTCAGACGGCGCTTGCGTAGGCGGGACAGAGGGGTCGGTGAGATGGGCCGTGACATCCAAAATCCAGTTAATTTTCCAATCCACATAGGCATCTGCTGTAACGGTTTCACCAACCGAAACAGAGTCTGCCGCAAAGGCGGCCACCGACAGGGACATCATGCAGGCAACAGCCAGAACCAGGGACATGATTTTCTTCATAGTTTTCATAGTTTCTACAATCCTTTCACATAAGAAGTTGTGGGTGTCCGTTTGGACACAGGCGGATTGGGACATAATCGTATTTCTGGACATCACGCTCCTCGAATATATTTATTTAGCGCATGATAGAGTTAGATATAGCTAACTCTATGCTTTAAATAAAGGCGCTGCGCGCCTGTGGTTAGCTTCCGCTAACTACCTGATATTATAGCGCCCGTTTTTCGCTTTGTCATTTGCCACAGCAAACAGAAAGCAAATTTTTTGATTTTTATTTTATTCTGATTTTTCTGCCGTCACCTTCGATGATCCCCTCCTCCCGCATACGGGAGATCTCCCGGCAATAGGCCGAGTAATTGGCGTTGAGGTGCCGTGCCGCTTCCTTCTGGGAGAATGGAAGAGTCTTAAAGCCTTCCGGATCGGTTTTTAGTGTGGACAGGTACATCAGGATACGCTTTCTGAGCCTCGGCTCAGCCAGAAGCTGATTTTTCAGGCTCAGGATGGTCAGCTTTTCGGCCATTCCCCGGATCAGGTTGCTTTTCATCAGAGAGAGATCCCGGTCGTCCATGTCCTGTAAGAGCTTTTCTGTCGGGATAAACAGAATTCTTGTCTCCTGCAGTGCCCAGACCTCTACCCAACTGCTCTGTTTCCCAACGGCAATGGCCTCCCCGAAGGTCTCTCCGGCATAAAACTTGCGGATGATCTGGGATTCCCGCTCCGTGGATATTTCCGCCTGAACGCAGCCGCGCAGAATCACACCGATGTTCTCCCGACTCTCTTCCTGCCGCCAGATGGCCTCGTTGGCGCCGTAGCTGACCTCGTAGCCGCCCAGACGCTGGATGACCCGGGTGCGGCTCTCCGCTGAAAGCCCCTCAAAGAGCTTTACCCTTTGCAGGACTTCCTCCTGGCTGAGGATAGGCGCTTCATCCTCCTCGTCCATACAGCATCCGGCGCAGTTGCCGCAGCCCAGCTCCTCCAGACGAATCACGGTGGCGCCCAAAAGTTTGGCGTCGTCCACCCCGTGGGTGGCAACCAGCAGGATGCGGTCACCCTTCATCTCCAGTATGTAGTCGATGACTTGTTGGCGGGTGTCCTTATCAAGACCGGTAAAGGGTTCATCCAGAATGATCAGCTTTGCCGGAAAGTGCATGGCACGGGCCAGTGCCACGCGGCGCTTCATCCCGCCGGAGAGTTGGGATACCGGCTGGCTCAGGCAGTCCGCCGGGAGTATCTTAGCCAGATTCTCGGCAATCTTTTCTCTGTCCGGCTTGGTCTTGTACATGATGGCCACATTCTCCACCGGAGAGAGCCACATGAAAAGGCGGTCCTCCTGAAACATGGCGGCGATGTCGTTTTCCCCAAGACCGTCTATCGTTCCGGCATCCGGATTTTCCAGCCCCATCAGGATGCGCAGCAGCGTGGTCTTGCCCATGCCGGAGGGACCCATCAGGCAGTAGATCTTTCCGTCCTCCAGCGTGTAATCCACGCCGGTGAGAACCTTTTTCGCTCCAAAGGATTTTTGGATATTTCTCAGTGTGATAGACAATTACATTCCCTCCTTTCCCATGTGAGGATTTGCAGCCGGAGCCTGCTGGCGGGGAACATCCAGCTTCTCCAGCAGCCACAAAAAGCCACGCTCAAACACAATGCTCAAAATCACCACGACGATGGTCCATGCAAACAGGTTACCCGTTTGGAGATAGGTCTTGGCGGCGTACATCTCCCGTCCGATAGAGGGCTTCGGGGTGCCGATGACCTCGGCCATAATGCCGGACTTCCAGCTCATGCCCAAGGATACCCGGCAGCCGCTGATAAGAAAGGGCATAAGGGTGGGGCGGTAGACATACTTGAAGCGGTACCAGCGGGACATTCCATATTCCTTGGAGATCTCCAGAAGGTTTTTATCTACCGCCTCCAATCCTGCCAGAGTGTTTGTGTAGATCAGCGGCAGGACAATGAGAAAGGAGAGATAAATGGTCAGCGCCTGGTTTCCCACCCAGATCAGCAGCATAATGACAAAAGAGATCATGGGCACGATTTTCAGCATCGCCATCACCGGCGCGATGATATCCTTCAGCAGAGGCATTCGATAACAGAGCACCGCCAGAGCAAAGCCCAATGCAAAGGAGAGCAGAAACCCCAGCGTGATGCGCAGGAAGGAGGCTGCACAAATCATCCAGAAGTCCGGTTTTGCCACCTGCTCCGCCAAAGAGGAGAGCATGTGCAGCGGGCCGGACAGGATAATGCGGTTATCGATAACCCGGTCGGCAATTTCCCAGAGGACAAGCCACATGATCGTGATGAATATCATTTTGAGCCAGTGCTGTTTTGTCAGTTTTTTCATAGGCATACCACCTTCGGGGGTTAGCTAAAGCTAACTATTGGGCAAAAATGATTCGCACCCACGGTGCGCATATTTATATTAGCATGGCGCACTTCGCCTTGTCGTTTGCCATGGCAAATTTTCAGAAATTTATTTTCCGATTACAGGTCACGGCTTATTTAAACTCCGCATGGATCATAAAGCTCATGTGAAAAGTGCGCATGACCCAGTTGAACAGGCGGGTGACAGGTGTTTTGCGGTAGCCGCCTTTCAGATAACCGTCAGCATAGTCTTTCTCAATCACATTGACGATGCTGGGCGACCAGCTTTCCAGTTCCTCCTTGGGCCGCTCCAGGGAGAAAAAGGACTTTGTGCTGTTGTTCCCCGCCAGCTTTACTTCGGCATTGACGCCTTTCAAACCCAAGGCATTTACCGCATCAAAAGCAATCATGCCGCCGGGAAATTTCTCCGCCATAGCGCACAGCAGAGAGCGCACCTGCGCTGTCTCAAAGTAGTAGAACAGACCTCCGGCGGTGAACACGATGCCATCTGCTGGGTCAAAGTTGAGTTTGTCAAACCATGAAAAGTCGTTGAGGTCGCATGCAATGTTTCGCTCAAGCTCCCCCTTGGGGATGTGCTTCTCACGCAGGGCGATTACATTCTCCATATCCAGACAGTACCAGGGATTTGTCTCATTTCCCATCTGCCGCCGCAGACAGGACAGCCCAGCACCCATCTCTACCACGGTTGCTTTGGGGTGCTGTTTTAGGTACTCGGTGATCTCCCAGGCCAGGTTGTACTGGCGAATTACACAGTTGATCCACATATATTGAAGCCGGTACATGGCCCTGCCGGATATGTCCTCGCCCAGCTCCCGGACAATGCGCTCCGCGTCCCGGTCCGGGAAGAGATCGGGGTACTTCCTTGCCGCGATCATCCGCCCGCACAGGGGCATACAGAGGGTGTGCTGGACGGTGTTTTCCGCTAACTCTGACATGACAAATCTCCTGTGTTCTTTGTATCAGTGAATTAAAACCATCGAAATAGCTGCCAGAAGAATGGTGCCAGCAGGCAAATCAGCCCCAACATGATAAATGTTTTGCTCATAGCCATTACCCTATCCTTCAGAATATAGTCAATGGCAGTCGTTTCTAATATGATTACAGAAAATATACAGACTGTTCACATATTGCAAAAATTTCTGGTACGGGTAGTGGGGGTCGAACCCACACGGTTGCCCACAGGAACCTAAATCCTGCGCGTCTGCCAATTCCGCCATACCCGCATACAAAGCCTATACAGCATATCACAAACACCCCGCTTCGTCAATGGAGCGTCCTGTTGCCCTAAAGAGCCGGATATGCTACAATTCTGTTCAGATTTGCCGTCATACACACCCCTGTGGGAGGAACCATAGCCCTATGATACAGCCAATTTATTGCGAAAACACCATTCAGATCCCCCTGGATTTCCCCTTCTCCCTGGAGCATATCTTTACCTGCGGCCAATGCTTCCGCTGGCAAAAATCCCCCCTGGGCGGTTATGTGGGCGTAGCCTTTGGATGCCCCACCCGGATATGGGCCGATCAGGAATGCCTTTTTCTTCGCGGAACAGCCCAGGATGTTGAGGAAGTGTGGCGGAATTATTTTGATCTGGACCGGGACTATCAGGCCATGACCCAGGATTTTCTCGTCAATCCCTTTATGGAAAAAGCGGTGGCCTATGGGGAGGGGCTTCGGATCCTCCGTCAGGATCCCTGGGAAACCCTGATCTCCTTTCTGGTTTCCCAGTGCAACCGCATTCCCCGCATCCAGGCCATTCTGGACCGGCTGTGCCGGGCTTTTGGCGATCCCGTGGAGTTGGAAGGAGAAACTTTATATACCTTTCCCTCTCCCCAGACCCTGGCCGGGCTGACGGCAGAAGATCTGGCCTTTCTGCGGGCCGGATACCGCTCTCCCTATCTGCTCTCAGCCGCCCAGGCCATCACAGAAGGCCGCTTTTCTCTGGAGCAGGTTTCTCTCCTACCTACGCCCCAGGCCCGGACTGCTCTGATGGAGCTGCCCGGCGTTGGCCGAAAGGTGGCCGACTGTATCCTTCTCTTCGGTCTGGGACGGCTGGAAGCCTTTCCCGTGGACACCTGGATGAAAAAGGCCGGCTCTTTTTATCCTCAGCCGGAAACATTCGGCCCCTATGCCGGTGTGGCCCAGCAATACATCTTTCACTATGCCCGTTCCACCGGTCTTTCCCTCCATTGACTTTCCCTGCCCCATGGAGTATAGTAGACAAAATACCCGAAAATGGAGATGATCTTTTGGAAAGCCAACGCTTTTCTCAGCAACTCACCTTTCTCACCCAAGTGGACAAAATGAAAAATATACTGCGCCAGACCCTTCTGGCCGATGGTTCCCGCCGGGAGACCGACGCCGAACATTCCTGGCACTTTGCCCTGATGGCCATGGTGCTTTATGAATACTGCGCCCTGCCCCATGTGGATCTGAACCGGGTGCTGAAAATGGCCCTGGTCCACGATCTGGTAGAAATTTATGCAGGGGATACCTTCTGCTATGACCAGGCCGCCAACGAGGACAAGGCTCTGCGGGAAAAGCAGTCTGCCGACCGTCTTTTTGCCCTCCTGCCGGAAGATCAGGGAGTGGAATACCGGAAGCTGTGGGAGGAATTTGATGCCATGGAGACCCCCGATGCCCGGTACGCCGCTGCCATCGACCGTCTCCAGCCGCTGATCAACAATCTGCTGACAGAAGGACACACCTGGAAGCTGGGAAATGTGGCTGCCGCTCAAGTCTATCAGCGGATGGATCCCATCCGCACAGCCGCTCCGGCCCTGTGGCCTTTCGTTGAAAAATCCATCAGGGAATCGGTGGAAAAGGGCTATCTTCGCCCCTGAAAACAGACAGAACTCCAAAATCCCCGCAGCTTGCGCTGCGGGGATCTTTCAGTCTGTCGAGAAACCTTTATCGTGTGGGAAGACCTTTTGTCCTACCCCAACCAACCTGCCAAAACCGGCGACCTGTGCGTCGGTTTTGGCACCTCTCAAGGGGCAAGTGTGGCCGATTGACCGCCAGAAGCGGCCAATCGGCTGCATGCAGGCCCTTGCAAAAACTCGAACAAGTGGCTTTAGCCACTTGTTCGACACGCTCCAAAATCCCCGCAGCTTGCGCTGCGGGGATTTTTTGCTTTATTTCTTTTTCTCCACCATAGCCCGGGCCTGGCGCAAACTGACGCCCTCCCGGATGGCCAGAGCGGCCAGATCCTCATATTCGTATTTGCTCCGCTCCGTACCATAACCCCCAGCTGTTTTCTCCCCGATGGTTCCCCAGGGGGTCTCCACCTGCTCCATCTGACGCTTCAGTGTGTAGCGGCCCATCCGGCTTTCCCGCACCCCCAGGGTGGTGGTGTGGCGGAAGATCTGCTCCACCATCTTCTCCCGATCCTCCGGGCGGCACATCACCCGCAGCAGAATCCCCGGCCGGGACTTTTTCATACCAATAGGAAGAGTGTATACATCCAAAGCTCCCGCTTCAAAAAGCCGGTCCATGGCAAATCCCACTTCTTCCCCTGTCATGTCGTCCATGTTGCAGGAAAGCTCCACAATCTGCCCGGCCTCTTCCTGGGTCTCTCCCCAAAGGGCCCGGACACAGTTGGCCGCTTCAAAATCCTTTTTGCCCATGCCATAGCCCACCTTCCGGGTGCGCATCACCGGCATATCCCCAAAACGGGTGGCAAAATGCTTCAGCAGCGCAGCGCCGGTGGGCGTACACAGTTCTCCTTGGATCTTGCCCCCGTAGATGGGCACATCCTCCAGGATATAGGCAGTGGCCGGAGCAGGCACCGGCAGAACACCATGGGCACAGCGCACCTTTCCGCTGCCCACATGGACCGGGGATACTACCACCTGTTCAGGAGCCAGCTCGGCCATAAGCATACACACCGCCGTGATATCAGCCACGGCATCCAGGGAACCTACCTCATGGAAATGGATCTGCTCCACCGGCGCACCATGAGCCCGGCTTTCCGCCTGGGCAATCAGTCCATAAACCGCCAGCGCATCCTCTTTCACCTGTTCCGGCACATCCAGATGCCCCACAATATGGGCAATGTCTGCCATGCCGCTGTGATGATGATGTCCGTGGCTATGGCTGTGTTCATGGTCATGGCCGTGTTCATGATCGTGGCTGTGTTCGTGATCGTGGCCGTGTTCGTGATCGTGGCTATGCTCATGATCATGGCTGTGCCCATGATCATGGCTGTGTTCGTGATCATGGCCGTGTTCGTGATCGTGCACATCCTGGCTTGTTTCCTCCTGGCCATGGACGCTCACCGAAAAATGGGTCCCGGTGATACCGCATTTCACCGAAGGCTCTGCCTTGGCTTCCACGCCGGGGATCCCCAGAGCAGCAAAACGGCGGAGAAAGTCCTCCCTCTCCGGCACAAGTTCCAACAAAGCGGCGGCCAGCATATCCCCGGCCGCACCCATTCCGCAATCCAAATACAGGGTTTTCATGGATCTATTCTCCTTTTTTCTCCATATGGTTGATCATACTGGCCAGATATCCGGCGCCGAAGCCATTGTCGATGTTGACCACCGACACCCCGCTGGCGCAGGAGTTGAGCATAGAGAGCAGAGCTGTCAGGCCGTGGAACGATGCCCCATACCCCACACTGGTAGGAACGGCGATTACAGGACAATCCGCCAGACCGCCGATGACGCTGGCCAGTGCCCCCTCCATACCGGCAATGGCAATGATGACGCTGGCCTCCATAATATCTTCCAGATGGGCCAGAGTGCGGTGAATGCCTGCCACGCCCACATCATACAGCCGCATCACCTTGTTTCCCAGCACCTGGGCGGTGAGAGCCGCTTCCTCCGCCACAGGAATGTCACTGGTACCGCCGGTGGCCACCAAAATCGTGCCCAACCCATAAGGCTCCGGCATGGGGCCCACAATGGCCACCCGGGCATCGGCGTGATAGGAGATCTCATGGCTCTTTGCCAGCTCCTGGGCACTTTCCGGAGAAAGGCGGGTGATGAGCACGGTCTCCTGACCGTTCTTCTTCATCACATCCAGGATCCCCGCCATCTGCTGGGGGGTCTTTCCTGCTCCGTAAATCACCTCTGCGGTGCCCTGCCGAGCTTTCCGGTGAAGATCCACCTTGGCAAAGCCAATGTCCTCAAAGGGCGCGGTTTTCAGCTGAAGCATGGCCTGCTCCACCGAAATCTCCCCCTGCCGCACTCCTTCCAGCACCTGTCTGATTTCTTTATTCATGGCGCACCTCCAGATCCAGCACCACGCTGGGATAGTATTCTTTCAGCTTGCAAAGCACCTTCTGCCGCTCCTTCAGCAGTTTGGGAAGCTGACCGGCAGGCAGCTGCAATTTGGCCCCGCCCTCCGGCGTCATGCGCACCCGGAAATCGGAAAAGCCCAGAGAAAAAAGAAAATCCTCCCCCTCTTCGGTGCGCCGCAGCAGCTCCTTTGTAATGGAAATGCCGGTGGGGATCCGGGTAGCCAGGCAGGCGTAAGCCGGCTTGTCCCAGGTGAAAAGCCCGGCCTCTTTGGAAAGGCGGCGTATGGCATCCTTGCTCAGGCCGCACTCCCGCAAAGGCGAACGCACCGAAAGTTCCCGCAAGGCCCGCATACCCGGCCTGTCTCCTGCGTCGTCGGAAGCATTGGTGCCGTCAATCAGAAGAGAATAGCCATCTTTCCCGGCCTCTTCCATGATCCTTCGGAAAATGGCCTTTTTGCAGTAATAACACCGCTCCGGGGAGTTTTCTGCCACCAGAAGCTCTTCCAGCACATCCACCGGCAGCGTGGTCATGGGCACTCCCTGCTCTTCCGCCAGGCGAAGGGCATCCTGCCATTCAAAATCGGGCTGGAAAGGGCTTTTCACATAATAGGCCCGCCAGTCCTGCCCCCAGGATGCGGCGGCATACAGCAGATAAGCTGAGTCCACTCCCCCGGAAAAAGCCAGTGCCCCCCGGGGATTTTCCTGAAAAAATTCCTGCAATGTCATATTTTCTTCCCCCTTATACCCGGAATCGGTCGTACTGACTGCGGCAATCAGGGCAAAGCCATTTCCCATTTTGCAGAATCAGCCAGCCTTCGCCGGTCTCTTCCCCGCAGCCATCACACAACCGGCTGCCCGTCACCTGGGCCCGTAAAGGCAAAGGGATCCGGGTTTCCCCCACCAAAAACAGCTCTTCCGGATTTTTGCTCTGATAATAGGCAAAGGATTCCTCCCGGCTCATAGAACCGGGACGGGGCCGGAGCGAAAGGCGCACAGACCGGCCGCTTTTCCTGTTGTAAAAGGAAAAGGCCTGCTTCCCCGTGATGTGAAACAGCAGATTTCCCTTCCCCATGCTGCATCCCAGCAGCACCTGGATGGCGTCCACACTGCAAGAGTCATTTTCTGCAATGCACACCACCTGCTCATCGTCGGAAAAGGTCAGTTCCAGCAGCTTTATGGCATATTGGGCCGCTTTGTATCCAATGGTCAGCCCGCCGCATGCATGGCCGTGAAAGTCCACGCACCGCTGCCAATCGCTCCCCTTATTTTTGTTTTCCATATTTTCCCTCTTCTCAAAACATAAAAAGGCACACGGCCTTGAAAAAATGCCGCGTGCCTTCGGACACACCTGTTTTCTACCATCAAAAATCTGTTTCTGTATTTCTGTTTCGGGCAGACATCTGCCCTTTGGCCGCTTCAGCGGCCTGTTTCTTTTTCGATGATACCAATTTTCTCCGGCAATGTCAACCATCGCAAATTTCTGTCCATTCCCGGCGCAGCTCCCACAATGTGCCCTGGGCCATATCCCCGCAGCGGGGAGGACAGGTGAACAACCGCTCCCAGCTGTCCACAATCTTCCTGCGAAGAAGGGGATAGAAATTGCCCTTGTCCGAATCAATGATGGCGCTTTCGCTGGCGATACCATATCGTTCCATCTCAGAATTGTGGCGCCGCTCATCCTCCTGATCCAAGGGGATATACCACTGGTTGACCCGATATCCCCAGCGCTCTGCATCGGTAATGAGCAAAGCTTCCTCGGGCACTCTCAATGTGAGCACCACGCTTCCTTCCACCAGCTGGAGCATACTCTCCCGGCTGAGGGACACCCATACAGAAAACTCCACCCCATCGGGACGGGGCACAAACCGCTCTCCTTGCCTGGCGTACCACCGGTACAGCTTCAGATAGAAATCGGCCATATCCCCGTTTTCAACCGAATGGCCTCTTCGGTGGCCACATACCGGCCGCAGCGCTCCAGCTCTTCCAAAACAGCAGGATGCTGCCGGGTCCACACCATTTTCTCCCGGGACATGCTGCACTCTCCCCTTTTCTCTCAGCCTATGGCATCACTGAGCAATTTCATTCTCCCCGTCCTGCTCCAGCATTTCGTCCAGCTGCTCATCCAGCTGCTGGGCTTCCGAGGATTTCTCCGCCTTCTTTTTGCTGTGAATCAGACGGCCGGCCACAACGGCGCACACCGCCATCACCGCAGCCACACCGCAGAGAACGCCGATGATGATGTTTTTGTAGGGGCAAGTTTTGATCTTTGCTTTCATGGTTTTTTCCTCCTGATCCATCGTTCTTTTCCCGTAGGGCATACCGATTATAAATAAAAGGAATTAAAAAACAGCGCACTGAGAATGGCGTCCACTCCCCGGAGAATCAACTGACCTCCCACCAGCATTCCCACCAGCGCGATGGCTGTCATAGGCTGGAAAATGGCCGCCAGCCCCAGCAGCACCTGCAAAATCCCCAGGGCCATAAATGCCAGCCAGCCCCGGGCCTGGAATTGATGCAGTTCCAGACCTCGCAAAAAGGTGGTCACACCGATAAACAGGATCCATACACTGAAGAGCACCGGCACGGTCACCACCGTGATCCACCGGTTAAAAAGAACCAAAAGACCCAAAAGCAAGGTGATGATGGCATTGAGCAGGGTGCTGCCCAATCCGCAGAAAATCCCTCGCAGCCGGCTGTAAACTGCCAGCTCTGCAAGGCCATTGCCAATGAGCATCAGCGCCAGAAACACGGACACCGCCCGCAAAGCGCCCCCCGGATTGAAGGCCACCAGCACCCCGGCCAGCACCAGCAGAAGACCGCCGCACAGCCACAGAGTCCGATACAATCGATTGTTTTTTCCCAGTGTCCTCACACTCCCTTCCCTGGCGGGTCCTTGGGTTTTCTCTTTCTTCTGGGCATCACCGGCGGATTGACCACCGTCAGCGCCTGGGCCCGATCCCCATAACGGCGACGGAGTCTGCCGTACACATCTTCCCGCAAAAGAGCATAGATCACCGAACTGATGGGAATAAAGAGCAGCATTCCCGGAATCCCCATGGCATTGCCGCCCACCGTCACCGCTACCAGTACCCAGATGGAAGGCAGGCCCACAGAATTGCCCACCACATGAGGATAGATCAAATTTCCCTCCAGCTGCTGGAGGATGAAAAACAACACAATAAACCACAGGGCTTTCACAGGTTCTACCATCAAAAGGAGAAAAGCCCCTACCACCAGCCCGATCATGGCCCCGAAAATGGGGATCAGGGCGGTGAATGCGATGAGCACACCGATGAGAAGTGCATAGGGAAATCCCAGAAGGGTCATGGCCACAAAAAACATTCCGCCCAGAATGCAGGCTTCCAGACACTGGCCGGACAAAAACCGGGCAAAAGTCAAGCTGGACAGGGAAGCGATGTGCAAAAACCGTTCCACCACTTTTTCCGGCAGGAAAGCATAGAGCAGCTGCTTGCACTGGCGGCTCAGCTTTTCCTTCTGCATCAGCACATAGAAGGAGAAAATCAGCGCCAGGAAAAAGTTGACCACTTTCCCGGCCACACTGGTGGCGACTCCGATGGTGGAAGTGACCACCTGGGAGCCGGCCGACCGCAGCCATGTGCCCACTTTCTGGATGATCTCATCCCAATCCAGCCGAATCTCCGTGATCTGCTGGGTGATCTTCTGGGCAATGTCGGGGTATCGGTCTCCCAGCTGATAGGCCCAGCGCTGCAAAGCCTGAATGGCCACCTGGCTCTGCTCGATCACCGTACCGATGGTGTCCACCAAAGCAGGAACCACCTGGAAAAAGACGAAAAACAGCACCCCGGCCACCAGGATCAATGTGATAACCAGGCTGATGGCCCGTCGGTTTTTGTAAAGATAATTTTTGGGGTCTTTGATCCATTTTTCAATGATCCGTATCTCGATGAAACGCATAGGAACATTGAGCACAAATGCCACGCAAGCCCCCAACACAAAGGGGAACACATAACCAAAAGCTGTCTGGAGCCCGGCAGCGATCATTTCCCACCGCTGGAGAGCTGCATAAAGCAAAACAGTAAAAGCAATGATTCCCAGGATCTTTTTCAGATTGTCACGATTCAGCTCCACAAAATCCCCCCATACGCCAAAGAAAGGCAAAAATACATACCCACTGCTCCTTTGCTGTCAGTGTACCATATTATCCCCTGTTATGGGAGAGTTTTCTCATTCTTTTTTCCCATTTTCGGAAAAAATCACCTGGCGCAGCTCTTTGTCCAGCGCCTCCAGCCTTTCTTCGGGCAAGGCAATGGCCGAAGGGAGCATACTGTTGAGCGCCCGGATGGTAAGCGGCCGGGCGCCCCAGGCATATTCCGGCTTTTCCAGCAGCGGATAATACCGCTGCAAAATGGCCATACACTGGGGATTTTCCATCAAACTGCGGCCCAGCACATCCACGCTGTAGCCGCCCATGCTCTGGGCCGTGGGGCAGGGATCCGGCGTATCGGCCGGGTAATCTCCCCACAGCCGCCGCAGCCAGCGGACACTCATGGAATGCCACAGGCGCACATCTTCATCCACTTTGGCCGACCGGCCGGAAGAAGTAAAAGGCTTGGCCAGAGACAGGCCGTGGATCCCATGCTGGAACACATGGCACTCCACCGGCACTTCCAGCCGTACCAATTCCCCGGCAAAATCCAGCGTCTGCTGCACCGGCACGATCTCGTCCTCCCAGGTGGAGAACAGAAAGGCGGGCGGGGTCTTTTTATCCCCTTTTCCCAAAAGGGCAGGGGGATTCATCGGCTGCATCAGGCCGCACTGAGGCTCACCCAAACAGGGATATCCCAGCACCATGGCCTGGGGCCGCTCTTCTCCCTCCAGGCAAAGGGCCGCCGCCAGGTGTCCGCCGGCGGAAAAACCCACCGCGGCAATGCGCTGGGGATCGATATCCCACTCCCGGGCATTCTGCCGGATCAGGCGAAGAGCCTGCCGGGCCTGCTCCAAAGGCAGGGGCCACTGAACGCCCTTCCCCACACTGTACTCAAGCACAAAAGCACTGAAGCCCTCGGCCAGATAAGCCAGGGCCACCGGCTCGCCTTCCCGTTTGGACAGCCGCTGATAGGCGCCGCCGGGGCAGATGAGCACCGCCTGTCGGGGCGATGCGTTTTGAAACTGTTTTTCTGGTTCATGGAGATAGGCGGTGAGCAGACCGCCCTTTTCCAAAGGGATTTGCTGGATGCGCATTCTATTGTTCCTTTCTTCCGCTGGGGATGTCCTCCCTCTTTTTCATCGTGGGGATAAACCGGCGGACAAAACTGCCCTTTCCCCTTCCTTTGATGTAGCATACGCCAATGATGGAGAAGACCACCGCGCCAATGAAATTGACGAACAGGTCCTTCATGGTATCGATGATGCCGATATCCAGGTATCCACCCAGATCCCACTCTTCTCCGTTGACCACAAGACTTTCCACCGGCACAGTCACCGGCACATTTTTCCCCTCCGGATTGAGTTCCACCGAAGTCACCTGGGAGATGACGGTATCCTTCTGCATATCCATGCCGAAATAACGGTCCATGCCAAATTCAAAAAACTCCCACAGTACCCCCACAGTCATGGAAAAGCAAAAGGCAAAAAGCCCCACAAAAACAGGAGCCAGATTCAATGCCACCTTTTCGCTGCGGTTGAGGATATCGATGAGAGAAAAACCAATGGCCGCCATCAAAAAGCCGCTGATGGTGTGGAGCATGGTATCCCAATAGGGAAACTGGAGATAATAGGCCCGGATCTCTCCCAGTATTTCCGCTGAAAAAACAAACAGCAGAATGATGACTTCCAATGTATCCGGCACATCGATGTGGAGCCGGTGCTCCACAAGGGAGGGAATGGTGAACAGAACCAGGGTGAGCAGGCAGAGAAACACATTGAAATAATCTTTGTTGAAGATCTGTGCCACCATCACCAGCAGCACCAAAAGCCGCAGCACCACATAGACGGCCACCAGGCCTTTGTTCTGCCGGGCAAATTCCCGGATGGATCCCCACTTTTCTGCTTTCTTTTTGGACATTCCATTCTCCTTTTCCATCAAACAAACACTGTACCGGTCATCCTCCGGTTTTGCGGTTATTATACCATGAAGCGAAGCGACATGGGATATTGGCCATGTTTTCGGTTGTCCCGCAAACGGGACGAGAAAATGGCCGCAAAAATCCAGTATAATAACTGCTCTGCGGTTATTATACCATGACGCCAATGCGGCATGGTATATTGGCCGTGTTTTCGGTTGTCCCACAAGGGACGAGAAAACGGCCGCAAAATCAGTATCATAGCCGCTTGCGGCTATGATACCATAGCTGCAAGTCCAGGCAGACTTGCACGCCGCCAATGAGGCGTAAAATCAGCTTTGCTGATTTTTGCTATGGTGTAACATCAACAGCAGTCGTTTTGCAGGCAAAACGACT
>NZ_JACJKW010000033.1 GCF_016901775.1 Intestinimonas butyriciproducens
CAAAGCAAAGCTAAAGGGCTTGCCGCCTGCAATTCACAGACAACAAGCCCTTTCAGCTGCTTGAACAATTTTTGATAGAAATATTGTCTAACTTTTTGGGGTCACTTCACCTCCGGGCAGTTCTTTTTTATTTTTATTTCATCTCTTTTCGTTCCTGCTCTGTGAGGAGGTGAAGTCTGCCATAGACCCCGTCATATCCCGGCTCCCAGCATACCTTTCCCTCTCTCAGATTGCAAAGCCCCTGGGCCACGCAGGCCCCGGCCACTTTCTCCACATCCGCTATCCTGGCCTGACGCAAAACAAAAAACTCTGGCCCCAGCTGGCAAAGCAGACTTTCATACAGCCGCTTCACTTTCACCGACGAGACCCCCACATGCAAAGAGGCGGCAATGGTCTCGGGCAAGGGAGCCAGGCTCTCATAGGGAGCAGTCTCTGTTTTTCCATCGCCGGACAGCTCCAGCACCCGATGGCACACCCCCACCGTCATCTTTTTGCCGCACACCGGGCAAAGGTTGCCCCGCATTTCCCCTTCCTCCGGCGGCATGGACACCCTGCAGACCCGATGGCCGTCCCAATGGTATTTGCCCTCCTGGGGAAAAAATTCAATGGTGCCCCGCCATCCCTTTTCTTCTCCCTGGCGGATGGCTTCCAGCAAATTCTGATAAGACAGGTCGATCTCCAGGAGACTGGCCTCCCTCCCCAGTTTTCCCGGGGAATGGGCATCGGAGTTGGAAATGAGCCGCAGCCCCCGGAGAGCGGGCACACCGGCATTCATAGGCGGGTCGGAGGACAGGCCGGTCTCTATGCCGTGGATATGCCCTGCCAGATCTCCGAAGCACTCTTCCAGAGTGGAAAAAGCCGAAAAAGCCCCGAACATGGAATAATGGGGCGTCCAGATATGGGCAGGGATCAGTTCTCCCTCCGCATCCGTGTCCAGCAGCATCCCCAGCAGATCCTCACTGTCCAGTTTGAGAATGGGCCGGCCGTCGGCATGCAGGTTCCCCACCCGGGAAAGTTTCTCCGAAAGCTGCTCCCCCTTTTCCAAAGAAGGCAAAAGCAGCAGATTGTGGACCTTCCGGGTCTTTCCGTCCCTTTTATAAACGGAGCTGATTTCCCCAGTGACCACAAACCGGGGGCTTTCTCCCTCATCCAGCAAACGGTAGGGCTTTTTCAGCACATAAAGCCCTTCTTCAGCAGGCTCCAGCTTTTCCCTCATTTCCTGCTGCCAGGCCGGGTGGGTAAAGTCTCCCGTCCCCAAAAGGCCGATCCCCTTCTTCCGGGCCCACAGATCCAGATGCTCCAGATCGGCCTCACGGCTTGTGGCCCGACTATAGCGGGAATGGATGTGCAGATCGGCAATCATCACATGATCCCCTCCTTTGGAGCCTATTATATTCCCTTTTTCAATGGGGTGCACCATGAATATTTAATTGCTATGTTGATATAATATACAAATTTCCTAAAAATCTCCGTCTGTCTTGTGTAATCTGCATATTGAATATTCATGCATATGATTGTATAATCAAGCCATCGTCAACAAGCAAACGGAGGTTTTACTCATGGATAAGAGCAAGATCAAAAAAATCGTGCTGGCCTATTCCGGCGGCCTGGACACTTCTATCATCATTCCCTGGCTGAAAGAAAACTACAACAATCCGGAAATCATCGCCGTGGCCGGTGATGTGGGACAGAACGACGAGCTGGAAGGCCTGGAGGAAAAGGCCATCAAGACCGGCGCTTCCAAGCTGTATATCGAAGATCTCACCGATGAAATGGTGGACGATGTGATCATCCCCTCCATGCAGATGGGCGCCAGCTATGAGCAGTATCTGCTGGGCACCGCTTTCGCCCGGCCCATCATCGGCAAACGCCTGGTGGAGATCGCCAAGAAGGAAAATGCCGACGCCATCTGCCATGGCTGCACCGGCAAGGGCAACGACCAGGTGCGTTTTGAGCTGGCCATCAAGCGTTTTGCACCGGATATGCCCATCATCGCTCCCTGGCGTGAGTGGGACATCAAGGGCAGAGACGAAGAGATCGACTATGCCGAAAAGCACAATGTGCCCCTGAAGATCAGCCGCGAAACCAACTATTCCAAAGATAAGAACCTGTGGCACCTGAGCCACGAAGGCCTGGATCTGGAAGATCCCGCCAACGAGCCCCAGTACGAAAAGCCCGGCTTCCTGGAGATGGGCGTCAGCCCTCTGGCCGCTCCCGACAAGGCCACCTATGTGACCATTGATTTTGAAAAGGGCGTGCCCGTGGCCGTGGACGGCGAAAAGATGAAGGCCAGCGATGTGATCCGCAAGCTGAACAAGCTGGGCGGCGAAAACGGCATCGGCCTGCTGGACATCGTGGAAAACCGGCTGGTTGGCATGAAGGACAGAGGCGTCTATGAGACCCCCGGCGGCACCATCCTTTATAAGGCTCATCAGCTGCTGGAAATGATCACCCTGGACAAGGATACCGCTCACATGAAGACCAAGCTGGCGGTGGACTTTGCCGACCTGCTCTACAACGGCAAATGGTTCTCCCCCCTGCGGGAAGCCCTCAGCGCTTTTGTGACAAAGAGCCAGGAATATGTCACCGGCACCGTCAAGCTCAAGCTCTATAAGGGCAATATCATCACCTCTTCCATCACCTCTCCTTACAGCCTGTATTCCGAGGATCTGGTGACCTTCGAAGAGAGCAGCTACGATCAGACCAACGCCACCGGCTTTATCAACCTGTGGGGTCTGCCCGACACCGTCCTGGCACTGCGGGATCAGGGCAAGCTGTAAACCATCGGCCCAACCATCTGAAAAAGTTCACGCGGGGCGGAGAAATTTTCTTCGCCCCGCCCTCTTACTGAAAAGAAGAAAGGGAAACAACATGAAACTTTGGTCCGGAAGATTCGGCAAGGACACCGATGCGCTGGTGGACGCCCTCAATGCCTCCATCCCCTTTGACCAGCGCCTTTACAAAGAAGACATCCAGGGCAGCCAGGCCCACGCCGCCATGCTGGCCAAACAGGGCATTATCACAGAGGAGGACAATGAAGCCATCCAAAAGGGCCTTACGCAGATCCTTCTGGACATTGAAAAAGGCGAGATGGAGTTCCGGCTGGATCAGGAAGACATCCACATGAACATCGAATCCCGGCTGACCGAGCAGATCGGCCAGGCAGGCAAACGCCTGCACACCGGCCGCTCCCGGAACGATCAGGTGGCGCTGGACTTCCGCCTTTTTGTCCGCCGGCATATCCCCACCGTCATCTCCCAGCTTCTCCAGTTGGAAAAAGCCATCTGTCAGAAAGCTGCCCAGCACAAAAACACCGTCATGCCCGGCTACACCCATCTGCAAAGAGCACAGCCCATCTCCTTTGCCCAGCATCTGCTGGCCTATGGGGCCATGCTGAAGCGGGATGTGACCCGGCTGGAAGACTGCCTTGAGCGATTGGACGAATGTCCTCTGGGCTCCGGCGCTCTGGCGGGCACCACCTATCCCATCGACCGGCACCAGACCGCCCAGGCCCTGGGCTTTGCCGCTCCCATGGAAAACTCCCTGGACGGGGTTTCCGACCGGGATTACGCCCTGGAGCTTCTCAGTGACCTTTCCATTCTGATGATGCATCTGTCCCGCTTCTCCGAGGAAATTATTCTGTGGTGCAGTTGGGAATTCAAATTCATCGAGCTGGATGACGCCTATTCCACCGGCTCTTCCATCATGCCCCAGAAGAAGAACCCCGATGTGGCCGAACTGGTGCGGGGCAAGACCGGCCGGGTCTACGGCAGCCTGATCACCTTGCTCACCGTGATGAAATCCCTGCCCCTGGCATACAACAAGGATATGCAGGAGGACAAGGAGCCGGTGTTTGACGCACTGGACACGGTGGAGATGTGCCTGCCGGTGTTCACCGCCATGATCGAAACCATGAAGGTGCTGCCGGAGAATATGCGCCGGTCCGCCGGCCACGGCTTCATCAACGCCACCGACTGCGCCGACTACCTGACCCGCAAAGGCCTTCCCTTCCGGGATGCCTACACCCTGGTGGGCCAGCTTGTGGCTCAGTGCACCGCCCAGAACAAGACCCTGGAAGAGCTGACTCTTCCCGAGCTGCAAAAGGCCTCTCCCCTCTTTGAAGAGGATATTTACCAATCTCTCAACCTGGAAAACTGCATGGCCCTGCGCGCAAGCTACGGCGGCCCCGCCCCGGCGGAAACCAGCCGCCAAATCGAGAATCTGGAAGCCTTTATCGCAGAGCACACCCCCAAAGAGGAAAGCAAATGAAGCCACTGGTCTATATTGACGGTCAGGAGGGCACCACCGGCCTGCAGATCCATCAGCGGCTGGCCTCCCATCCCGGCGTGGAGCTGATCTCCATCGCCTGCCCCGCTTCCTATCAGCCTCATCCCGATGTGCCGGCCTATGCCGAAACGGTGACCGATGCCAAATTTGTTATGACCCAGGATCCCATGGAAGCGGCCAAGGACGCCGATGTGATCTTCACTGATGTGTGGGCCTCCATGGGCCAGGAGCAGGAAAAGGCCCAGCGGGAACAGGCCTTTGCCGGCTTCCAGGTGAACAGCGAAATGATGAAGGTGGCCAAACCCGACTGCATGATCCAGCACTGCCTGCCCGCTCACCGGGGCGAAGAGATCACCGAAGAGGTCTTCGAAGGCCATGCCCAGGAGATCTTCGACGAAGCAGAAAACCGCCTCCATGCCCAGAAGGCCGTCATGGCCCTGCTGATGGGCTAAAATCCGCCTTGACAAGCCTCCTCACCGGTGATATAGTGTCCTTATCAAATTGGCTTTGACGAAGACGAAACCGCAAAGCACCGTTCAGAGAGGGATGCATTTTGCTGCGAGCATCCTGCGGCGGCTGCGGCCTGACCACTTCCGAGCTGCCCGCGACATAAGCGGGACGGGTCCTCCCGTTACAGAGGTCACAAGCGGCGCCTTTGGCGCAAGCAGGGTGGAACCGTGGGACTTTTCAGAGCCTCACCCCTGAAAAATTTCAGGGGCGAGGCTTTTTCTTATTTCTTCATCCAATATCCGCCGCCCCGCAAAAGGAGGAATTTTGCCATGAGCGAAAACCAAAGCAACCAGTACACCTTTGAAAACGAAGAATACCGCAAGACCTATTGGCACACCTGCTCCCACATCCTGGCTCAGGCCATGAAGCGGCTGCATCCGGAAGTGAAGCTGGCCATCGGTCCTGCCATCGACAACGGCTTCTACTATGACTTTGATATGCCCGAACCCTTCTCCGAAGATCAGCTCTCTGAGCTGGAAGCCGAGATGCGGAAGATCTGCAAGGAAAAGCTGAAGCTGGAACGGTTCGAGCTGCCCCGGGAAGAGGCCATCCGCTTCATGGAAGAAAAGGGCGAGCCTTACAAAGTGGAGCTGATCCAGGATCTGCCGGAAGACGAAGTGATCTCCTTCTACAAGCAGGGCGAGTTCACCGACCTGTGCGCCGGCCCCCATGTGGACTCCACCGGCCGCATCAAGGGCAACGCCATCAAGCTCACCGCCTGCAACGCCGCCTACTGGCGGGGCGACAGCAGCCGCCAGACCCTGCAGCGGATCTATGGCGTAGCCTTCCCCAAGAAGGAAGAGCTGGATGCCTACCTGGCCAAGATCGAAGAAGCCAAGCGGCGGGATCACCGGAAACTGGGCAAAGAGCTGGGCCTGTTCATGATGACCGAGGAAGGCCCCGGCTTCCCCTTCTTCCTGCCCAAGGGCATGGTGCTGAAAAACACTCTGCTGGATTACTGGCGTGAGTGCCACAAGCGCTATGGCTATGTGGAGATCTCCACCCCCATCATCCTCAACCAGGAGCTGTGGCATCGTTCGGGCCACTGGGATCATTACAAAAACAATATGTACACCACCAAGATCGACGGAGAGGATTACGCCGTCAAGCCCATGAACTGCCCCGGCGGCATGCTGGTGTATAAGAACCAGCCCCATTCCTACCGCGACCTGCCTCTGCGCATGGCCGAGCTGGGTTTGGTGCACCGTCACGAGCTGTCCGGCGCTCTCCATGGCCTGTTCCGTGTGCGCTGCTTCACCCAGGACGACGCCCACATCTTCATGACCCGCGACCAGATGAAGGAAGAAATCAAGAATGTGGTGCGGCTGTTTGACGAGATCTATTCCACCTTTGGCCTGACCTACCGCATCGAGCTGTCCACTATGCCGGAAGACCACATGGGCGAAGAAGAAGTGTGGCATTTTGCCGAGGACACCCTCCAGGCCGCCATCCAGGAGATGGGCAAGGAGTTTGTCATCAACGCCGGCGACGGCGCCTTCTATGGCCCCAAGCTGGACTTCCATTTGGCCGACTCCCTGGGACGCACCTGGCAGTGCGGCACCATCCAGCTGGACTTCCAGATGCCCGAGCGGTTTGACCTGGAATATGTGGGTGAAGACGGTCACAAGCATCGTCCCGTCATGATCCACCGGGCCCTGCTTGGCTCCATCGAGCGGTTCATCGGCGTCATCACCGAGCATTTTGCCGGCGCCTTCCCCACCTGGCTGTCCCCTGTGCAGGTGAAGGTGCTGCCCATCACCGACCGGACCCACGAGTATTCCGTTCAGGTGATGGAAAAGCTGACCGCCATGGGCCTGCGCTGCGAGCTGGACGACCGCAGCGAAAAGATCGGCTACAAGATCCGGGAAGCTCAGCTGGAGAAGATCCCCTATATGCTGGTGCTGGGCGACAAGGAAGAGGAAAGCGGCCAGGTGGCCGTCCGCAGCCGGAAAACCGGCGAGACCCAGGTGATGAGCCTGGAAGAGTTCATGGAGAAGATCGGCAAGGAAGTGGAGACCCGGGCCATCTGATATCTCTTCGAAAAAGCGGCGGTCTTCTGGAAATAAAATCTCCGGGAGATTCCGATAGTTAAAAGCAGATTGATGAGAAAAGACTGCCCTACCCCTCATCAATCTGCAAAAACCGGCGACCAGTGCGCCGGTTTTTGCACTTTTCAAGGGGCCAGTGTGGCCGATTGACCGCTGAAGGCGGCCAATCGGCTGCATGCAGACCCTTGCAAAAATTCGCACAAGGGGTATCTGCCCCTTGTGCGATGCCTCAATCCCCCAAAGGCGCTGCCTTTGGGGGATTTTTTCATAGTTTGCTCCATTTTCTCATAGTCTTTTCTGAGAAAACAGAAAAGCGAGGGACTGAAAATGGATCTGTTCTGGCAGCAATTTGACAAAATCAGCGCCTTTTTATGGGACCCCTTCCTTCTTTTGGCTCTGGGGGGCGCAGGGGTATTTTGCACGCTCCGCTTCGGCTTTGTGCAGCTGCGGGGCTTTTTCCCCGCCTGCCGCCAGGTGTTCCAGGGAGCCTTTTCCCAGAAGGCCTCCCAGGATGGCATGAGCTCCTTCAGCGCCCTGATGACCGCTGTAGCCGCTCAGGTGGGCACCGGCAATCTGGCGGGGGCCGCAGCGGCCATTGCCGTGGGCGGCCCGGGAGCGGTGTTCTGGATGTGGGTCAGCGCCTTTTTCGGCATGGCTACCGCCTTTGGCGAAGCGGTACTGGCCCAGAAATTCCGGCGGAAAGTGGACGGCACCATCACCGGCGGACCGGTCTACTACATCAAGGCCGCCTTTCCCGGCCTGGGCGGACGGCTGCTGGCGGTGATTTTTGCCTTTCTGGTGGTGTTTTCCATGGGCTTTGTAGGTGCCATGGTTCAGTCCAACGCCATCGGGGAATCCTTTCAGGCCGCTTTTGGCATCCCCCCGCTGTATACCGGCATCGCTGTGGCGCTTTTGTGCTTTGTGTCCTTTTCCGGCGGCATCCGCCGTCTGGCTGCTCTCACCGGGCGTCTGGTGCCTGTGATGGCCCTGTTTTATATGTTGGGCTCTGCATTTGTCCTGTTCCGCTTCCGTGAAAACCTTCTCCCCGCCCTTTCCTCCATTTTTGTGGGCGCCTTTGCTCCCCAGGCCCTGGCCGGAGGTGTCGTGGGCGTCACTGCCAAAAAAATCATGCGTCTGGGGCTGGCCCGGGGGCTTTTCTCCCACGAAGCCGGGGTGGGCTCCACCCCTCATGCCCATGCGGTGGCCCGGGTGGAGCATCCGGTGCAGCAAGGGTATGTGGCCATGCTGGGGGTTTTTATCGACACCTTTGTCATTCTGACCCTCACCGCCCTGGTGATCCTGGTCACCGGTGTCCTCACCCCCGATGCTTCCCTCACCGGCGCAGCCCTGACCCAGGCCGGCTTTTCGGCAGTGCTGGGAAAATGGGGCGGACCCTTTATCGCCCTGTGCATCTTCTTTTTTGCCTTCTCTTCCCTTCTGGGCTGGTATTTTTTCGGCGCAGCCAATGCCCGGTACCTCTTTGGAAAGCTGGGAATCGCTCCTTACCGGCTGGGGGTGTGCCTGTGCGTTTTTCTGGGTGCTTTGATGGATGTGGGAAAGATGTGGGAGCTGGCCGATCTGTGCTGCGGCCTGATGGCCCTGCCCAATCTGGCAGCTCTTCTGGCCCTCAGCGGCCTTTCCGCTTCCCTTTTGCATGAATACCGGGGGAGATAGTGGCTTTCCCTTGCCATTTTTCCAAAATACTGATATAATATTGACGCATTTTACGAATATGCGTCAATTTATGGAGCGATAAGAGGGATATAATATGGCAAACGACAAAAAAATGGTGCGGGAAATCACCCCCATGGATGAAGATTTCGCCCAGTGGTATACCGACATCGTAAAAAAAGCCGAACTGATCGACTATTCCAGCATGCGGGGCTGCGTTATCATGCGGCCCTATGCCCAGGCCATCTGGGAGAACATTCAGAAGATCTTTGACGGCATGATCAAAGAGACCGGCCATGAAAATGTGGCAATGCCCATTTTCATTCCCGAGTCCCTGCTGAACAAGGAAAAGGACCATGTGGAAGGCTTTGCCCCGGAAGTGGCCTGGGTCACTCATGGCGGCAGCGAGAAGCTGGAGGAGCGGCTGTGCGTCCGCCCCACTTCCGAGACTCTGTTCTGCGAACACTACGCCCACATCATCCAGTCCTGGCGTGACCTGCCCAAGCTGTACAACCAGTGGTGCAGCGTGGTGCGGTGGGAAAAGACCACCCGCCCCTTCCTGCGCACCCGGGAATTTTGGTGGCAGGAGGGCCACACCGCCCACGCCACCGAAGAGGATGCCCGGAAGGAAACCCTGGACATCCTGGACCTGTATGAAAAGCTGGCCACCGAATACCTGTGCATGCCGGTGATCAAGGGCCGGAAAACCGACCGGGAGAAGTTTGCCGGCGCCATGGAGACCTACACCATTGAGGCCATGATGCACGATGGCAAGGCTCTGCAAAGCGGCACTTCCCACTACTTTGGCGACGGTTTTGCCAAAGCCTTCGGCGTGCAGTACACCGACAAGGAAAACAAGCTCCAGTATGTCCATCAGACCTCCTGGGGCATCTCCACCCGTCTCATCGGCGGTATCATCATGACCCACGGCGACAACGAAGGCCTGGTTCTGCCCCCGGCCATCGCTCCCATCCAGGTGGTCATCGTGCCGGTGGCCGCCCACAAGCCCGGCGTGCTGGAAAAGGCCGCTGAAATCGCTGAAACACTGAAAAAGGCCGGCCTGCGGGTCAAGCTGGACGACAGCGACCAATCCCCCGGCTGGAAATATGCCCAGTACGAGATGAAGGGCGTGCCCCTCCGTCTGGAAATCGGGCCCCGGGACATTGAAAACGGCAACTGCGTGCTGGTGCGCCGTGACAACCGGGAAAAGACCGTGGTGGCTCTGGACAATCTGGTGGAGAGCACCCAGCAGATGCTGAAGGACTTCGCCAAGGCCATTTACGAAAAGGCCAAGGCCAACCTGGAAGGCAACATCACCCCGGCCCACAACATCCAGGAGATGAAGGACATCCTGCAAAAGCGGGTTGGCTTTGTCAAGGCCATGTGGTGCGGCGACGAGCATTGCGAAGAGGTCATCAAAAACGAAACCGGCATGCCCTCCCGCTGTATCCCCTTTGAGCAGGAGCACATCGATGATGTGTGCCCTGTCTGCGGCAAGCCTGCCAAACATATGGTGATCTTCGGCATCGCCTATTGATCCCTCAAAAAGCAGAAAAAGCGTCCGGATTTTCCGGGCGCTTTTTTGGGCGTTTTGCATAAAATCCATTTTCCTTCTCAAAATAAGAAACAAACGGCCTTCGGCCTGCGTCTAAAAGAATACTGTGACGAAAAGGAAGGATTTTATTTATGAAACGATGGCTGGCCCTTTACCTTTGTGCCCTTTTCACCTTTCCTCTCTGGGGCTGCACCCAGAAGGAGAGCAGTACCGACCAACCCCCCGATCAACTTCTGGAGAGCATGAAAGCCGCTGTGGGAGAAGAAAATCTGCCCATGCTCCAGGCGGGAGATGAAACTTTGCTGCAAAGCTTCTACGGTCTTTCCCCTGACGACCTCACATCCTACGCCTGGGAATTTGCCGCAATCAATGTGCGGGCCGACGAATTCTTTGTGGCCCAGGTGAAAGAGGGGCGCATGGACGCTGTGCGCAGTGCCGTTGAAAAGCGGCAGGCCGATCTGGAAAGCACCTGGAAGCAGTATCTGCCCGAAGTATATGACACGGTGAAGCAAAGCCGCACCGTGGAAAAAGGGGATTTTATCCTTTATGTGGTATCGCCCCAGGCCGACGAGGCCGTGGCGGCTTTTGAAAAGGCATTCTGACCGGCGGGCCGGGGAAGCCGGCCCCATCTTTTTTTGAAAAAATGCAAGTAGGAGCGTTGGCGCGATGGTTTTCAGCAGCATACTCTTTTTGTTTCTCTATTTGCCCCTGACGCTGGGCATCTATTACATAACCCCCCGCCGGTGGCGGAACCTGGCCCTGCTGGTTCTCAACCTGATCTTCTATGGTTGGGGCGAGCCCATTTATGTTCTCATCATGATCTTTTCCATTTTGGTGGATTACAGCCATGGCCTGCTCATTGCCCGCCACCGGGAAAACGACCGGTTCTGCCGGAAAGTGGTTGCCAGTTCGGTGATCATCAACCTGGGGCTTCTGGTCTTTTTCAAATACTATGACTTTATCGTCACCAATCTCCGGGCCATTTTCCCCGCCCTGAGCTTTTTGGAGCCTCTGGGTCTGGGTCTGCCCATCGGCATTTCCTTCTACACCTTCCAGACCATGTCCTATACCATCGATGTCTACCGGGGAGACGCCCGGGCCCAGAAGGACATTGTGTCCTTCAGCACCTTTGTCACCCTGTTCCCCCAGCTCATCGCAGGCCCCATTGTCAAGTATAAGGATGTGGACGATCAGCTGCGGGAGCGCCGGGAAAGCGTGGAGCAGTTTGCCCAGGGTGTGCAGACCTTTGTGTGCGGCCTGGGCAAAAAGGTGCTGCTGGCCAATAACATCGGCGCTTTGTGGGAAGTTTACAAAACCATGGACCCCTCTTCCCTGTCGGTGCTGGGAGCCTGGCTGGGCATTGTGGCCTTTGCCTTCCAGATTTATTTTGACTTCTCCGGCTATTCCGACATGGCCATCGGCTTAGGCCGGATGCTGGGCTTTGAGTTCAAAATCAACTTTGATTACCCCTATATCTCCCGGAGCATCACCGAGTTCTGGCGGCGCTGGCACATTTCCCTCAGCTCCTGGTTCCGGGAATATGTGTATATCCCTCTGGGCGGCAACCGGAAAGGTCTGCTGAAAACCTACCGGAACATCTTCGTTGTGTGGATGCTCACCGGCATCTGGCACGGCGCTTCCTGGAACTATGTGTGCTGGGGTCTGTTCTTCGCCGTGCTTCTGATGGTGGAAAAGGCCTTCCTCCTTTCCATCCTGAAAAAAGCCCCCGCCGCTTTGGGCCATATCTACACCCTGTTTCTGGTGCTCATCAGCTGGGCCCTGTTTGCCAATGAGGACATTTCCCGGGCCTTCGGCTATATCGGCGCCATGTTCGGCGGCGGAAACGGGCTGTGGGACAGCGCCAGTCTGTACCGGCTCTGTTCTTACCTGCCGTTGCTGCTGATTCTGGTCCTGGCCAGTATGCCTTTGGGCAAAAAACTTTGGCTGCGGCTCAAGCCCTCCCATCGGTGGGGCGCGGCCATGGTGCTGTGTTTCCTGGGGCTTTTGCTGTCCACCGCCTATCTGGTGGACGCCTCCTATAACCCCTTCCTCTATTTCCGCTTTTAGGAGGATCGATTTATGAGCAAAAAACAATCCATTGCCCTGTGCGGGCTGTTCGTCCTTTTTATCCTGGTGTGTGCCGTCCTCAACCTGTGCTGGCCTGACCGGGAGTTTTCCCCCATGGAAAACCGCACCCTGGCCCAGCGGCCGGATTTCTCCTGGAAGGGCCTTTTCTCCGGCGAGTGGACCCAAGACTTCGAAACCTACCTCACCGATCAGTTCCCTCTGCGGGACACCTGGGTGGGGATGAAATACATCTGTGAGCGGGCCATGCTCAAGCAGGAAAACAACGGCATCTATTTTGCCGGCGACCGGCTGATCGCCCGGTTTGATCCCCCGGATGAAACCCGGGTGGAACAAAACTTTACTGCCGTTGACGCCCTGGCCCAGAACACCGGCCTGCCCACCCGCTTTATGCTGGTGCCCACCAGTGCCTATATCTATCAGGATGAGCTGCCTGCAAACGCCCCCAGCTATGACCAGCAGCAGCTTCTGGACCGGGCGGCAGCTCTCCAGCAAGCGGAGAACATCCCGGTTCACCAGGCTCTTCTGGACGCCCGGGAGGAATACATCTATTACCGCACCGATCACCACTGGACCACAAAGGGAGCTTATCTGGCCTATGAAGCCTACATGAAGGCCGCAGGACGGGAGGACGAGATTCTCACCCAGGAAGAGCTGGAAGCCGTCAAGCAGGAGACGCCGGATTTCTACGGCACCCTATACAGTCAGGCGGGAGCGCGCTTTTATGAGCCGGACACCATCACCTGGTATGATTTCCCCGGCCTGACCATGGAGCAGCCGGACAAGGAGCCTTCTTCCATCTATGACCGGTCCTATCTGGATCAGAAGGACAAATACTCCCTGTTCTTCGGCGGAAACCCGCCGGCCCTCACCATCCGCAACGAAAACCCGGAGGCCCACGGCACTCTTCTGGTGGTCAAGGATTCCTTTGCCAACAGTCTGCTGCCCTATCTGGCCGAAAGCTATGAGGAGATCCATGTATTCGATCCCCGGTACAACCGCATTCCCATCAGCGAATACGCCACCCAATGCGGCGCCGACGAGATCCTGGTGCTCTATCAGACCGGAAACTTTGCCGAAGATGTGAATGTGGGGCTGCTCAGCCGCTAAAACCAAAACAGCAAAAAGGCCTGCCGCAATTTGCGGCAGGCCTTTGTTTTTCTTTAGCCTTGGGGGACTTCCACTTTCATTTCCCCATAAAACTTGCCCTTGTCTCCCACTTCCACATAACCGGTGTAAGTGGCCGACTTTTCATCGGTGGAAAGATCTCCGGTCACCGATTGACCCGTGACGGCCTTATCATCCCGGGGCAGCAGCCAGATGTCTTTCAGGCTTCCCTGCTCCTGGGAAGTGATCAGGCCGGTGGCCTCATTATAATACACCGTGCCTTCCAGAGTGAAAAAGACCCAGGGGCCGTCTGCTCCGGTAGTTTGAGCAAATACGGCGGTTTTCTGCACCTGGCCCTCTTCGGCCTTCACCGTCTCATGCCAGGCTTTGGCGGTGTTTTCCAGCACATAGCTTTGCACTTCGCCCCATTTTTCCGCCTTGGCCCAGTCCTGGGTGTCCTCCATTACCTTCTGGGTGATATCCGCCCCTTGGGCATCCTGGAAAGTGTAATTTTCTTGTTCTTCCTGATAAAAGGGGCGAATCCATTGGAGGAAGGCTTCGTCCTCCTTTGCTCCGGCCGCATTGCGCCACCAGAAGAACACACCTACCACGGCCACAATGACTACCAGCACCACAGCCACCAACATTTTCTTTTTCATTTTTGCCCCTCCTTTGTCATTAAAATATTTTTCATTTTATTATAGTATAGCAGTGGGGGGGGGGGGGGGGGGGGGGGGGG
>NZ_JACJKW010000034.1 GCF_016901775.1 Intestinimonas butyriciproducens
GGGCAACCTGGAAATGCCCGCCCCCGCCCCCGAGGAAGCAGAGATCCAGAATATGTGGCGGAGCTTTTACAACACCCTGGCCATCCCCGCCCGGGAAAATCCCCGCTGCCGCATGACCCATATGCCCAAGCGCTTCTGGGAGTTTCTCACCGAGCTCACACCGCCGGATGGAGAAAATGATGAAAAAGCATTGACATTTTTCAATGGGATGGTACAATAGGCTCAGAACGATAAATAGATTATTCCCAATGCGAGGTGGAACCTATGGAAAGAACCCTGCCCCAGCTGGAAGAGGTGTTCCGGGCTCTGTGTGACAAGAACCGGGCCCAGATCCTCACCATGCTTCGTGACAAAGAAATGTGCGCCTGCAAGATTCTGGAGCATTTCGATATGCGCCAGCCCACCCTTTCCCACCACATGAAGGTTTTGTGTGACGCCCAGCTGGTGACCTGCCGCCGGGAGAGCCGCTGGGCCTTTTACCAGCTGAACCAGCCGGTGATCCAGGAGCTGATGGATGCACTGGGCGCCTTGCAGCAGGAAAAGGGGCCTGCCCTGCCTCCGCCTGCCCCCCAGGGAAAGACCCGGCTCTATGTGCTCACCGGCTTTCTGGGCTCGGGCAAAACCACCCTGCTCCTTCGGCTGCTCACCGCCCTCACAGGCCGCCGGGTGGGGGTCATCCAGAATGAGTTCGGCAAACTGGGCATCGACGGCCAGATCCTCCAGCGGGGGGATGTGGAAATGGTGGAGCTCAACCGGGGATCCATCTTCTGCTCCTGCCTGAAGCTGTCCTTTGTCCAGGCCCTGGCCGATATGGCAAAGCAAAACCTGGATTACCTGTTTGTGGAAAGCTCCGGTCTGGGCGATCCCTCCAACTACCAGGAGATTCTGGACGCCGCCCGGGAGCTTGCCGGGGACCGGTATGATTTCCAGGGCGCCATCTGCCTGATTGATGCTGTCAACTTCATGGAGCAGCTCCGGGACATGGAGACGGTGGAGCGGCAGCTGAAGCACTGTCATCTGGCGGTGGTGACCAAGGTGGATCTCATCGGGCCGGAGAAGATGGAAGAGCTGAAAGAAGCCATCCGGAAGATCAACCCCCGCTGCCCCATCCGTACCTGCACCCAAGGGGATCTGGACCTGTCCTTCCTGGGTGAGGATCTGCTGCAATACAGTTGGGCCGAGGGCGAGGAGAGCACCAACACCGAAGAACAAAAGCCCAAGACCATTTCCCTGTGGTTTGACGGGGTGATGGACAAGGGGACGCTGGATCAGATTCTCCAGGCGATCCTGCCCCACGCTTACCGGATCAAGGGATTTTTCCATCTGGAAGAGGGCTGGAACCAGGTGGATGTGGTGGGAGACCGCATCGATCATGCTCCCTGTCAGCCCCACGAAAAAAGCCAGCTGGTGTTTATCTCCCGCATCGGGCCCCAGATCATCAAGAAGGTCATGGAAGCCTGGCAGAATCACACCGACGCCAAAATGGAACTGAAAAACTAGGCAGCGTGACGCTGGTGGAGTGCCTCCACTCCCGTTCCTGTCTCCGGTGGGGATGCGCCCCGTGCCCCACTGCTCCGGGTGTGATAAACCATCACCCGGTAGGAGCCGGTTTGCAGTCCTGGCAGAGTGCCCCAGAAAGGCCGGTTGTGTTTACCTGGGCAAAGAAAGTTTTGCCAGCGACGGCTCGCCGCAGCCCCCCTTGTGCAAAGGGGGGACAGCATGGCAAAGCCATGCAGGGGGGATTGTCAAGCCGATTGCATCCTTTTGCTCGGCTACATGACTGGATGCGGCAGCACCGCCTGGCCGTCCGGCCACCGGACCGACGGCCTAGGCACTGGGCCAGCGTGACGCTGCCAGAAGGCTTGCAATATCCGGCGATTGTATCAGAGGAGATGACGCAATACAAATGGAAATCAAAGTGATCGGCACCGGCTGCGACAAATGCGACCGGTTATATGAAAACACCCAGGAAGCCCTGGGCAACCTGGGGATGGAAGCTAATGTGGAGAAGGTAGAAGATCTGGTGGAGATCGTCAAGCTGGGAGTTATGACCTCCCCTTCCCTGATGGTGGACGGCAAACTTTTGATCTGCGGCCGGGAAGCCAAAACCCGGGAGATCGAAAAACTCCTCTCCCGCGCCTAGGCAGCGTGCCGCCGGTGGAGTGCCTCCACTCCCGTTCCTCTCTTTGCCTTTGCCGGTTGTGTCCACCTGGGCAAAGAAAGATATGGCCTGTCCGGCTACCGGACCAGCGTGACGCTGGACCCAAAACTCTCCCAGGCTGTATGCGTTGCTACGCATTCCTGCTCCGGCGCTGGCAAGCCAACACCGGCAGGGGCCTTGGTGCAATCTTAGCAAAGTATATAAAAAAAGCTCCCCTCTCGGGGAGCTTTTTTGCAGCGTGACGCTGCACCCATACGGCGCTCCCACGCTGAGCAACAGAACCAGGCCGTTATGTTCACCCAGCCAAACAAAACACAACCAGCATAGCCTTTTCAATAGCACTTGGCTCCGGCGGGGACCCCGCCTGGGGCGCGAAAAAGGTCGGGGAAAAACCTAGTTTTTCCCCGAGAGCCAGCGGCGGCGTCACCTGACGACTTGCAAGTTATTTCAGCTTTATGCTGAAATAACACGCCGCCAATGGCAAAAAGCCGACCCAGGGAACAGAGTTCCACTGGATCGGCTTTTTTGGCAATGTTCGCCGCAGCGAACATTCTGGCTCTTACTTCTTGGCCATGGCGGCGACTTCGGCGGCGAAGTCGTCTTCTCTCTTGGCCAGGCCCTCGCCCTTCTCAAAGCGGACGAAGTTCTTGATGGAGATGGTGCCGCCCAGCTCCTTGGCCTTGGCATCCACATACTTACTGACGGAGGTCTTGTTCTCCTTGACGAAAGCCTGATCCACCAGGCAGTTCTCCTCGAAGAACTTGTTGATGCGGCCACTGACGATCTTCTGGGCCACAGCTTCGGGCTTGCCCTCGTTGATGGTCTGGGCCATCAGGATCTCCTTCTCGTGCTCCACCACTTCAGCAGGCACGCTGTCCCGGTTCAGATACTGGGGATTCATGGCAGCGATCTGCATGCACACATCGTGGCCCAGCTCGTTGACAGCGGCGTTGCCCTTCAGGTTGTCGGAAACTTCCAGAGCAACCAGCACGCCGATCTTGCCGCCCATGTGCATATAAGCCACATTCTGGGTCTTCTCGCAGAAACGGACGAAACGGCGGATCTGGATGTTCTCGCCGATGGTGGCCACCTTCTCGGTGAGCACTTCGGCAACGGTCTTGCCCTCTTCGGGATACTGGCAGGCCTTCAGAGCCTCCAGATCAGCGGGGTTCTCCTTCATAACGACTGTGGCCAGGTCCTTGACGAACTTCTGGAACACTTCGTTCTTGGCAACGAAGTCGGTCTCGCTGTTGACTTCCACCATGGCGCCCACGCCGCACTCATCGCACACGCCGGCATACACCATGCCTTCCGCAGCCACACGGCCAGCCTTCTTGGCGGCAGCGGCCAGGCCCTTTTCCCGCAGGAACTCTACGGCCTTATCGAAATCACCGTCAGAGGCGGTGAGAGCTTTTTTGCAATCCATCATGCCGGCGCCGGTGCGCTCACGCAGATTCTGGACATCCTTCGCAGTAAATGCCATTTTTCATTCCTCCATAATCGGTATCAGGGGAACCTTTCCCCTATTCTGTTCTATTGTTTTACCCCAGTTAAGCCCGCATGGTTGCGGGCTTGACTGAGAAATTTATTTCTTACTGATTGGCGATCTCTTCAGCGGTCTTGGAAGCTCTCTTCTGAGGAGCTCTGGGGGTCTCGTCCACCACTTCGCCCTCTTCGGCCTTGACAGCCTCGTCGGTGACTTCCAGCTGCTCGCCCTGACGGCCTTCCAGCACGGCGTTGGCCATGGTCTGGCTGATCAGCTTGATGGCGCGGATGGCGTCGTCGTTGCCGGGGATGACATAATCCACTTCATCGGGATCGCAGTTGGTATCCACGATAGCAACGATAGCAACGCCCAGCTTGCGGGCTTCGGCGATAGCGTTCTTTTCCTTCCGGGGATCGATGACGAACAGAGCGCCAGGCAGCTTCTTCATTTCCTTCACGCCGCCCAGGTATTTCTCCAGCTTTTCGATTTCCAGCTTCAGCTTGACAACTTCCTTCTTGGGAAGCAGGTTGAAGGTGCCGTCCTCTTCCATCTTCTTCAGCTGATTCAGACGGTCGATGCGGCGGCGCATGGTCTTGAAGTTTGTCAGCATGCCGCCCAGCCAACGGGCGTTCACATAGAACTGGCCGCAGCGCTCGGCTTCTTCCTTCACGGCTTCCTGAGCCTGCTTCTTGGTGCCAACGAAGAGGACGCTGTCCCCGGCGGCGGCCACATCACGGACAAAGAAATAAGCCTCTTCCAGCTTTTTCACTGTCTTCTGCAGGTCGATGATATAGATGCCGTTTCTCTCGGTGAAGATGTACTGCGCCATCTTGGGGTTCCATCTTCTTGTCTGGTGGCCGAAATGGACGCCGGCTTCCAGAAGCTGTTTCATAGAAATTACTGCCATTTTCAATTTCCTCCTTTTGGTTTGCCCTCCATTGCGCTCCCTTCGGCGCGGCCCCGCAGGGCACCGGGCGCCGGAGACGCAATGTGCGTTTTAGCCATATTAGGATATCACAAAGACATGCAGATTGCAAGAAAATTTTTCATTTTTCTCAGAACCTGCGGCGATGGGTGCTCCGGCGGTGGGGCGGCAGCGACGGCAGAGCCGGCAGGCGGCGCACCAGGATGATGTCGTCGCCGATTTTCTCCACATTGTCCCAGGGGATGCAGGCATCCTCTTCCCGGCCCAGCAGGCCGAAAAAACGGGCCCTTCCCGGGGTGAAAAAAGACCGGATCTGGCCGGTTTCCAGATCGATCTCGGCGTCATAGATATAGCCCAGCCGGGCGCCGCTCTGAAGGTCGATGACTTCCTTGTCCCCCAGGTCGAACAAACGGCAGCTTTTTTCCATCCTTCTTCCCCCTTCCCTGCATCTTACGCAGAAAAGGGCCGACTTATACCAGCGGAGCGCCTCCGCAGTCATACTGCGCTTCCACACTGGGCAATCGAACTGAGGCCGGTTGTGTTTGCCTGGGCAAAGAAAGTGTGGCCGTCCCGACACGGGACCAAAGAAAAAGCCCCCCTTGTGCAAAGGGGGGACAGACCGCCGAAGGTGGTCAGGGGGGATTGACAGCACTCAGCTATATTATAGATACCAGCTGCCTGGTGTGGGGTTTCTGGCTGGGTGCCCTCAATCCCCCCGGCGGCGCAGGCCGCCACCCCCCTTTGCACAAGGGGGGCTTCTTTGCTGCTCTGCACACAACGAGCTTTTCTGAGACGCTGGTGGCGAGCCGCCACTCCCATACTCTCCCCGGCTGTATGCGCTCATGGCCCAGGTGCTCCGGCCTTGCCGGAAGGAGCCTGGGTGCAGTCCTGGCCAAGTGCGCAGAAAAGGCTCCCCGAAGGGAGCCTTTTTCCTGGGCTTGGTTCTATTGCCTAGCGCGGTAGCGCAGTATGGCCGTCCGGCCACCGGACCCAGCGTGACGCTGGCGGACACCGGACCACGCAGTCGGGAATGGATTATGTGGGGTCGTTTTCGTCCTTTTTCTCTGCCTGGGCCTTTTTCATGGCGGCCCGCCGGGCCTTCTCCTGCTCCCCGGCCGAGGGCAGCTTGGATTTTGCCGGAGCCTTGGCCCTGGTCTTGGCAGCCGTCTTTGTACCGGCTTTTGCAGTGGTTCTGGCAGCCGTTTTGGTTCCGGCCTTGGTCTTGGCCTCAGCCGCTTCTTTTTGGGCCTGGGCTTCGGCGGCTATTTTCCCGGTGCCCCGCAGATTATAGATCAGACAGACATAGCAGCCCAGGGCAAAAAACAGGGGCGTGGGGTTCATGCCGTATCCCTGCACCGTCCGCCGGCCCCAGGAGGTCTTCAGCTCCTTGTTGCCGTCCTCATCGTGGCGGATGGTGCCGTCCTTATTATATTTATAGGTGATGTCGGTGATGTAATTTTCCTTGCGCACCACGGTGTTATACTGATCGGCGGTGGTGACAAAGCCCGCCCCCAGCAGCACAAAGGCCACCAGGGTCACCCACAGAAAGCTGGGCATGGGCAGCTTCTTCATCCGCCGCCAGATCAGGCGAAGGATGACGCAAAGAAGCAGCACCGGCAGCAAAACAAAGGAGAGCTCCAGGAAGGAAGCATAGCCCAAGAGGAAGAGAAGCAGGCCCAGGCTGATGAAAAAGCTGAGCCAGATGGAAGAGGCCGCCTGCTGTTTTTTCAGACGCATCACGATCAGCTTGACAGCGCACAGCACCAGGGTCAGAAGCAGCACCGCCAGGCCGCAGGAAGCCAGGAGAGCAAACATCCCTCCGCCGTACCCCGTCATCGTCCACCGGTCCGGCAGGCTGTACAGATACAGCATGGGATTGGACAGGATGCCCATGTTGGTATTGGTTTCGGTGCAGGTGATCAGGAAAACACTCAGAGGAAGGATCAGGGCCAGCACCGCCACCAGATAATAGAGCACCACCCAGGGCGGATAAATTCCATTCTCCTTCTTTTTGGGCTGGTCAAACACCCGCAGCCACGCCGTGGATATCACCCCGGCCAGCACCAGGGAAACCATCACAATGATGAATGCCATCACAAAAACCTCTCTTTCGCCGTTTTCCCTATGATAACACACCTGGCAAAGGATAACAATATGCTAAGAGCCAGAGCCTTTGCTGCGGCAAAGGCTGCCGGAAATTCTGAAAGGAATTTCCGGCATTGACGGCGTGTTATTTTGCCCTTCGGCAAAATAACCATCAGGACGGTAGGTAACGCCGCCTCTGGCCCAGTGCCTGGGCAGGCAAGTCGTGCTCCCGCACTGGGCAGATTACATGAAGAATGGCAAAATAATATGGCCGTCCCGACACGGGACCAGCGTGCCGCTGGACCCGTTCCTCTCTTTGCCCAGGTGGACACAACCAGCCCTGGTTCTGTTGCCTGGTGCGGAAGCACAGTATGGGAGCGGCGGCTCGCCGCTTCGCGCCCCAGGCGGGGTCCCGTGTCGGGGCCAAGTGCCGCAGAATAGCCATGGCGTTTGTGTTTGCCTGAGCAAAAAAGGAACGACAGCCCAGGCACTGGGCCGCTGCCGTTCCTTTCTTTACCCTGCGGCACCCAACCGACCTCAGTTCGCTTGCCTAGTGTAGGGACATACCGCAAAGCAGCGGCCGCAGAGATCGCTGTCCAGACCAAAGCGGGACATCATCTGTTCTTTCTGGCAGGCAAAGCAAGTGGGGGCATCCAGAATCTCATCCCGGTCCTTCCCTTCCCGCCAGCTCTCCCCGTGCAAAGCCCCGGCCGGGCAAATCTCAGCGCACAGGCGGCAGTCTCCGCAAGGATCTCCCTCCAGGGGTTTGTCCGGCGTCAGGGGCGCCTTGGTCAGAAGAGTGGAAAGACGCACCGCCGCCCCAAATTCCGGGGTGATCAGCAGGCCACTTTTGCCGATGCGTCCTAATCCGGCCAGCCGGGCCGCCGTCTTGTGGGGCAGCACCGAGCGGTACGGGTCGATGAACTGGGTATGATCGCTGGTGATGGCCCGGCTTTCATAGCCCCTTTCCTCCAGAAACCGGGCCCCGGCGGTGATGATCCGGTCCAGCCGTGCGTTCAGCTCCTTATATAAATAATAGTATTCCCGGGTGGGGCCTTCTTTCAGCTCCTCCACCATGTGCCGGGGCAGGCTCACCGCCACCGATACCCCCCGGGGAAAACCATAGGGCAAAAGGGCAGAAAAATCGGCTACGCCCCATTTTTCCGCCCCTTCCCGGCAAAGAATCTCTTTCAGTTGTGCTTTCAATGCTTCCATATTCTTTCCTCCCTATGGCGGCCCAGTGCCTGGGCTGTCGTATTGTGCTCCCGCACCCAGTCACAGAACCAGGCTGAGGATGCTTGCCCGGCTTCACAATCCCCCCTGACCGCCTTCAGCGGTCTGTCCCCCCTTTGCACAAGGGGGGTGGCGAGCCGCCACGGCCATACTCTCTTTGCCCAGGCAAACACAACCAGCCTCAGTTCGATTGCCCAGCGCGGCAGCGCAGTATGACAGCGGGGTCACCCCGCCCAGGAAATGTTTTCAAAATACAGCTTGCCGCTGGGGTTTACCTCCACCCCTTGCAGCCCCTTCTTGTAAGCCCGCAGCTCCACCGGCTGATACAAAGGCGCCTGGGTGCAAAGGCTGTTGGCCAGAGCACAGGCCTTTTCCAAAATGGCAAGGCGCTGCGCCCGGTCGGTGGTCTCCTGGGCCTGGTCGATCAGGGCGTCCAGCTCCTCATTGCGCAGGAAGGTCTTGTTGGTGGAGCCGATGGACTTGGAATGGAATACCGCCGTCATATACCCCAGCATGGTGCTGGTGGTGTATCCGCCGATGGCGCCGGTATAATTGCCCTGGGTGGTGGTGGCCAGATAAGTGGCCAGATCCATGCTCTCCACCTGGGCTTCGATGCCGATCTCCGCCAGGTTCTCTACAATCACCTGGGCCGCCCGGCGCTTGGTATCGCTGGAGCAGATGATGCTCAGCTGAATATTCTCTCCATCCGCCCCGGCCTTTTGCAGATATTCCCGGGCCAGCTGGGGGTCATAGCCCTGGGCGTTTTCCTGGCTGTAGCCCGGCAGATTGAAGGGCGCCTGACCAATGGCCGCCTGGCCCAGCCCGCCCAGGGCCTGGGCGATCACCGCTTCCCGGTCGATGGCGGCGCTGATGGCCCGGCGCACCCAGATGTTGGAAAGCCCAGACACTTCGTTGTTCAGCATCAGCCAGGTAGGGCCGGTGGACAGCCACTGGGTGACTTCCATTTCCTCATTCTGGGTCAGGCGCTGATAGTCGGTGTTCTCCACATCCATGAGAAAGTCCACATCCCCGTTTTCCAAAGCGGCGGTGCGCGCCTCCCCTTCCGGGATGATCTTCCACACCATATGGGAGATGGCCGGCTCGCCCAGGAAGTAATCGGCAAAGGCCTCAAACTCCAGCCGGTCCCCCAGCACCCAGGTGCGGAACCGGTAAGGGCCGCTGCCCACCGGGTTTTTGCTGAAGTCGTTGCCGCTGTCGATGAGGTGTTTGGGCAGGATGGAATTGGCATGGAAGCTGAGATCGGTGATCAGGGTGGCCGAGGGCCAGGCGGTCTGGATCTCAAAGGTGTAGGCATCCACCACCCGCACTTCCTGGACGCTGTCGGTGTGCCGCTTCACCTGGGGAAAGGACTTGGCCCATTCCAAAGAAGCCTTCACATCCTGGGCTGTCAGGGTGGTGCCGTCGTGAAATTGCACCCCTTCCCGCAGCCGGAACCGCCACAGGGTATCGCTCACCGCCTGGTATTCCTCCACCAGATGGGGCTGGGGATTCATCTCCATATCCAGGCGGAACAGGGTGCTGTAAGTGAGCAGGTTCATATAATCCCCCGCAATCGAGCTGTGGCCGGTGGGAGACAGAGAGGGCGGCTCGCTCATGGTGGCGATGACGATGCTGTCTTCCCGGGCCATGGGCTCTTCCGGCTCATGGGCCTGGGATGGCGGAAGCGGCTCTCCCCCGCCGCTGCACCCGGCCAGCAGCGAGAAAATCAGCCCCAGAGCACAGAAAAATGCCCCCAGCCGTGTCCGTTTCTTCATGCCGCTCCCTCCTTTCTCAGGATGATATTATTTATAATTATACTAAATTTTGTTACGGTTTGCAATCATGAGTTTATAATCCCGAAACATTCCTAGAGCCAGAGCCTTCGCTGCGGCGAAGGCTGCTGCAAAAAATCCCCCGGAGGAAACCTCCAGGGGATTTTTATGCAGCTTTGGCGGCATGTTATTTTGCCCTTCGGCAAAATAACCATCAGGACGGTAGGTGACGCCGCCCCTGGCTCTCGGGGAAAAACTAGGTTTTTCCCCGACCTTTTTCGCGCCCCAGGCGGGGCCAGCGTGACGCTGGACCCATACTTTCTTTGCTGACCAGCATCCAACCAGCCTTTTCTGTGGCACTCTGCTAAGATTGCACCTCGGCCCCTGCCGGTGTTGGCTCGCCAGCACCGGAGCACAGGAGCAAACAGCGCATACAGCCTTCAGCGGGTTTTGCCTGCGGAGGCACTCCGCCTAGAGGATGCCTTTCATCACCAGCACAAAGAGGACACAGGTGATGAGCACCAGGAGAGACACCAGCAAAGCGCCCCAATTTTTGCCCCCGGCCTTCCGGCTCTGGGACTGGGGCACCAGCCCGGCCCGGCGCAGCGCGGTGACCACCGGCTTATAAAGCAGCATGGTGACAGCGGCATTGATGCCGCTTTTCAGCAGGTTGAAGGGCAGGAAGGCCGGCAGGAGCAGTTCCGCCACGGCGGCACGGGGATAGCCCATATAATAAGGAGTGATCAGGTAGTTCCACAGCAGCATCACGGCCACCATAAAAAGAACGCCGATCCCCAGGCCCAGCATAGCCCCCTTCTGGTCATGGCGCTTTTTATAGATGTATGCGGCGGGGCAGGCAAAGGCACAGGTGGAGAGCACATTCATCAGAAGCCCCCAATAACCGGTGTCGCTGACGGTGAACATCTCCACCACCGAGACCAGGGCCGAGACCAGGAAAGCGCTCATGGGGCCGTAGATGAATCCGGCGATGGTGATGACCACATCTTTGGGGTCATACTTGAGGAAGAGCACCACGGGGATGCGCCCCACCATCATCACGATGAAGGACAGGGCGGCCAGCATGGCCAGCACGGTGAGTTTTTTTGTGTCGATCTTGCGTTTTTCCATTGTTGATTCCCTCCGGAACAGTTTTTTTGGCGAAAAAAGCACCCGGAAACGGCATTGTCTCCGGGTGCTGTGAAAGGCGGAGGCAGAAAGCCCCAAAAAGGCCCTTCGCCGCCCAAAAATTCTCGCACATCTTCTTCCATCCAGACTGTACTGTCGGTACCGGAGTTGCGCCGGTTCCTGCGCCAGAGGCGCTTGCGGACTTTACCGCCGATCGGGAATTTCACCCTGCCCTGAAGACATCTGTTCCCTATTCTCTTTTCCCGAAAGGGAGTATACCACCATTCCTCCCAAAATGCAAGGTCCCGTGTCGGGACCGCCAAAACTCTCCCCGGCTGAGTGCGTTGTTCAGCCCGGGTGCTCCGGCTTCGCCGACAGGGGCCGGAATACAGTCCTGGCAAAGTGCAGAAAAAAGCCGGTTGTGTTCGCTTGGCACCTATCGGGCCCCGCCTGGGGCGCGAAAAAGGTCGGGGAAGTCCGGTGTCCGGACGGGCCCAGTGCCTGGGCTGTCGTCCCTCTCTTTGCCTGGTTACACCGAACCAGCCTGGTTCTGTTGCCCAGCGCGGCAGCGGCCCAGTGCCTGGGCAGCCGTTTCTCTCTTTGCTCGGTTACACACAACCAGCCCTTGTTCGATTGCCTAGCGCGGCAGCGCAGTATGCCAGCGGAGGCACTCCGCTATGCAGGCGGCATATTGTTGCCATTTCCCAGATGTGCTAAAATAAAAAAAGAAAGAGAGGAAGAGAGGTACCCTATCTATGAACATGCTTCTTCCCCTGTTTCTGGCGGTGATTGCCTGCACGGCCGCCGTGATTTTTGCCCGGGCCCTTCTTCTGGCCATCGGCCAGCCCAAGCCCCGGCCCGATGGCAAGCCCATCCTGTGGGTAAGCTGGTACTACGCCGGAATGATCTTTTTCCTCACCCTGCTGCTGAGCATCCTGATGCTGTCGGTTTATGCCCCCATGGCGGAGTTCCTCTATTCCATGCCCTTTGTGGCCCCGCTGCTCATGATCACCCGGCTGCTGGTGCTGGCCTTGATGGTCTTTTTTGCCGCCACCATCCTGATGATGCTGAGCAAAAAGCAGCCGGTACACCGGATGCTCTGGTCGGGCGCCGGTCTGGCCCTGTGTATCACCATCCTGGCCCGGGGCTATGCCGGCTTTCTCCAGGTCTCCTTCCTCCTCATTCCCCTGCTGCTGATCTTTACCCTCTTCCGCCTGTACAAGCAGGCCAAGGCCAAGGGCCCCATGCCCAACCTGATCGTAAGCGGCGTGATTTTTGTGGTCATGGCCATGACCTTCTGGGCCACCGCCGACCAGTACAATGTGGTGGTGAAGCGGGAAAACTACATCACCGACATCACCTATAAATACAACTCGGACGGCTCCATCCGCTATGACGAGGACGGCAACAAGGAGCTGAAGACCTCCTGGGGCCGGCGCTCTGTCCGCTCCTCCGGCTTCAATCCCCTGCCCCTCATCGGCGCTGTGGGCTCCTATGGCTGCCTGATCTATATGCTGGCGTTCATGAGCAAAGCCCCTGCCGCACCCGGAGCCAAGACCGGAACCAAGACCGCAGCCAAGACCAGCACCGGCGCCAAGGCTCCGGCGAAAACCAAGCTGCCTTCGGCCAGTGAGCAGGAAAAAGCCCGGCGGGCCGCCATGCAAAAAGCCCAGGCAGAGAAAAAGGACGAAAACGACCCCACATAATCCATATGGATCGGTGGCGAGCCGCCACTCCCATACTGCGCTCCCGCGCTGAGCAATAGAACCAAGGCCGGGTGCATATCACCCGGCCAGCAAGAAAGGAGAAGAAAACCATGGAATTTGAAACAACCGAAACCGCTGTACCGATGGAAAACAACAGTTCTTCCGCTTTGGGCGGGGTCTCCCCTGTCCTGGTGGTGCTGGTGGTGGCCCTGCTCATCGCCGGTATCGCCTTGGTGCTGCGCAAAAAGAAATAGGTCCCGTGTCGGGACGCCCAAAACTCTCTCAGGCTGTATGCACCGGGGGCCTCGGTGCTCCAGGGCTGGCTGGCCAGCCCTGGAAGGGGCCCACGGTGCAGTCCTGGCCAAGTGCCGCAGAAGGCCAGTTGTGTGCATCCCGGCAAAGAAAGTATGGCTGCGGCGCCACGCCGCCCAAAACTCTCTCAGGCTGTATGGGCTGCAA
>NZ_JACJKW010000035.1 GCF_016901775.1 Intestinimonas butyriciproducens
CGCCGCGGGAGCGCAATATGACAGCGGAGGCACTCCGCCGCGGGAGCGCAATATGACAGCGGAGGCACTCCGCCGCGGGAGCGCAATATGACAGCGGAGGCACTCCGCCAGCGTCACGCTGCTTGAATGGGAGGGAAGAAGATGGCGTTACCAGAAAGTTTTTTACAGGAACTCACCGCACGATGCGACATTTATGACATCGTCAGCCGGTATGTGAAGCTGAAAAAAAGCGGCTCCAACTACTTTGGCCTGTGTCCCTTCCACAACGAAAAAACGCCCTCCTTCTCGGTGTCCCGGGATAAGCAGATCTACCATTGCTTCGGCTGCGGCGCCGGAGGCGGGGTCATCAACTTTATTATGCGCATGGAAAACATGACCTTTCCCGAAGCGGTGCGCCATCTGGCCGCCCAGGTGGGGATGGAAGTCCCCGAGGACACCGGGGCCTCCTATGGGGAGAAACGGAAACGGCTCATCGCCCTGTGCACCGAAAGCGCCCGGTTCTATGTGGAAAAGCTCTATTCCCCCGAAGGAAAGGGGGGCCTTTCCTATCTTCTGGGCCGGGGTCTTTCTCCCGCCACACTGAAGCATTTCGGCCTGGGCTTTGCCCCCGACAGTTGGGACAGCCTGATCCACGCCATGACACAGAAGGGCTTTACAAAAGGGGAAATGCTGGAATGCGGCCTTGTGGTGCAGAACAAAAGCGGCGGGGTCTATGACCGGTTCCGCAACCGGGTCATGTTCCCCATTATCGACATCCAGGGCCGGGTCATCGCCTTTGGCGGACGGGTGATGGACGACAGTATGCCCAAATATTTAAACTCCTCCGATACCCCGGTGTTTCAGAAAAGCCAGAACCTGTTCGCCATGAACTTCGCCAAAAAATCCAAAGGGGATTTTTTCCTTCTGGCCGAAGGGTATATGGATGTGATCGCCCTGCACCAGGCCGGGTTCCAAAGCGCCGTAGCCAGCCTGGGCACCTCCCTCACCAAGGAGCAGGCCCGGCTGATGGCCTCCCGGGGCAAGGAGCAGGTGATCATCTGCTATGACAGCGACGAGGCGGGGAAAAAGGCTGCCCAGCGGGCCATTGATCTGCTGACCCCCACCGGTCTCAAGGTGCGGGTGCTGCGTATGAGCGGGGCCAAGGACCCGGATGAATACATCCGGAAAAATGGTCCGGGGGCTTTCCGGGATCTGCTGGAAAAATCGGACAGCGACATTCAGTACCGTCTCGGTGAAATCGCCGCCCGGTTCGATCTGGAAGAAACCCAGGATCGGGTGGAGTTTCTTCAGCAGGCCGCCTTGCTGCTCTGTGCCATCCCCAGCGCTGTGGAGCGGGAGATCTTCTCCCGGCAGGCAGCGGAGAAGGCGGGAGTCAGTCCGGAGTCCATGCTGGAAGAGGTGGAACGGCAGCGGAAGCGCCGGGCCCGGCAGGCCAGAGTCCAGCAGGAACGGCAGGCCATGCAGCCCGCCCGGGCCGCCCAGCCCGCCGCACGGGATCTGCGGTATGACAATGTGCGCTCCGCCCGGCGGGAGGAAGGGCTTGTGGCCCTGCTGTTTTCCCACGGAGAGCTTCTGGACAGGGTGTCCTCCCGGCTGCAGCCGGAGCAGTTTTCCTCTCCCTTTCTGGGAAAGATCTATGAACTGCTTCTCAAACGGCGGCAGCAGGGGGAAGAAACCAGCCTGGGGCTGTGCATGAGCCTTCTTTCTCCGGAAGAAGGGGAGACGCTGGCGAAATTGGTGGCCAAAGAGCCGCCGGTGCAGAATCCCCAGCGGGCATTGGAAGATTATCTCTCGGTGATCGAGATGGAATATATCAAAAAGAAAAATCAGACGGAAGAACAAGACGATGCAGCCCTTCTGGAGCTGGCCCAGCGCCGGCTCCGGCGGCAGCAAGAGCGTGGAGGAATGTAAGAATGGCGGAAGAGAAGAACAGGAAGAACGACAAGAGCCAGGAGACTGCCCAGAGCAAGCAGCAGATCATCAAGGATCTGCTGGACAATGCCAAGAAAAACGGCAAAATCACCATGAAAGAGCTGAATCTGGCCATTGATGAGCTGGAGCTGGACAGCAAGCAGCAGGACAAGATGATGGAGATGCTGGAGCAGATGGGAATCGGCATCGCCGTGGAAGAGGAGGACGGCCTGCCGGAAGTTCCCCTGATGGATCTGGACGATCCGGGCCTGCAGGAGATCCAGGACATCCACGAGGAAGAAGTGCCCGACGACACCGTTTTGGCGGAAGGTCTGGCCATCGACGACCCGGTGCGGATGTATCTGAAGGAGATCGGCAAGGTGGACCTGCTGTCCCCCGATGAAGAGATCGAGCTGGCCAAGCGGATGCTGGAAGGGGACGAAAAGGCCAAAAAGCGCCTGGCCGAAGCCAACCTGCGTCTGGTTGTGTCCATTGCCAAGCGGTATGTGGGCCGGGGAATGCTGTTCCTGGACCTGATCCAGGAGGGCAACCTGGGCCTGATCAAAGCGGTGGAGAAATTCGATTACACCAAGGGCTATAAGTTCTCCACTTACGCCACATGGTGGATCCGCCAGGCCATCACCCGGGCCATTGCCGACCAGGCCCGCACCATCCGCATCCCGGTGCACATGGTGGAGACCATCAACAAGGTCATCCGTGTGTCCCGTCAGCTGCTTCAGGAGCTGGGCCACGATCCCTCCCCCGAAGAGATCGCCGACGAGATGGGCATTCCCGCCGACAAGGTGCGGGAGATCATGAAGATCGCCCAGGAGCCGGTGAGCCTGGAAACCCCCATCGGCGAGGAAGAGGACAGCCATCTGGGGGACTTTATCCCCGACGACGATGCTCCCGAACCGGCAGAGGTGGCTTCCTTCACTCTGCTGAAGGAGCAGCTGGTGGAGGTGCTCAAGACCCTGACTCCCCGGGAGGAAAAGGTGCTGCGCCTGCGTTTCGGTATCGAGGACGGCCGCACCCGCACTCTGGAAGAGGTTGGCAAGGAGTTCAATGTGACAAGAGAACGCATCCGCCAGATCGAGGCCAAGGCCCTGCGGAAACTGCGCCATCCCTCCCGCAGCAAAAAGCTGAAAGACTTTTTGAATTGATGTTTCTCAAACGGAAAAACCCCTGCACATCATCCTGTGCAGGGGTTTTTGATTCGTGTTATCGGTTGAGCTTTTTCTGATCGGTGCGCTCCAGGATATAGTCCACGCTGACTTGGTGGAAATCCGCCAGAGCGCAGAGCACCTGGGGAGGGATCATCCGTTGGCCGCTTTCGTAATAGGCGTAAGTGCGCTGGGAAAACCCCAGGGCTTCGCCTAACTCTTGTTGGGTCATATCCAGATCCTCCCGCAGATCCCGGATCCTTCGATATTGCCACATAGGAATCACCAAATCCAGTATGGCCCAAAATATTCTAAAAAATCCCTTATCAGAACGGATTGTTCTTGGGTAAATTTTCTATGATAGTCAATATAAACCAAAAAAATCCGGAGGCAAAAAAGGCTCCCGGGTAAAGGTGAGGCGGAGATTTTGATGGGAAAAAGCAAGGGCGATGCAGGCCCGCCTTGTCCCCCGTCCCAGCACCAGAAAGGCCGGGCCCGGGGGAAGAGACGAAAAAAAGATGCGGGCAGTATGGAAAAAAGAATGAAAATGCCGGCTCCTGCTCCGGCTGGAGCACCGACAGCACGCCGGCAATGGCGCCCAGGGACAGGGTGGGTTCCGGAGTGAGCAGCAGAGGCACATCCTGGGTGGAACCGGCAGAGAGGGCAACACCCGAGGCGGGAGAGAGGAGATAGCCCTCCTTGGCGGCGGCCACGGTATAGCTTCCTTCGGGAAGATCGGTGATGGTATACAGGCCGGAAGGGTCGGTGAGGGTGTGCTGATAGGGCATACCGGCGCTGTCAAAGACCTTGACGGTGGCATCGGCCACCGGGCCTTCTCCGTCGGTGACAATGCCGGTCAGAGTGGATGGGGGAGGGGAGCCGTGGAAAGCTGCAAATCAATGTTGGCTTCCTCCATGCCGCTGAGGGAGAAGCTGGTGCTGTACTGCAAAGAGAGCAGGTCCTGTTTGATATCCGCCATGGAAAAAACCTCCTGACTGGAAAATGGACGGGGAAGATGGCCTTCCCATCGCCCTATGCCCATGGTATGCAGCAGGAGAGAAAATGGTTCGGCACAAAAAATCCCCGGAGGTTCTGCCTCCGGGGATTGGGGTCTTGGGTTTATTTTTTGTTTTGTGCTGTGGAGCAGCAGTGGCAGCAGCCCTTTCCGGCGTCGCAGCCAATGCAGGGGGAGCCGCTTTTTTTGGCTTTGTATACATACCGGGCGGCCAGGGCCACCAGGGCGAAAATCACTCCCAGCAAAAGGATATCCACAGGGGACATTTCTGAAAACCTCCTCAATACCCGCCCTTGGTGGGGGGGATTTACCATATGATTAGCGTATGCTAACTATATGGGGAAAGAAAAGGCGGAATTAGCAAAAGCTAACCACCTTTCAAAAAAAGATCAGATCTGGATGGCTGCGGCCAGCTGGGTGTCTAAATTGTACCGGCCGTCCTTGATGGAAACCACGCAGCCGCCCTTCCGATGGGAGACGACGGTGATGGGTTCACCGCTGAAGCAGCCCAGGGAAAACAGGAAACTGTTCAGTTCCTCATCGTCGGTGAGGATCTCTTTGACGATGTATTCCACGCCTTCCTGTGCATGGGTGAGATTCATGGGGATTCCTCCTTTGCGATTAGTTAGCAGTTACTAACTTGGCACTACTATATCATCGGCAGGGGGATTTTGTCAAGGGGAAGAGGGGAAATATTTTCCCCCAAAAGGCAGAAACTAGCCTGTGGACGAAAAACCCGCCCTCTGAAAAGAGGGCGGTTTTTTGTGTGTCAGGGGGTATCGCTGAGACCGGTAAGATAGTCCAGGGAAACCTGATAAAACTGAGCCAGACGGACAGCGGCCTCTAGAGGCAATGGCCGAAGGCCCCGTTCATATTTGGAATAAAGAGATTGATCGCATTGCAGGAGATCGGCCACCTGCTTTTGGGTCAGGTCGGCATCCTCCCGCAGATCCCGGATACGGAGATTCATAAATTATCACCGTATCCACTATAACAAAGGACAAATGGTACTATTGACAAAAAGGACTATTTGTCCTAGAATTTGTGAAGGGAAGCACTAAATCTCCATGGGGCGTTAGTGTGGATTTTTCTTTTCTTGCTTTTGCAGGTCTTCCACCGCAGCCTGCGTGGCGGCGATGACAAAGGCAGAGAAAGTGCAGTTTTGGCCCTGGATCAGCTTTTCCACTTCGTTGACCAGATCGGCGGGGAAGCGGATGGTTTTGTTTACCGTGGATGGAATTGTGGGAATTTTGAATTTCACCGCCATCACTTGCCTTTGCCTTCCGTTTCCTCCAGTTTACACCATATTTCCTTTTGTGTATGCATTGCATTTGCAATGCATACCGCCTGGGGGAAAAGCGGGTACAATAAAGAAGAGGTGATGGCATTGAGCGATTACGCCGATTACAAAACCATGTAGTATACCATGAAGCGAAGCGACATGGGATATTGGCCATGTTTTCGGTTGTCCCGCAAACGGGACGAGAAAACGGCCGCAAAATCAGTATAATAGCCGCTTGCGGTTATTATACCATGATGCAGGCCAGCGAGAAGGCCATCCGCATTCTTATTGAGGCCCAGCGCCAGCGCGAAGAGATCTATCTCAATCAGAAAGAGCCCTCTTTGACCCTTCTGCCCATCAAGGATGCCGGCCCGGAAGAAAAACAGGAAAAATAACAGGGGAACGGGAAGATGCCCCGTTCCCCTTGCTTTTATGCGGGAAATGTGCTATCCTTTGGTTAGCGTAAACTAACCAAAGGAGCTTGCTTGTATGACTGTTTGGGAAAAGGATGTTTCTCCCGGGGAGAAAAAATGGGTGGAGATCCCGGTGCCTGGGGGAAAACCGTTAAGGGGAGTGTGTCTGCGCGGGGTGTCCTCCGGCCCCCGGCTGGTGGTCACCGCCGGTGTGCATGGGTGTGAATATGTGGGGGTGGAAGCGCTTCGCCGCCTGATCAAAGAGCTGGATCCGGGGGAGGTAAAGGGCAGTATTTTTCTGCTGCCTCTGGCCAATCCTCAGGGCTTTTATGCCGGGGCCAAACAGGTGGTGCCGGAGGACAAAGTCAATCTGAACCGGGCTTTTCCCGGCTCATCCCAAGGCAGCGCCGCCTTCCGTCTGGCCTGGGCTTTGGAGCAGGCTCTTTATCCGGGAGCAGATTTTTTGGCCGATCTTCACAGCGGTGACTGCAACGAGAGTTTGCAGCCGTTGGTCTTTTTTCCCCGGGATGGGGAGGAAGAAGTGTGCCGGGCCGCCCGTCAGGCTGCTCAGGTGCTGAATGTACCCTATCGGGTGGCTTCCACCGCCAAAAATGGACTGTATAGCTGGGCGGTGCAGCAGAAAATCCCCGCATTGCTCATTGAGCGGGGAGGCCAGGGGCTTTGGAGTGAAGAGGAAGTAAGGGCCTGCCGGGAGGATGTGCTGGCTCTGCTTTGTCACCTGGGGATCTGCTCCGGCCCCGTTCCCGCGATACCCCAGAAGGAGATCACAAAAGCCCGGTATGTGGAAGGAGAAGAAGAGGGATTCTGGTACCCTCAGGTAAAAGCCGGAGACAAAGTGGAAAAGGGACAGCTGCTGGGCGTGGTGGAAAATCTGGAAGGCTCGGTTATCTGTCGGGTGCAGGCGGAATTTGACGGAGTGGTGCTCTATCATACCACCGCCCTGGGAGTGGGACGCAAAGAGCCTTTGATCGCCTACGGCACCTGGAATGAAAAGTAAATGAAAGCCCTCCGGCAGTGTTTGCCGGAGGGCTTCTTTTATCCCATTTTTTCAAATCGGGCGCAAAGAGCAGCCAGCTGGCTGCGGGTGAGAGAGCTTTGGGGGGAAAGAAGGGTGGGGGAGACCCCTTTCATCAGCCCTTGCTCCACACTCCAGGACAAAGGCTCCCGGGCCCATTGGCTCACCTGGCTTTCGTCGGCAAAGGCCCCAAGGGCTTCTCCCTGGCTTTCGCCTCCGACAAAGCGGCAGAAGAAAGCGGCCATTTCCTGTCTGGTCACAGGGCGTTCCGGATGGAACAGGCCCATGTCATCCCCTTGTGCAATGCCTTTTTCCAAAGCCCAGGCGCAGGGGGCGGCATACCAGGCATCTTCCGCCACATCGGAGAAGGAGGCGCGGGACACCTGGGGGCTTCCGGCCAGACGGTAAAGCACCGTCACCGCCATGGCCCGGTTGACATTTTGCTGAGGGAAGAAGGACTGCCCGTCCCCTTCCAGCAGCCCCTGGGCGGCGCACCAGGCTACATCTTCACAATACCAGGCATCCTCTGTAACATCGGAAAAGGTGGGAGCAGGGGAGAGGGGGCCCATGGGGCCGGAAAGCACCGGCTCCCAGGAGGCCGTCAGCTGGGTCTCTCCAGCGGGCAGAACATACAGAAGGGTGCCCTGCCGGGCGCCTTTCTGATACCGTGCCACTTGCAGAAGGCTTTTTTCCTCTCCGGTGAGGGTCAGACCTTGTCCCAAAGGCAGATCACAGAAAAAGCCTTGCTCTCCGTCCCCTTGGAAAGGGGGAGAAAGGGCGGTTTCGCTGGAAAGACGCAGATAGGCGCACTGGGTGTCCAGGGCCTTTTCCCCCAAGGACAGCCAACTCAGATAATAGGCCATGCTGTGGCTGTAAAACAGACTGTCCTCCCCCTGGAGACTCCGCAGGGCCTGGCTCAGCGGGGCCAGCTCTCCCTGGAGGGAGGAAAGAAAAACAAAAGCGGCCTGGGTCTGATCCTGGGCACCACCCAGAATATCAGACAGATACTGGAAGTATTCCGCCAGGGTGATCTGACGGGGGATCAGCGAACCCAGGGTGAAAGAGCGCTGGGTGTAGTCTGGGGCGGAAGGGGCCAGCTCTTCCAAAAGGGCAATGAGCCGGTCGGTGTCCCAGCATCCTTCTCCGATGGGGAGGGACAGGCCGGTGAGACTCTGGTACAAAGGCGCCGCTTCCTCCCGCAGCTGGGCATAGTCATCCCGGGAGCTTTGAGAGGGCAGGAACAGGTCCTGACCATAGCGGCCATAGCCCCAGATGGCCAGGGGCAGCCGGGGAATGGGATCCTGGGGGCTGAGGATGTTGAAAATCCCCGGGGCTCCTTCGGTGATGGCGTTTTTTTGCACCGTGGCCGGGGTGGCAAAGGTGTAGCAATAGACTGTTTTGTCTTTTTCCGTCAGACGCTGGGCGGCCAGATTGGCAACAGCAGCGCCCCGGCTGTGTCCGGTGAGAAAGAACAAAGGCTCATCCTCCGGAAGGGCAGCCAGGTAGCTTTCCAGCTGCTCCATCATCTCATCCCGGGCCAGGGCGAAGCCTTGGTGATGGTTTCCTTCACCGATGCGGAAATTGCTCCGCCACTGGGCGCTGCCGTTGGTGCCCTGAATGACGATGGCTACCAGGGTTTTGTCTGCGCCCGCCAGCTTTTTGAAGCCGAAGGCATAGGCCACCTGGTTTTCGGCCTCTTCTTCTTCCGGGCCATAGTGATAGAGATGTACCTGCTCAAAGCCCAGACCGGTCAGGGCATCGGCCAGTTCCTCCCCCTGGTCCTGGGAATAGGCAGCGGCAGAAAGGGCTATGGAGGCCTGGGCCAGGCCCTGTTGGTACTGGGAAGGCGCCTGGGTAAACCAGCCATCCTCCCAGGAAAGGGAAGCCTGGGCCGATGTTCCCGTTCCGGTCTGGATGGTCACCTGGATTTCCCGCGCTTCACCCTCCGCCCAGGCCGGGGAGGGGACGAGGGATGCCGTCAGAAACAGTGCCAGCAAAAAACAAAGAACCCGTTTTCCTTTCATAGCCATTCCTCCTTGCTTTTTCTTACAGTATAGCATAAAAAAGGAAAAGGGATAAGTGGGGGAGCCGGTTGACAGATGAGGTGAGAAAATTTATAGTAACAAGGAAATCGGTTCAATGGCAGGTGAAAAAATGGACTATGATAATGGAGGGATTCTATATCGGTGGACCCTGTTGGATCTGTATTCTTTTTTGAACGGTGTCTTTTTTGCAGCTTGCTTTCGGTGGTGCTCTGGCTGCTTTGCCGGAAAACATCCCGAATGGTGCGTCTGGGGCTGAAGCCTTTGTGCCTGTTTGTCTTTCTGGCCATGCTGCGCCTGGTGCTGCCCGTTGAGCTTCCTTTCACCCAGATCGTAGGCTCGCGAAAGATATTGGTCTGGGTGCAGCGGGGATTTCGCATCCACCTTGCCCAGCTGGGAGGACATTCCATCCAGACAGGGGATGTGTTTTTTGTTTGTGTGGCTATGGGGGGCGGCGCTGCTGCTGGGGCAGTTTCTATGGCAATGGGCCCGCCATGGCCGCTATATGGCCCAGTGTCCCTCCATTCCCCGGGAGATGATGGAGAAGGTGGAAAACTGGCTCCCGGGGTTCCGGGGCCAGGTGCGCCTGGCGGCGGGAAGCGGGACGCCCTATGTCATCGGCTTTTTCCGTCCGGTGATCTTTTTTCTGTCGGATGCAGACTATAAAGAGGGGGATCTGCGGCTGATCCTGCTCCATGAATGGCAGCATTTCCGCAACCGGGATCAGTGGAGCAAGCTGCTTTTGCACAGAGTACTGGAGACAAGGAGCCCTGGGTCTTTTTCACTCTGGAAGGGACGGTCTATTATAATGAGGCTACTGGCCTTGTAACATCGCAGGAACAGGGAACTTTGAAAGAAGTTTGGCTGTTGCCACGGGATGATAAAGCGGTGACAGGTCAGTCGGTGACAAACTCCGTTTCTACAGACCAAAAATCGGTGATTTATGCAGGCTATGTAGAAGTGGGGGATAAGGGAAAATTCCACGGCGAAATGAAAGTGGAAGTTCCACAGGAGTAAGGGAAAAATAGACCGCATTGGAAGCTATATGTTTCCATTTTAAGCTGTATCGAAAAAGGTAAGAAGGCTGGCTGTCTGCTTTATGCAGGCAGCCAGTTTTTTGTGCTCCGAAAACCACTCGCTAGGCGAGTGGTTCAAAAAAAGACTTATGTCGATAATGGCGAAATAAAAACTCCCTTTGCTATAATAGGAGTGCGGTCTGCCA
>NZ_JACJKW010000036.1 GCF_016901775.1 Intestinimonas butyriciproducens
CCCGCAGCTGCTTTGTGGCAAAGGTCAATGTGGCCTCCTGCACCTCTTCCAGCTGGTTGATCTTCCGCTCGATTTTGGCGGCGCAGTTGGCGCAGTCCAGGCCGTCGATAATGTATACCTTCCGGCTCATTCCGGCCGACGGCGCATGGTGGTGATGGTGATGATGGCCATGGCCGTGGTCGTGACCGCATCCACAGCCTTCGTGCTCGTGATCGTGGCCGTGGTCGTGACCGCATCCACAGCCTTCATGCTCGTGATCGTGGCCGTGGTCGTGACCGCACCCACAGCTTTCGTGCTCATGGATATGCAGGGTATCTTCCTTGGGGTTGGGCATTGTCCTCTCCTCCTTTGGCCGGCTCCTTACAGATATTTGTCCAGCACTTGATTGAACCGCTCCAGCACTTGGGTATCTCCCCGCTGGATGCCTTCTTTCACGCAGTTATTCAGATGATCCTTCAAAATGATCTTCCCCAGCTTTTCCAGGGAACCCTGAATGGCAGACAGCTGCAAAAGAATGTCTTCGCACTCTTTATCCTCGGTGAGCATCTGGCGCACCGCCCGCACATGGCCCTCGATGGCGGCCAGCCGGTTGTCCAGGGATTTATCGTAATGTCTCGACATGGGATTTCTCCTTTCCTATCCCCACCCCCAAGGGGAGGGGGTCTGACTGTATGGTAGCACGACCATTCCCCTTTGTCAACCGTCTTTCCCCTTTAAATGCTGGATTTTTTCTTTTCTTCTTTTCCTTCCTCCTCTTCGTCTTATCAGCCGCCCCCCGGGGAGGGGATGGGTGATACACACAAAAAAGGACCCGGACGGCTGTCCGGGTCCTTTTTTGCTTTTTTATAAGAATCAGTCGGCGTTGACTTCCACCTCAATGACCCGGCGCTCGTCGGCCTTGGTCACCTTAGCGGTGAGCTTGTCATACTGGAACACTTCCCCTTCCTTAGGGATGCGGCCCAGAACGCCCAGCACCCAGCCGTTGACGGTGCTCACATCCAGCTCCGGATCTTCTTCCATGCCAAACAGTTCCAGCATTTCTTCCAGATCGGCGCTGCCTTCCACACGGTAACGGCGCTCGGCAATTTTTTCAAAATCCTCTTCTTCCACTGCGTCGTGCTCATCCCAGATGTCGCCCACCAGCTCTTCGATCACATCTTCCAGTGTGACAATGCCGGCGGTGCCGCCGTATTCATCGGTGACCACAGCCATATGGGCCTTGTTCTGCTGAAGCAGATGGAGCAGCCGGGCGACCTTCATGGAGTCGGTGATAAAGAGCACCGGACTGACCACTTCCTTCACAGGAGCTTTCCAATCTTTCCGGCCATAGAAATCCTTCTGGTTGATGACGCCCTTGATGTTGTCAATGGTGTCCTCATAATAGGGCAGACGGGAGAAACCGGTGGAGCGGAAAATTTCCGCCACTTCCTCAGGAGTATCTTTGTCAGAGACGGCCACCACATCCACCCGGGGGGTGAAGATATCGGACACATCCAGATCGTGGAACTCAATAGCCGAGCGGAGCATCTCGCCCTCCTGCTGACCGATGCCGCCGTCGTTCTGGGCTTCGTCCACGATGGTCAGCAGCTCTTCTTCGGTGATACCTTTGTCCTCCTGAGCCTTGAACACCATGGAAAGGAGCTTTTTCCACTGCATAAAGAGCCAGTTCACCGGAGCCAGCACCCACAGAAACAGGCGCAGAATGGGAGCGGAGAACATGGCAAACCGCTCGGGAGATTCCTTGCCCAGGCTCTTGGGGGAGATTTCGCCGAAGATCAGCACCAGAACGGTCATCACCACAGTGGAAAGGGTGACACCGGCATTACCGAAATACTTGGTGAAAATGACGGTGGCCAGGGAGGCCGAAGAGATGTTGACGATGTTGTTGCCAATGAGAATGGTGGAAAGGAGCTTATCGTAGTTCTCCGAAAGTTTCAGAGCCAGCTGGGCCTTTTTGCTTCCCGCCTGGGCCATGTTCTTCAGCCGGATGCGGTTGAAGGATGTGAAGGCCGTTTCGGTAGCGGAAAAATAGGCTGACATGGCGATCAAAACCACCAGGACCCCGATAAGCAGCATACTGTGACTGTCCATGATTGAATGATCTTCCTCCTAAAAAATAAATGTTGATTTTCAGCAAAAAAAGCCACTTTTGAACAAACCAAAAAGCCGCAGCAAACACAGACCCCGCCATCAGGCGGCGCCAAAGCAAGCTGCGGCAAAATCCTTCTTTTGTTTTTGTCCCGGCTGGTTGCCGGTTAAAGGCGGCTCATCCAAGAGTCGTCGCTCCTTCGCTGTGAAATAAATTAGTTATATAATACCAAAACTCCCGGCCCATTGCAAGGTTTTTTGACTTTTGCCCACCCCTTTCATTTGACAAGGCAGACCTGTTCCCTTATAATAAGGTATTGTGCCCGGGGCAAAATGTTCCTGGGCCGAAACAATCAAACGCGGTGAAGGTCCCCCTCGGGGCCAAGAGGGAAGCCGGGTGCAAATCCCGCGCAATCCCGTTGCTGTAAACGCCGAGCGTCCGCCCTGGCCACTGGTTTTCCGGGAAGGCGGCGGTGCGCTATGACGCAAAGCCAGAACACCTGCCTTCGCCGTCGCCCTTCATTTTTTGCGCGGATACAGAAAATGAGCGGTCTGGCCTTTCGAAGGGAAGGTCTGCTCCGGCCTGTTTTCCGCCGGGGCTTTTCTTTTGCCTTTTATCCTCACATGAGACAGGAGATGTGTTTTTTGAATATTTCCATGGCCGGCATCGACCATTCCATGGCCGGTATCGACATCCGCCAGCGGTTTTCCCTGGCCAAAAGCCGCCAGCAGCAGATCCTCCAGGCCCTGTTCCACATGGAAATGGTGGAGGGAGCGGTGCTGCTTTCCACCTGCAACCGCACCGAGATCTACCTTTCCTGCCGGGAAGGCTTCTCCCCCGATCCCTTTGCCCTGTTCTGCCAGGCGGCCAATCTGCCCTTTGAAGACTGCCGCGGCCTTTACAAGGTGCGCCGGGGCGAAGAGTGCTTTGACCATCTGTGCCTTCTGGGCAGCGGCGCCCTCTCCCAGATCTGGGGAGAGGATCAGATCATCACCCAGGTGAAAAACGCCATCACCCTGGCCCGGGAAGAGCATTGCGCCGACTCGCTGCTGGAAGTATTTTTCCGCACCGCCGTCACCGCCGCCAAAAAGATCAAAACCACCCTGCGCTTCACCCGTTCGGAAGCATCGGTGGCCACCAAAACGCTGGAGATCCTGCAAAACGCTCCGGATGCTCCCCGCAATGTGCTGGTCATCGGCAACGGAGAGATCGGCCGCCTGGTGTGCTCCCGGCTGCTGGAACAAGGTTTTTCGGTGAGCATGACCCTGCGTCAGTATAAGCACGGCCAGATCCAGGTGCCGGAAGGGGCGGAGAGCTTTGACTATGCCCTGCGCTATCAGGAGATGCCCCGCTTTGACGCTTTGGTCAGCGCCACTTCCAGCCCCCACTACACCGTGGACTGGGCAGAGTTCTCCCGCCTTGCCAAGGCTCCCCGGTATCTCATCGACCTGGCGGTACCCCGGGACATCGATCCCGCCTGCGGTGAAAAAGCCGCCCTTTACGACATCGACACCCTGGGCCGGGAGGAATTTACCCGGGAGCGGGCGCTGCTTCTCCAGCAGGCCCGACAGATCGTGGAAAAATACCGTCAGGATCTGCACAAATGGGAAAGCTATCGGGCCCAGCGGGCCTCCGGGTGCTGAACATGGAGCAGAAAAACCACTTTCCCCTTTTTTGTGATATCCAGGGGAAAAAAGCGGTGGTCATCGGCGGCGGCGCCATTGCCGCCCGCCGGTGCCGCACCCTTTCCCGCTTTTCCTTTGCCCTTCACATTATCGCCCCCACCCTCCACCCGGATATTCTGGAGCTGGAAAAGCAGGGGCTTGCCACCATCTCCCGCCGCACTTTTGCCCCGGGGGACGAAAAGGGAGCTTTCCTTCTGGTGGCCGCCACCGACGACCGGCAGGTCAACGCCCTGGCGGGACAGCTGGGAAAACAGGCCGGGGCCTTTGTCAGCGTGGCCGACCGGCGGGAAGAATGCACCTTTTATTTTCCCGCCCTCATTGAGGACGGGCCTATCACCATCGGCGTTGCCGGCGACGGCCGGGATCACGCCGCAGTCGCCCAGCGGGCTGGGCAGATCAGGAGGCTGTTGGAACAATGAAAAAACTGCTTGTGGGAAGCCGGGAAAGCCGGCTGGCGGTGCTCCAGACCCGGATCGTCACCGATCTCATCCAGAAGCACCACCCGGACTATGGAGTGGAGCTTGTTACCATGAAAACCACCGGAGACAAGATCCTGGACCGCACCCTGGACAAGATCGGCGGCAAGGGTCTTTTTGTCCGTGAACTGGATCAGGCCCTTCTGGACGGACGGGCGGACATCACCGTCCACAGCCTGAAGGATATGCCCATGGAAACAGACCCCCGCCTTCCCATCCTGGCCTATTCCCGGCGGGAAGATCCCCGGGATGCTCTGGTGCTGCCTTTGGGACAGACAGAGCTGGACCCCAAAAAGCCCATCGGCTGCGCCAGTGCCCGGCGGCGCATCCAGCTGGAAAAGCTCTTCCCCGGCTGCCGGGTGGAACCGGTGCGGGGCAATGTGCTCACCCGCCTGGAAAAGCTGGACCGGGGGGACTACGGCGCTTTGGTGCTGGCTTCTGCCGGACTGCGCCGCCTGGGGCTGGAAGAGCGGATCCGCCGCCTGTTTTCCCCGGAGGAAATGCTTCCCGCTGCCGGTCAGGGCATCCTGGCCGTCCAGGGCCGGGAGGACTTTGACCGCTCCCTGCTCCGGGAAGTGGATGACAAGGATTCTGCCGCCTGCGCTTTGTGCGAGCGGGCCTTTGTCCGGTTTCTGGACGGGGGCTGCTCCTCCCCGGTGGCGGCCTACGCCCAGGTGGATGGGGAAACCCTCCGTTTGCGTGGCTTATATTGGGACGAGCAGGGCTGGGAGATCGATGAGATCCGTGGCTCTGTGACCGACGCAGAAGAACTGGGAACCACGCTGGCCCGGACAATGGCTGCAAGGAGGGGCAAATGACAAAAGGAAAAGTAACTTTGGTGGGCGCCGGACCGGGAGATGCCGGTCTGCTCACCTGCAAGGGTCGGGAAGCTCTGGAAAAAGCCGATGTGGTGGTTTATGACCGTCTGGTGGGCGAAGGCGTCCTGAACCTCATCCCCCCCGGATGCAAAAAAATCGATGTGGGCAAGCGATCGGGAGAGCATCCTGTGCCCCAGTGGCGGATCAACCAGATCCTGGCGGAAGAAGCCAAAAAGGGCCAGGATGTGGTGCGGCTCAAAGGGGGCGACTGCTTCCTCTTTGGCCGTGGCGGCGAAGAGCTGGAAGAACTGGTGAAAGAGCAGGTTCCTTTCCAGGTCATCCCCGGCATCACCTCGGCTCTGGCTGCTCCGGCTTACGGCGGCATTCCGGTGACCCACCGGGATTTCTGCTCCTCCCTCCACATCATCACCGGCCACAAAAAGAAGGACGGAGAGCTGACGCTGGATTATCCCGCCCTGGTACGGCTTGAGGGTACCCTGGTTTTCCTCATGTCGGTGTCCACCGCCCCTCAGATCGCCCAGGGCCTGCTTAATGCCGGCATGGAACGGGAGATGCCGGCAGCCATCATCGAAAAGGGCACCCGGCCGGATCAGCGCACCATCCTCACCACCCTTTCCCGCCTGGGAGAAACGGTGCAGGAAAAAAAGGTCGTTTCTCCCGCCATTTTGCTGGTGGGCAAGGTGGCGTCCCTGTCCCCTCAATTTGACTGGTTTGATGCCCTGCCTCTCAAGGGGAAGCGGATTTTGGTGACCCGGCCCCGGCAGGAGGGCTCCCGCCTGCAAAGCCGCCTGGAAGAGCTGGGCGCTCAGGCCGATCTGCTCCCGGCGATTGCACGGGAAAAGCTGCCCTTCGTCCTGCCTGACCTGAAGGATACCACCGCCCTGCTCTTCACCAGCCCCCACAGCGTGGCCTGTTTCTTTGAGGGGTTGTGGGAAGCGGGCCTGGACAGCCGGGCCCTTTTTGGAAAAAAGCTGGCCGCCGTGGGCAGCCAGACCGCCCGGGCTTTGCAGAAGCAGGGGCTGCGGGCCGATTTTGTGCCCCGGGAATACAGCGGCAAAGCTTTGGGTGCGGAAATGAAGGCGGCAGGCTTCCTCACACCGGAGGACCGTGCCCTCATCCCCCGGGCCAGGAAGGCCGGACCTCATCTGGAAGAGGCCCTGAAGGAGATGCAGGTTCCCTACACCATTCTGCCGGTGTATGAAACTCTGCTCCAGAAAAGTGAAGAGCACATCGACCCCCGGGTCTATGACGCCCTTACCTTTACCAGCGCCAGCGCAGTGGAGGGTTTTCTGCTCAGCTGCCCCGGCGCCGATCTTTCCCATCTCCCCGCCCTGTGCATCGGGCCGGAAACCGGAAAAAAGGCGGCGGAAACGGGGATGGATGTGACACTATCTCCGGAAGCCACCATCGATTCCATGATAGATACATTGACAGGAGGTTTTTTCCATGATTGATCGTTCCCGCCGTCTCCGCACCACTCCCCTGCTCCGGGGCATGGTGCGGGAGACCCGCATGAGTCCCCAGAGCCTGATCCTGCCTCTGTTTTTGCAGGAGGGGGAAAAGATCTGCTCTCCCATTCCCAGCCTGCCCGGCCACTTCCATTACAGCCCCGATGAAGTCTCCCGGGGCATCGAGGAAGCCCTGCGCCACGGAGTCAACAAATTCCTGCTCTTTGGGCTGCCCGCCAGCAAGGACCCGGAAGGCAGCGGCGCTTATGCCGAGGACGGCATCGTTCAGCAGGGTCTGCGGGCCATCCGGCAGAAATACGGCAAAGAGGTCTATCTCATCACCGATGTGTGTATGTGCGAATACACCTCTCACGGCCATTGCGGCATCCTCTGCGGGGAAACGGTGGACAACGACAAGACCCTCCCCTATCTCAGCCGCACTGCCCTGTCCCATGTACAGGCCGGCGCCGATATGGTGGCCCCCTCTGACATGATGGACGGCCGGGTGGCCGCCATCCGTCAGCTCCTGGATGAAAACGGCTTTGAAAACACCCCCATTTTGTCCTATGCCGTCAAATACGCTTCCTCCTTCTATGGCCCCTTCCGGGATGCCGCCGGCAGCGCTCCCTCCTTCGGAGACCGGAAGAGCTATCAGATGGACTGCCACAATGTGCGGGAGGCTTTGAAGGAAGCCATGCAGGACACCCGGGAAGGGGCCGATCTGCTGATGGTCAAGCCCGCCCTTTCCTACCTGGATGTGATCCGGGCGGTAAAGGAAAACACCCATCTGCCCCTGGCAGCTTACAGCGTCAGCGGCGAATACGCCATGATCAAGGCGGCGGCTCAGGCCGGGCTCATCGACGAATACGGCGTCATGTGTGAAAGCGCCGTCTCCATCTTCCGGGCCGGAGCGGATATTTTGATCACCTATTACGCCAACGAACTGGCGGATGCCATTATGAAAGGGGATATCGGCTGATATGGGACGATCGGAAGAACTGTTTGAACAGGCAAAACAAGTGATGCCCGGCGGCGTCAACAGCCCGGTACGGGCCTTCAACGCCGTAGGCGGCGCGCCCCGGTTTATCAAAAGCGGCCGCGGGGCCCGCATCACCGACGAGGACAATGTGACCTATATCGATTTTGTGGGCTCCTGGGGGCCCATGATCCTGGGTCACCGGGACCCGGATGTGGAGCAGGCCGTCATGGAAGCGGTGCAGGAAGGACTGAGCTTTGGCGCCGCCACCCGCCGGGAGGTGGAGATGGCTCAGCTGATCTGCCGTCTGGTGCCGGGGATGGAAATGGTGCGCATGGTCAACAGCGGCACGGAGGCCGTGATGAGCGCTCTGCGTCTGGCCCGTGGCTATACCGGCCGGGAAAAGCTCATCAAGTTCGCCGGCTGCTACCATGGTCACAGCGACAGCATGCTGGTGAAGGCCGGCAGCGGCGCTTTGACCAACGGCAAGCCGGACAGCGCCGGTGTCACCCGCGGCGCGGCCCAGGACACCCTGCTGGCCCAGTACAATGACCTCTCTTCGGTGGAGCAGCTGTTCCGGGAAAACCCCCAGGAGATCGCCGCCCTCATTGTGGAGCCGGTGGGGGCCAACATGGGCGTTGTGCCCCCTGCTCCCGGCTTCCTCCAGGGACTGCGGAAGCTGTGCGATGAAAACGGCGCGCTGCTGATTTTTGACGAAGTGATCACCGGCTTCCGCCTGGCTCTGGGCGGCGCCCAGGAATACTACGGCGTGCAGGCCGACCTGGTCACCTATGGCAAGATCATCGGCGCCGGGATGCCGGTGGGCGCTTACGGCGGCAAAAAAGCCATCATGAGCCAGGTGTCTCCCCTGGGCAGCGTTTACCAGGCGGGCACCCTGTCGGGCAACCCGGTGGCTATGGCGGCCGGACTCTGCAACCTGCGGAAGCTGGAAAGGGACCCGGCCCTCTATGAGCGGCTGGAAAAGATGGGCGCTCATCTGGCCGACGGCCTGCGTCAGGCCCTACCCGGCTGCACCGTCAATCAGGTGGGAAGTCTGGTGTGCGCCTTCTTTACAGAAGGCCCTGTCACCGATTTTGCTTCGGCGCAGACAAGCGATACCCACCGCTATGCCGCCTATTTCAGCCATATGCTGAAAAACGGCATCTACCTGGCCCCGGCCCAGTTTGAGGCCATGTTTGTCAGCGGTGCTCACACCATGGAAGATCTGGATCGGGCCATTGCAGCGGCCCGCACCTTCCAGGACTAAGACAAAAGAACAGCAAAAAAAGAGACCCCAGCTGAAGTGACCCCAAAAAGTTAGACAATATTTCTATCAAAAATTGTTCAAGCAGCTGAAAGGGCTTGTTGTCTGTGAATTGCAGGCGGCAAGCCCTTTAGCTTTGCTTTG
>NZ_JACJKW010000037.1 GCF_016901775.1 Intestinimonas butyriciproducens
TCTTAAATTCTGGCGTGTATCGTTTGTTTGGTATTCCTTTTGGCATAATGAAGCACCCCACTTGTTATCCAGTATATCATACTGTCTAACAAATGGGGTGCAGTTCAAGGCAGTTCTTTTTTTATGATAAGGGAACATGCTGTATTTTATTGACGGGACGGGATCTTCATCGCCTTGCGCAGCAGCAGAAGTCCCAGGGGGAAAAGGAGGGACAGAGCGGCCACGCCCGCCCGGGAGGTGTTGAACAGCTGGGTGGAAAATCCCATGATCATCGCGCCGGTAAAGGAGGCGCTTTTTCCAAAGATATCGAAGAAACCGAAAAATTCTGCCGAGCGCTCTTTGGGGATGATCTTGGCGTAGTAGGAGCGGGACAGGGCCTGAATGGTACCCTGGAACACTGCCACACACACGGCCAGGAACCAAAATTCCCAGGCCCGGTCCAGCTGCAGGGCAAATACGGCCACGAAGAAATAGCCCAGAATACACACCTGGATCAGGTTTTCCGGCTTGTAGCGGCGGCAGAGCCTGGCGAAAAACAGGGAACAGGGAAAAGCCACCACCTGGGTCAGCAGCAGGGCCAGCACCAGGTTGGTGTCGGAAATGCCCACATCCTTGCCGTAGGAAGTGGCCAGATCGATGATGGTATAGACCCCGTCAATATAGAAGAAAAAGGCCAGCAGGAACCAAAAGACCTTTTTTTCCTTGCGGATGTCCCGCAGAGTGCGTCCCAGACGGCGCAGGCTGTTTTTGACTGCACCAGGGGTACGGGGAACGAAATGGATCTGACGGTAGTTTTTCAGCAAGGGCAGAGAGCAGCCGATCCACCACAGGGCAGTGATCAGAAAGGCAATGCCGGTGGCGGTGGCTGTGCCCAGTCCGGTCTGTTCGGCTGTCAGGATCAGGGCCAGGCAAAGGACAAAAGGAAGGCAGCTGCCCAGATAGCCCCAGGCATAGCCTTTGGAGGATACCATGTCCATACGGCTGTCCTCGGTCACATCGGAGAGCATGGCATCATAAAACACCAGGCTGCCGGAAAAACCGATCTTGGCCAAGATGAACAGCACCAGAAAGCCCATCCAGCCCAGGGGCATGGGCAGCGCCAGGCAGCCCACCACGCCCAAAGCCAGCATGGCGGCGAAAAGCGGCTTTTTAAAGCCCTTGGTGTCGGCCAGAGCGCCCAGGGTGGGGCCCAGGAAAGCCACCACCAGAGTGCAGAAGGCTGCGGTATAACTCCAATAGGCGGTGGAGTCGTGGTCGGCCACTCCGGCGGCGGAGGTGAGGTTTTTGAAAAAGATGGGCATGATGGTGGAGGCCATCAGCACAAAGGCCGAGTTGCCCACATCATATAAAACCCAGCTGCGTTCCAGAGGGGTCAGGCGATCCCGGTTTTTCATAAGGCGTCTCCTCCAAAGGTAAGGTTCAGACGGGGAGAGAAGGCGTCGCCGCTGTCCAGAGCCTGGAGAAACAGGGCCATCTGGGAAGCGGTCTCAGCCACTTCATCTTCCAGAAGCTCCATCAGCACCCGGCTGGTTTCCAGGCAGGCCGGATGGGGCTGGGGACGCAAAACCAGGCCGTGGAATTTGTCGTACAGTCCGCTCAGACGCATTCCCCCCAGCAAAAGCCTCTGAAGCGGCGCCGAGGGATTGGAGAGCACACGGCAGATCTTTTTCATGGAAGAAAGGCAGGTCTGCCACTGCCGGGCGGTGGTTCCCGGATAAAAAGGCTCGATGACAAGACCCAGGGAACGGCTGGGCTGGATATGGCGCAGAGGGTCAAATACCCCAGGCGTCAGCCGCTCTTTTTCCATCAGCGCCCGATCCAGCTCGGTTTCGATCAGGTGATGGGACAGGCTGGGATGGCCGTCGATATAGGGATGGCAACGGGAGTCCAGCATATAATGGCACAAAAAGCCGGCCAGATAGCTGCGGCGGGAGGGGGTGGCCATGGTGTGCATCACAGAGCGGGCCTTTTCAAAAAAGACGGTACCCGGCTCATCGTGGATGGCGTTTCCCAGGCGGGAGACGGCATTGGGGGTGAGGGGGTGGTAATAAAACAGGGGATCGGGGCCGTGAAGCCCCACAGAAAAGGCGGCCTGATCAGCCGATGCCTTTTTTGCCAGATCCTCTGGCAGAGCCTGGAGCACCTTGCGGCCAAAAACGATATGGGCATAATGGGTGGGCATAGCGTCACTTCCTTTATTGTATGGGTCGTGCTCTGACAGGATAGGGTGCTTTTGTAACAAGGGGAAAAAAGAGAAATAAATTCCCGGTAAAACATCCTCGCTGACAGACAATTTTAGTATAACAGCCCGGGCCTTGCGGCGCAAGGGCGGAGAAAAGGAGAGAAATTTGTAACACAGTTGTCACTTTACAGAAAGCCCTCCCCGTGGTAGCATAAAAAGAGACAGAAAGGGGGGCCGCGCAATGGCCGACGGGACAAAACTGCTGGCGCAGAACAAAAAAGCGCGGCATGACTTTTTTGTGGAAGAGACCTATGAAGCGGGTATATCCCTGGCGGGTACCGAGGTGAAATCCATCCGGGCCGGCCGGCTCAATCTGAAGGATTCCTATTGCAGCGTCAAAGACGGGGAAATTTTTGTTCTGGGGATGCACATCAGTCCTTACGAACAAGGGAATATCTTTAATAAAGATCCCATGCGTCCCCGCCGCCTTCTGATGCACAAAAAGGAGATCCTCCGGCTATATGGGCTGGTGAAAAAGGATGGATACGCCCTGATTCCTTTGTCGGTCTATCTGAAGCGGTCTCATGTGAAGATTTCCATCGGTCTGTGCAAGGGCAAAAAGCTCCATGACAAACGGGAGAGCATTGCCCGGCGGGATGCCCAGCGGGAGATCGACCGGACCATGAAAGAGCGGCGGTAGCATCCGCTCTAAAGAGTTGTGATTTTGTTTCGGGGGTGCCCAGGTTTCGACGGGGACTCTGAAACAGGTTTAGCGGGCAGAGGCGCATACCCTCTTTAAAATGTGCAGTTTATAAATTAAACAACAACTCTAAAGTAGCTTACGCTGCCTAATTAAAGGCGGCCGTCCTCGCCGGAAGGGCCACGAGCCGGATGAGGGCGTGGATTAGTGGCGTCCGTGAGTACGCAAAGCTTTGAGCGTGCCATGCATCATGAAGCTACCAACGGGTAAAGCCTGACGAGCGGCGTTGCCCTGCGGGAATGTAAAAGATCGTCTGCGCCCGGAGAAGGACCTGTGGATCGGTTTTCGGACAGGGGTTCGATTCCCCTCACCTCCACCAAAAGGGTACTACACGAACACCTATTATTTTCGCGGTGGCTTTGCCGTGACGGTGTGGTTTTAGTACCGACAACGAGAAAGAGCGGTCAAGGTTTTAAGCCTTGGCCGCTCTTTTGTTATATCCTATCGCTGTATGGAAGGGCTTTAATATACTCTTCCATATATGTGTAATCAGGAGTGTTATCGGGTTTTACAGGAAGACGAATGGTCAGATTTTCTATTCGTTTTGTTCCTAATTTTCTGCCGTATGCATATCGAAACTTTTCAAGCTCAATTACAGACTTTAAGAACAAGCCTATATATACATTTAATGAGAATTTGGGCGTTAGTATCCTTATATCATCAGGCGAAGCGCAGAATGGTAGTGGTTGATAAAAAGTTGCACCTACAGAACCATTTCTAGCAATGGTAATTGTATTAGCTTTTTGGGACGGTTGAGTATCGACATACGCTGTTAATCCGTTGTTTTCCGCTGATGAGGAAATATAAGGTATAACGCCTGGATTTGAGTTCTGCAAATTAGGATCCTTTGATACCGTGATATGGAAAAGCTGTTTGAGAGCAAACTCTTTCCAGTCTTTAACATGGAGCTCTCGATCGATGTGTCGTTCAGTTTTTATAGATAGATCTGTCAGTCCGCATTTAATTTGGAACGAAAGGTAATCGCGGACACTTTGCGAAAATACATCTTTGGAAAGCAACGAGTAGTCTGTCTTCATATACGCTTCACAAAGCCATTCGTCGGTATCTTTAACGCAAAAACGAGCACTAACACCGTCTTTAACATCGCGGTTTCTATAAAGCCTTAGCCATTCGCGCTGGATATCGTTCCATGTCTTATATGCATCGATGCGACCAAGCTTCTTTCGTTTGACAAATCCATCATTTTTGTAATAGCCGAAAAAAGTTTCTTGCGCACTGTCATGGGGACGATGTGCTTTCCATACCATAACACACACATTTGTACCCGTAGGATAAAAAATATCATCCGGCATAGAAAAAACGGCATCAAGTGTATGCTTTTCAAAAAGACGCTTGCGAACATCCTTGAACTTGGTGCCAATAGCACAACTCATTGGAACAACCACTACACCAATGCCATCTACAGTGAGAATATCTAATAAATGTTCTACAAACTCTAATTCTGCTACATCTGTTTGAGAATAGGGTGGATTAATCAAGCCGATATTTATGTGCTTACTTTTGAGATTTCTAACAATTTCTTTTTTAAAACAATCTCCATGCTCAATGTTTGATTTACCATCTTTGCGGATAATCATATTGGCAACAGCCAAAGTATACAACTCATCATCAAACTCCACGCCATACAATCCGTCTTCTCTAATGCGTTCAACCTCTTCCGGATTGGCATCCTTGAACATCATACTCATTGCGGTTACAAGGAAGGAGCCGGAGCCGCAGCAGATATCTACAACGCGGCTGTTCTTGTTGACACCGGCCAGGTTGCACATAAACTCGGTCAAATGTTGTGGGGTCAGAACAATACCGAGGCCGCTACCGTCACCACCGGAATATTTGATAAACTCGTGGTAGAAAACACCTAGAGCGTCAATGGTGCTGTCGGCGTGATCCATCATGGGTTTGATTTTCATTTCGAGTTCTTCAATGTACCAGACGATGGATTTCTTGTTTCCGAGAGGAATAGCCGCAAACTTGGAGTTGTCCAACAGGTTCTTAAATGCCTGTTTGATATACTGGATACGGTTATACTTGATACCGCTGTCGCGGAGCACATTGTCGATTGCGGTTGTAATGTTGGTGATAACGCTGTTGAAGGAGGGCAGATTGATATATGTCTTAGCGAAGTCATCATCGTTTAGCGCGATAAGGATACCGGCGATGAAAATCGGCTTGTGCCGCTCAGTCATTTTGATTTCACGCAGATACTCGTGCATATCAATAGCGGTTTCACGGATGCTGTCAAGGGAGTATTCGCGCTGAATCTTTTTGCCCTTAACCAAGTCGACATAGTTTTTGGGCTCCAGAATAATATCTCTGGCCTTGCGCAGCTCAGTGTAATTATCTTGGCCTTTGCTCCAAAGGAACGCACTTGCGCGTAGGGTTTCACGCTTGGTCCCGCTAACTGCAACGGCGATAACATTGTAGTCCTCTTTCAGAAACTTGGCATAATACAGCGCGCCATCGACGGCGTAATCCTTGGGATGATCGCGTTCTGTTGTCTCGTGCTTCGCAACAGACTTTTTGCATTCGACAACAATAATGGTAGTCACATCATCCTTAAATGTGATAATGAATTCTGGCAGAGCCTTGCCAGAACCGCCGAGCGAGAAGTCATCCAAAGCACAGACTTTTGGTTTTCCTCCCGCCTTTTTTAGTAACCGTTCCACCTTGTCGACATCCGCAACATCACCCTGAGGAAAGACAAAGCCAAAATCGTTTTCTCCAATATTGCACTTCATGCTTTGAAGTGTGATGCTTTCTGTATATTGTTCAATAGGCATTTTTCTTTCCTCCAACCAATTTCTCAATTTCTTCCATCTTGGCAATTACTGCGTTTCCGGTTTGGGTGACGCGGTAACTACCTTTTTTCTTTTGCTCTACGCACCCTACTGACTGCAATGCTTGCAGCCATTTGTTTACCGTCGCTGGACTGCTGCCGTACTCAGCGGCGATCTCTTCTTGTGAAAAGTTGATAGTTGCGCCGCGTGAAGTCGTCTGCTCCTGACCCTTCAGCCAGTTCAGAAAGTGGTACTCCTTTGATCCAAACAATTGTATGGACTTGTTCGACACGGCGATATCACCTCATTCCTATAATATTTTATAGGATTTTAATTGTTAAATATAATATATTATACTATAAAAAATTATAGTGTCAAGAGCATAAAAGAGGGAGCAGCATCTGTGGGGTGTGTGGGTGGTGGATATGATCCTTCAGATTATCCCCATTAAAAATAAGGTGCCTCTGGGGTCGCAAAAGCTCTTTGCCAGCCACTTCAAGCCCATACGGGAAAAGATCAATTATGAAGCTCTGAGGAACTACATCGTTTCCATTACAAAAGCGGCCTATAAAGTGTTTATTCTATGGTGTCTGCTCATTGCCGGGATCGGGGCGCTGTATTTTTTTGGTATCATCGACAAAGAGACGCTTTTTATGATCTCGGTATTCTTTTATGTATGTGATTTGATCTGCGTGCTGATCTGGTGCCCCTTCCGGCTGATCATGAAGAACCGCTGCTGTACCACTTGCCGGATCTTTAACTGGGATCATCTGATGATGTTCTCTCCGCTTATTTTTATGCGGGGATTTTTTGCATCCTCCCTTGTGATTTTGTCGGCGGTGGCCTGGCTTGTGTGGGAGCTGTGTGTGATGATGTACCCCGAATGTTTTTGGGATCACTCCAATGCCGCACTGCAATGCTGCGAATGCACTGACAAGCTTTGCACCCAATACTGCCAGAAGCTCCGTTCATAAATGCAGAAAAATGATAAAAAGAGAAACGCCGCACAGTCATGGACTGGCGGCGTTTTTTACTGCAGAGAGGAAAGTATGGGCATTATCCGGCTTGGTGGATTTTCAGACGCAGATGATCGGCCACCATGGAAATAAATTCACTGTTGGTGGGTTTGCCTCTGGTGCCCGAAATGGTGGCGCCGAAATATTCTTGAACGGCGTTTAAATCGCCCCGGCCCCAGGCGGATTCAATGGCATGGCGGATGGCACGCTCCACCCGGGAGCCGGTGGTGGAATGGCGTTTGGCAACGGTGGGATAAAGCTCCTTGGTCACCGCATGGATCACATCTGTGTTTTGAATCGCCATAACAATGGCTTCGCGCAGATAGCGGTGCCCCAGGATGTGAGCAGGAACTCCCAGCTGATGCATGGCTTCGGTGACCAGAAGGGTCATGTCGGTGTTGGGGGGCTGAGGGATGGTCTGGGGAACAGATTGGCAGATCCGCTGTAAAAGCACCGATATATCAAAGGGCTTGGGCATAAAATGCTGAGCACCCAAAGAAGAAGCCTCGGCCAGGATTTGAGGACTGGTAAAAGAAGGAGTCACAATAGAAAGAGGACGCTTCTCAGGCAGTGCGGCAATTTGACGCAACGCCGCAAGGCCATCCAATTTGGCCAAAACGGTGTCGGTCACTACCACATCCGGATGAAGCTGATGCACCAAAGCGACCAGCTCTTCTCCGTCGCCGGCCTGGCCGATCACCTGAACGCGGGGATCCTCCTCCAGCTGGCCGGCCAAAAGACTGAGAAATTCAACGCTGTCATCTGCAATGATCACGGTGGTCTTGCTGTTCATGTTCACTCTCTCCTCGGTATTTTATCAACAATAAAGATAGAAACAATAAAGGGATTTGGGAAAATATTCTGCGCATATAGTACAATAGCATAGCAGACGCTGGCAAACAATATCACATATAGTAGGATTTGGTAGCAAATTATCTAAAAACAATTAGTAATATATAGGAGATATATACATTCCAGGGAAAGGATAGAAGGGTGTATACTATATATTATAATAAGATTATAATAAGAACTGAGGACTTTTTTGCCTGGCGGCAAAAGAAAAGCAAAAAAAGATTGAAAAAAGTGTTGACAAAAGGGGAAAAAGGCGGTATACTAACCAAGCTGTCCCGCGAGGGGCGGTGAAGATCGGAAAACCGGTCAGGAGCTTCGGAAAAAGTTCTTGACAAAGGGATTCGGATCTGATAAAATTATCAAGCTGCACTTCGCAGGATGCCAACGAAATCAACGGTTCTCGGTTGAATCCGAAAGAAACCTTGAAAA
>NZ_JACJKW010000038.1 GCF_016901775.1 Intestinimonas butyriciproducens
GCGTCCATGGCTTCCACTTCCACGATGAAGTCGATTTCACCGGCTTCCAGAGCGATGGTACGGGAAGAGCCTTCGGGGATGATCTTCCAGGTCATGTTCTTGATCTTGGCAGGGCCCTTGAAATAATCTTCAAAAGCTTCGAAAGTCAGGCTGTCGCCCCGCTTCCACTCAACCAGCTTGTAGGGGCCGGAACCGATGGGATCGGAGTTGAAGTCATGACCGGAATCGATCAGGCTCTTGGGAACGATAGCGTTGCCGTGGTGGCACAGATTGTTCAGCAGCATGGCATCGGGGCCATCGGTCTTGATTTCAACCGTCAGATCATCCACCTTGGTGATGGAGACGATATCGCTGTTGTACAGGTTGACTTCGGCAAAGCCCTGGGCCCACTGAATGGAAGCAACCACATCATCAGCGGTCATGGTGTCGCCATTGTGGAACTTAACACCGTCTTTGATGGTAAAGCGCCAAGTGCTGTCGTCCACATTTTCATATGTGTCCACCAGGTCCGGTTCCGGCTCCAGATCCATGCCGGAACGGAACAGGGTGTTGTAGGTCAGCAGGTTCATGTAAGAACCGGCCACAGCGTTGTGCTCGGTGGGAGACAAGGAGGGAGTCTCGCCCATGGTGGCGATGACAATGCTGTCCTTCGCGCCGCCTCCGTTGTCGCTCTTCTTCTCGCCGCCGTCGCTGGAGCAGCCGGCAAACAAGCCAACAGACATAATGCCGGCCAGCAATAAGCTGATGGCACGCAGTTTCCTCTTTCTCATAAATTTTCACCTCATAAATTATTTTCAACAAAGGCTGTGCCTTGGCTGAATCATACTGTGTACTCCCGGCTCTTTCTCGTTTTCAACATAATCGACAAGATTTTTTAAAAAATAGTTTTTCTATTTGTTAAATATTATAATACTATATTTTCTCTTTCGCAACATTTTGTTTCTTTTCACCTATTGTTCACACAGTTTGCCCTTTGCACATTGTACAATACAGCCTGTTTGACATCAGCAAAACCAAACAAAGCCATCCCAGGATAATTTACAATTCATTTCATTTTTTTGTGTATTTTTTTAATTCAGTGCCGTATTACACCTTGACTTCACAGCATATTGCACGATTTTTCACTACCCGAAATTTATTGCTGAAATATAAACTATTTATGCTCAGAAACAGAAAAACTTTCTCCGCCTGCTGTCATTTGCAACAAAAAAGAGCCCGCGCTGTGCGCGGGCCCTTTCGGAACATTGCTTTTGACTTATTTCCAGCTCACATCTTCGAAGTACAGAGTGCCGCTGGGAGAAACCTCAACGCCCTGGAGATTGGCGTTGTAAGCACGGAAGTTGACAGGCTGATACAGAGGAACCTGAGGAGTCATGGTGTTGATCAGGGAGATGCACTCCTGCAGCACCTTATCTCTCTCGGCTGCATCGATGGTGGCCGAAGCCTGATCGATCAGAGCATCCACTTCAGGGCTGTTCAGACGGGTCTTGTTGGAACCGTTGATGGACTTGGAGTGGAACACACCAACCAGGAAGGAAACCATATCGCTGGAGGTGTAGTTGCCGATGGAAGCAGTGTAGTTGCCTTCACCTGTGACAGACAGGTAGGTGGCCAGGTCCATGCTCTCGATGGTGGCGTTGATGCCCAGGGTATCCTTCAGGTTGGCCTGAATAACCTCGGCGGCACGCTTCTTGGTGTCGTTGGAGCAGATGATGCTCATCTCGATGGAAGCAGGATCCACACCGGATTCATCCATATACTTCTTGGCCTGCTCAGGATCGAAGGAATTCACATTCTCTTCGCTGGCGCCAGGCATGTTGTTGGGAGCCTGAGAATAGATAGCAGTACCCATGCCGTTCAGGGCAACAGCGATAACGCTTTCCTTATCAACGGCGCAGTCCATAGCCTTACGAACCAGTTCGTTATCCAGGCCGGGCTTTTCGTTGTTCAGCATCATCCAGTTGTGCTCGGTAGCGTCATACTCATAGAGAGCCACTTCATCGTTGCCAGCCAGACGGTCATAGTCCATGGCTTCCACTTCCACGATAAAGTCGATCTCGCCGGCTTCCAGAGCAATGGTGCGGGAGGAGCCTTCAGGGATGATCTTCCAGGTCATGTGCTTGATGGGGGCTTCGCCGTCAAAGTAATCGGCAAAAGCTTCAAATTCCACGCTGTCGCCCCGCTTCCACTCAACCAGCTTGTAGGGGCCGGAACCGACGGGATCGGAGGCAAAGTCATGGCCTTCGTCCAGCAGCTTCTTGGGAACGATGGCGTTGCCGTGATGGCACAGGTGGTTCAGCAGAACAGCGGAGGGGCCAGGAGTGGTGATCTTGATGGTGTACTCATCCACAGCTTCGATGGTGTCAACACACTGGTTGTACAGGTTGACTTCGGCGCAGGTCTTGCCATACTCGATGGAAGCAACCACATCTTCAGCGGTCATTTCATCGCCGTTGTGGAACTTGACGCCTTCCTTCAGCTTGAAGGTCCACTCGGTCTCACTGGTATTCTCGTAGCTTTCCACCAGGTTGGGCTGGGGATTCATCTCAACATCGGTGTTAAACAGGGTGCTGTAGGTCAGCAGGTTCATGTAGCTGCCAGCGGTGGCATTGTGGTCAAAGGGAGAAAGGGAGGGAGTTTCGCTCATGGTGGCAATGACGATGCTGTCCTTGCCGCCTTCGCTGCCCTTTTCGCCTTCCTCACCGCCGCTGTTGCAGCCGGCGAGCAGACCCAGCATCATGACTGTGGCTAACAGCAGACTCAGCAGACGCAGTTTTCTGTTTCTCATAACATTTCACCTCATGTAACATTGTTTGACGGTCCTTACCGCCTTCCCGGTTTTTCCGCCGCGGGCAGATTCACCGGATGATTGCATTATAAGCGATGTTCATAGAATATTCAATAAAAATTTTAAAATGGCAAGCTGATTTTTGTGCATCTTTTCGTGATATTCCCTCAACTTTCCCCTGCTCTTTTGTGCATAATATCTCATTTGCTTTACTTTGATTCCCTAACTATCTTCGATTTTTTGTGCACTTTGCCCTAGGAATTTTCTGGTTTTCGTCGCACATTTAACAAACTTTATTGATTTTCCCGAATTCCAAATTTCCTTTTATAGATTTGTAATTATTGCGTTTTTTCCTGCCTATCGCAGGGATATTTTTCCCGTTTTTCTTTTCAAGGGCGACAAAAAATCCCGGGAGATCATCTCTCCCGGGATTTTTTCACATTTCCCAATCTCTTTATTCTTCCCAATAGCAATTCTGGAAATACAGATTGCCCACTGCGTTGATCTCTACGCCTTTCAGCTTGGCATTGTAGGCTCTCAGGGCGATGGGCTGCCACAGCGGAATGTGTACGCACAGCTCATTGAGATATGCATTCAGTTCTTCCACGATTTTCTGCCGCTCATCGGCATCCAATGTTACCATTGCTTCTTCGATCAGCTCATCCACTTTGGGATCGGCCAGACGGGCCCGATTGGAGCCGCCAATGGATTCGCTGTGGAACAGACCCTTGCAATAGATCAGCTGGTCTGTGGTGTTATAGCCGCCGATGCAGGCGCTGTAATTGCCTTCGGTGGTAGCCGACAGATAGGTAGCCAGATCCATGCTTTCCAGAGTACAGCTGATGCCGATTTTCTTCAGATCGGCCTGAATCACTTCACCGGCGCGCTTTTTCATATCATTGGAGCAGATGATGGAGAAATTGATGGTGGAGGGATCCACTCCCGATTCCGCCAGATATTGCTGAGCTTTTTCCACATCGTAATCATCGGCGTTTTCTTCCGAGCAGCCAATGAGGTTCATCGGGGTCTGTGACTTGACAGGAGTGCCCAGATTGTTGGCCGCCACAGTCACCACATTCTCCTTGTTGATGGCCGCATTGATGGCATGCCGCACCAGTTGATTTCCCAAGGCTCCATATTCATGGTTCATCTGCAGGTAGTTATAGTCGGTGGCTTCGTATTGGTATACTTCGATTTCATCATTGCTTTGCAGCCGGTCGATATCCATCTGTTCCACTTCCACGATGAAGTCGATCTCACCGGCTTCCAGAGCGATGGTACGGGAAGAGCCTTCCGGGATGATCTTCCAGATCATATTTTTGATTTTGGGTTCCCCGTCCCAGTAATCTTCAAATGCTTCAAAAGTAAGGCTGTCGCCCATTTTCCACTCTTTGAATACATAGGGGCCGGTGCCAATGGGATTTTCATTGAAGTTGTTGCCTTCGTCGATCAGCTTTTTGGGAACAATGGCATTGCTGGTGCCTGTCAGATTGTCCAGAATAATGGCACAGGGCTCAAAAGTGGTGATCTTGATAGTCTCATCGTCCACAATATCCACTTGCTTGATGTTTTCCGTGCTGGTCTTGATCAGCGGGAAATTCTGGGCCCAATCCAAAGAGGCCTTTACATCCTCTACCGTCATTTCCTCGCCGGTATGGAACTTGACCCCTTTGCGGATTTTAAATTCCCATTCGGTATCGCTGATGGCTTCGTAGCTTTCCGCCAGGCAGGGTTCCGGTTTCATATCCATTCCCCGCCGCAAAAGGCCTTCGTAAGTCAGAAGATTCATATACCCGCCAGCCACAGCATTGTGCTCGTTGTTGGTCAGGGAGGGGGTCTCGCTCATAGTGGCAATGACGATGGTATCCTTGGCTCCTCCTGTGTTTCCGCTTTCGTCCTTTTTGCATCCAGCCACGCCGGCAAACAATCCTGCCGTCATGGTAAGAAGAGCCAATACACTGACCAAACGCTTTCTTCTGTTACTCATGCCTTTCACCTCTTTCATCATATACGCGGGGCCCAGCCGCGCCAAAATGCTCTTTTGCAGTGGGCCGACTGCAAGTGGTATGCCCCATTATATGCTTTTGCCATTTCTCTCCGCAATCCCCCCTGACAACTTCCGTACGCCTATTTTTTATTCAATTTGTCCAGTAACCTTCCGAAACATCCGCTCTATATAGTGCATTTCTTATAAATTTTTATGATTATCTTTTACATATATTCCTGTTTTTTGTGAAAGATATCCGGTATTTTCAGGGCTTTTTTGCAGGCTTTCACAACTGTTCCAAATTTCCCTCTACATTTTTGTACAATAAATTGCTGCATTTTCTTGCGAAGAAAAAAAGCCGATGCGACTTTCGTCGCATCGGCTTTTCGGTATTTCAGGAAGTCTCTTATTCGGCCAGGAAGCAGGAGACGAAATGGCCCGGGCTGA
>NZ_JACJKW010000039.1:2500-4702 GCF_016901775.1 Intestinimonas butyriciproducens
GCTTACAAGCACTCAGAGCCCGTTAAAGGGTGATGAGGTACTTTTTGTAGAACGGTCCGGCGAGTTATTGTTTCATGCAAGGTTAAGGAACTGGAGTTCCGCAGCCGAAGGGAAACCGAGTCTGAATAGGGCGTATGAAGTATGGGGCAATAGACCCGAAACCGGGTGACCTATCCATGAGCAGGTTGAAGTGGAGGTAAAACTCCATGGAGGACCGAACCCACGCCTGTTGAAAAAGTCGGGGATGACTTGTGGATAGCGGAGAAATTCCAATCGAACTCGGAGATAGCTGGTTCTCCCCGAAATAGCTTTAGGGCTAGCGTCATGTTAGATTACCGGAGGTAAAGCACTGAATGGACTAGGGGCCGCGAGGTTACCGAACCCTATCAAACTAAGAATGCCGGATAATTGGTGCATGGCAGTCAGACTACGTGAGATAAGTCTCGTGGTCAAAAGGGAAACAGCCCAGATCCACAGCTAAGGTCCCTAATAGATGCTAAGTGTAAAATGATGTGGAGTTGCACAGACAATCAGGATGTTGGCTTAGAAGCAGCCACACATTCAAAGAGTGCGTAATAGCTCACTGATCGAGTGGCTCTGCGCAGAAGATATAACGGGGCTAAGCATCTAACCGAAGCTTGGGCAGCGCATGCGCTGGGTAGGGGAGCGTTCTTATCGGGGCGAAGCAAGAGCGGAAGCACTTGTGGACTGGTAAGAAGTGAGAATGCCGGAATAAGTAGCGAGAATTATGTGGGAATCATAATGGTCGAAAATCTGAGGTTTCTTGGGGAAGGTTCGTCCGCCCAAGGTAAGCCGGGAGCTAAGGCGAGGCCGAAAGGCGTAGTCGATGCACATACGGTGGAAATTCCGTAGCCGCTGACATTTAAACCACAGTGACACTTTGAGATAGGAGATCCCGGGCGATGGTTGCCCCGGGCGTAAGGGACCGAAATTAAAGTAGGGAAGTCTTCGATGCTCAGAGGCGAGAAAAGCTGTGGCGTATACTAAAGCGCCCGTACCGCAAACCGACACAGGTAGATGAGGAGAGAATCCTAAGACCAACGGGAGAAGGGTTGTCAAGGAACTAGGCAAATTGGACTCGTAACTTCGGGAGAAGAGTCGCCCTCAGCAATGAGGGTCGCAGTGAAAAGGCCCAAGCGACTGTTTAACAAAAACACAGGTCTCTGCTAAATCGAAAGATGAAGTATAGGGGCTGACGCCTGCCCGGTGCTGGAAGGTTAAGAGGAGAGGTTAGCGCAAGCGAAGCTTTGATCTGAAGCCCCAGTAAACGGCGGCCGTAACTATAACGGTCCTAAGGTAGCGAAATTCCTTGTCAGGTAAGTTCTGACCCGCACGAATGGCGTAACGATTTGGGCACTGTCTCGACAGCCCGCCCGGCGAAATTGTAGTACTGGTGAAGATGCCAGTTACCCGCAACTAGACGGAAAGACCCCATGGAGCTTTACTGTAGCTTGATACTGGATTTTGATATTTCATGTACAGGATAGGTGGGAGGCTTGGAAATCTGGGCGCCAGCTCAGATGGAGCCACCGTTGGGATACCACCCTTGAACTATTGGAATTCTAACCTGCGGCCGTGAATCCGGTCGGGGGACACTGTCAGGTGGGCAGTTTGACTGGGGCGGTCGCCTCCAAAAGAGTAACGGAGGCGCTCAAAGGTTCGTTCAGCGCGGCCGGAAATCGCGCATTGAGTGTAAACGCATAAACGAGCCTGACTGCGAGACAGACATGTCGAGCAGGAACGAAAGTTGGAGTTAGTGATCCGGTGGTATGTGAGTGGAAATGCCATCGCTTAACGGATAAAAGCTACCCTGGGGATAACAGGCTGATCTCCCCCAAGAGTCCATATCGACGGGGAGGTTTGGCACCTCGATGTCGGCTCATCACATCCTGGGGCTGAATTCGGTCCCAAGGGTTCGGCTGTTCGCCGATTAAAGTGGTACGCGAGCTGGGTTCAGAACGTCGTGAGACAGTTCGGTCCCTATCTGTTGCGGGCGTAGGAGATTTGAAGAGAGCTGTCCTTAGTACGAGAGGACCGGGATGGACGCACCTCTGGTGCACCAGTTGTTCCGCCAGGAGCACAGCTGGGTAGCTATGTGCGGGCTTGATAAACGCTGAAGGCATCTAAGCGTGAAACAAACTCTAAGATTAGATCTCCCATCCGAAAGGAGTAAGGCCCCAC
>NZ_JACJKW010000040.1 GCF_016901775.1 Intestinimonas butyriciproducens
TTCTTCGGCGGCAAGCTGGACATGGTGATCATGCGCTGCATGGACATCCTGCTGGCTATCCCCAACATTCTGCTGGCCATCACCATCGTTGCGGCCCTGGGCGCCAGCAACCTGAACCTGATTATCGCTCTGACGATCTCCAGCGTGCCTGGTTTCTCCCGAATCGTGCGCGGCGCCGTGCTGACCGTGCGTGACTCTGAGTACATCGAGGCGGCGAGAGCCATCGGTGCGAAGAACGCAAGAATCATCCTGAGCCATGTTCTGCCCAACTGCATGGGCCCGATCCTGGTTCAGACAACCCTGAATGTAGGCTCTGTGATCCTGTCCACAGCGGGTCTGAGCTTCCTGGGCCTGGGCGTGCAGGCACCCCGTCCGGAATGGGGCGCCATGCTGTCCAGCGGCAGAACCTATATCCGTGATTACAGCTACATCACCATGTTCCCCGGGTGCATGATCATGATCACGATCCTGAGCCTGAACCTGCTGGGCGACGGTCTGCGTGACGCGCTGGATCCCAGACTGAAGTAAGACAGGAGGAAAAGAGCGATGAGTGACAAGAAGAACCTTGCTGTTGAAATCAAGGATCTGGTGGTAGAGTTCCGTACGGACGACGCCATCGTCCAGGCGGTAAACGGACTGGACCTTGAGATTGAAAAGGGCAAAACCCTGGGCCTGGTGGGTGAGACCGGCGCAGGCAAGACGACCACAGGTCTGTCGATCCTGCGTCTGATCCCCGATCCCCCGGGAAAGATCGTCAGCGGTACGATCAAGCTGGGCGGAGAGGACATCTTCGCCAAGAGCGAAAAGGAAATGGAAAAGGTGAGAGGCAATCAGGTGTCCATGATCTTCCAGGACCCCATGACCTCCCTGGACCCTGTTATGACGGTAGAAGACCAGATCGCCGAAGTGGTGGAGCTGCATGAAAATGTGAGCCATGCCAAAGCGGTAGAGAAGGCGAAGGAGATGCTGGAGCTGGTAGGTATCCCCGGCGAGCGCGGTACGGAGTATCCGCACCAGTTCTCCGGCGGTATGAAGCAGCGCGTGGTTATCGCTATCGCCCTGGCCTGTTCGCCGGCCCTGCTGATCGCCGACGAACCCACCACCGCACTGGATGTTACCATCCAGGCCCAGGTTCTGGAAATGATGAAGAACCTGAAAGAGCAGTACAACACCTCCATGCTGATGATCACCCATGACCTGGGCATCGTGGCGGAAATCTGTGATACAGTTTCCATCATCTATGCAGGCCGGATCGTGGAGCACGGCACCTTGGAGGATGTGTTCGATTACACCCGCCATCCGTATACAGAGGGCCTGTTCAACTCTCTGCCCGACCTGGATCACAGAGAGCAGCGCCTGAAGCCCATCAAGGGCCTGATGCCGGACCCCAGCAACCTGCCTGCCGGGTGCGCATTCTGCCCGCGGTGCGATTACGCCATGGAGATCTGCAAGACGCAGAAGCCGAAGCGCGTATACCGCAACGAAGAGCATTATGTGGAATGCCATCTGTATAACGAAGAGAATATCAAGGAAGGGATGTTGAACCGGAAATGAGCGAGCAGAAAGCATTGTTAGAGGTAAAAGGCCTCAAAAAATACTTCAGCACGCCGAGAGGTATGCTGCACGCGGTGGACGACGTCACCTTCACCATCAACAAAGGCAAGACACTGGGTGTGGTAGGTGAGTCCGGCTGCGGAAAATCCACAACCGGCCGCGCAATCCTGAGACTGCTGGAGCCCACCGGAGGCGAAGTGCTGTTTGAAGGAGAAGACCTGGCAAAGCTGAGCAAGGAAGAGATGCGGAAAAAGAGAAAAGATCTGCAGATCATTTTCCAGGATCCGTTCTCCTCTCTGAACCCCAGAAAGACCATCAGCCAGACCATTGCTGAGCCCCTGCTGCTGAACAAGATGGTATCTGACAAGAAGCAGCTGCAGAAGAAGGTTCTGGAGCTGATGGAGACGGTAGGCCTGGCCGAGCGTCTGTACAACACCTATCCCCATGAGCTGGACGGCGGCCGCCGTCAGAGAATCGGTATCGCCCGCGCTCTGTCTGTGAACCCCAAGTTCATCGTGTGCGACGAACCGGTATCTGCTCTGGATGTGTCCATCCAGGCACAGATTCTGAACCTGATGGAAGACCTGCAGGAGCAGATGGGTCTGACCTATATGTTCATCACCCACGACCTGTCGGTTGTCAACCACTTCTCCGATGATATCGCGGTTATGTACCTGGGCAAGCTGATCGAGAAGGCACCTTCCGATGAGCTGTTCAAGAACCCGACTCATCCGTATACCCAGGCTCTGCTGAGCGCGATCCCGCTGCCCAACATTCACAAGAAGCTGGACCGCATTCTGCTGAAGGGCGAAATCACCAGCCCCATCGAGCCGAAGCCGGTGTGCCGTTTTGCAAACCGTTGCAACTACGCCACCGACCGCTGCCGGAGCGAAGAACCTCAGCTGAAGGAGATCAGCCCGGGCCATTTCGTCTCCTGCTTCCTGGCCGAATAAGAGACTTCCTGAAATACCGAAAAGCCGATGCGACGAAAGTCGCATCGGCTTTTTTTCTTCGCAAGAAA
>NZ_JACJKW010000005.1 GCF_016901775.1 Intestinimonas butyriciproducens
ACGCCAATGCGGCATGGTATATTGGCCATGTTTTCGGTTGTCCCGGAAGCGGGACGAGAAAACGGCCGCAAAAATCCGGTATAATAACCGCTTTGCGGTTATTATACCACGAAAAAAGAAGAAGGGGCAACTTTTCTGGAGGCCCCACGGGAAAGAAGAAGGAATTTGCCGGGAAAAGGCCGCTGTGGTCTTTTTTCTCGGCGTGGTTTGTGATATAGTACCCCCTGGCGGGAAAATTTCTTTTCTCACAAATTTATGTTTCGCGAGGTGTCCTATGGCAATTCTCACTCAGATCGGCGTGGTGCTGGGGGTGTGTCTTGCGGGAGAGCTGGTGGCCCAGATCCTGCCCTTTCCCTTTCCTTCCAGCGTCATTGCCATGGTTCTTTTGTTCGTCCTGTTGTGCACAAAAGTGATAAAACCCCATCACATCCGCCAGAAGGGGGATTTTCTGCTGAAAAATATGGCTTTCTTTTTCATTCCTGCCGGGGTGGGAATTTTGGAGCATTTTGATCAGCTGAAAGAGAATCTGCTGCCCTTTCTGGCCGTGTGTGTACTCACCACCTTCATCACTTTTTTTGTCTCGGTCATGACGGTGCGTCTGATGATGGCCTTGCAGAAGAAAGGAGGGAAATAGCATGAAAGAAGTGCTTGCCTCCCCGTTGTTCGGCATTGTTTTGTCGGTGTTTGCCTTTCAGATCGGACTGTTTGTCAACAAAAAAACCGGCTCGCCGCTGTGCAATCCATTGCTTATTGCAGTGGCGCTGATCATTGCTGTGATCAAAATTTTCCACATCCCCCTGGAATGGTATCAGGAGGGCAGTGATGTGATCGCCAGTTTCCTGGCTCCGGCCACGGCCTGCCTGGCCCTTTCGGTTTATGGACAGATCAGGCAGCTGAAGCGGCATTTGCTTCCGGTAGTGGCCGGCTGCTTCATGGGATCCTGCGCCTCGGTGATCAGTGTCATTTTGCTCTGCCGCCTGTTCGGCCTGGACGAGACCATGACTGCATCCCTCATTCCCAAATCGGTGACCACCCCCATCGCCATGGAGCTTTCGGCCCAGGGAGGGGGCGTGTCCGCCTTTACCGTGGCGGCGGTGATCTTTACCGGTATTTTAGGGGCCATTACAGCACCCTTGCTGGTAAAGCTGCTGCGGGTGCGGGAGCCGGTGGAAAAAGGAGTGGCTATCGGCACTTGCAGCCATGCCATCGGTACCACCAAGGCCCTGGAAATGGGCGAGCTGGAAGGCGCCATGAGCGGCATCAGCATCGGTGTGGCCGGCATTGCCACCGTGATCATCTGCCTGTTTGTGTAAGGGGGGAGTAAGGTGAAAGAATATAGCTTCTATGCCCTTTTGCTGCGGATGAAATACATCCGGCGCTGGGGCCTGATGCGCAGCAGCATCCCGGAAAACCTCAGTGAGCACGCTTTGGAGACGGCGGTGATCGCCCATGCCCTGGCGGTGATTCAGAACACCTACTTAGGGGGCGGCGCCCAGCCGGAACGGATAGCGGCCATGGCCTTGTTCCACGATGCTTCGGAGATCCTCACCGGGGATCTTCCCACACCGGTGAAGCACAACGACCCGGCGCTGCGCCAGGCCTACCGGGCCATTGAGGACCGGGCCAGAGAGAGTCTTCTGGGCTTTCTGCCCGACGCCCTGCGCCAGGCTTACCGACCCATTTTGTTCTGTGAGGAGCAGGATCCGGAGCTTTACCGCTATGTGAAGGCGGCCGATAAGATCTCGGCCTATCTCAAATGTGTCCAGGAGAAAAAGAGCGGCAACGATGAGTTTGAAAGTGCCGCCCGTCAGCTGCACCGGTCCATTCAGGCGCTGTCTCTTCCGGCTGCGGATTATTTCATGTCCCATTTCGCCCCGGCCTTTTCCCTCACATTGGACGAGCAGCAAAGTGCTTCCGGGAATCTGTACTAGAGTCAATGGGCTGAAAAGTTGCGGAATCCGGGGAAAATGGGGAGGGATACCGGGTTTTGTCCGGGAAAATGGTGCAAAACGCTTGCACTTCCGGAGAAAATACCGTACAATGGATAGGAAAACAGAACAGGGAAGAGCACACCGGCATTTTTTCACTCCGGGGGTTCTTCTCTTTTTGGCTGGGGCCTTCGCCGCATCCGGCAGCTGCGGCAGAAGAGAGACAAAATATGGTGAGAGTTGCCGGAGAAGAGGGATTATCGTGATGAACTTCAACAAAAAGACCGTGCGCGACATCGATGTGCGCGGCAAAAAAGTGTTGATCCGCTGCGATTTCAACACCCCCATTGACGAAAATGGGCATCTGACCGATGAAAGACGCATCCAGGGAGCTCTGCCTACCCTGCGCTATCTGATCACCAGCGGCGCCGCTGTCATCGTCGTATCCCATTTGGGGCGCCCCAAGGGACAGTATAACCCCAAGTACACCCTGAAGCCGGTGGCCAACCGCCTGTCCGAGCTGCTGAAAATGCCGGTGACTCTGGCCACCGATGTGATCGGGGAGGATGCCGACCGTTTGTGTGCCGCTATCCAGCCCGGTGAGATCGTCATGCTGGAAAATGTCCGCTTCCATAAGGAAGAGGAAAAGAACGATCCGGCATTCTCTCAGAAGCTGGCTTCCTATGCCGATGTGTATGTGAATGACGCCTTCGGCACTTCCCACAGAGCCCACAGCTCCACTGCCGGCGTGGCGGCCTACCTCCCCGCCGTCTGCGGCTTTTTGATCGAAAAGGAAATTTCGGTGATCGGCAAAGCCCTCACCAATCCGGCCCGTCCCTTTGTGGCCATCACCGGCGGCGCCAAGGTCTCCGACAAGATCGGCGTCATCAACGCCCTCATCGATCAGTGTGACACCGTTATCATCGGCGGTGCTATGAGCTACACCTTCCTGCGGGCCCTCAGCGGTCAGGTGGGCAACTCCCCCTGCGAACTGGACAAGCTGGATGTGGCTGCCGATATCATCACACGGGCGTTGGAAGGGGATGTGCGCCTGGTGCTGCCCGATGATGTGGTAGTGACCAAGGAATTTGCTCCCGATGCCGATGCCTATGTGGTGGATGCCCGTCATATGCCCGACGGCATGGGCGGCATGGACATGGGCCCCCGCACCATTGAAAAATTCAAGCGCTATCTGAAGGATGCAGGCACCGTGGTGTGGAATGGGCCTTTGGGCGTGTTCGAATTTGATAAATTTGCCGGCAGCACCCGGGAGATCGCCCGGGCCGTGGCCGAATCCGGGGCTGTGTCCATCATCGGCGGCGGCGACAGCGCTGCGGCCATCGAGCAGCTGGGCTTTTCTGACCGGGTCACCCATATTTCCACCGGCGGCGGCGCTTCTCTGGAGCTCATTGAGGGCAAGGTGCTGCCGGGCATTGCCTGCCTGATGGATTCCGACGAATAAAGCGCCCTGGGACAGAAACGGGAAGAGAAACAAAAAAGAGGAAGTCTATGAACAGAAGATACCGCAAAACCATTATTGCCGGAAACTGGAAGATGAACAAGACTCCGGCGGAAACCAAAGAATTTATCGCTCAGCTCAAGCCCCATGCGGCCCGGGCCAAATGGTGCGAAACGGTGCTGTGTGTGCCTTACATCGATTTGCCGGCGGCAGTGAAGGCTGCCAAAAATACCCGGGTCTTTATTGCGGCCCAGAATATGCACCATGCCGAAAGCGGCGCCTATACCGGCGAAGTGTCCGCCCCCATGCTGTGCTCTCTGGGGGTCAAGTATGTGGTTGTCGGCCACTCGGAACGCCGTCAGTACTTCGGCGAGACCGATGAGATCGTAGCCCAGAAGGTACAGGCTGCTCTCAAGTGCGGCCTGCGGCCCATTGTGTGCGTGGGCGAGTCTCTGGCCCAGCGGGAAAAGAACCTGACCCTGGATCATGTGAGGATGCAGATCAAAACCATTTTCTTCGGAGTGGATTCCAAGGATGTGAAGAAGATCGTGGTGGCCTATGAGCCCATCTGGGCCATCGGCACCGGCAAGACTGCCACGGCGGAACAGGCCGACGAAGTAGGCCGGGCCATCCGGGAATGCATCCGGGAAATCTATGGAGCCCGTCATGCCCGGTCGGTGACCATCCTTTATGGGGGCAGCATGAACCCCCAGAACGCCGGAGAATTGCTGGCCATGCCCGATGTGGACGGCGGTTTGATCGGCGGTGCATCCCTGGATTGGGAGAAATTTGTGGATGTGATGGAAAGCGCCAACCAGTAACGGCCTTTGGGAAGGAATCAGAATGATGAAAAAACCGATTGCATTGATTATTTTGGACGGCTATGGACTGGCCGCAAAGGGAAATTGCAATGCCGTCTGCCAGGCCAGCACCCCGGTGATGGACCGGCTGATGGCGGAATGTCCCTGGCAGCCCATTCGCTGCTCCGGTCTGGATGTGGGTCTGCCCGATGGCCAGATGGGCAACAGCGAAGTGGGACACACCAACATCGGCGCCGGGCGGGTGGTCTATCAGGAACTGACCCGGATCACAAAGGAGATTGAGGACGGCACCTTTTTTGAGAATCCGGAACTGGTGAGCGCTTGCCGGAAAGCCAAGGAACAGGGCGGCAGCGTGCACCTGATGGGACTTTTGTCCGACGGCGGTGTTCATAGCCACATCACCCACCTGTATGCCTTGCTGGAGCTGTGCAAGCGTCAGCAGGTGGAAAAGGTTTATGTCCACTGCTTCCTGGACGGGCGGGATGTGCCCCCCTCTTCCGGCCTTTCCTATGTGAAGGCCCTTCAGGAGGAGATGAACAAAATCGGCGCAGGACAGATCGCTACCATCAGCGGCCGGTACTATGTGATGGACAGAGACCGGCACTGGGATCGGGTGCAGCCGGCCTATGAGGCCATGGTGCTGGGGAAAGGCCCCTTCTTTGCCGATCCTGTCCAGGCGGTGGAAAAGAGCTATGAGCAGGGAGAAACCGACGAGTTCATGAAGCCGGTGGTCTGCTGCAAGGATGCCGGGATCTGCCACCGTGACAGCGTGATTTTCTACAACTTCCGCCCCGATCGGGCCAGAGAAATCACCCGCACCCTCACCGATCCGGAGTTTGACGGCTTTGTGCGGGAAGGCGGACTGGTGGCGCCTTATTATGTGTGCTTTACCCAGTATGATGCCGCTATGCCTGGAGTACAGGTGGCCTTCAAGCCCCAGGTGCTGGAGCACATCCTGGGCCAGGTGGTCAGTGAGGCGGGTATGACCCAGCTTCGCATTGCCGAAACTGAGAAATATGCCCATGTCACCTTCTTCTTCAATGGTGGGGAGGAACGGGTATTTCCCGGAGAAGACCGGGTGCTCATCGAGTCCCCCAAGGTGGCTACTTTCGATATGAAGCCGGAAATGAGCGCCTATGAGGTCACCGATGCGGTGTGCAGCCGTATCGAAAGCGGAAAATATGATCTGATCGTTTTGAACTTTGCCAACTGCGATATGGTGGGCCACACCGGCGTGCTTCCGGCGGCCATTCGTGCGGTGGAAGCGGTGGATACCTGCCTGGGGCGGGTGCTGGCCTCTTTGGAAAAGATGGGCGGTGAGGCCCTGGTCACAGCTGACCACGGCAACGCCGAGCAGATGGCCTGTCCCGATGGCACTCCTTTCACGGCCCACACCACAAACGAAGTGCCTTTGATTCTGGTGGGCAAGAAGGCCGGGCTGAAAGAAGGCGGCCGTCTGTGCGATATCGCCCCCACGCTGCTCTCCATGTTGGGGCTGGAAAAGCCCGAGGAAATGACCGGCCAGAGCCTGCTGACCGCAGAATAAAAAGCTGGCAAAGGTTTTTCCCGAATTTTACTCTGGGAAGCCCTCCTTTCTCCCCTCCGGCGATTGACGGGGAGGGAAAAAGAGGATACAATATCTTGGTGAACACAGAACGAATATCAAAGAAAAGAGGAAAACACCGATGAAAAAGTACATTGAGATCACCGATGTGGTGGGCCGCGAAGTGCTGGACAGCCGCGGCAACCCCACCGTGGAAGTAGAAGTATATGCCATGGACGCCGAGCAGAACAAGCTGTTCATGGGCCGGGCTGCTGTGCCTTCCGGCGCCTCCACCGGCATTTTTGAAGCCTGCGAGCTGCGGGATGAGGACAAGAGCCGCTATATGGGCAAAGGCGTCACCAAGGCTGTGGCCGCTGTCAACACTGAGATCGCTGAGTGCCTGATGGGCCAGAATGTGCTGGATCAGCCCCTCATCGACAAGATGCTCATCCAGCTGGATGGCACAGCCAACAAGTCCCGCCTGGGCGCCAACGCCATTCTGGGCGCTTCTCTGGCCTGCGCCAAGTGCGCCAGCGAAGCTCTGGGCATGGCTCTGTATAACTATGTGGGCGGCTGCAACGCCAAGACCCTGCCTGTGCCCATGATGAACATCCTCAACGGCGGCGCTCATGCCACCAACAATGTGGATATTCAGGAGTTTATGGTCATGCCTGTGGGCGCCGGTACCTTTGCTGAGGGCCTGCGTTGGTGCGCCGAAGTGTTCCACACCCTGAAGAAGGTGCTCCAGGGCATGGGCCTGGCCACCGCTGTGGGCGACGAAGGCGGCTTTGCTCCCAACCTGAAGAAGGACGAGGACGCGCTGAAGGTCATCGTGGAGGCCATCGAGAAGGCCGGTTTCGAGCCGGGCAAGGACTTCATGATCGCTATGGACCCCGCTGTGTCCGAGTGGTATAAGGAAGAGGACGGCGGTTATTACCTGCTGCCCAAAGCTGGCAAGAAGATGACCCGCCAGCAGATGGTGCGTATGTGGAAGAACTTCGTGGAGAAGTATCCCATCATCTCCATCGAGGACGGCATGGGCGAAGAGGACTGGGAAGGCTGGAAGATGCTGACCCAGGCTCTGGGCGACAAGATCCAGCTGGTGGGCGACGATCTGTTCGTCACCAATACCCAGCGCCTGGCCAAGGGCATCAAGATGGGTGTGGCCAATGCCATCCTCATCAAGGTCAACCAGATCGGCACCCTCACCGAGACCCTGGAAGCCATCCAGATGGCAAACCGGGCCGGTTACACTGCCGTCATCTCCCATCGCAGCGGCGAGACCGAGGACACCACCATTGCCGACCTGGCTGTGGCTCTCAACGCCGGCCAGATCAAGACCGGCGCTCCCAGCCGTACCGACCGGGTGGCCAAGTACAACCAGCTGCTGCGCATCGAAGAGGAGCTGGAGGATATCGCTTATTATCCCGGCCTGAATGCCTGGTTCAACCTGAACAAGTAAATCTACCCTATAACACAAAAGCGGACAGGATTTCCTGTCCGCTTTTTGTATTGTTCTTCATTCTTCCCCCATCAGCAAAGTGGGGACACCGCCGGTGTGGAAAATCACAGCAGCTTCATCGGTGGGCAGATGCCCTTTTTGACACAGATCGGTGAGCCCGGCGAACACTTTGGCATTATAGGTGGTGTCCAGGAAAATCCCCTCGGTGCGGGCCAGAAGCCGCAGAGCCAGCCAGGTTTCCGGGGAGTGTTTGGCATAGCCCGGCCCCAGATATTCCTCATAAAAATGGGTGTTGTACTGCAAAGACAGGGGAGGAGTCACATGGAGCTTTTCGCAAAGGCCCTGCCAGATCTCCTGGGCGATGGGCCAGAAAGTGTGGGCGGGATATTCCACCGAAACCAGATGGACATGAAGATCTGGCCCACCCATGAGACGAAGACCGAAGAGCAGTCCGATTTCCGTAGGCCCGGCGGAAGCACTGATGAACACATGACGCAAGTCGATGTGTTTCTGTTCGGCCTGGAAAAGCAGCTCCTGGGCGGCTGCAACATAGCCCAGCGCTCCCACTACCGGATCTCCCAGGATATAGGGATTGCGGCCTTGGTTCTTCAGTTCCTGGGCCCGTTCTTCTACAAAGGCCTTACGGGCCTGCTCGTCCACCGGACCGCAATAGATCTGGCGTACTCCCATCAGATCATAGAGAAAACGGCTGTCGCCCCGGCGGGGTTTGGTGTTGGATGGAGCGGCATTGTGGATGATTTCACAGTCCAGGTTCAGACGGCAGCAGGCGGCTGCGGTGAGACGGCACAGGTTGGAAGGGGGAAGCCCAGCGGCCAGAACGATATCACAGCCCTTTTCCAGGGCCTCGCCCAGCCAGAATTCCAGAGAGCGGACTTTGTTGCCCCCCATTCCCAGGCCCATTACATCCTCCCGTTTGATCCAAAGAGAGGAATGGCCGATGGTATCACCAAAATGGGCGGCTTTTTCCAAAAGTGTGGGCTCTGTTAAAAGAGAAATCCGGGGAATCTGAGAAAACAGCATAGAAAACCTCCAAAGAACAGGCGGCGGGAAAATCACAAGAAAACAGGATCTCCCATGGATGATGTGCTTGTTTTGTATTGTATCTTATCTTTTCCTGGGGCGCAAGTGGAAAGGCGGCGGCATAGACTGGAATGACCCCTGCCGGCAGAGTATCGGTGGGGAATCATCAAAAAAGCGAGGTATGATCATGCGACAGAAAATGCCCTATGACCGGATGTTTCCCAATCGCGGCCCTGCCCGGGGACAGTGCCCCCAGGGTACATGGCGGGGAACTGAGCCGGTCTGCCCACGGCCGGGGCATAGCTATTATCCGCCGGTCAGAGTGGGAAGACCTTTCCAGGACAATCAGGGGCGGCAGCAGCAGGCCTGGCATACCGGGGCCTGGCAGCAGCCCATGCTCCGGAGAGAAGAGTGGCAGGAAGAAACCGGTCCCTCCGATCCCATGGCTCCTCAGGAACCCACCGTTCCGGAAGCGCCGGAATATCCTGTGCTTCCAGAAGAGCCGGAGGCGCCCCAGGAGCCGGTAGTGCCGGAGGAGCCAGAGGTACCGGAAGTTCCTCAGGAACCGGAAGAGCCAGAAATGCCGGAATGCCCGGAATGCCCGGAATGCCCGGAGTGTCCTTCGGAGCCGGAAGAGCCAGAAATGCCGGAGCATCCGGAGTGCCCGGAGTGTCCTTCGGAACCGGAAGAGCCAGAAATACCAGAGTGCCCGGAGCATCCATGTCCGCCCTGCCGTCCCAATCCCTGCCCGCCTTGCGGCCATCCAATGACCCCGGAAGAGTGCCAGAAGATGCAGCATTATACCCCATTGCCCCAGCGGCCCATTCCCCAGGCCTGCCGTCAGAATGGCTGCATTACCGACAACCAGGGAGCTATGGCCCAGAATGACAACCATTCCCTCACCGTGGGATGCAATGGCCCCATGCTGATGAAGGATGCCTATTATCTGGAAAAGATGGCCCACTTTGACCGGGAACGCATTCCCGAGCGGGTGGTCCATGCCAATGGCACCGGAGCTTTTGGCTATTTTCAGACCACTTGCTCCATGGCCCGATACACCAAAGCCGGACTCTTTTCCCAGGCCGGTAAGGTGACGCCGGTATTTGTCCGGTTTTCCACTGTGGCAGGCCACAAAGGCAGTGCAGATACCTTGCGGGATCCTCGGGGATTTGCAGTGAAATTTTACACAGAGGAAGGCAATCTGGATATTGTGGGTCTGAATTTCCCCGTATTCTTTATCCGCGATGCCATGAAATTCCCTGATTTGCTCCATTCTCTCAAGCCTGCACCCGATACCGGTGTAAAAGACAACGCCCGTTTCTGGGATTTTTACAGCCAGATGCCGGAATGCACCAATATGATCACATATCTGTACTCCGATGAAGGAACCATTCCTTCCTATCGGAAGATGGATGGATTCGGCGTCAATACTTATGTGTGGGTCAATAGCCAGGGTGAACGGTTTTATGTGAAATACCACTTCCGCTCCCACCAGGGGAAAGAGACGGTGGATCGCCATGAAGCGGCCCGCCTGGCCGGGGTGGAGCCGGATGTGGCAAAAACCGATCTGTACCGCACTTTGGAAAGCGGGCAAACGGCAGCCTGGGATCTGGCGGTACAGCTGATGCCCATCTGTCAGGCGTCCATGCAGAAATTTGATCCTCTGGACGATACCAAACTGTGGCCGGAAGAGCAATTCCCCCTGCATAAAGTGGGGCAGCTGGTGCTCAACCGGAATTTTGAAAACGAATTTGTCCAGGTGGAGCAGTCGGCCTTCTGCCCGGCCAATCTGGTGCCCGGCATCGAGTTTTCCGATGACAAGATGCTGGCCGGGCGGGTGTTTTCCTATGGGGATGCCCAGCGTTATCGGGTGGGGCCCAATTACACAGAACTTCCCATCAACCGCCCCCGTACACCGGCCAACAATTACCAGCAGGACGGCATGATGCGCACTTCCTTCCGGAAAGGAACGGTGAATTATTATCCCCACAGTGGTGCTTTGGGCTGCGGGCCCCAGCAGAAAACGGCCTGCCCTCCCTATACCGCTCCGTATTCCCGGGGAAATCAGATCCGCTCTCCTTTGTACCAGGCCGATGACTTTACCCAGGCCGGAGAGCGCTTCCGGGGAATGAGCCGGTTGGAGCAGGAGCATCTGGCGGATAACATTGCCGTAGAGCTGGCGCAGACGCCTGCTGTGATCTCGGGCCAGTGCCTGGAATATTTCAGAAAAGCCTGTCCCCAGTGGGCTGATATGGTGGAAAAAGCCATGAAAGGCTATGAAAACCGGCATTGAGTGCAAAAAAACGGACGGCATTGCCGTCCGTTTTTTGTTATCAGAAGAACAGATGCATGGCCAGTGCCGCCAGAGGAATGGCGATGATGGTCCGCTCGATAAAGCAGATGATCAGCTCATGGAGCTTCACTGGGAGCTTTGTGGCCAGCATCACAGTGCCGGTCTCCGAGAAGAAGATGATCTGCACCATGGAAACGATGCACAAAAAGAACCGGGCCGATTCCGAGAGGGCGGTCACATTTTCCGAGATCAGCAGCACCGGCAGGAACATTTCGGCGATACCCACTGGAATGGAGGGGGCAATGGCCGCAGCGTCGGGCACTTGCAGAAGCTGAAGCAGAGGCTGGAACACCAGACCGATCCACTGGAAAAGCGGGGTGTATTCCGCCAGAATCATGGCCGAAACACCGATGGCGGCCAGCATAGTCAGAACCTGGGGCATCACCTGCAGCCCTTCTTTCAGGCTGATGACGATGTCTTTGGGCACAGGGTTTGCAACGAAAGCCCGTTTGACAGCCCGGCTTCCGCCGCGGCGCAGGATGTCCTTGTCAAAATGGGCGTCGGCTTTCCGCTCTTCTTCGGTTTGGGGCGTCTCATCGTAATATACATCAGGCTTGCGGCTGATGGGAGGAATGCGCACCACAATGGCCGAGATGATAAAAGCGGTGATAAAGCTGATCAGGTAAATGGCGGTGAAATGCTGAGCCACGCCAGCTGTGCTGATGACCAGATAGGCAAAGCCGATGCTCACAGCGCTGAAGCAGGTAGCCACTGCCACAGCTTCCCGCTTGGTATAGACCTTTTGCCGGTAAAGACGGCTGGTGATGATGACCGCCAGGGAAGAAGAGCTGACAAAGGAGGCGGTGGCATCCAATGCGGCTTTGCCGGGGATCTTGAACAGCGGGCGCATCAGCGGCTCCAGCAAAGCGCCGACAAACTCAATGGCTCCATAGTTCAGCAGGAAGGGCATAAAGAAGGCGCCCACCAAAATGATGAACAGCACGCCCAGCACAATGGGCGGGAAGACGCTTTCGCCGGTAGCGGCGCCAACGATAATCTCCGGGCCCACAAAAGAAGTGGTGGTGTGCAGGGTATAGATCACAGTGTACACCGTGCCCAGACCAAAGAGGAAAGTTTGGGCAATGCCTTCTTTCCGGTAGTGCTCATAGAGCTTTTTCTGTCGTTTTCCCTTATCGATATAGCGGGAATACACATGAAGCAGGAAATTTCCGCCAATGATAATGGTCAGGACCCAGTAGCCTGCATTGCCCAGCAGATCCACAAAGAAATTGTAGATCCATCCGAAGACGATCTGGGATTCACCGCCAATGGTCAGGTTGGTGAAAAAGACAAAAATTGCAACGGCAGTACACAGGATAAAGCGGATCAATCCTTTGGTGAACTGGGATTTGCTTAAAGTGATCTGATCCAGCTCCTGGGACGAGAGGTCAGGACTCAGCTTGATGGTTTCGGGAGCTGTTTTGGCCATAGAAGAGACCTCCTTATGGGGTAGTTTCTGTGGACAGGCGGCTATTTTTTCTTTGCGGCCAGAATGGACAGGAACTCAAAGACAATGTTGGCCGCCATGTAGGAAGTGATCTCCCCGTGGTCATAAGCCGGGAGCACTTCCACCACATCAAAGCCGATGTAGTTCAGATCTTTCAGCTTGCGGAGCATATCCAGGGTTTCGAAAGAGGTAAAGCCGCCCACTTCGGGGGTACCGGTGCCGGGGGCATAGGCCGGATCCACAAAGTCGATGTCAAAGGTGAGGAAGCAAGGCTTGTCGCCCACCCGCTCCAGAGCGGTGCGGATCAGCTCATCGGTGCCCATCTCCCGCACCTTGTGAGCGGGGATCAGCAGCATTCCCAGTTCGGCAGCCATTTTGTGCTCATTGGGGTCATACAAGGAGCCGCGCATGCCGATCTGAATGGAATGGGAGGGGTCAATGAGCCCTTCCTCAATGGCCCGGCGGAAGGGAGTGCCGTGGTTGTATTTTTCGCCGAAGACTTCGTCGCACAGGTCGGAGTGGGAGTCAAAGTGCACCAGAGCCACCGGACCGTGCTTTTTGGCAACCGCCCGCAGCTCAGCCAGGGTGATGGAGTGGTCGCCGCCCAGAACGATGGGAATGGCGTTTTCCTGCAAAATGCCGGCGACGCCTTCCTCGATGGCCTTATAGGAAGGATGGATATAGCCAGGGGTGATATTGAAATCACCGATATCGCCGCCCTTGAGGGATTCCATGATGTTCACCTGCAAGATCACATTGTTGGGCTTCATCATGGCGGAAATGGCCCGGATGGCCTGGGGGCCGAAGCGGGAACCGGAGCGGAAAGAGCTGGCGGTGTCAAAAGGAGCACCGGCGATGACAAAATCCAATCCTTGGGCGGAATCCACTTTGCTCATGCGCATGAAGGTTCCGGTGTTGCAGAAGCGGGGAGAAGAAAGAGCGCTGGCGGGTTGTTTCACAGTAGACATATCCATACCTCCTGAAAGTGCAGTATCAATAAATCTTTTATGCAGCATCGACGCTTTCTATGGGTAAATTGTAGCACGGTGAAAACACCATGGTTATAGGAAAAGACGATAACATATCGGAAATATAGAAAAAACAACCAAAATAGATAAAAAAGCAACTGAAAAATTATGCTATATGTGATATAATATGATGCAAGCAGAGGAGGTGAAGAACATGAACATCAAGCATCTCAGCTATGTGGTGGAGATCTGCCGCTGCGGGTCCATCAACAAGGCGGCCCAGAATCTGTATATTTCCCAGTCCAGCCTCAGCGGCTCGGTAAAAAGTCTGGAAGAAGAACTGCATTATCAGCTATTCCGGCGAAAAAATTCCGGCATTGAACTGACAGAAGAGGGGAAACTGTTTTTGGAATCGGCCAAAAAAAAAAAATATTGGCGGAGGCGGAGAAGATCTATCGGGTGCCTGAGCAGTTTTCCAGTCAGCGGAATCTGTCGGTGTGCTGCACCTATTCCACTTTGCTGATGCAGAGCTTCATCCTCTTCAAAAAATCCCACCCGGCCCCGGGAGTCCAGGACGCTTTCAAGGAGACCGGTCTGATCCAGACCATCCGGGATGCCATTGCGCAGCAGTACCGGCTGTGCATGTTTTACTGTTTCCAAAGCAGGCGGGAGCATCACGCCCGCTATGCCGCCCGATACAATATGGTAGTGGAACCTTTGTGCGAAGGCATTCCAGCGGTGGCGCTGCTCTCCCGGCAGAATCCTCTCTCCTCCCGACGGGACATCCGGCTGGAAGATCTGCCTACCCGCAGGCTTGTTACTTATGAGAACTTCGAATACGAAGATTGGCTGGGGATGCTGGGCATCCCGCCCAGTGCCAATGTGCTTTATATCTTTGACCGGGGCGGCCTGTTGGATGCGGTGCGCAAGGACAACTATATGGCGGTGGTTATGCATGATCCCCAGCAGCAGCGGGAACTGGCCGACTGCGTCACTTTGCCCATCACCGGATTTTCCGATACCCTGGATGTGTGTCTCATGCGTTCCAAGTCCTATACCCTGAATGCCAGAGAGAAAAAATTCGTCCAGTTCTGCAAAAAGCGGCTTCAGGCCGCCCATGAGATCTGATTGTAAAAATATCAAAAGCCCCGCAGAACCATTGGGTTCTGCGGGGCTTTTTGAAAGGAAGGATCTTGCTTATTTCTTCATAGCCTCTTCATAGGCCAGAACGCGCTGCATCTCGTTGTAAACGATCATGTAGCCTTCGTCCACACCCATGCCGGGCTTTGCCAGGATCTGGTCAGGCTGAGTAGCCATAGCCACCTGGACGCACACCTGAGCGCTCCGGTCGGTCTCATTGCAGGTACCGCCCTGATAAGCGCCGATGCCCTTCTTCTTGCAGTAGAGCACAGCTTCGGCGATGTCGTTCATGCCGCCCAGGTCGGGGGTCTTGATCTGGATCATATGGCCGGCCTTGTTGTCGGCGAAGTAGATGATGTCCTCCAGAGTGTTGCACCACTCGTCGGCCACGATCTCCACGGGGATGTTCTTCTTGTCGCAGATGGCGGTGAGATCCCGCAGAGCTTCCATCTGCTTTGTGCGGTCGCCCACATCCACGGGGCCTTCGATGCGCAGGTGGAAGGGAGCGGCAGCGTCGCACAGGGTCTTCATGTAATCGGCGATCTTCTCCAGATCGTTGTCAAAAGCAATGCCCATGGTGCCGTACACATCGATGTGCAGCACAGGCTGATAGCTCTCGTCCTTGCGCAGGGCGATGATCCGGTCATGGAGCCACTTCACATACTCCAGCAGCTTCTCGCCGTTCTTGCCCAGCTTGGTCTCCACATGGTTGATCAGAGCATGGGGCAGAACCTGAGCGCCCTTCAGGATCATCTTGTCGGCGTTCTCATAGCGGTTGTCGCCGGACTGGGTGAAGATGGGCAGCTCCTTATCGGAAACCTTGCAGCCATATTCCTCAGCGATGACTTCGGCCATGATGGTGTGCTTGGATTTGGCCACAGCATCCAGGATGGCCTGGGTGACGCCATAGCGGATGGCGGTGTGGATGCGCTTGCCGGTTTTGGGATCGGTCATGCTGTTGATTTCGCCGGCCAGCTCCTTGAAGCTGGTGAGCTCGCGGCCGATCAGGTGGGGAGCCACCACTTCCTGGATATAGGGGATAAAGTCCTCGGCCAGGAACAGGGGATCCCGTCCGCCGGCGCCGGAATACTGCACCGCAGCGCAGTCGCCCAGGGCGATCTGGCCGTCGGAGAGAACCAGCTGCACGCTGATGGCTTCGCCAGCCATACGGATGGAGGTGAAGCCGGGGGTCATAGGCTCGCCAATGTAGGCAGCGCCGTCGTTCTTTGCGCCGGCTTTGATGGCCTTCTGGTCGTCAAAATAGAAGCCGGTGCGGCCTTTGGAACAGATTACTTTTTCGATTTTCATGGGAATCCCATCCTTTCGAAACGGTTGAGTGTTATATGTTCACAAAATAGAGCAGCAAACAGAGTTATTTATTCTTGGGGCGGCCAACCAGCTTGCCTTCGGAGATGGCGTACACATCATCGATGACCATCTGGAAGTTGGCAGGACGCTTTTCGAACTTGGCCCGCTCTTCCAGCTTGGCGATATGAGTGCCCTTGATGTCGTCGTCGAAGGGCAGGTTGCCGAAGCTGAGGAAGCGGACGGCGCCTTCGTTGTCACGGGCGGGCAGAGCGGCGCCCCGGTTGTACTTGCTGGGGGAGAAGGGCACATCGATGACACCGGCGGCGAAAGCGGCCACAGTGGACTTTTCAAAGTCGTTGCCGCCCAGCTCCAGGGTCTTGTTCAGGATGGCCCGGGTTTCGTTCATGATCATGTGCTTTTCAGCCATGGCCCGAGGACCGTTCTTCATGGTCTGGCAGGAGAGCATGTTAGCCAGCTGCTTTGTGGCCCGCAGACCAGCGGCGTTGGCTTCCTTGGTGGGGATGCCGAAAGCCTCATGAGGAGACTTGACGATCACCTTGGTAGCACCGGCCAGAACAGCGGTGGCAGCGCCCCAGGAGATAACAGCGAAGGCCTGGGCCTCGTCCTGGGGGAATCCGCCCATCCACTGGTGGAACACAGTGGAGATGCTCACATCGGTGAAGCCGAAGCGGTCCAGATATTCCCGGGTCACTTCTTCCAGAGCGTAGATGGCGCCGATATCCTGGTACAGGTTGCCGCACTGGCCGTAGCCCACGGAGATGTGCTTGACGCCCTGCTCAGCAGCCAGCAGCGCTTCCAGAACGGCTACGGCATGGGAGATGCAGGGGGGCACCAGGGTGCCGGTGAGGGGGCCATAGGGCTCACGGTCGATCTGCACGCCGGCTTCTTCATACAGGCCGGTGAGGCGGTCGGTGTACTTCCAGAAGCGGATGGTCTCCTCCAGGGTGCGGTCCTTGGCGTAAGGCACATTGTAGGAGATGCCGCCGCCTTCGTAGGAGGTAAAGCCGCCGGCATAGGCAATCTCGGTGAGCAGACGGGCGTCGGGAGTGCCGTGGCGGATCTGCATGGGCACGCCCACAGACTCGGTGACCTTGCGGCAGTTCATTACGCCGTGGTTGACAGCCGGGAAGCCGTTGAGCATGGCCTTGCCATGGGCGATGGATTCCTCGATGCCCTTCTGGCAGTCGTTATACAGGTTGTGACGGGTGTAGCTGTCGATGGTGGTGGGCAGCAGGTCGGCATGGCCTTCCTTCTCCAGGAATTGCATCAGCTCGATGTGCTTGTCGATCAGAGGCACGCCGGCACGGGGCTGGATCAGGGTTACCTTGTCCTTGCGGGCCTGCTCCAGCTTCTTGGAAAAGATTTTGGAATCAGGCAGAGACTTGTGGTAATCCACCGCTTCCTGGAAGTTTACATCCTTGCCGGTGGGCCAGGAAGCCAGAACTTCCTTCTGCTGGCGGCGGAACTCGTCCATTGACATCTTGTGCAATGTATCGCTCATCTTCTCATCCTCGCTTTATATTTCGGTCAATTCGTTTTTCATGATTTTCAGTGCTACATCGGGCAGCTTCTGGGACAAAAGCCCCATGGCCGACAGGATGTATTTGGCGTCCAGCAGGCAGCTTGCCCTCCGGGGACGCAGGGACAGAGGCTCCTGCTCGCTGAAGCTGGCCTCTGACAGAATGGCAGCCGGGTCCTTGGAGGTGATCACAGGTCCGCCGGTGCCGATCAGCCACTTCACATCGGTCAGGTCCTTGCCGGTCTGCATATACCGTTCGCCCAGAGGGGTAAACACCACTTCCAGGTGACCGGCATGACGCTCGCAGGCGTTTTTGGCAGCCGATTTGGCCAGGGCGATATCGATCTTTTCCATGGCTTCGTTCTGGGGCAGGATATCCGGGGTCTTGTCGAATACATCCAGGGTCTGCCGCACTTCTTCCACCGTTACACCGGCATCCTGGGCAAACAGTTCTTCGCCCTGAAGGGCCACGATGGTCCGCGCGTTCCAGCGCATACCCAGATCCCCTTCCACCGAACGCTTTGCGGCCGGATGGGGCAGACCCTTCAGCATGGCGCCGGGATAGACCGGACAGCCGTTGGTTACAGAATACACATCGGTGGTGGCGCCGCCGATGTCAAAGGCCATCAGACTGCCGATGCCCTCTTCGTCCCGGGTGCCCCGGGAGAGAAGGGTGATGGCGTCCAGAACGGCAGCCGGTGTGGGGATGATATCCCCATCCATCTTTTCAGCCAGCTCACGCAGACCTTTGGCGTCCACGATGCGCTCCAGGAAAACCTTGCGCACCGCTTCCCGGGCGGGCTCGATGTTCAGCTTGCCGAACTCAGGCATTACATTGGGGCAGATCACCGCTTCCTTGCCTGCTTCTTCAATGAGGCGGGCCGCTTCCCCGGCGGCGCTTTTGTTTCCGGCGATGATCACGGGGAAAGAAAGGGGACAATCGGCCAGTACCTTGGCATTGTGCAGCATCACTTCGCTGTTGCCGCCGTCGGTGCCGCCGGAGAGCATGACGATATCGGGCTGCAGCTCTGTGAGCTCCTGGGCTTCGGTATCGGTCATTTTGTAAGCATAGGCCTTGAGTACCTTGGCGCCGGCGCTGAGGGAAGCCAGACGGGCCGCTTCACTGGTCAGATCGGGCACCAGACCGCAGGCCACCATTTTCAGGCCGCCGGCGGCAGAGGAACAGGCCAGACGGAAATCAAATTCCATGGGGTGGCCCACCTGCTCTGTGAGAAGGGCCAGGGCTTTTTGGAAGCCGATGTTCACATCGTCAAAAATAGTTGTGGGGGACATGGCCCGCCCTACGATGCGGCACGCTTCCAGGTCGGCGGCAGTCACCTTGGTGAAGGTGCTGCCAATGTCAGTAAACAGAGCGTAACTCAAAGGAAAGACCCCTCTCTTATTCGCCCAGTTCCCGGCGCAGGTCAGCGATGGTCACATCGGGCATGGTGCCGGGGGCATAGACATAGTTGAAGCCCATGTCTTTGAAGATTTTTTCCGTTTCCTTGAAGTCCCGCTTGCCAACCACAAGGTTGCCGCCGCAGAAGAGGGGGATGTTGCCGATGCCGGCTTCCACGCACTTTTCCCGCATGCCCTGGCAGTCCAGCTCGCCCTGGCCATAGAGGGAGGAGACCATGATGGCGTCGGCATTGGTTTCGATGGCGGCCTTGATAAATTCATCCTGGGAAACCATCACGCCCAGGTTGACCACTTTGTAGCCGGCCTCGGTGAAGGCATGATCCAGGATCTTGTTGCCCACAGCGTGGACATCGGCGCCGATAACGCCCAGTACAAGAGTTTTCATATTACACCTCATATTATTTAAAATTTGTTGATGTCGGAAAGATCGTCCAGCCGTTCGGGCTTGGACACAACGCCCACCAGCAGATAGCTGCGGCGCACCGGATCATAGACGAAATCGGGCGCCATGGCAAAAAACTGAATGTCGCCGGTGTTGCGCAGATGGATGCGTGGACCGGTGCAGTGGATGCGGGCATCACCCATGCGGATATGGTGTTCATCCAGATAGCACACATCCAGCTTGGCATCGATAAATTCCTGTGCCCGCTGCTGCAGCTCTGCAACAGAGAAGGAGGGCTTTTCCTTAAATTCCAGCAGGAAGCCCCGCTTCACATCGCCGTGAACCAGGGTGCTGGTGGGAATACCGTAGTCGATGTCCAGAATGTGGCACACAATGTCTTCGGCGGTATGGATCATCCGCCGGTAGTGGATGGAGCGCAGCACCTTCTGGGCGATATCGGTGGGTTTGGGGCCGAAGATGTTGGGACGGGCCACAATGACCTCTTCCCCGATGCCCACCAGCAGCTCGGCATTGTGGCCCAGGGCGGGATACAGCAGGTCAAAGTGTTCGATGACCACCCGCCGGCCGGCATTCACTGCCGCCCGCACAGCCTCGGCCAGGCGGTAAGGCTGGGTGAAGGCCGATTCAAAGCGCACATCCATATGATAGGTGTGATCCCGGAAGCGACCCGATTCAAAGTGATCCATCAAAGGCAGAGGACGGGTGTATACATCCTCATCGTCGTTGGTCAGCTGCAATCCGGGAAACATTCCCCGCACGATGAGGGACTTGCCGCTGCCCGCCTCTCCCAGAATACCGATGCACCGGTCCTCCGGGGAAAGATACTGGCTGGTGATGGTGTTGCCCAGCTCCAGCAGGCGTTTGCGGCCCCGGGGGGCGTAGTATTCCGTATACATAAAGGGATCGCTGGCAAATTTCAATGGCGTCATCTCCTTTCGGGTTCCGCCAAAGGCCCACACCTAACATTGTATGCGAAAGCCCCGGGCGTTGCAATGTAAAAAGTTGCGGAAAACCATGCAAAGTTGATAAAAATAGCGGTTTTTACCCCTTAAAATACCGGGATACCTGTATACAAGTATCCTGGGGCACCGATATTCCAACCGGAAAAAACAAGGCAAAACCAGCTTAAAACAAAAAAATAGTTGAAATGATCGGAAAATATCGAAAAAATAATGGGTAAATTAGAAAAATAAAACAAAATTTATTGACAGAAAAATAACAAAATCTGCCGCAAGATTGTGCATCCCATCTGGGGAGATCAAAGGGCGATTTCTCCGGCCAGATTGGTGTGGAACATGGCCCGGATCTCTCCCAGATCACGGGTGTGGCCCAAGGCCCACATCAGCTTGGTGACGGCGGCCTCTCTCGTCATGTCAAAGCCCTGAATGGCGCCTTTGGCCAGGGCTTTCTGGCCCACCTGATACACAGAAAAGTCCGAGCGCTCATAGAGACACTGGCTGCACACCACCACCGGAATACCGGCGTCGATGGCCTTTTCGATCTTGGAGACGAAGTCACGGCGGACAAACTGAAGTCCACCGATGCCGAAGGCTTCGATGACGATGCCATGGCAGCCGGCTTCGATCATCAGATCCACCAGTTTGGGATTGGTGCCCGGCGTGAGTTTCAGCAGATACACATCGGAGTCCACGGTATCTTCCAGCACGCATTCTCCCCGCTGGGGCGGGATCACCGACCGGTCCAGATTCAGACCCGAGGAATCCACCACTCCGGCATAGGGATAATTGACGCTTTCAAAGGCGTCAAAGGCGGTGGTGCGCACCTTCACCGACCGGCAGCCCAGCATGATTTTCCGGTCAAAAGCCACAAAGATGCCGGGGGTGGCGCTGGCTGCCATGGCAAAGGCACAGGTCAGGTTCAGGGGCGCGTCGCTGAGGGGGCTGGCGATGGGCACCTGGGAGCCGGTGAACACCACCGGGATGGGGACATTCCGCAGCATGAAGCTCATCATGGAAGCGGTATAGGCCATGGTGTCGGTGCCGTGGGTGACCACGATACCGTCATACAGACGGACATTTTTATAAATGGCTCCGGCAATGATCTTCCATTCCTCCGGCTGGATGTTGGTGCTGTCCAGGGTGAGGATCTCCTGGGTGGTGATGTCGTAATTGGCGGCCGAGGGGCCCATATGGGACAGAATGGTGTTAGCGCCGGTGGGGGCCAGGCCCTCTTCCGAAGGAAGGGAGGCAATGGTGCCGCCGGTGGTGAGCATCAGAATCTTCTTCATGGGACTTTCTCCGCAAAAAAGCGGAGCCTCCTTTCATTATTCCTAATCATATCAATCAAGGGGAGCAAAACCGGCAAAACAAAAGAAAACGGTGCAGCTCCCATGGGTATATGGCAGGGTTTTTTTCTATTTTACCACGGAGAAGGCTTTTTGGAAAGGAGAAATGGCAGGAGAATGGGAAAATCATCCACTTTTTTTCTGGAAAGGGGAGAGGGAAAAGGCGGGCGCTCCATGTGCGCTGCAAGATCCCTTTCTTTTGGGGATGTGTGCTGAAATTCGGGACAAAAAATAGGGCAATCTGCCATGCGGCCTTTGATTGCGCCCCACTTTCCCCGGCGGTATAATAAAAGGAGCGGCGAAAGCCGGAAATGAAAAGGCAAGGAGGATATTTTTTATCATGTATGATCTGATCATAAGAGGGGGCACGGTGGTGGACGGCACCGGCGCACCTCGTTATCAGGCCGATGTGGCCATAAAGGGGGACAAGATCGCCTGTATCGCCCCTCATATTGAAGAAAAGGGCGCCAGAGAGATCGACGCCAAAGGCCAGGTGGTCTCTCCCGGCTTTATCGATTATCACAGCCATTCGGACAACAGCATCCTTCTGGGACCGGACGGCTACAACTACCTGGAGCAGGGTGTCACTACCGAGATTACCGGCCAGTGCGGTTCGGCTCCCGCTCCCAGCTATCCCGGTTCTTTGCAGGAGGAAAAGGAGATACTGCCGCCGGAAAAATTTGCCGAAGTGGAAAAGGCCTGCGATTCCTTTGCTTCCTTTATTGATTATGTTTCCCATATGGAACTGGGCAACAATATGGCTTTTTACATCGGGCAGGGCAATGTGCGGGGAAGAGTGATGGGCTTTGACGATTCTCTCCCCACCAAGGAGCAGCTGGAAGAGATGAAAGCCTGGGTGCGCCAGGCCATGGAGTGCGGCTATCTGGGCATGACCACCGGATTGGTATATGCCCCCTCGGTGTACGCCGGGGAAGAGGAGCTGGTGGAGCTGGCCAAGGTGGTGGGCGAGTATGGCGGCAGCTATGCTTCCCATATCCGGGGCGAGGCGGACAATGTGGTGGAATCGGTGGAAGAAGCCATCCGGGTGGGGGAAAAGGCCGGTATTCCGGTGATCATCTCCCATCTGAAGGTCATCGGCAAGCAGAATGAGGGCCTTTCCAAAAAGGTGCTCCAGGTGATCGAGGATGCCAATGCCCGGGGCGTCAAGGTGAGGGCCGACCAGTATCCCTATCTGGCAGGCAGCGCCCCCTTCATCAGCTGCATCCCGCCCAAATTCCATGTGGGCGGCGTGGAAAAGCTGGTGGAAAACCTGAAAGATCCGGAGTTCCGCAAGAAGGTCACCGATTCCATTGAAAATGAATACCAGGAGTTTGCCAGCAATCTGGTGGACGCCGGGTTTGAGGGCACACTCATGGCGGGCTGCGCCAAAACACCTCAGTATGTGGGCAAGACCATCGCCCAGATCGCAGAGGAAGAGGGCAAAGATCCCTGGGATGTGTGCTATGACCTGCTGATCGCCAACGACGGCATGGCCCAGGGCATCTATTTCAACCAGAATGAAAGCGATATGATGCGTATCATCGCCCACCCCTATGTGATGGGCGGCAGCGACTGGTCCAATTACCAGACCCATCTGGATCGGGACAAGGTGGGCGGCGGCCATCCCCGGGGCACTTCCACCTTTATCACCCGTCTGGCTCTGCTGCGGGACCATGGCCTTCAGACCCTGGAGCAGGCGGTGCACAGCGTCACCGGCCTGCCCGCCGAGATGAGCGGTATTGAGGGTATCGGCTGTCTGAAAGAAGGGGCCCATGCAGATATCTGCGTCTTTGACTATGCCGCTTTGGGAGCCGACAGCGATTATCTCCATCCCTTCCGGAAAAACCGGGGCCTTTCCTATGTGGTGGTCAACGGCAAGGTGGCCGTGGAGAACGGAGAATACAACGGCGTGAAAAATGGCCGGGTGCTGAAAAAGGCCCCGAAAGCATAAAAAGGAGAGGGAAGATGAAAAATCCGTATCGTTGGGACAATCTTACAAGTCCTCAGATCAAAAAACTGTCGGAGGAAGGGGCGATTGTGCTGGTGCCGGTGGGTTCCACCGAGCAGCACGGCCCCCATCTGCCGGTGGGCACCGATGCACTGATGGCAACTGCCATGAGTGAAAAGCTGGCCGCTGCTTTGGGCGAAAAAGGGGTGCCCTGTGTGGTGGCGCCCACCATCGCCGTGGCCAATTCCACCCATCATATGAGCTTTGCCGGCTCCCTCACTCTGCGGCCCGAGACCTATCTGGCCCTGCTGCGGGATTACTGCCGCAGCATCGCTTCCCATGGTTTCCGCAAGATTCTGCTGGTCAACGGTCACGGGGGAAACATCGCTCCCACCAACACAGCCCTGATCTCCATCAATGAAGAACTGGGATTCCCGGTGTATTTCACCGGTTATTGGCAGGCCAGCGCTCAGGCAGAACAGGAGATCCTGGAGACCCAGAAGGGCATGATCCACGCCTGTGAGGAAGAAACCTCCCTGGTGCTGGCGCTGGATGACAGCCTGGTGGACCCCATCTACAAAGAGACAAAGGGAAAACCGGGCCACGGCTCCCCCATGCTGGATGAGGGGATTTGGGAGACCTTCCACCGGATGGAGGCCCACACGGAAAACGGCGTCATGGGCAACTCCTATGCGGCCACAAAGGAAAAAGGGGAAGCGCTCACAAAAAGAATGGTGGAGGATCTGGCGGAAAAACTGGCCGATCCTTCCATTTGGGAACAGAAGGTGTGATAGACCATCACAGCTCCGCCCCGCCCAGGGGAAGGCCGATGGCCGGGCGGGGGGAGCGCAGGGAGTGAAAAGGGAATGAAAGAGAAAAAGTGCCCGTTGTTTTATGGCTGGCTGGTGGTCATCGCCTGTTTTCTGGTAATGGGTGTGTCGGTGGGCGTGGTCAACAACAGCAGCGGGGTCTATGTCAAGCCGGTGTGCGCCGATATGGGCTTTTCACGGGGGGCCATGGCCATGAACAACACCATCATCGCTGCGTGTCAGATGGCGGTGGCTTTCCTGGCCGGGCGGATCTATGCCCGCTTTGAGCTGAAAGCCGTCATGCGCGTCAGCGGTCTTGTGATGGGGCTGGGATATATGGCCTATTCCCAGGCCCGGAATCTGTGGATGTTTTATGGGATTTCTTTGGTGGTGGGATTGTCCCAGGGGCTTTTGGTGGCCGTTTCGGTGTCCATGCTCATCACCAACTGGTTTCATGCCCGCCGGGGCACCGCCATGGGCATTGCCTCCATGGGAAGCGGTGTGGGCGGCATGATCTGCAATCCCTTGGCCGCACAGCTCATCGGCACGGCAGGCTGGCGGCAGACCTATCTGATCCTGGGAGCGGGGATGCTTCTTTTCGTGGTGCCCGCCTGCTTTTTTATCATCCGCACCCGTCCTGCGGATGTGGGGCTCAGCCCTTATGGGGAGAGCCCGGAGGAAAGCCACCCGGCAGAGGAAGAAGGGATGACCGCCCGCAGTGCCCGGAAAACGGCTCAGTATTGGGCATTGAGCATTTTCGGCCTGATCAACGGCATGAGCGCCGTGGCGCTGGTGCACAATGTGACACCCCATCTCAGCGATGTGGGCTTTTCGCCCATCACCGCTTCGGCGGTGGCCTCGGTGAGCATGGGCTTTCTGGCCTTCGGCAAGGCGCTGGTAGGGTATCTTTATGACAAACTGGGGCCCCGGCGGGCTTCCTTCCTCTCCAATGGCTCCATGGTGCTGGGATTTGTGGGGATGCTCCTGGTGCCCTTCCGCCCGGCCATCGGCCTGATCGTGCTGGGATGCGGCGTAGGCGGAGCCTTTGGCGCCGTGGCCACCCCCATCCTCACCGAGATCATGTTCGGCCGGAAGGAATTTGGCGCTATTGTGGGGGCCATTACCGCCTTTGGCAATATCGGGGCTATGGTGGGGCCGGTGGCTGTGAGCAGTGTGTATGACATGACGGGCAGTTATAAGCCCGCTTTGTTCGGGGTGATGGTGCTGATGTTGGGGGCACTGGTGGGATATCAGTGGATCCTCCGCCGGCCGGCGCCCCGGGAGAAGATTCCTGCCTTGGCAGGGGAAAGAAAAGAAGGAGGAATGTAAAGTGATCCGGGATCTGGCGAGAAAAAGCCGCAGCTGGCGAGGTTACGACGAAAGCCGCAAAGTCAGCCGGGAGGAACTGGTGGAGATGGTGGAATGTGCCCGGCTGTGTCCTTCCAGCGTGAATATGCAGCCGCTGAAATACTACCTGGCCTGGGAAGAAGAGCAGGTACGGAAGATCCAGCCTCTGACCAAATGGGCCCGGGCTTTGCAGCCCATGGAGCTGCCCCACAAGGGCCACTGTCCCACCGCCTTTATCGTGATTTGCCAGGATACTGCCCTGCAGCCTTCCATTCCCCGGTTCCAGAAGGACATCGGCATCGTGGCCCAGACCATGCTGCTGGCCGCCACCGAAATGGGCCTGGGCGGCTGCATGATCGGCAACTATGACGCAGGCCAGGTGCGGGAAGCTCTGGAAATGCCGGAACACCTGATGCCGGTGCTGATCGTTGCCATCGGCAAGCCCGATGAGACCATCGTCCTCACCGATGTGAAGGAGGATGGGGACATCAATTACTATCGGGATGAAAACGATGTGCACTATGTACCCAAGCGTTCTCTGGAAGATCTGATCATCAACAAATAACGCAAAAGGCCGCCGGGAATCTCCCGGCGGCCTTTTGTTTACTCTTCTTCTATCAGTTTTTTGATATAGAGGGCGGCTTCTTCGATGTACTGGCTCAAAGGAGCATCGTTCACGCCGCACACATGGATGCCCGATTTGTGGTTGGGAATGAGAACCCGCTGCCCCGGACTTTGTCCCACGGCGGCGGCCATGGGAGCAGAGACCTCCCCCAGCATGGCCCCGGCCATCAGAATGCCGATGGGGCCAGCCACCACATGGGCCCGGCCGCAGCACTGGACGATGGCATTTTCCCCGGTGGCCCCGTCGTCGGCCCCGGCCCGGAGCATGGCCGATGTGGCCAGAGCATTGGTGCCCAGGGCCAGCACATGGGCCTGGGGTACTTCCTTTTTCAGCCGGCCGATGAGGGCGCTGCCCACGCCGCCCCCTTTGCCGTCGATCACTGCGATGGTCTTCATATGGTTTCTCCTTTGGTATTTTGTTTCAGTATACCGCAAGGGAGGGAAAATGGCAAAGGGGACATCATAAGAAAAGATTAAGCAAATACCCCCTCCCCAAAAAAGACGGGAGGGGGTATCATAGAACAGAGAGGAAAAAGGAGGGGATTTTTGTGCAGGCCAATATTCTGGTGGTGGATGATGAAAAGGAGATCGCCGATCTGGTGCAGGTCTACCTGGAAAACGAGGGCTTTAGCTTGCCTGAGTATAGCAGCGGAGACCAGAGCGAAACAAATGAAAAACCGTGAAAAAAGAGAGCGGACCGCAGGGACCGCTCTCTTTTTCTTTGCCGGGAGCGGAAGGGAGTAACTTCGCTTCTTTTGGGGATTGTAAAAAAGAAACCACATGGATTTTACAAAAAGTGCTGCTATGTCAGGGCTTTTGGCAGAAGGAAAAAGAGAAAACTCCTATTTTACGGACTTTTTACAAGGGAGGATTTGGGATTTTACAAAGGGATCCTAAAATGAAGCCGGTAAAAAGGAAAAAAAGGGCGCATGGCGCCCATCCACGGAAAGTGGGAGGAATGACATGAACAAAGTGATGAGCAAAAGCAAAGGAGGAAAAGAGATGGAAAAGATGAGACGGGGCATCAAAGATCTGCCCGCTCTTTTCCGTTCGCCGGCCTTCCGGAAAAATTTCAAGGAAAAGCTGATGGAAGTGGTGTTTTTCATCGCGGCCTGTGCCAGCATCCTGTCGGTCACCCTGATCTGTATTTTTATTTTCCAGGGCGGCTGGAATGCGGTAAAGGAGGTCGGCCTTGCAGAATTTTTGGGAGGCACTAAGTGGAAACCTACCGCAGACAATCCCTCTTTCGGCATTTTCCCCATGATTATGGGCAGTATTTATGTCACCGGCGGCGCTTTGATCATCGGCGTGCCCATCGGCATTCTCACTGCCGTGTTTATGGCCCGGTTCTGCCCCAAATGGCTTCACCGCTGGCTGAAACCGGCCTTTGAATTGCTGGCCGGTATCCCCTCCATCGTCTATGGCTTCTTTGGCCTGATGGTGCTGGTGCCTCTGGTGCGTCAGTTTTTCCCCGGCGATGGCAACAGCATGTTCACCGCCTGGATCCTTCTGGGCATCATGGTGCTGCCCACCATCATCAGCATCAGCGAAGCGGCTCTGCGGGCGGTGCCCGAAAGTTATTATGAAGGCGCTCTGGCCCTGGGGGCCAGCCACGAGCGGGCGGTGTTCAAGACCATTGTCCCCGCAGCCAAATCCGGCATTCTGGCCGGTGTGGTGCTGGGCATCGGCCGTGTCATCGGTGAAACCATGGCGCTGATCTGGGTCTGCGGCAACCAGCCCCGCCTGCCCGACAGCATCTTTGACGGCGTGCGTACCATGACCACAAACATCGTTCTGGAAATGGGCTATGCCACCGGCCTGCACCGGCAGACTCTGATCGCCACCGGCGCTGTGCTCTTCGCCTTTATTCTGCTGATCAACGCACTCTTCGCAGTGCTCAAGCGCAAGGAGCTGAAACAATGAACGGAAATACACAGAAAAAATCCCTGCGGGCCGACCCTTTTTCCCTGGTGATGCGGGGCCTGGTGTGGGGAGCGGCCCTGCTGACAGCCGGGGTTCTGCTGGCCCTGATCGCCTATATCCTCATCCGGGGCGTGCCCAATCTGAAGCTCTCCCTGTTTGAACTGGAATACAACAGCGAAAATGTGTCCATGTTCCCTTCCATTGTCATGACCATCTATATGACGGTGCTCACTTTGATCATCACTACGCCTCTGGGCATTGGCTGCGCCATTTACCTCACCGAGTATGCCAAGCGGGGGAACAAAGTGGTGGAAATCATCCGCCTGGCAGCCGAGACCTTGTCGGGCATTCCCTCCATCGTCTATGGCCTGTTCGGCATGCTCTTTTTCGTCACCGCCCTTCAGTGGAAAAACTCCATTCTGGCCGGTTCCTGCACATTGGCCATCATGGTGCTGCCCCTGATCATCCGTTCTACCGAGGAAGCCCTCAAATCGGTGCCCGATTCCTACCGGGAAGCCAGCTTCGGGCTGGGAGCCGGTAAACTGCGCACCGTGATGCGGGTGGTGCTGCCTCCGGCCATGCCGGGCATCGTGGCCGGTGTGATACTGGCTGTGGGCCGTATCGTGGGCGAGACGGCGGCGCTGATCTACACTGCGGGAACGGTAGCCAAGATCACGGCCAATCCTATGGAGTCGGCCCGGACGCTGGCGGTGCATATGTATGCTCTGTCCAGCGAAGGCCTGCACACCAGCGAAGCCTTCGCCACCGGTGTGGTGCTGCTTTTGGTGGTGCTTATGCTCAACGCCACATCCAATGCCATTGCCAAACGGATCACAAAGGGGAAATAACATGAAAAAGTTTGAGATTTCTGGTCTTGACCTGTATTATGGCGATTTTCACGCCTTGAAAAATATCAATCTGGATCTGGAAGAAAAACAGATCACCGCATTCATCGGCCCTTCGGGCTGCGGCAAATCCACCCTGCTCAAAAGCCTGAACCGGATGAACGATCTGGTGGAAGGCTGCAAAATCACCGGAAAGGTCTTGTTGGATGGGCAGGATATCTATTATAATTATGATACCAACCTGCTGCGGAAGAATGTGGGCATGGTATTCCAAAAGCCCAATCCCTTCCCTATGAGCGTCTATGACAACATCGCTTTCGGTCCCCGCACCCACGGCATCAAGAAAAAGTCTCAGCTGGATGAGATCGTGGAAAAGAGCCTGCGCAACGCCGCCATCTGGGACGAACTGAAGGACCGGCTGAAAAAAAGCGCTCTGGGCCTTTCCGGCGGTCAGCAGCAGCGGCTGTGCATCGCCCGTGCTCTGGCGGTGGAACCGGAAGTGCTGCTGATGGACGAACCCACTTCGGCCCTGGACCCCATCTCCACCATGAAGATCGAGGACCTGGCACTGGAGCTGAAAAAGGATTACACCATCGTCATGGTCACCCATAATATGCAGCAGGCGGCCCGTATCTCTGACCAGACGGCCTTCTTCCTGTTGGGCGAAGTGGTGGAATGCAGTCCCACCCAGGAGCTGTTCTCCATGCCCAAAGACAAGCGCACTGAAGATTACATCACCGGCCGTTTCGGCTAAGAGAGGAAAGGGAAACATGAGAAATCGATTTGACAAAGAACTGGCGTCTCTTCACGACCTGCTGATCGAGATGGGCACCCTGTCCCAGCAGGCCATCGAAAGCGCCAAGGATGCACTGCTGGAGCAGGATGTGGAAAAAGCTGCCCGCACCCATGAATTTGAGCGGGAAGTGGATGAGCGGGAAAAAGAGGTGGAGCGCCGGTGCCTCAAGCTGCTGTTGCAGCAGCAGCCGGTGGCCAGCGATCTGCGGATCATCTCCACTGCTTTGAAGATCATCACCGATCTGGAGCGCATCGCCGATCAGGCCTGTGACATTGCCGAACTGGCCACCTACATGGCCGGACAGAAATATATCAAAAAGCTGGTGGATATTCCCCTCATGGCCGATGCCGCCATCAAGATGGTGAAAGAGAGCATCGACGCCTTTGTGGCCCGGGATATCGATCTGGCCCAGCGGGTCATCGCCTGCGACGACACCGTGGATTCCCTGTTTGATCAGGTGAAAAATGATCTGATCGCCCTGATCCGGGAAGACGCGGCCAATGGGGAGCAGGCCATGGATCTGCTGATGGTGAGCAAATATCTGGAGCGTATCGGCGACCATGCCACCAATGTGGCGGAATGGGTGGTTTTCTCCATTACCGGCCAGCATAAGAATGAGAGGGTTCTGTAAGCCCTGGGAGGAAAGAAAAAATGAGTGGATCTCCGTTGATCTATTGCGTGGAAGATGACGACAGCATTCGGGAGCTGATTTGCTACGCCCTGAAAAGCGGCGGCTATCAGGCGGAAGGCTTTGCCGAAAGCGGTGATTTTTGGCGTCGGATGGAGGAAAGTACCCCCCGGCTGGTGCTGCTGGACATCATGCTGCCCGGGGAGGATGGGATGCAGCTGCTCCACAAGATGAAAAACGACGCTGCCCAGCGCAATATACCGGTGATCATGCTGACGGCCAAGACCACCGAGCTGGACAAAGTGGCCGGTCTGGATGCCGGGGCGGACGATTATATCACAAAGCCCTTCAGCGTGCTGGAGCTTTTGTCCCGGGTACGGGCCGTGCTGCGCCGCAGCCAGCCCACCGGCGCTGAGACACTGTCCTGCGGCGAAGTGACCATGGATCCTCTGCGGCGGACGGTCATTTCCGGCTCTCATCCGGTGGAGCTGACATACAAGGAATTTGAACTGCTCTGCTACATGATGCGCAACTGCGACATTGTGCTGTCCCGCACCCGGCTGATGGAGAATGTATGGGGCTTCGATTTTGAAGGGGAGAGCCGCACAGTGGATATGCACATCAAGACCCTGCGGCAGAAACTGGGAGCCGGCGGCTCCATCATCAAAACGGTACGGGGCGTGGGATACAAAGTGTCCCAACGGGAATGACCGGCCCTGGGAGGGGTAATATGAAAAAGAATATCGTCCAATGTCTCATCCTGATCAGCGCTCTGGCGGTGCTTCTGACGGCCGTGCTGTCGGCGGTGGGGTTTTACAATGTGTATGAAGAGCAGGTGCAGAAGCAGCTGCGCACCCAGGCCCAGGTGGTGCGGGACAGTCTGGAATTTACCGAGGATCCCCTGGGATATCTGGAAGCCACCAAAAAAGCGGCAGGGGATACCCGATTTACCTTGATCGATCAAGACGGTACAGTGCTCTTTGATTCCAGCGCCGATGTGGCCGGAATGGAAAATCACGAGAACCGGGCCGAAGTGATAAGAGCCCGGGAAAGCGGCTTTGGAGAAGCCACCCGTCAGTCCGAGACCCTGGGGCAAAAGACCTATTATGCTGCCGTGCGGTGTGAGGATGGCAGTGTGCTCCGGGCGGCGGTGGCGCTGCAAAGTGTCTCGGCGGTGTTTGTCAACAATCTGCCCATGACTCTGGGCGTCGTCCTTCTGATGGTGCTGGTGTCCGTCCCGGTCTCCCGGCTGATGACCCGGCGGCTGCTGGCTCCCATCATGGATGCAGCCCAGCAGATTTCTTTGGAAGGAGAAGAAAATATCCCCACCCGGCCGATTTATGAAGAGATGGAACCCTTCCTCAACAAAATCCGGGCACAGAAGGCCCAGATCGCTGCTGATTTCCATCGGATTCAGCAGGAACAGGGGACAGTGGCCATGATCATTTCCGGGATGCGGGAGGGCCTGATCCTCATCGATGGGGATAAAAATGTCCTTTCCTGCAACGAAGGGGCCATCCATTTGCTTCAGGCCCACATCACCACCAACTACATCGGCCACAGCGTCATGGGCCTGTGCCGGGATCCGGAGTTTATGGGAGCGGTCAACCAGGCCGTTCATGACCAGAAGGCCAGTGAGATTGTGCTGGAAGTGGGCGGGCTTTTTCTGCGGGTTTATGTGAGCCCTGCGGAAGGTGTACCGGGGGCCATGATCCTCATTGTGGATGCCAGCGCCCATATCCGGGCCGAGCAGCAGCGGAAGGACTTTTCCGCCAATGTGTCCCATGAGCTGAAAACTCCTCTTACCTCCATCAGCGGATTCGCTGAAATGATCGAAAGCGGTATGGCCCAGCAGCAGGATGTGGCCGGTTTTGCCGGAAGGATCCGCCTGGAAGCCAGCCGCCTGCAGTACCTCATCGACGATATCATGCGCCTGTCGGAGATCGAGGACGGCTCCAACCCGGGAGAATGGGAAAAGGTTCCCTTGATGGATGTGGCCAAGGAGACAGTGGAAACCTTGTCCATCGAGGCCCAGGAAAATGGGGTTGCCATCAGCTGCGGCGGGGAACCGCTGACTGTGGATGCCAACCGGCACATGATGGAAGAGCTGATGACCAATCTGCTGTCCAATGCGGTGAAATACAACCGCCCGGGCGGCACGGCCCACATCAATGTGGAAAAACGGGGAGAAATGGCGGCCATCATGGTCAGCGATACCGGTATCGGCATCCCACCGGAGCATCAGAGCCGGGTTTTCGAACGGTTCTATCGGGTGGATAAGAGCCGCTCCAAGCAGACCGGCGGCACCGGCCTGGGGCTGTCCATTGTGCGCCATATCGCCGAGTATCACAACGGCTCGGTCAACTTGCAGAGCCAGGAGGATGTGGGTACCGAGATCACCGTGCTTCTGCCCATCCGTCAAAAGACCGTTGCGGATCAGTAAAAGAAACAACAAAGGCCCTGGAATCTTCCAGGGCCTTTTTCATTTGGGAATTTTACAAAAAATCTCTTTTTCCGTCAACCAATCGGGGGTCAATACCGTCTAAACAATACATCCACTGTTTAGGAGGAAAGAAAATGGAATTTACCATGGAGAGCCGGTATGGCAAAAAAACTCTGGCGGATATGTCCCGGGCGCTGCGGAAAACCACCCGGAAGAAGAGCGACCGGCGCAGCATGATCTGGGCCTGGATCGTGCTTCTGCTCAATCTGCTGTTTTTCCTGGTGCCCGGGGAAAATGGATTCGTATGGGATTGGAAGCGAGTTCTCAATGGTGGCGCTGCTTTGATGATGATTGTGATCATCCTGCGCCAGGACGCCATCAACGGCTTTTTTGCCCGGAAGCGCATGCTCAAAGGGAATGGTTACAGCCGCCTCACATTGGGAGAAGAGGGCTACACCACTTCCACTGAAAATGCCACGACCCAGTGGAACTATCAGGCGCTGGCCGCCATCGGTGAGACGGAGCAAAATCTGGTTTTCATTCTGGACAAGCGCTATGCCCAGGCATGGGAAAAAGATTCTCTGGAAGGGGGAACCATGGAACAGCTGCGCCAGTTTCTCACGGAGAAAACCGGTTTGCCCATCACACGGATATAAAAAAGGACGGCAAAGCCGTCCTTTTTGCGCTGCTGACAATGTTTAAAAATCGTAATTTGATTGCTGGTTGGTCTCTTCCATCAGCTGAATGTTGATCTCATGGGTGATGCCCTGGCGATAGAAGGTCAGCTTCATGGTATCGCCTGCCTTGTGTTCGTCCCGCAGGGTGCAGGCGTCGGAGATGTTTTCCACCCGGATATCATCCACGCCGATGATCACATCCCCGGCAGCCAGGCCCTTGGCAGCGGCATCGCTTTCCGGCGCCACCTGATCCACCAGGATTCCCTGGGGAATGTTATAAAAGGCGGCAGCCAGGGAACTGATATTGCGCCCGCTGATGCCGGTGAGGGGGCGGCCGGACACATAACCCTTGTCGATCAGCTCTTCCACAATGGGCCCCACGGTGTTGCTGGGAATGGCAAAGCCCAGGCCCTCGGAATCTTCGCTGCTGATTTTGGCGCTGTTGACGCCGATGACCTGACCGTATTCATTGAGCAGGGCGCCGCCGCTGTTGCCTGGGTTGATGGAAGCGTCGGTTTGCAGCAAAACCATATTGCTGCTGCCCACCTGGATCTCCCGGTCCACAGCGGAGATAATGCCGGCGGTCACCGTGCCATTGAGCCCCAGAGGATTGCCGATGGCAATGGCGGCTTCTCCCACTTCCACCTGGCTGGAATCTCCAAACTCAGCAACCGGCAGATTTTTGGCCTCGATTTTCAGCACGGCAATGTCACTTTTGGCATCGGTGCCGATGAGTTCGGCCGCATAAGTTTCTCCATCGTCCAGGGTGACGGCGATGCTGTCGCCTCCTTCCACCACATGGTTATTGGTGACAATATAGCCGTCCTCCGACAAAATGATCCCCGATCCGGTGCTGCTGGTGGAGTAGGTCTGGAAACTTTCGGTGATAACACCCACCACGGAGGGCCGCACCTTCTGCACCACATCGCTCACATCTTTTACCACAAATCCGCCATCGCTGCTTTCGGGCTTTTCCTGGATTTCCATGGAGAAGGCAGAGTCCTCTGTGCTTTTCTGCGCCTCTTCTTCTTCTTCTTTCTGGGAGCCGACGCCATTGATAACGGCAGAAAGGCCGCCTCCGGAAGAGAGATCGGTCTCGGCCGATTTGGAAGGGACCTGGTTTGCATCGTTGCGCAGCAGCAGATACCCTCCGGCGCCGCCCACCGCCACCAAAATGGCGCAGACGGCACAGCCCCGGCGCAGACGGGCCCGTCGGCGCTTTTGGGCCAACACCTCTTCATAGCTGCGGTAAGAAGCAGCGTTGCGATAATAGTGAGGGGTGTGTTCCTGGAACTGGTCTTGGGAATCCTGGGGATCGTGGCGATGGAACATAGGCAATCTTCACCTCATAGGGATGTGGGGATGGTAAAACAAAATTCGGTCTGGCCGTCGCCGCTTTTGGCGTAGATATCGCCGCCATGACGGCCTACCAGGGTCTTGACGATATAAAGGCCCAGGCCGGAGCTGGTGACTTTACTTCCACGGGACCGGTCGCCTTTGTAAAAGCGTTCGAAAATATGGTCGATGGCCTCCGGGCCGATGCCGGGGCCGGTGTTGACGATGTTCATCTGCATCTTGCCGCCTTTGGCCGACAGATAGATGATGATTTTTCCCGCCTGATCGGTGAATTTCACTGCGTTGTCCGTCAGGTTGTAGACCACCTGGAAGATGGCATCATGATCGGCGGAGATCTCCAGCTTGTCCGGGATGTCCAGCGTCAGGTCGATTTCTTTATCGGTGAGCTGCTTTTCAAAGCCAAGCACAATGCGGCGCACCATTTCGCTGATGTCAAAGGTGGTTTTGTTCAGGGCCCGCTCTCCCGATTCCAGCCGGGAAACCTCCACCATGCTGTTGGCCAGACGGGAAAGACGGCGGATTTCCTCCGAAATGATCTTCAGGTAGTATTCCTGTTTTTCCGGCTTGATGGTGCCGTCCAGGATGCCGTCGATAAAGCCGCCGATGGTGGTCATGGGCGTGCGCAGATCGTGGGACACATTGGCGATGAGGTCCCGCCGTTGGGTCTCCATATTCTCGATGGCATCGGCCATGTGGTTGAAGCTGATGGTCAATGCATACAGTTCATCCCGCCGCTTGGGCACGGCCACCCGGCAGCTGAAATCGCCGTGGGCAAAATTCCGGGCGGCAGCGGCAATGTTTTTCAATGGCCGGACGGTGCTGTCCACCATCACATAGGTGACCACCAGCACCACCAGAAAGACGATGAAGATCATCAGGATAAAGGTGCTGGAAATGTTGATGAACAGCTTGAGGGAAGAGTCAGCGGAAAGGGAGGCAAAGACCATGCCCAGCATTTGTCCATCCTCTCCGGAGGCGGGGATGCCCAAAGTGTAGTGGGGAGAGGTAAGGAGACCGGAAAAATTGCCCATTTCCGAAAAACGCCCCTCGTCCTGTACGGCTTTCACAGCGTTCTGAGAGACCTGGGTCACATCTTCATGGGTATAGCAGCCCTCGCCGGTGGCAAAGAACAGAAGTTTTCCCTGGCTGTCACAGACAAAGAGGATGCCCCCCAGGTTTTCGGCCAGATTCACAATGCTGGCCCGGTACATATCATTGTAGGTTTGCAGACTGAAGCTGGAGCCGATCATATTGGGAGCGGTCTGCATATAGGTGGTGGTGATGGAAGAGGCCCGCCGGGCCGCGGTATTCAGGGTTGCGTCCCGTTCTTCGGCGGCATAGCGGCTGATCTGATAGATAAAGGCTCCGCCCAACGCGGTGAAGCTGAGCATGACCACCAGGGAGTAAATGATAAAGTTTTTCAGAAAAATACTTTTCAGGCCCTTCACATGCTCACCGCCCTTCCATCCTGGGTATGATTAGTTTTTGGTTTCGAATTTATAGCCCACGCCCCATACCGTTTTCAGCTCCCATTTGTCGCTGACGCCCGACAGTTTTTCCCTCAGGCGCTTGATGTGTACATCCACTGTGCGGGTGTCGCCGAAGTAATCAAAGCCCCACACATCGTCCAGCAGTTGGGAACGGGTGAATACCCGATTGGGGGAGGAGGCCAGGAAATAAAGCAGCTCGATCTCCTTGGGAGGAATTTCCATTTTTTGGCCTTTGACCACAATGTTGTAGCTTTCCTTGTCGATGATCAGGTTGTCGTATTCCAGCTTGGCCGGGGCGTCATCGTCGTCGAAGCGGCGCATGACCGCATGAATACGGGCGATGACTTCCCGCATTTCAAAGGGTTTGGTGATATAGTCGTCGGCTCCCAGCTCCAGGCCGGAGACCTTGTCGAAGGTTTCTCCTTTGGCGGTGAGCATGATCACCGGGGTTTTGGAAACAGCCCGGATCTCCTTGATCACCTGCCAGCCGTCCATCTGGGGCATCATCACATCCAAAAGCACCAGATCCGGATGAATGCGCTTGAAGGCCCGCAGGCCCTCAGCCCCGTCGGAGGCGCTTTCCACTGTGTAGCCCTCCTGTTCCAGATACAGGCGGAGAAGTTCTCTGATATTTCCATCGTCTTCGATGATCAGCAGTGTTTTTGCCATAAAAAAGGCTCCTTTCCCGCCGCTGGATGTTCCAGCGGGGATGAATTGGGCGAAAGGATAAAAAGAACCTCCCGAAAAAGTGGAAGGGTGGCATTTTCGCTTGATTTTATTATAATGTGTATCCCATTTGATTGCATTAACAAAATGTAAACTAATCTTTGGGAAATTGAGGCCGCAGAGGGCTTTTTCCCGGTGATAGACTTGCAGGGGAGGGGGAGAGCGGGTATAATCGGGGAGACAGAACCACAAAAAGGAGGGTTTGAGATGAAATGGATGATCGCATCCGATCTCCATGGGGCGGCAGGGTATGTGCGCCGCTTGCTGGAGCGTTTTGAACAGGAGGAAGCAGACAGGCTGCTTTTGCTGGGGGATATCCTCTACCACGGCCCCCGCAATGATCTGCCCCCGGAATATGCCCCCAAGGAGGTCATCGCCCTTTTGACCCCTTATAAAGACCGGATCTTCTGCGTGCGGGGAAACTGCGACACCGAAGTGGATCAGATGGTGCTGCCCTTTCCCATCCTGGCCGACTATGCCGTTCTGAGCCAGGGAAACCGGCTGATCTACGCCACCCACGGCCATGTATACAATCCCCAGAACCTGCCGCCGCTGCAGCCGGGAGATGTGCTGCTGATGGGGCATACCCATGTGCCCATGGCCAAGGAGGAAAACGGGCTGCTCTTTTTGAATCCCGGCTCGGTGTCCATTCCCAAGGAACAAAGCCCTCACAGCTATATGATCCTGGAAGAGGGAACATTGAGCTGGAAAGACCTGGACGGGAAAACCTATCAGAGCCGCAGCCTCTAAACAAAAAAATCCCCCGGATGGGGGATTTTTTTGTTATGGTATGATCTGAGAAATCAGTGAATGGAAGCCACCGGTTCCGGTTCGGGAAGAGGTGCATCCTCCCGGGGCATTTTCCGGCGCACCCAGAAATAGCAGCCCAGATGGGCCAGGGCGGTGATGAACCAGGACACCGGGTAGGAAACATAGAGCATGGACAAGGTGCGGTTTGCAGCAAAAAGGGTGAAGATCCACAAAATACGCAGGCCGCAGGCGCCGGTGAGGGAGACGATCATGGGCAGAATGGAATAGCCCATACCCCGCATGACGCCGGCCATCACATCCATGATGCCGCAGAGGAAATAGAGGGTAGCCACAAAGCGCATCCGCATGGTGCCATAGGCGATCACCTGGGGATCGCTGGAATAGATGCCCAGAAGCTGGGTGTGCAGCAGCACGGCGGTGAGGCCCAGGCCCAGGCCCACAGCGGTGACCAGGGCCAGGCACAGACGCATCACCCGGCTGATCCGGTGATACTGACGGGCGCCGTAGTTCTGGCTGGTAAAGCTGAGGGCGGTCTGATAAATGGCGTTCATGCCGTTATAGACAAAGCCTTCGATGTTGCTGGCAGCGGTGTTGCCCGCCATGGCCACCGAGCCGAAGGAGTTGACCGAAGACTGGATGAGCACATTGGAGATGGAGAAGATACATCCTTGCAGTCCGGCCGGCAGGCCCACCCGGACGATCTGCCACATTTTGTCCTTGTAGATGTGCAGCTTGTGCAGATCCAGATGACAGGGACCTTCCATTCGCATCAGGCACAGAAGGATCAGACCGGCGGAAACCACCTGAGAAATGACGGTGGCCAGCGCCACGCCATCCACATCCATGCCGCAGACGATGACGAAAAACAGGTTGAGCACCACATTGATCAGTCCGGCCACAATGAGGAAATAAAGGGGACGCTTGGTGTCGCCCACCGAACGGAGGATGGCGGCGCCAAAGTTATAGAGCATGACTACCGGCATACCGCAGAAATAGATGCGCATATAGGTGGCGGACATATCGATCACATCGTCGGGGGTGCCCATCAGCTCCAGCAGAGGCCGGGCCAACAGCACGCCCACGGCGATGAGAACCACGCCGCACAGCAGACTGAGGAGCACCGAGGTGTGTACCGCCTGGCTCACCTGTTCTTTTTCACCGGCACCGTAGTAGCGGGCCACCAGTACATTGGCGCCCACCGAAAGGCCGATGAACACATTGATGATCAGGTTGATCAAAGCGCCGGTGGAACCCACGGCGGCCAGGGCCTGGCTGCTGGCGAAGCGGCCCACCACCACAATGTCTGCTGCATTGAAGAGAAGCTGCAGGATGCCGGAGAGCATCAGTGGGAAGGCGAAGATCAGGATTTTGCCCAGGAGCGGGCCGCGGCACATATCCACTTCATAGCTGCGTTTTGCCATAATCGATCCCCTTTCTTTGGGGCGTCCCGGGGCAAAAGCAGCGGGGCGCGAACCGTAAAAATTTTATGATGAAAACATTATAGCACGGTAAAGCCAAGGGGGCAACCGGCAGAAACAGGATGAAAGGGCGAGAAAATCCCCCGTCCCCCTTTACGAAAAGGGGGCAAATCGGTATAATATTCCTTACGAAGTCCCCTCCGCCCCCGGGAGGAAACGGACATGATCCATGGGGAGAAATGGCGGTTTTATTATGAAACTCGGAATCGTGGGCCTGCCCAATGTGGGCAAGAGCACCCTTTTTAACGCACTGACCAACCTGAAGGCCCAGTCGGCCAACTATCCTTTCTGCACCATCGATCCCAATGTGGGCATCGTCAATGTGCCCGACAAACGGCTGGATGCGCTGGCAGAAATTTACCATCCCAAAAAAATCACTCCGGCCATCCTGGAATTTGTGGATATTGCCGGTTTGGTCAAGGGCGCTTCCAAAGGAGAGGGGCTGGGAAACAAATTCCTCTCCCACATCCGTCAGGTGGATGTGATCGTTCATGTGGTACGCTGCTTTGAGGACAGCAACATCATCCATGTGGACGGCAGCGTGGACCCGGTGCGGGACATCGGCACCATCAATCTGGAGCTGGTGCTCTCCGACATCGAGGTGCTGGACCGGCGGATCGACAAGGCCCAGAAAGCCCTGAAGGGGGACAAGAAGTTTGCTCATGAGGTGGAAGTGCTCACCCGGCTGCGTCAGCACCTGGAAGAGGGCAACACCGCCCGTACCTTTGCATGCGATGACGAGGAGAGGGAGATCATCGAAGGCAGCGATCTTCTGTCCTATAAGCCGGTGATTTACGCCGCCAATATGGATGAAAGCGATATCGCTGGAGATTACCGGAGTAACCCTCTGTTCCAGGCGGTGGAGGAGTATGCCGCCACCGAAAACAGCAAGGTGCTGCCGGTGTGCGCCCGGCTGGAAAGCGAGATCTCCGAAATGTCTGCGGAGGATAAAGCCATGTTCCTCACCGAGTTGGGCTTTGAGGAATCCGGTCTGGACCGCCTGATCCGTGAATGCTACGATCAGCTGGGGCTGATCTCCTACCTGACAGCGGGTGAGCCGGAGGTGCGGGCCTGGACCATCACCAAGGGAACCAAGGCGCCCCAGGCTGCCGGCAAGATCCACACCGATTTCGAGCGTGGATTCATCCGGGCCGAAGTGGTATCCTATGAAAAACTGATGGAATGCGGTTCCTTTGCCGCCGCCAAGGAAAAAGGCCTGGTGCGTTCGGAAGGCAAGGATTATGTGATGCAGGATGGGGATGTGGTCCTCTTCCGGTTCAATGTGTAATCCAAAAGGGGAGAAGGGAAGACGGTATTATGCCCTGGATGTGCTGCGGGGGCTTTCCATCCTTCTGATGGTGTTTTACCACTGGGGCTACGACCTGGTGCTTTATGGCCTGATCCCCGCCTGGGTGCTGTACAATCCCTTGCTGGATGCCTTGCAGCTTTTGTTTGCTTCGGTGTTTGTGGCCATATCCGGGGCCTCCAGCACCTTTTCCCACAGCAATGTGCGCCGGGGCCTGCGGATTCTGGCCTGTGCGTTGGCGGTAAGCGCCGTCACATTCTGGTTTGATCCTCAGGAGGCCATCCGGTTTGGCATTCTCCATTTCCTGGGGACGGCAGCGCTGCTCTATGCTCTGCTGGCTCCGGTGCTGCGCCGGTTTCCACCCAATCCGGTGCTGTGCCTTGTGCTGTTCTTCCTGACCCGGGCACTGACACAGCCCTATTATGGGGCGTATGGCCTTTGGTGGCTGGGTTTCCGCCGGCCGGAGTTTTCTTCGGCGGATTATTACCCTTTGCTGCCCTGGTTTTTTATGTACCTTTTCGGCGTGTGGCTGGGGGGATTTGTGAAAAGGGGAAAGATGCCCTCTTGGTTTTACCGTGTGCGCCTGCCTTTTCTGGAAAAGGTGGGAAGCCATACCTTGATCGTCTATCTGCTCCACCAGCCGGTGTGCATGGGGCTGACCCTGCTGCTGGTGAAGCTTTGCGGGAAGTAGCATTTTCTGTGTGAAAAGCTGAAACAGAGGAGGGGTGAGCGATGAATGTTTCCATCCATATTTCCGGTTTGATTTTGTTTCTGGCCGGGGTGTTGTTTCTGGTGTCTGCCCTCATCTCCCGGCAGGTTTATCTCTATGCCGCCGGAGCGGTGTGCCTGATCTGCGGCCTGATCTGGATGCGGCCCCGGAGAAAAAAGAAAAGAGAACCAAAAGAAAGCGGCGCCGGCCGGTATCTTTCCTGAAAATGCAATGGAAAACGGGAGAGGATCCTATGGTCCTCTCCCGTTTTGTTATGCCCTATTCTCCCTGGATCAAAGTCATGGGGTCGATGAAGGCTCCGTCCTGGGTCACTTCCAGGTGGATGTGGGGAGCCATGGCGCTTTCGGTGGTCATGGTGCTGCCGCCTCCGCCCACCAGATCGCCCATCTTCACCGTATCGCCCTCTTCCACTGTGGCGTTTTTCATCAGCCCCCGCAAAGTGCTGACAATGCCATTGCCGTGGTCGATGGTCACGCAGTAGCCGGTAAGGTCATCGTGGAAAACAGCGGTGACAGTGCCGTCGCCCATGGCGGTGACCTGTCCGCCATCCTCACAGGCAATATCCACACCGCTGTGGACACGCCAGTCACCCATGGTCTCATCCTGAATCAGGGTGTCGCCGGAAAAGCCCCGCAGCACCTGGCCGCCCTGTACCGGATTGATGAATTTTTCCGCCACAGGCGCTTCCGTCTGGGCGGCGGGCACATCCTCTTCCGGCAGGGAGGAAGGAGCGGCCTCTTCCTCCTGGGGCAGGGGCACAGGTGCCTCAGCGGTGCTTTCTTCCGGCTGGAGGGTTTCCTCTTCCTCCGGCTGGGAGATCTCCGGTGTTTTGGGAAGGGTGTCCACCTGGCTGCTGATCTGCAAAAGCTGGCTTTCTTCTTCCTGATTTCCTCCGGTGAAGAACAATACATAACCCGATACCCCGATGGCCGCGGCACACAGGGCAAGGATTATGTAAAATCCTTTGCCGGAGACGAAGTCCGATGCCTTTTCCATGAATCCCGAATGTTTTTGCTGCATATTGTAGCACCTCCGCCTGTAGTATTGCCTTCCCTGGGAGGGAGTATACCCAATGGGGCGGAGAGAAATGTTTTAATTTTGCAGCAAAATTTCCGTGCCTTTATAGTACCATTTGAGGATCTCATCAAAGGTCTTGCCTTCCAGAGCCAGCTCCCGGGCGCCGTATTGGCTCAGGCCTACGCCGTGGCCATAGCCCACAGTGGAAAACACCAGGGCGCTGTCGCTGGCCTGGAGGGTGAAGTTTGTGGAGTTGAGTCCCAACAGAGTGCGGATCTCAGAGCCGCTCACCCGCACGCCTCCCACCAGCACATGGATGATCCCGCCGGTCTGGCTGCGCTGGGAAGCCCGGAACCAGCCTTGAGGAGGATCGTTGAAGTTGGCTTCCGGATGCTTTTCCCAGAACTTTTCGGCAAACTCCTGGGGGGTGATGGAAACGGTGCCGTAGTAGTTGGGACAGGCTTCTTCCCCGGGGCTGTCCACGCTCACCAGATAGGGGTGGCTTTGGCCCCATACATCCAACGCATCTTCGGTCTTGCCGCTGGAGGCGGCGTGGAATACAGCAGCAATGGCCTGGCCTTCATAGGTGACCACCATGCCGTCGGTGCTTTCCACCGCTTCCCGGATGATCTCCCGGTATTCCTGGGCCTCATCCCCCCACAGGGTCTGTTGGTTTTCTTCCAGATCCACATAGGCCTTGCAGTGGGTGAAATCATCACAGAGCTGAGCGCCCTGGTGAGTATCGGGGATGGCTACCCCTTGTTCATAGGCGTTGAGTTTGTAGAGAGTGTAGGTCCGGGCGGCCACCGCCTGGGCTTTCAGCGCCTCCAGGGGAAAGCTGGCGGGCATCTCGGCAGCCAGCACACCTTCCAGATAATCTCCCAGGGCCAGTTCTTCCACCTGTCCGTCCCGCAAAAGGGTGATGTGGATGCGTTCATCGTAGCTTTCTCCCGTTTCTTCCGGGGCGGGAGCAGGCTGGGCCACCGTCTCTGTGGGGAAAGAAGCGGGGGGCGTTTCTTCTTTTTCGCCGTCCTCCAGCCCCAGGGTGCACAGGGGAAGGGCATAAACCAGCGCCAATGCAGCACAGGCTGTGAGAAGGGATCGTTTCATGGGAAGTTCCTCCTTTCCAGGTCCTTTTCCCATATTTATTCCGGTGGGAAGGCAGATATCCCTGTTCTTTTTGCAGCCTTTGTGCTATGATGGTACTGCTCACAGTATTGGAAAGACCCAGAAGAAGGAGTATTTCACCATGAAAATAAAGAAATTGTTTTTGTTTTTGCCCCCCTTGGCGGCAGGACTCATCACCGCTTTTTTCCGGTATCAGATGGTGGAAAAAACAGTGGACCCCCAGACCGGCATCGCCTCTTCCCACAGTTGGCTCTACGGGATTTATATTTTTGCAGCCCTGGTGGAGATTTTGTTTGTGGCGGCCGGCGTGTTCTTGGGGAAAGAGGGCAAAGTGGGAATCAAAGGCCCCAGGGCCATGGGCTACCGGCTGTTGGGAGTGGGGGCGGCGCTGCTCTTTGCGCTGTCCGGCGGTGCTTATTTTTTCTCCCTGGCCGGGGAAAATGCCGAAGCCCTCACACTGGTGAAAGCTCTGGCGGCGCTGCTGTGCGGCGGCGGTCTTCTGGCCGGGCTGCTGGCCAAAAACAAAGAGGGAGAAGGGGCCAAAGTGTGTCTGCTTCTTCCTGTGTTTTACAGCGCCTTTTCCCTTTTGGTGTTTTATCGGGACAACAATGCAAACCCCTTGGTGTATAGTTTTGCCACCGAGCTCTTTGCTTATATCGCCGTGATGTTCACTTTGTATGGCGCAGTGGCCTTTTTCTTTGGAAAGAATCGGCCCCGGCTGGTGCTGTTTGCCTCTTTGAGCAGCATCTATTTGCTGGTCACCGTGCTGTGCAGCGACAATTTGCTGCCGGCCTTCACCCAGGGGCATATTCATTTTACCGTGGGAGATCTTTTGTCTCTGGGAGCCTTTCTGCTTCTCACCAGTGCCTGGCTCCTGGCCCTGCGCCTGCCCCAGCTGGGAGAAAAATAAAAATATGTCAAAATAGATTTTCCTGGAAAAGCGATTATTTTAGATTGTCCAAAAGCTGCATCGTCATAGGAAATTGTGTACTACCCTTAATCAATTCGCAAAAACCGGCGACCTGTGCGTCGGTTTTTGCACTTCTCAAGGGACAAGTGTGCGCCAAAGGCGTGCACGCAGCCCCTTGCAAAAATTCGAAAAAGTGGTGAAAGTCACTTTTTCGACATGAAAAAACGGCTTCCCGAGGGAAGCCGTTTTTTGATGTACTCTGTTTATTTTTTGGGGTTGATGGCCTGGGGCTTGATGCCTGCGGGGATGGGGCACTTGTAGGTTTCCCCTTCCAGACGCTCCAGGAACTCTTCGTTTGCTTTCTTGATGATCTCCGGGTTTTCGATCAGGTCGATGACAGTGGCGCCCATGACCTTACCGGCACAATTGACGCCCTTGTGAGCGATGGAAGTGCGGTTGCAGGAGGTGAACTGCCAGGAATGACCCGGGGTCTTGGCGGCGGTGGTCACCACATGGATCTGCGCGGTGGGGCAGTTCCAGCTCACATCGCCCACATCGGTGGAACCGGCGCTGGCCTTGTCATAGGACTGGAGGGACAGCAGGAAGTCGTTGAGGGAGACGCCGTGCTCGGCCTGGTACTCGGCCAGCTCCTTGCCCCAGGCCTTGGTGGTGCCGGCAGCACCGTCCATGGCGTTGGGACCGGCTTCGTAATGGGCGATAATCTGGCGGGCAAATTCATGCTCTTCCGGGGTGTACTTGGGCACGCCGATCTCCTTGAAGTTTTCATACAGCTGAGCTTCCAGCACATTGTTGGGAATGGTGTTGGAGCAACCCTTGATAAATTCCATTTCCATGCGGGTTTCGGTCATCAGAGCGGCGCCCTGGGCGATCTTGTTGACCCGCTGATACAGCTCTTCCACCTGGGAGTTTTTGGGAGAGCGGATCAGGTAGAGCACTTCGGCATAGGGCTGCACCACATTGGGGGAATATCCGCCGGCGTCCAGAATGGCATAGTGAACCCGGGCTTCATCGATCATATGCTCCCGCAAAAACTGCACGCCCACATTCATCAGCTCCACAGCGTCCAGAGCGGAGCGGCCCAGATGGGGATCGCCTGCGGCGTGGGCCGAGGTGCCGTAGAAGCGGTATTTCACCTGGTAGTTGGCCAGGGAGGAGCCGCTGGTCACATTGTTGGTGCTGGCGGGATGCCAGGTGATGGCGGCGTCCAGATCCTTAAAGACGCCTTCCCGGGCCATGAAAGCCTTGCCCGAGCCGCCTTCTTCACCGGGGCAGCCGAAATAAATCACAGTACCGGAAACCTGGGGATTGTGCTCCAGATAGTTTTTCACAGCGATGGCCGCCGCCAGAGAAGCGGTGCCCAGGCAGTTGTGGCCGCAGCCGTGACCGGCAGCGCCGGGAACCAGGGCTTTCTTTTCCGGGCAGCCGCCCACCTGGCTCAGACCGGACAGAGCGTCAAACTCGCCCAGAAGGCCGATGACCGGTTTGCCATGGCCATAGGTGCCGGTGAATGCGGTGGGAATGTCCCCCACGCCCTTTTCCACTTTGAAACCCTCCTGCTCCAGCGCTTCACAGAGCTTATCCATGGACTTGAATTCCTGGAAAGCGGTTTCGGCATATTCCCAGATGCTGTCGTTCACATCGTCCAAAAGGGCCTGCTTTTCGTCGATGATGCGGATCGCTTCCGCCTTATTCATGGGGCATTACCACCTTTATATAAAATTTTTGGGACACAAAACCAACGAGTACAGTATAAACGCCGTTTCCGGGGATTTCAATAACCCTCCGGACTTTTTGACAAATCGGTGAAGAGAAGGGGCCTTTTTCCGGCGATTTGCACAGGGGACCCTGGAACAGGGGATGGGGCAAAATGTACGAAAACAGGCCGGATTTTTTGGCACCGCCTGAAGGGACAGATTTGGTATAATAATGTTTGGTGAATATGGCCCTTCAGGGCCTTTTCAGAAAGGGAGGAATTGACCAATGAACAAATATCTGGAACGGGCCAATCAGCTGGTCCCTGAGCTGGTGGAAAACCGGCGGCATTTTCATCGCCATCCGGAAGTGCGCAACGAGCTGTTTGAGACCGTGAAATATGTGAAAGCCCAGCTGGAAGACATGGGCTATCAGGTGCAGGAGATCTGCCAGTGCGGCCTTGTGGTGCTGGCCGGAGGCAAAAAGCCCGGCAAGTGCATCCTGATCCGGGGCGATATGGACGCGCTGCCCATGCCCGAGGATACCGGACTGGAATTTTCTTCGCAGAACCCCGGCGCCATGCACGCCTGCGGCCATGACCTGCATATGGCCATGCTGCTGGGCGCAGCCAAACTGCTGAAAGAGCACGAGGACGAAATCGAAGGCACTGTGAAGATCTGCTTCCAGCCCAACGAAGAGACCTTCGGCGGCGCAAAAGCCATGATCGAAGCCGGCGTGCTGGAAAATCCCCATGTGGACGCCGCTTTTGCCATTCATGTAGGCTCCATGGCCGATGTGGGTACTCTGGACTACGGCAAGGGACTGACCATGGGTTCTGCCGATGGTTTCAGCATCCATGTGAAGGGCAAGGGGTGCCATGGCGCCGCGCCCAACAGCGGCATCTCCCCCATCAACATCGGGGTACATATCTATCTGGCTCTTCAGGAGCTGCTGGCTCGGGAGGTCAACCCGGCCGAGCAGTGCACCCTCACTGTGGGCTCCATGCTCTTCGGCGACGGGGCCACCAATGTGATCCCCTCGGAAGGTGTGCTCAACGGCACCATGCGGGGCTTTAACGCAGAGCTGATCAATCATCTCCGTCAGCGTGTGGAGGAAATCAGCGTGGGTACCGCCCGGGTCTTTGGCGGCGACGCCGAAGTGGAGTGGCTCTTCTCTTCTCCGGCCATGTACTGCGATCCCGACTTCACCGACGAAGTGGTGCGCTATGCTGCCGATGTGGTGGGCGAGGATCGGATGATCCCCAAAAAGAGCCGGGCTACCGGTTCCGAGGACTTTGCCTATTTCGGCGAAAAAGTCCCCAGCCAGATCTTCTGGTTGGGCGCCGGCGTGGACGACAAAACCAAGCGGATCTCCAATCACAATCCCAAAGTCCTCTTCAGCGAGGATGCCCTGCCCTATGGTGCGGCTGTGTACACCCAGTGCGCCATTCAGTGGCTGAAAGAGCACAAATAACTTTGAAATGAAAAAAGGAGACAGGCTGCGGCCTGTCTCCTTTTTGCTGCTTTTACAGTGCTTTTTCGGGAAAATGGAGCTGTCGCTGGGGATAGGGGATGTGGAAGCCGTTTTGCTGCAAAGCGTCCTTGACGGCTTCGTACAGATCGCAGCGGGCAGCTATCATATCCCCGGCCGCTACCCAGGCCCGGATGCGCAGAATGACGGCGTTGTCCCCCAGCTCCCATACTTTCACAAACACCGGCTCGCTTTGTTCAACCCGGGGATCGGCGGTGACCACTTGCTCGATCAGTTTTCGGGCGGCGGCGGAGTCGTCCTCATAGCCGATGCCCACCGTCATTTCCAGCTGGCGGCGGCCTTCGGCGGAATAGTTGATGATCTTGTCCTTGCTCAGCTGGCCGTTGGGCACATAGATCAGCTTGTTGTCGATGGTGGTGAGGGTGGTGTGGATGAAGCCGATGAGCTGCACCGTGCCTTCCACGCCCCAGAGCTCCACATAATCTCCTACCTTAAAAGGCTTGGTGTAAAGAATAAACAGTCCGCCGGCGATGTTGGAAAGGGTGTCCTGGAGGGCCAGGGACAAAGCCAGGCCGAATACGCCCAGCAAAGTGACAAGGGATGTGGAGGAAATGCCCAGCTGTCCCATGACCATGGTGATCAGAATGAAATAGAGCACCAGGCGGCAGGCGGTGATCAGGGTGTGGGCGATATGGGTGTCCAGGCTGGTGCGGTTCAGGGCCCGGCGCAGGAATTTCAGGATCAGACGGATGAGCACATAGCCCACCAGAATGAAAATGGCTCCCCGCAGAAGGGTATCTATACTCAGGCGGGAGAGGGTATCAAAAAGGGGTTCCAAACTGGTCAATGGTTTTTCTCCTTTCGATTCAACCAAAAATTGCGGTGGATTCTTTCATAATATACACTAAAATTCAGTCTTTTGGCAAGATTTCGTGGACAAGTTCCACAGACTGCGGTATGATAGAAGCAGCGGGAAAAGGGAAGATGCTCTGCCATGGGGCGGAGACCTTGCCTGCATGGCGTAAGGCCATTGACTTTTTTCAAAACAGGAAAAGGAGACTGAGCAGTATGAAACCGATCAAAGTTCCTGACTTTGCCAATTACAAAATGCTCTCCAACATGGAATTTTCTCCTGATGGAAAGTATGGCGTGCTCTGCGTTTCTCAGGCCGATGTGGAAAGCAACAGCTACCACTCAAACCTGTGGGCTTTCAACACCAAAAAGGGCGCTTTCAGACAGCTGACTTCCGGCAACAGCGAGCGTTCCTTTGATTTCAACAGCCCCAAATCGGTGATTTTCCCCGGTGTGCGGGCCGAAAGCGACAAGAAAAAGGTGCAGAAGGGCGAAATGCTCACCGTCTTTTACGAAATCAGCCTGGAGGGCGGCGAAGCCAAGGAGCTGTTCCGGGTGCCTCTCAACGGCGCCACAGCCAAAAAAGTGGGCAAGGATCTGTACCTGATCGCTGCCCTGTTTGACAATGCCCGTCCGGATTTTGCCGCCCTCAAGGGGGATAAGCTGGCGGCAGCCAAGAAGGCCTGGGAAGAGGAAAAGGACTATGAAGTGGTGGATGAGCTGCCCTTCTGGTTCAACGGCCGGGGCTTTATCAACAAAAAGCGCAACCGTCTCTATCTGTATAATGCCAAGAAAAAGAAGCTGCAGGCCCTCACCGAGCCCCTGTTTGATGTGGGCGGCGTAAAGTTCTGCTCCAAGTGCGGCAAGGTGGCTTACACCGGCCACACCTTCAACGCCCGTCGGGCCCAGAGCAGCGCCCTCTATCTCTATGATGTGGAGACCGGAGAGACCAGCTGCCTGGTGGAAGACGGCACTTACAGCATCGGCAATTTCTGCTTTGATAACGCCCATGGGGAAATCGTTTTCAGCGCCAACCCCATCAAGGACGGCTATCCGGCCCCGGGCAACAACCTGTATGCCGTGTCCCTCAAGGGCGGTAAGGTGGAAGCTGTTTACGAAGGCATCCCCGAGGAACTGGGCTGCACCACCGGCTGCGATGTGCGCTATGGCGGCGGCAACTCCATGAAGGCGGTGGACGGCGTTCTGTATCTGGTCACCTCCTATGACAATACCAGCGGCCTGTGCTCCCTGAAGCGGGGCGAAAAGCAGCTGCATCATATCACCGCTCCTGCCTTTGGCGTGGACTTCTTTGGCGCCAGCGAAGGACGGTTCTTCACCGTGGGCCTCAACGGCACAAAGCTTCAGGAAGTCTATGAAGTCAATGTGGAGAATGGCGAATACAAGCAGCTGAGCCAGTTCAACACCGCTTTCTTCAAAGACAAGTATGTGGCCGAGCCTCAGCCCCTGTCCTTCGTGAACAAGGACGGCGTGCGCATCGATGGCTTCGTGCTGCTGCCCATGGATTATGACGACAAGAAAAAGTATCCCGGCATCCTGGAAATCCACGGCGGTCCCCGCACCAACTACTGCGGCGGCTTTATGCATGAGATGCAGGTCATGGCCAGCGCCGGCAGCTTTGTATTCTTCTGCAACCCCAGAGGCTCTTCCGCCCGGGGCGAGGAATTTGCCGACATCCGGGGCAAATACGGCACCATCGACTATGATGACCTGATGGCCTTCACCGATGAAGTGCTGAAGAAATATCCCCAGATCGACGAGAAGCGGCTGGGTGTCACCGGCGGTTCCTACGGCGGCTTTATGACCAACTGGATCATCGGCCACACCAACCGGTTCAAGGCGGCGGCCTCCCAGCGTTCCATCTCCAACTGGGTCAGCTTCTATGGCGTGTGCGACATCGGTCCCTGGTTTGGCCAGCGTGAAATGGGCGGCGCCACCCCCTGGAACAACCTGGAAGGCCTGTGGAGAGCTTCTCCCCTGCAGTATGCCATGAACGCCGAGACTCCCACCCTGTTCATCCATTCCGATGAGGACTACCGTTGCTGGCTGCCCGAAGGCATCCAGATGTATTCGGCTCTGCAGCTGAAGGGGGTTCCCACCAGAATGTGCATCTTCCACGGGGAAAACCATGAGCTGTCCCGTTCCGGCAAACCCAAGCATCGTATCCGCCGGATGAACGAGATCAACGACTGGCTCTTCGGCTACATCATGGAAAAATAAGCGAGGTATTTTCGGGCATTGTGTTTTAGCCCCGGATGCAGCGCACAAAATCAACATGAAAAAAGTCCCTCCTGATCAGGAGGGACTTTTTGTATGCCGGATTGTAGCTAATTAAGCTTTATTCTATTGCTCAGCGCGGCAGCGCAGTATGGCTGCGGCGCCACGCCACCCCGCTGTCGTTCCGCTCTTTGCCATTGCCGGTTGTATTTGCCTGGGCAAAGAAAGTTTTGGCTGCGGCGGCGGGGTAGCCCCGCTGCTGTTCCTCTCTTTGCTGGATTGCAGTCAATCGGCCTTGGTTCTGTTGCCCAGCGCGGCAGCGCAGTATGGGTGCAGCGTCACGCTGCCTAGAAGTTCAGGATTTCGATGGCGTCCTTGATGGTCTTTTCCATGGCCTCGTGGCCGTATTTGTCCACATCGGCCTTGCTCTTGGGCCCGTGGGTGATGCAGCCTGCGCCGCCGATGCAGCCGCTTTCGCAGGCCATACCCTCGATGAAGTTGTTGGGCAGCACATTCTTGCTGGCTCGGAGCAGGGCGGCTTTGCATTCGGTGATGCCGTTGCAGGAAATGGCGTTGAGGGTGAACTCGTCCGGGGAGATGCCACATTCCTTCAGGGCCTCTTCCACTGCCACGGCCAGACCGCCGCTGCGGGCAAAGACCCGGCCAAAATAGGAGGCGTTGTCCAGGGCCTCACCGGGAAGGGAAGCAAGGTCGATCTCCTTGCTGTCGAAGAGGGCCTGCAATTCCTCAAAGGTGAGGACGCAGTCCACCAGATCCTTCACCCGCTCCTGTTTCCGCTCGGCTTTTTTGGCGGTGCAGGGGCCGATGAACACCACTTTGCAGCCGGGATGGATGCGCTTGATGTACTTGGCGATCTCGCCCATGGGGGACAGGTTGTGGGAGATATGCTGGGCCATGTCGGGGAAACTTTTGCGGATGTAATCCACGAAAGCCGGGCAGCAGGAACTGGTGAGGAATTTCTTTTCGGCCAGCTCCTGGGCCTCCCGCCAGGCCACCATATCGGCACCCAGGGCCACTTCCACCACATTGAAGAAGCCCAGGGCCTTCAGGCCGGAAACCACCTGCTCCACCGTGGCATGATGGAACTGGCTGGAAATGGAAGGAGCCACAATGGCAAAGACCTGGTATTTCTGGTTGTTTTCCGATTTCTGGATCAGGTCGATGCAGTCCAGGATGAAGGATTTGTCGGAAATGGCGCCGAAAGGACACTGGTAGACACAGGCGCCGCAAGCGATACACTTTTGGTTGTCAATGGAGGCCTTTTTGTTTTCGTCCATGTGGATAGCGCCCACCTTGCAGGCGTTTTCACAGGGACGGGAGGATTTGACGATGGCGCTGTAGGGGCAGGCGCTGACACAGCGTCCGCACTCGATGCACTTTTCCTGATCGATGACGGCCCGGTGATTCACAATGGAGATGGCTCCCTTAGGACAGGCGTTCATACACCGGTGGGCGATGCAGCCACGGCAGGATTCGGTGACCCGGATGCCGGCCACGGGACATTCGTCACAGGCGATGTCGATGACCTCGATCACATTGTCGTTTTCCGGATCGCCGCCCATAGCCATGCGCAGGCGCTCTTCCATGATGGCCCGTTCTTTGTAGATGCAGCAGCGCATGGTGGGCTGAGGGCCGGGAATCAGCCGGGCGGCGCTGCCCAGAAGCCCCCGGGCCAGATTGTCTTGCCAGGCCAAAGTGGCCACTTCCTTGAGGGCCTGGTATTTCAGTTCCTGTACTTGTGTATCAAAAACCATAATATTCGTTCCTTTCCTGTTTTCTTTTCGGGAAAGATCAGCAGTATTCCACTGTGACCCGTTTGCCCATTTCACGCAGGATTTTTTCCAATTTTTCAATGATGCTCATTTTGAGAGAAAAATCGATGTGCAGGGAGGGGGATTGGTGGGAGGGGTTTACCGCCCTGCCCACAAAAAAGTGGATATCGGTGGCGTCTTCCAGCAGCACCCGGGCGATCTGGGTAGCGGCGTCGCTGCGGGTGTCCCAGTGAGAGGGAATGGATTGGGAGGAAGCATAGCGGCTGGATATTTCCAGCACCCGGCTGAGGGTGACGATGCCCTCGGTGACCAGGTCGATGCCCCGGATCTTGGCTACCGGCGGAATGTCCGGGTCCACATAATCCTCGCTGATGATCAACTGACGCCCCAGATAGCGGCTGACCATCTGGGCGGTGCTGCCGCCGCAGACGATATGGGTTCCCTCGCTGGCAAAGAAACGATGCATAAAGGCTTCGTCATCCTCGTGCTGACGGGGCGGCCCCACCAGAAGATTGACCGCCTGCCGGGTACGCATTTTGAATACGGCCACCGTCACATCGTCGTCGATGCGCTCCAGATACAGATCCCGGCAGGCATCGGCCACCCGGGCGGCCAGGTTCTTGGCCGAAATCTCCGGAGTGTAAATCTCTTCCACATACTGAAGTACCCCTTCCCGCTGCCAGCCATCAGGGATCAGGTTCCCCAGTCCGGCATGGGTGACTCCATCGGTCATCAGCAGGAACACATCGCCGCTTTGCAGAGTCAGGCGGCTTTCCAGTATCCGCTTGTCGCCCACCATCAGTTCCTGGGTGGGATACTCTACGCTTTTGCCGTCCCGCAGCAAAATGGCCTGGGGATTGTCAAACTGGGCCAGGTAGACCTGCCAGTCGGGAAGTACCTGCATCAGCGTGAAGGTGGAATAGGCCAGCTTGCGCACGCTGCACACCGGCAGAGTCTGGGCCAGGGTGGTAACGCTGTCCCGGATGGACAGATGGTTGGCCGTCATGGTGGCTAAAATCTTGGCGGTGAGGGTGGCTAAGATGTTGGCCTTGACCCCGCTGCCCATGCCGTCGGAGAGCACAAAGGTGGTGGCGTCATCGTCGGAGACCGTGGTGAAAAAATCGCCGCACAGATCTTCTCCTTGCTTGTTCAGGCTGACAAAGCCGCTTTCCATACATAATGTGTTCATGGCAGTTTTTCCTCTTCCATGGCCACGGTGTTTTTCAGCTGGGTGAGGGCCACCTTGGTTTCGGCTGCCGTCTCGCCCAGGAGAGAAGCGATCTCATGGACGATGCGCATTTGTTTTGCAATGATCTGGTCGGTGATTTCCACGGCCTCGCTTTTGGTTTTTTGCAGGGACAGACGGGTTTTTTCCGCCTGGGTGATGTCCTTCATCAGGCAGATCACCAGGTTGTTGCTTTCATCGGAGATAAAGACCTGCTCCACATATTTGTCGTAAGCTTCCAGATAGGTTTTGCGGGCCTTGGTGTGCTCCCCGGAAGAAAAGGCGGTAATGAATTCGAAGTCATCCATCAGGTCAGAGACCTGACGGCCGGTGAACACCGTGTCCCCGGGCAGACCGAGAATGTCAGCCAGGGCCCGGTTGGCCAGTTTGATGCGCAGGGCGCTGTCCACGGCCAGAATGGCGTTGGGGGAGTTGCTGATGATTTTGTCGGACAGGGATTCCGCCCGTTTTTTCATATAGGGCAGGCACATGGTGATATCGGCCTTGCCCTGGAAGATGGCAATGGCTTTTTCCCGGCAGGTGGAGTAGCCGCAGGTACCGCAGTTCAGCTCATCCGCCGGGCTGTTTTTGCCCAGTTTCCGCAAAATATCCTGGATCTCTTCTTCGGTGGGCATTTTGGCCTGAGAATAGCGGGGATGGAAGGTGCGTTCCAGGGGCAAAGTGGGCTGGGGAGGAAAGTCTTCCAGAGTGTCGGCAGTATGGGCAATGCGGATGCGCCCTTCCAGCCGGTTGCGGGCGTCGGCACTCATTTTGGGGCCGCCGGCACAGGAACCGGTGCAGGCACGCAGTTCGATGAAGCAACGGTGCAGCCGGCCGGCCTTGATCTCATTCAGGGCGGCGATGCAGTTTTCCAGACCGTCCACCGACAGATAGGAATAATCCTCCTGTTTGTTCATGCAGCCGATGACCCCTCCCGGCAGGGGGAAGGAGCGGCTGCGCCGCCGGGGCTCCGGGCTGCACTGGGCGCCGTGAAGATCCACCGGCAATTTATTGCTGACAAAAAGGGCGTTGAGCTCATCATAAGTCAGAGCGTAATCGGTGAGACCCGGGTTCTCATCGCATTCGTTTTTGGCGGCGATGCAGGAGCCGATGTAGACGATGGCGGCATCGGGGCCAAAGCGGCGGCGCAGCAGCTTGGCCTCGGCCTGCATGGGGGAGAGCACCGGGGCCAGCAGGGGCGTAAGAGAGGGGAAATGCCGCTCGATGAGCAGCACCACCGAGGGGCAGCAGGAAGAAAGGATCACATCCCGGTCCCCTTGGGCCACCAGGTTTTCATACTGGGTTTTCACCAGGCAGGCGCCCTCTGCCGATTCAAAGGCGTCGGCAAAGCCCAGGGTCATCAGCTGACGGCGCAGCGGCCCGAATTCATCGGGGCCGTATTGGAAGGAAAAGGATGGCGCCACCATGGCGTATACCGGCTTTCCCGACTGGAGCAGCTGGCGCACCGGCTGGATATCCCACCGGGCCTGGTTGGCATATTGGGGGCAGGCCAGCACACACCGGCCGCAGAGGACGCAGTCCTCATCGATGACCTCGGTGTGATGATCCCGCATGGCGATGGCTTTCACCGCACACCGGCGGATGCATTTATAGCAGTCCTTACAGTTGGCTTTCTGAAAGCGCAGAACATCCATGGCCTTATCCTTTCAGCACATACTGGCGGAAGATGTCGGCGGCATTTTCGGTGGTGACGCCGCTGATGGGCTCCCCATCGATTTTGACGCTCACCCCTTCGCCGCAGTTGCCCAGGCAGAAAGCGGGGCGCAGGGTGATCTGCTCTTCCAGCTGGTTTTCACGGATCAGGTTTTCGAAGATGGTTTTGACTTCGTAAGAACCCTTTACATGGCAGGAACTGCCGATGCAAACTTGTATCATCATAGCAGGTGGCCTCCTTGGAATAAGAATGGGGAGAAACGGGGGAAAGCTCCCCCTTTTTCAGTTCGGAAGTATTATATCAGATACGCTCAGGATTGAACAGAGCAAAAGGGAGAAAGAGGAAGAAAAGACAGAAAAAAGCCCCCACCGGAACAGATGGGGGCGAAAAATTTTTTTTACTTTTTCAGAGCCTGAGCAAATTCTTTTCCCATTTCACGGGCATTTGCCAGATCCTCTTCGGTGGGCTTCAGCTTGACCCGCAGGCCGGGCAGGGGGAGCTTGAAGCGCAGGGACTTGAGCCGTTCCATCAGGTTGGGCACGGCCTCGCCGCTCCAGGCAAAGGAGCCGAAGGCGCCGGCCACCTTGCCCCGGTGAATCACCGGGTTGAGCCCCAGCAGCATTTCATACACAGGGGGCAGCGCATCGCCGATGAGGGTGGGGGAGCCCAGCAGGAAACCGTCGGACTGGACGATGGCCTGGAAGGCCTCCTGCTTGTCGTCGGTGACCAGGTCGAACATACGCACATCGGAAACGCCGCCTTCCCGGATGCCCTGGGCGATGTTTTCGGCCAGCTGACGGGTGTAGCCATAGGCAGACACATAGCAGATGGCAGCCATGGGCTCTTTTTTGGCTTCCGGCTGGGACCAGGTGCGGTACATCTCCAGATATTTGGGGATATCCCGGCGCAGCACAGGACCGTGGCCATTGCCGATAAACTGGATGTCCAGGTTTTCGATCTTCTTCAGAGCTCCCAGCATATGGGGGTTCTTATAAGGCCCGATGATATTGTCGAAGTAGTATTTATAAGCTTCGGTGAAATCCCCGTCGATCCGATCGTTGAACACCCGCTCATCGCTGTAATGGCAGCCGAAGCTGTCGCAGGAGAAGAGGGCCTTTTCTTCGGGGCAATAGGTGTACATGGAGTCGGGCCAGTGGAGCATGGGCACCTGGAGGAAGCGGAGGGTCAGGCCGCCCAGGTCGATCTCGTCTTTTTCGGTGACAGCCTGGCAGGGGAAGGGCTTATTGACGATCTCCTGCAAAAAGGACAGGGCGGTCTGGGTGCCCAGCACGGTGGCGTTGGGGGCGATCTCCAGCATCCGGGCCACCGAGCCGGAGTGATCGGGTTCGGTGTGGTCCACAACGATGTAGTCGATCTCCGAGGGATCCATCACCTGGCGGATCTTTTCCAGATGTTCATCGAAAAATTTATCTTTTACTGTTTCAAACAGGGCGGTCTTTTTGCTGCCCCGCAGCAGATAGGAGTTGTAGCTGGTGCCATGATCGGAGTGCATGACAATGTCAAAGACCCGCAGATCCGGGTCCAGAGCTCCCACCCACCAGATATGTTCTGTGGCTTGCAATGCTTTCATGAAATCTCCGTCCTTTCTATAATCAATGAAAAAATCATTGTTTACCGAAACAGTATACTATATCCTGTCAAATTTTCAAGGGTTTTCTCACAGATTTCACATGATTTTTTTTGCATTTTTCCAGCGGGTGTTGTATAGTAGAGTCTATCCAATAAGCTAGCCGCCCTTTTCAGAAGGAGAATGGGAGGCAGTTTGTTGTGAGTGAGGGAAAATTTGCGCATCGCGCGGAGGGAAGAAAAAATGATTTTTGTGGTTGCGCCCGATTCGTTCAAGGGCAGCCTGACTTCGAAAAATTTCTGTGATACGGCGGAGAGCGCTTTGCTGGAGCGGTTCCCCGGGCTTACGGTGTACAAGGTGCCTATGGCCGACGGCGGCGAGGGCACGGTGGAGGCCCTGATTCTGGCCACCGGCGGCAAAAAACAGAGCTGCTGGGTCACCGGCCCCTTGTTTGACAAGACCATGGCGGCCTATGGCATCATGGGCGACGGCAAAACGGCGGTGATCGAAATGTCCAGCGCCGCCGGTCTCCCGCTGATCCCGTCCTGGAAGCGGGATCCCTTTACTTCCACCACCTATGGCGTGGGAGAGCTGATCGAGGATGCCCTGGAAAAAGGATGCACCCAGTTTATCATGGGCATCGGCGGCAGCGCCACCAACGACGGCGGCGCCGGCATGGTGGAGGCTCTGGGGGCTCAGCTGCTGGATAAGGATGGGGTCCCCATCCCGTCGGGGGCGGCGGGGCTTCTGAAGCTCCATTCCATCGATCTTTCCACCATGAATCCCAAGGTGCGTCAGGCCAAGTTCCAGGTGGCCTGCGATGTGTCCAATCCCCTGTGTGGACCTCATGGAGCAGCCTATGTGTTCGGGCCTCAGAAGGGAGCCAAGCCCAAGGATCTGCCCCTGCTGGACGAGGCCTTGCGCCGGTTCAGCCAGGTGGTCAAGCAGGATCTGGGCAAAGACATCCTGGATACGCCGGGCAGCGGCGCGGCCGGTGGTATGGGCGCAGGGCTGATGGCGTTCTTTGATGCTCAGCTGGTTCCCGGCTTCCAGATCGTCAATGAAGGGGTGGGGTTTGAAGCGCTGCTTCAGAAACTGCGCCCTGATGTGGTCATCACCGGAGAGGGCCGGATGGACGCCCAGTCGGTGATGGGCAAGCTGCCGGTGGAAGTGGCCAAGGTGGCCAAAAAATACGGCGCCCGGGTGGTGGCCGTGGTGGGCAGTAAAGGCCAGGGCTATGAAAAGGCGATGGAGGCCGGAGTGGATGCCGTCTATGAGCTGAAAGAAAAAGACATGACCTTGGAATATTCCATGATGAATGCCGCAGAGCTTTTGCACAACAAGCTGCAGAAGATCAATTTCCTGCCGGCACAGGAAAAGCGGGACTAAACAAGCGGGCAGCAGGTGATGAAATCTGCTGCCTGTTTTCCATAGCCAGCAAAAAGGAGGCGGTTTTGTGGATGTAGTCTATCGTTTTCAATCTTCCATCCCGTATAGCCTGCACGACGGGCGGGTGAATAGGATGGTGTGGGAGGATGGAGATCTGCGTCTATTCTTTCAGGATGGATATCTGGAGCTTTCCCAACCGCCTCGCCCGGTAGAGGGCCAGGTGAGTATCCGGCAGGTGGACGAGGATTTTTCCTATATCCATTTTCTCAGCGACTGTGGCCGGTTCGGCTCGTTTCAAGGGGAAAAGATACCCCTTTCGGAGTTTATCCGCCGGTATCCGGAGTTTTCTTTTGAGATCGTGGGCGAATACTATGGCTACCAGAGCCTGGTTTATGGGGGCTATCTCTCACTTCCCGAGAGGGAAAGTGTGGTGGATATGACCCTGTCCATCACCTATACCGGGGCCACTGTCTACGAAAGAGCAGAATAAAAAGAGTGGAGGAAGCACGGTGAACGGGGAAGAGGAGAAAGAGCGGCGGCAGGGGCTTTTTTATCTGCTGGAAGGGGCGATGTGCGGCCTCCTGGCCGGGAGTCTGGCCGTGGGCTACCGTCTGGCCCTGGAGGGGGCCGGAGTTCTTTTGGATCTGGGGCTGGAGATGGGGAGGACCCATCTTTGGTTTTTGCCGTTGTGGTTTGCCCTTTTGATGGCCCTGGCCTTCTTGGTTTACCGGCTCACCCGCTGGGCGCCGGAGATCAAAGGGGGCGGTGTGCCCCGGGTGATGGGGGAGCTGGATGGAGCCTTTGACGCTCCTTGGCTGCGGACGGTGCTGGCCAAATTCCTGGGCGGTACCCTATGCGCCCTGGTCGGGTTGTCCCTGGGCCGGGCAGGCCCTTCGGTGCAGCTGGGGGCCATGGCAGGCAAGGGACTGTCCCTGCTGGGAAAACGGGAGAGACAGGAGCGACGGCTGATGCTCACCTGCGGTGCGGCCGCCGGCATTGCCGCCACCTTCAATGCACCTTTTGCCGGTATCCTCTTTGCTCTGGAAGCCCTGCGCCGGGACTTTCGGCCCCGGATGCTCACTCCTTGCATGGCTGCGGCGGTGTGCGCCGATTATGTGGCCTCCGCACCTTTCGGCCTGACACCCCTGTTCCGCTTCTCCCTGCATGGCCCGATGGGCTGGCGCATGGGAGGGATTCTGGTTTTGCTGGGAGCCTTTCTGGGGGTGTTGGGAGCTCTTTACAGCAAAGGCGTGGCAGCGGGACAAGGGCTTTACGGCAGGATCTCCTGGGAGCCGGGACGGATGCTCATTCCTTTTCTGGCTGCCGGTGCGCTGGGGCTCTGGGTGCCTGAGGCTTTGGGAAGCGGCGCAGGGCTTATGGGCCTGCTGGTGGAGGGCTTGCCGGTTCTGTCCGTGCTCCTGGGGCTGCTGGCCGCCAAAACCGCTCTGTCCCTCCTGTCTTTCTGCTCTGGTGCTCCTGGAGGGCTTTTTTTGCCGGTGCTGTCCATGGGGGCGCTGTGGGGCGGCGTCTGGGCCTGTCTGATGGCAGGCGTGGGCCTGTCGGGAGAATGGGCGGCCAGTTGGGTGATTCTGGCCATGGGCGGCTTTTTTGCCGCCGTGGTGCGCGCCCCTCTTACCGCCGCCGCACTCTGCCTGGAGATGACCGGCTCCTTTTCCCATCTGCTGGCCGTCTTCCTAGTTTGCCTTACCGCCCAGGCGGTTTCCGGCCTTCTGGGGATGCCGCCCATTTACCGCCGGCTGCGCCGCCAGCTGGACGCAGGCAAAAAAGGCTTGACAAACGGCGCCGGGACCGGTAAGATGAAAGCATAAAAGGGAGTAGTTCAAAGCGTAAACGCAACATCCTGGCGCCCGCCTGCGTTTACGGCCTGCTGAGAGGTAACGAGACTTTTTGCATACGGAGTTCGTGTGCAAAAAGTCTCTTTTTGTGTGCAGGCTGAAAAGGTTCTCTTTTGGGTATATTGCAAGAAGGAAAAATCATGATGAGGTGATGAACGCGGTGTTTGAAAGCAAGAATGTCTCTCAAACGGAGCAGGAGCTGCAGACCGATCTGCAAAAGGGCCTGAGCCAGCAGGAAGCCAAAAGCCGGCTGGAAAAAGACGGCCCCAATGCCCTGGTGGAAAAGAAGGGAAAGACAAGACTTCAGATGTTCCTTTCCCAGCTCAACGAACCCATGATCTACATCCTGTTTGCGGCAGCGGCCATTTCCCTGCTGCTGAAGGAAGTGTCTGATGCCATCATTGTGCTGATCGTGGTGCTGCTCAACGCGGTGATCGGCATGGTGCAGGAGGGCAAAGCCCAGGAGGCTCTGGAGGCTTTGAAAAAGCTGTCCAGCCCCACGGCCATGGTGCGCCGGGACGGCGTGACGAAAGAGATCCCCGCTTCGGAACTGGTGAAGGGGGATGTGGTGGTGCTGGAAGCGGGACGGCAGATCCCTGCGGACCTTCGCCTGACCCAGACCACCAACCTGAAAGTGGACGAATCGGCCCTTACCGGCGAGTCGGTGCCGGTGGAAAAGGATTGCAATGCCGTTTTGCCCCAGGATGCTCCTTTGGGCGACCGGATCAACATGGGTTATATGACCACAAGCGTTACCTATGGCCGGGGCGAAGGCGTGGTGGCAGCCACCGGTATGGATACCCAGATCGGCCGCATCGCCCAGATGATCAACGAATCGGAAGAAGAACTGACCCCGCTGCAAAAGCGTCTGGCCGACCTGGGCAAGATGCTGGGCGTGGTAGCCATTGCTTTGTGCGTGGCGCTGTTCCTCATCGCCCTGGTGCAGGGGCGGAATGTGGCAGAAATGCTCATCACTGCCATTTCTCTGGCGGTGGCCGCTGTGCCCGAAGGCCTGCCCGCTGTGGTGACCATCGTGCTGGCTCTGGGCGTCCAGAGGCTGGTCAAGGTCAATACCATTGTGCGCCGTCTGCCCTCGGTGGAAACCCTGGGCGCTGTCAGCGTGGTTTGCTCCGATAAAACAGGTACTCTGACCCAGAACAAAATGACTGTGGTGCGGGCCTATTGCGACGGGGCCATTTTCCCCGCCGATCAGATGGACAGCAAAGCCCATCGCCGTCTGGTGGAAGGCATGATGCTCTGCAATGACGCTTCCATCGAAAATGGCCAGCGGCTGGGCGACCCCACCGAAATCGCTTTGCTGGATATGGGCACGCCTTTGGGGCTGACCCGTCAGGGACTGGAGGAAAAACTGCCCCGTATCGATGAAATCGCCTTTGACTCCACCCGGAAGATGATGACCACCATGCACCGGGAAGGGGAGGGGAATATCTCCTTTACCAAGGGTGCTCCCGACCAGGTGCTCAAGCACTGTGACCGGATTCTGGACCGGGGAACGGTGCGTGAGATCACCCCGGCGGACAAAGAGAAGATCACATCGGCCATGCGGGAAATGTCCATGGATGCCCTGCGGGTGCTGGCCCTGGCTTTCCGGGACGATGCCCCCCAGGTGTGCGAAGAGCGTCTGACCTTTGTGGGTCTGGTGGGCATGATTGACCCGCCCCGTCCCGAGGCCAAAGACGCCGTGGAGATCTTCAAGGGTGCTTCGGTGCGCACCGTGATGATCACCGGCGACCACAAGGATACCGCCTTTGCCATTGCCCGGGAACTGGGTATTGCCGAAAGAGAAAATCAGTGCATGACCGGCGAGCAGCTGGATACCATGACGGTGGATCAGCTGAGCCGGGTGGTGGACGATCTGCGGGTCTTTGCCCGGGTGTCTCCCGAGCATAAGGTAATGATTGTCAAGGCCCTGCGGCAGAAGGGATATATCGTTTCCATGACCGGTGACGGCGTCAATGACGCCCCCTCCCTGAAGGCCGCCGACATCGGCGTGGCCATGGGCATCACCGGCACCGATGTGGCCAAATCCGCCGCCGATATGGTGCTCACCGACGACAACTTCGCCACCATCCAGAAGGCCATCGAAGAGGGCCGGGGCATTTATGCCAACATCAAAAAATCGGTGCTCTTCCTGCTTTCTTCCAACTTTGGTGAGATCATCACCATGTTTGTAGCCATTCTGGCGGGCCTGGCCGCGCCGTTGAAAGCCATCCACATCCTGTGGGTCAATCTGATCACAGACTCTCTGCCCGGTCTGGCTCTGGGCGTGGACAAAAATGACTCCAAACTCACCATGCGCCGTCCGCCCCGGGATCCTTCGGAAAGCCTGTTTGCCGAAGGCGGCCTGGCCATGACGCTGTTCTATGGTGCGGTGATCGGTCTTTTGACTCTGGGCGCGTTCCTCTTTGTGCCGGTGCGTATGCTTCTGCAGGAGGGCAGCGCGATTACCATCGGCGCCATCGACAAGATTCTGGGCGACAGCGCCATTCTGGCCGAGAGCCAGACCTTTGCCTTTACCGTGCTGGGTATTTCCCAGCTGTTCCATGCCATCGGTATGCGCAATGTGGAGAAATCGGTGTTCCGCAACAACCTGATGGAAAACCGGTTTATGATCCTGGCTGTGATCATCGGCTTTGTGCTTCAGATCGCTGTGACCGAGATTCCCTTCCTGGTCCGGGTGTTTGGCACATACAGCCTGCATCTCAACGAGTGGCTCATTCTGACGGCGGTGTCCGCCGTGCCCATGGTGCTCCATGAGCTGCTGGTACCGGTGTTCCGCCACGCTTCCAAAAAGCGCAGCCAGAAAAAATAATTCAGAGCAAAAGAAAAAATCCCGGGGATTTCCCCGGGATTTTTTACGCTGTGGCGAAAAGCGGCCAACGCCATTTTTGGGTTTTACAGGCGGTCACGCCGCTTATCAGCAGGAGAAGGTCTGGCTGTGAGTCTCTTCGTTGAACCAGGCGGCATAGGCGTCCTGGAGACGCTTCACCAGATCCTGGGCCTTGCCGCCCACCGGCTTGCCGTCGATGTGGCTCACCCGGTTGCACAAAGCACCGGAGTTGGTCACCAGCACTTCGTCGGCATCAAACAGCTCTTTCAGGGTGATGGGGGCCTCCTTCACCGGAATGTCCATCTTGTGGGCCAGCTCCATCAGGTGCTTGCGGGTGATGCCCGGCAGGATCAGGTTGTCGGCGGGAGGGGTGCACAGCGCCCCGTCCTTGATCATCATGATGTTGCTGTGGAAGCCTTCGGTCACATAATCCCCCCGGTGATAGACGGCTTCGTCCACACCCTGCTCCACGGCCTGCTGGGCGGTGAGCACATTGGGCAGCAGGTTGAGGGTCTTCACATTGAGCATATGATGGCGGATATCGGGGGCGGTCATCAGCGTGAGCACCTTTTCCGGCGGGGTCATCTCACAGGGGGTGAGGTAGACCAGAAGATTGGCCGGTGTGCCCTGGGGAGGAAAGGCGTGATTCCGCTCTCCCGAGCCTCGGGTGGTGTGCCAGTAAAGGAGATAGCAGCCGTCCTCCACCTGGGCGCACAGGTCGCACAAAAGCTGGCGCAGCTCCTGTTTGCTCATGGCAAAGGGGATGCGGGCGGCCTGGAAACTGCGGAAAAACCGGTCGATGTGATCATCGATGGCAAAGGGGATGTGGTTGGCCGAGGTGGTGGCGTCGTAGACGCCGTCGCCGAAATAAAGCCCCCGGTCGGTAAAGGGGACGGTAAGCTCCTCCGGAGCGCCGATCTTGCCGTTGTAATAGCCGAGACTTTTCATGGGAAAGTGCCTTCCTTTCTGTATTTTTGTAAAATGGCCGATGAAAGCAGTATACCACAGCCCTTTAAAAGAGAAAAGAGCCGGAAAAATTTTCTCCGGCTCTTAGACTGTCAAAAGCGTATCTGGTCCATAACCTCACAGGAAAATATTCTTTGCCCGGGCATGGAAAACCTGCCGGGGCAAAGAGAAGAATGGGGCCGGCAGCAAGCCGCTGGCCCTTGCATGAGATTATTTGAGGATATAGAAATAGCCCAGCACCAGAAGTCCCAGCACGATGCGATACCAGCCGAAGGCTGTGAAATCGTGGCGGCGGATATAGTGCAGAAGGAAGCGGATGGCGAAGAGGGAGACCAGGAAGGCCACAACAGCACCGGTGAGCAGCACGGCCCACTCAGCGCCGGTAAAGGCAAAGCCCACCTTCAAAAGCCGCAGGAAGCTGGCGCCCAGCATCACCGGGATGGCCAGGAAGAAGGAAAACTCCGAAGCCACTTTCCGGGAGCAGCCCAGAATGGATGCGCCCAGGATGGTAGAACCGGAACGGGAGGTGCCGGGAACCAAAGAGAGGCACTGGAATACGCCGATGAGAAAGGCGGTCTTATAGCTCAGGCGGTCGATTTGGTCCACCTTGGGCGTGCGCTTGTTTCTTTCCAGCACCAGAAAGGCGATGCCGTAAATGATAAGGGCCAGAGCCACCACGGAGGCGGTGCTGATGCGCTCTACTGCTTCATCGAAGAGGATGCCCAACACGCCGGCGGGAATGGCGGCCACAATGATATGAAGCCATAGGGAAATGGTATCGATCTTCTGGTTCCGGTCCTTTTTGGGAGAAAAGGGGTTGAGCTGATGGAAATAAAGCACCACCACCGCCAGAATGGAGCCTAGCTGGATCACCACCAGGAAGGTGTTCCAGAATTCCGGGGTGCAGCGGAGATGGACCAGCTCGTCCAGCAGGATCATATGGCCGGTGGAGCTGATGGGGAGCCATTCGGTGATGCCCTGCACCAGGCCGAAAAGCACCGCCTTGAGAAGTTCGATCAAAAGCATAGCAGTCCTCCTTGGGATATGGGTCAAAGTTTCCGTCTGTGCCATTGTAGCACATAGTGGGGGAAAAAAGAACCGGGTTTCCCAAATTCACGGGGATTTTTCCCCACTTGCGGCTTTCCCCGGGAGGGGTTATAATAGGGAAGCCGGGAGACTCCGGCGGCAAACAAATGGAAAATGCAGTTTATGCGATACTTTATCTGATAAGGAGGCGCACATTCCATGAGCGAAGGGTGCACACACAACTGCGAAACTTGCAGCCAAAACTGCGGGGAACGCAATTCTCCCCGGAATATGGTGGAAAAACCCAATCCGGGCAGCCGCGTCAACAAAGTCATTGGCGTCGTCAGCGGCAAGGGTGGCGTAGGCAAGAGCCTGGTCACTTCTCTTCTGGCGGTGTCCATGCAGAGAAAGGGCTACAAGGCCGCCGTGCTGGACGCCGACATCACCGGCCCCTCCATTCCCCAGATCTTCGGCGTTCATGAGAAGGCCCGGGGCAACGGCCAGGGCATTCTGCCGGCCCACAGCGAAAGCGGCGTGGATCTGATGTCCATCAACCTGCTGCTGGAGCATGAAAGCGACCCTGTGGTGTGGCGCGGTCCGGTGATCGCCACCACTGTCAAGCAGTTCTGGACCGATGTGGTGTGGGGGGATGTGGACTTTATGTTTGTGGACATGCCTCCGGGAACCGGTGATGTGCCCCTGACAGTGTTCCAGTCCCTGCCTGTGGACGGCATCATCATCGTCACCTCTCCCCAGGAGCTGGTGAGCATGATCGTGAAAAAGGCCATGAAAATGGCTCAGCTGATGGATGTGCCCGTCATCGGCGTGGTGGAGAACATGAGCTATGTGGAGTGCCCCGACTGCGGCAAGAAGATCATGATCTACGGCGAGAGCAAAACCGCTCAGGCCGCCGCGGAGGAAGGTCTGCCCCTGCTGGCCCAGATTCCCATCAATCCCAAGCTGGCCGCTTTGTGCGATGCCGGAAAGATCCAGGATTTTGAGGGTGACTTCCTGGACAAGGCTGTGAAAATGGTGGAAGATTTCCAGAACTGGGATCTGGAAGAGGATGAGGATTTCTAAATAAAGAAAAACAGCAAAGCGGCGGCCAACCGGCTGCCGCTTTGCTGCCGAAAGGAGGGGAAATGTTTGAAGGTTTTGGTGGATGCCGATGCCTGCCCGGTGCGGGAGATCATCGTCAGGCTGTGCCGGGAAAAGCACATCCCGCTGGTGATGGTCACCGACACCAGCCACCGGATTGATGACGGATACAGCCAGGTGATCACGGTGGACAAAGGGAGGGACAGCGCCGATCTGCGTCTTATCAATGAAGTGGAAAAAGGGGACATCGTTGTGACCCAGGATTATGGGGTGGCGGCCCTGGCTTTGGGGAAGGGATGCCGGGCCGTAAGTCAGGATGGACTTTTGTTCACCGGGGAAAATATCCAGGGCCTGCTCTTTTCCCGTCATGTGGGGCAGAAGGTCCGCCGGGGCGGTGGACGAACCCGGGGGCCGAAAAAGAGGGAAAAGGCCCAGGATGCACAGTTTGAACAGGCTTTCCGCAAACTGCTGGAAGCCCAATGGGCAAAAAAATAAAAGCGCGGCCAACCTTGTGACAAACCAAGGGTCAGGCCGCGCTTTTCCTGTGCCGCGAAACTCTCCTGGCGCAGTCCATGCGCCCAGAGAAAGAGGATCAGGCTTTTTCCGGATGCTGTTCAAAATATTCCCGGGCAAATTTCATAAAAGCTTCTGCTGCCGGGGAAAGGGGACGGTCCTTGTGGTAGACGAAATAGAATTTCCGCTTTAGAAATTCGCTCTTCAGATCAAAAATCAGAAGCAGGCCGAAGCGGGCGTAATCCTCTGCGGCGATGCGGGAAGTGATGGAGACGCCCAGTCCCTTGGAGACCGCCTGTTTGATGCTTTCGGTGCTGTCCATCTGGGCGATGAGGTGGAGGGATTTGGGATCCACGCCCATGTTGCTCAGGGATTCCTCGGTTTCCTTTCGGGTGCCGGAGCCGTATTCCCGCAGGATAAAGGGCTCTTTTTTCAGCATGGACAGAGGAAAATCCCCTTTCAGCTCCCGGTATTTTTCCAGGTTGGGGGTGATGAGAACCAACTGGTCGGAGGCAAAGGGCTCAAAGACGCATTTGTTCTTTTCCAGCTGGGTGCCCACAATGCCGATCTCGGCGTCCATGTTGATGATGTGGTTGGCCACTTCCCGGCTGTCATATTGCTTCAGCTCGAAAAACAGATTGGGATAGTCCTTGGCCATCTGGGGCAGAAGCTCAGGGAGAAGATACTGGGAGGGGACGGTGGACGCGGCGATCTCCAGTGTGCCCCGGATATCGGTGGCGCAGCTTTTCACCGACAAAATGGCTTTGTCCCGCATACGCAGCATTTCGCTGGCGTATTCGTAGAAGATTTTTCCCGCCTTGGAAGGGTAGACTTCCTTGGTGGAGCGGATGATGAGCTTTGTGCCAAATTCGCTTTCCAATGCGCTGATGTGAGCGCTGATGGTGGGCTGGGAAAGATAGATTTCCTCTGCCGCTTTGGAAAAGCTTTTGAACTTGATCACATTCACAAAGGCTTCCAGTTGCTTGAAATGCATAATCAGGCTTCCTTTCATTGTGGCTTCCCGCAAGGTTATCCCTTGCCAAGAGCGGTTTGTTGCGATATGATATGCAATGACATCGGCCCGCGGCCGGTGAAAACAAAAGAGAAAGGCGGTAATGGCAATGAACGGAAAACCCAGGCTCACTGAGCTGACCAAAAGCGGTGGGTGAGCATCCAAGATAGGACCGGGTGTCCTCAATGACGTCCTTGCCAAATTGCCCAAATTCCAGGACGAAAATCTGCTGGTGGGGTTTGATTCCAGCGACGATGCCGCCGTTTACAAGGTGCGGGAGGATCTGGCCATTGTGCAGACAGTGGACTTCTTTCCCCCCATGGTGGACGACCCCTATGTATTTGGCCAGATCGCGGCCACCAATTCCCTCAGTGATGTATACGCCATGGGCTCCACTCCGGCGACGGCCATGAACCTCATCTGCTTCCCTTCCTGCCTGCCGGTGAGCATCATGGGCGAAATACTGGCGGGTGGCTATGCCAAAGTGCAGGAGGCCGGCGCCATCATTGCCGGCGGCCATACCATCGAAGACGAAGAACCCAAATACGGCCTGTGCGTCACCGGCTTCATCCATCCCAAGGATGTGCTGACAAACGCCGGATGCCAGGTGGGTGACGCCCTGGTGCTCACAAAGAGCCTGGGCACCGGCATTCTGTCCACCGGCGGCAAAGCCGATCTGCTCACCGATGGGGAATATAAGCGCATGGTGGAGCTGATGACCACCCTGAACAAAAACGCCCGGGACTGCATGGTCCGGGTGGGAGCTCATGCCTGTACCGACATCACCGGCTTCGGCTTTCTGGGCCATGCCTACGAAATGGCGGCGGGCAGCGGTATGACGCTGGTTATCGATTCCCGCCGGGTGCCGGTGGAAAAGAAGGCCCTGGAATTGGCCCAGGAGGGGATCATTCCCGGCGGGGCCTATAACAACCGGGGCTATCTCCAGGACGATGTGGAGATGGGAGCCGGGGTGTCTCTGGAGCTGAGCGATGTGCTCTACGATCCCCAGACTGCCGGCGGTCTGCTCATCTCCCTGCCGGAGCACAAAGCGCCGGAGCTGCTGCGTCAGCTGGAAGAGTTCACCGGCGACGCCCGTTTGGTGGGGTATGTGAAGCCCTTTGACGGCAAGAGCATCGTGGTGAAGTAAAAAGCATTCGGGCTGCTGAGCGACCCAACAGCGAAAAGAGATTGCTTGTTTTACCCCCTATTGATTTGCAAAAAGCCGCGACCTGTGCGTGGATTTTTGCGGATCGAGAGGGGCAAGTGTGGCCAAATGGCTGCACGCAGACCCTTGCAAAAATTCGAAAAAGTGGATTTTGACACTTTTTCGACACGCTAGAGCGGGACCCTCGTGGGTCCCGCTTTTTTGTTTGTTTTAGCCCTGGGTGAGGATCTTCCGCAGACCTTCGATGCAGGTGTCCACTTCCTCCGGGGTGTTGTGATGGCTGAAGGAGAAGCGGACGGTGCCTTGGGGGAAAGTGCCCAGGCTCTTGTGGGCCCGGGGGGCACAGTGGAGGCCGCAGCGGGTCATGACGCCATACTGGTTGTCCAGCAGGAAGGAGACTTCCGCATTGTCCATCTTCTGAAAATCAAGGGAGACGATGGCCGCCCGGTCCTGGGTATTCAGTTTGCCCACCACGCGGGTATCGGGCAGGGTGAGGGCGCCGTCGATGAACCGCTGGCAGATGGCAAGCTCCTGCCGGGCGATGTTTTCCATGCCGTATTCCTCCAGATAGGTAAGGGCCCGGTGGAGTCCGGCGATGCCCGGCAGATTCATGGTACCCGATTCAAACCGGTCGGGCATGAAGTCGGGCACTTCTTCGCTATCGCTGCGGGAGCCGGTGCCGCCGGAGATGAGGGGAGTCATCTGAGAACACAGCTCGTCCCGCAGCAGCATGCCGCCCACGCCCTGAGGACCACGCAGGCCCTTGTGGCCGGTGAAGCACAGAGCGTCGATGTGCATTTTTTCCATGTCGATAGGAAAGACACCGGCGGTCTGGGCGGTGTCCACCACAAAGATCAGGCCATGGCGGGCGCAAATCTCACCCACCTTCTGGATGGGCAGCATGGTGCCGCACAGATTGGAGGCGTGGAGCATCATCACAGCCCGGGTGTTGGGGCGAATCAGGTCCTCCACCTTCTGGGGGTCCAGCACCCCGTCCCGGTCGGCCTGGGCGGCGTCAAAACTCACGCCCTGATGGGCCATCTGCACCAGGGGGCGCATCAGGCCGTTGTGCTCCATGGAGCTGACGATCACATGATCTCCCGGCTTGAGCAGGCCCTTGATCACATAGTTGAGGGAGTAGGTGATGCTGGGAGTAAAGACCACATTGCGGGATTCTGAAAAATGAAACAGACGGCACAGCTGCTCCCGGGTGGTGAGCACCATGTCGGCCACTTCGTAGGCGCCTTCATAGCCGCCCCGGTTGATGTTGTAGGCCCCATGCTCGATGATATCCCGGATCGCGTCTCCCACCCCAGGGGCTTTGGGGAAGGAGGTGCTGCCGTTGTCGAAATAGATTTTCTCCACGATAAACCCTCCAATAAAAAGGCCGTTTCGTCCCAAAGGGACACGGCCCGTCCAGATGTACCCTTATTATACATGAAAGCCGGGGACAAGACTATGTTTATTGATAAAATCTATAAATACCATTTGAAATATTAAAAATAAGTATTATACATTTTGGAAACTATGGGATAAAATGGGCGGAGAAATCAATGGAGCGGAAGCTCCCAAGAGAAAAGAAGGGGAATGAAGAACGTGAAGAACAAAAAGACGCTATGGATGATCCTCACCGGTTTGATCATCGGCGCCATTGCAGTGCTGCTGGTGGCCAACGGCAACCCCAAGAACATGGGTTTCTGCATCGCCTGCTTTATCCGGGATATCGCCGGCGGTGTGGGAATGCATCAGGCTGCCATCGTGCAGTATATCCGGCCGGAGATCATCGGTCTGGTGCTGGGCGCTTTGATTATGTCGGTGGCCGGCAAGGAATTCAAGGCCCAGGGAGGTTCTTCTCCCGTCACCCGGTTTGTGCTGGGCTTTTTCGTCATGGTGGGTGCGCTGATGTTTTTGGGCTGCCCCCTGCGGATGGTGCTGCGCATCGCCGGCGGCGATCTGAATGCTGTTGTGGGCCTGGTGGGTTTTGTGGTTGGCATTCTGGCAGGCATCTTCTGCCTGAACCAGGGCTTCAGCCTGCGGCGCACCTATGAGCAGAGCCCGCTGGAAGGCGGCATGATCTCTGCCATCAATGTGGCTCTTCTGGTTTTGGTGGTGGCTGCGCCTCCTGTGATCTATTTCAGCACAGAAGGCCCTGGCTCCATGCGGGCTCCGCTGATCCTGGCCCTTGTGGCCGGTCTGGTGGTGGGCGCTCTGTGCCAGAAGACCCGCCTTTGCATGGTGGGCGGCATCCGGGACGCCGTGCTCTTTAAGGACTTTTATCTGCTGTGGGGCTTTATCGCCATCATCGTGGCCGCCCTCATCGGCAACCTGATCACAGGCAACTTCACTCTGGGCTTTGCCGGTCAGCCGGTGGCTCACACCGACGGTGTGTGGAACGCCCTGGGCATGGTGCTGGTGGGCTTTGCCAGCGTGCTGCTGGGCGGCTGCCCCCTGCGTCAGCTGATCCTGGCCGGCAGCGGCAACAGCGACAGCGCCGTTACCGTGCTGGGCCTCTTTGTGGGCGCTGCCTTCTGCCATAACTTCAAGCTGGCCGCTTCTGCCGAAGGCCCCACGCCTAACGGCAAGATCGCTGTGATCGTGGGTCTTGTGGTGGTGGCTGTCATCGCCTTTGTAAACATCCAGAAACAGAAAAAGAACAGCTAGGAGGAAAGAATCATGGCTGACAACAATGTGGTAGACGCCCGGGGCCGTTCCTGCCCCGAACCGGTGATCCTCACCAAGAAGGCTCTGAGCAAAAACGGAAACAAGGCCCAGGTGCTGGTGGACAATCAAGTGGCTGTTGACAATATCACTCGTTTCGCCGAAAATAAAGGTCTGAAGGTCTCCGTCACAAAAGGGGATGGAGAGTTCAAACTGACCATCGGTTAAAACAAAAGGAAAAGGAGCGGCAGCCGTGACCTATATCGCCACATTTTACACTCATTTCGGTGCTTTAACCTTTCAGCGGGAACAAAAGCGCCAGGGACTTAACGCCCAGATGATGCCGGTGCCCCGGGCTCTCAGCGCCTCTTGCGGCGTGTGCGTGCGCTTTGCCCAGGAGGGAGAACCCCAGGTGGAAGGGGCCACCGATCTGGAAGGGCTTTATCAGGAGGAAAAGGGCGGTTACCGCTGCGTTTTTCAGGCAGAATAGAAAAAAGGCCGGCAAGTCCGGCCTTTTTTCCTGTTTCCCCGGCCTTGCGGGAGGGCTTGGGGATGATGTATAATAAGTGCATTATGGCCGCCTTTTGGGCGGGACGATGAATTTTCAAAAGACAGGATGAGATAGAGATGGAGATCAAAAAAGAATTGCTGCGTTCGATCCCCAAGGTGGACGAGGTGCTGGCCCAGCCCCAGGTGAAAAAAGCCATGGAAGAGGGCCGCAGCCAGGTGACCGATGGGGTGCGCCAGGTGCTGGACGCTCTGCGGGAGCAGATCCTCCGGGGCGAAGAGCCGGACCTGACCCTGGAAGGGGTGAGCCGGGCGGTGCTGCAGCAGGTGGAGGAGAACAGCCGCATGAGCCTGCGGCCGGTGATCAACGGCACCGGTATCGTGCTGCACACCAATCTGGGCAGAGCGGTGATGTGCCGCGAGGCCGCCCAGGCCGCCATGGATGTGGCCGAAAACTACAACACCCTGGAGTATGACTGCGAAAAGGGACGCCGGGGCAGCCGGTACAGCCATGTGGAGGATCTGATCTGCCGCCTCACCGGGGCGGAAGCCGCTTTGGTGGTCAACAACAACGCTGCCGCCGTCATGCTGGTGCTGGGCACCATGGCGAAAAACAAGCAGCTCATCGTTTCCCGCGGGGAGCTGGTGGAGATCGGCGGTTCTTTCCGTGTGCCCGAGATCATGGAGCAGAGCAACTCCACTTTGTTGGAAGTGGGCACCACCAACAAGACCCACCCGTCGGATTATGAAAACGCCATCGGTCCGGATACCGCCGCTTTCCTCAAGGTGCACACCAGCAACTATAAGATCATGGGATTTACAGAGGAAGTGTCGGTGGAAGAGCTGGTGGAGATGGGAAAGCGTCACGATCTGCCGGTGATCTACGACCTGGGCAGCGGCGCCCTGGTGGATCTGGCACAGTTCGGCATCGAAAGCGAGCCCACAGTGCAGCAGGCCATGGCCGCCGGAGCCGATGTGACCTCCTTCAGCGGGGACAAGCTGCTGGGCGGGCCTCAGGCCGGCATCATCATCGGCAAAAAGAAATATGTGGACGCCATGAAGAAAAACCCTCTTACACGGGCGCTGCGTATCGACAAACTGACTCTGGCCGCGTTGGAAGCCACATTGCGCATCTATCTGGAGCCCGATGAGATCGCCCGGAAGATCCCCACTTACCGGATGCTCTCCATGTCCATGGATGAACTGCGCAGCAAGGGGGGCCGTCTGCTGCGCCGTCTGAAAAAGGTGCCCGGCCTTTCCTGTGCTCTGTCTCAGGAGGAAGGCCAGGTTGGCGGCGGCAGCGTGCCCACCCAGATGCTTCCCACCTGGGCGGTGGCCATGGAACATGAAAGCGTCACGGTGGATCAGATGGAAAGCCGGCTGCGCTCCTGCCGCATCCCGGTGATCGGACGCATCTCCAAGGATCGTCTGCTGCTGGATATGCGCACTGTACAGGAAGAGTATTTTGGCTATATCGCCCAGTGTCTGCTGGAGGTCACAGGGGGCGCCCAGTAAAAGCGCCGGGGAGGAATCACAATGAACAACGTCATCATCGGCACCGCCGGTCATGTGGACCACGGAAAAACCTGCCTGATCCGGGCACTCACCGGCATTGAAACCGACCGGCTGCGGGAGGAGAAGAAGCGGGGCATCACCATTGAGCTGGGTTTTGCCTATCTGGACCTGCCCGACGGCGGGAGAGCGGGCATCATCGATGTGCCCGGCCATGAAAAATTCGTCCGCAATATGCTGGCGGGGGCCGGAGGCATCGACCTGGCCCTGCTCATCGTGGCCGCCGACGAAGGGGTCATGCCCCAGACGGTGGAGCACCTGGGTATTTTGTCTCTGCTGGAAATCCAGCACGGCATTATTGTTCTCACCAAGACCGATATGGTGGATGAGGACTGGCGGGAGCTGGTGGCCGAGGACATCCGCAGCCAGGTGAAGGGAACTTTTCTGGAGGATGCCCCCCTGATTCCGGTGTCCTCCTATACCGGAGAGGGCATTGAAGATCTGCGCCAGGAGATTTTCCGCCAGATTTCCCTTCTGGGCGGCAAAAAGATGGACATCCCCTTCCGCATCCCGGTGGACCGGGTCTTTTCCATGGAAGGCTTTGGCACGGTCATCACTGGTACCATGATCGAAGGCCAGCTGAAAGAAGGGGATGAGGTGATGCTCTACCCCGGGGAAAAGATGGGCAAGGTGCGCAATATCCAGGTGCACTCCCAAAGCGTGGACACCGCCTATGCCGGACAGCGGGTGGCGGTGAACTTCTCCAACCTGAAAAAAAGCGATATCCAGCGTGGCGATGTGGTGGCCGTGCCCGGCTCCATGCACACTACCATGATGGTGGATGTGCGTCTGAATGTGCTGAAAGATGCCAAACGGGTCATCAAAAACACCAGCCGTCTCCATTTCTACCACGGCAGCCGGGAAGTGCTGTGCAAAGCGGTGCTGCTGGAAGGGGATGTGCTGGAAGCGGGTCAGAGCGCCTACGCCCAGCTGCGGCTGGAAGAGGAAGTGGCCCTCAAGGCGGGAGACCATTTTGTGGTGCGGTTTTATTCGCCCCTGGAGACTGTGGGCGGCGGTGTGGTGCTGGATCCCAGCCCCTTCAAGCGCCGCCGTGGGGATGAACAGGCTCTGGAAGGGCTGCGGGTGCTGGAAAAGGGCAGCCTGAAGGACAAGATCGAGCAGGGCATCCGGGAGGGAAGTCCCCATTACCGGCCGCTTTCCTTTGTGGCCGTGCAGTTTGGCGCCAGCCTGGAAGAGGCCAGAGCCTTGGCCGGAGAGCTGGAGCAGGAAGGTAAGATCGTCCGGATTGCGGGAGATCTGTATCTCCACCGGGATTTTGCCGAAGCCCAGGGCAAGCGCCTCAGCGAGATTCTGCGGGAGTATCACACCGCCAATCCCTTGAAAGAGGGCATGAAGAAGGAAGAGGTGCGCACCCGGTTTCTGCCCCGCCAGGAGCAGGCGGTGGCTGACGGTATGCTGGCCTATTATGAAAAAGTGGAACGGATCAAGATCGTAAATGGTCTGGTGTCCCTGTTCAAATTCAAGGTGAAACTGGACGAAGAAGCCTCCCGGATGATGAAGGAGATGGAGAAGATCTATCTGGACGGGGGCTATGCTCCGCCGGCCACCGAGGATGTACTGGCCCAGATGGGCAAGGATCAGAAAAAGGCCCAGCAGGTGCACAACGCCCTGATCGGCGCCGGAACCCTGGTGCGGATGGATGCTCAGATCTGCTTTGCCCGGCAGCACTATGACGAGGCGGTGGAGCGGATCAAGGAGCAGATCCGTGCTCAGGGACAGATCACTTTGGGCGAGGTGCGGGATCTGCTGGGAACCTCCCGGAAATACGCAATGGTGATCCTGGAAACTCTGGACCGGGAAAAGGTTACCAAAAAAGTGGGAGACGCCCGGGTTCTTCTGTAAGGTGTTTTATAAACAATCAAAAAGCCTGCCGGAACACCGGCAGGCTTTTTGTGTCTGATACATTATATAATATATAGTATGGGATTGATCGAAAATATCGATAGGCAGATTTACTCGCCCAGCTGAACCTGAGCGCTCACCTTGCCGATGCGGCCGCCCTGGCAAAGGAGGGTAATGGTTTCTCCCTTCTGGCCCTGTACCAGCCAGGTGACCTTTTTCTGCATGGGATCCCGTTCCTCCGTGGTGGGGCCCATGCCTTCGTTGCGGGCCTTGACGCTGGAGAAACCCTCCAGATGGCCGATGTTTTTGCAGGCGTCCTTCTGGGGCAGCAGGATGTTCTCCCCGGACAGGGTAACGGTGAGTTCTTTCAGTGTCTTGTATTTCAGGCCTTCCCGGAACACATAGGTGGGCATGAAACCCCGGTTGCCCAGGATGGCTTCCACCAGATACAGTCCGGTGCCCACTTCCTGGGTGCGTACCCGGTCAAAGCAGACCCGGGGCAGGGTGGGGATGAGCCGCAGGATGAAGCGGGTGTGCTTTTCCAGCTCCTGCTCCAAGAATTTGATGGGCGGATTCTGGGAAACCTGCTTGTAGTTGGCCCCGCCGATCTCCACCGGTCCCAGCTGGGGATGCTGGAAGGGCTTCCAGGGAAGGAAGCCTTCTTCCGGGGAGAGATTTTCGTCCATCCAGCGCAGGTATTTGACGGCGATCTCCTCTTCTTCCTCCTGGGACAGGTTTTCTTTGGGCGGATAGTGTTCTTCCACACCGGCCCGGCGGGCCAGATCCCAGCATTCGATGGTGAAGGCAGGAACGCCCAGCAGGAAGTGGCAGAAATCATCAAAGCCGCCGCAGGTCTGGGGCGCGGAAGCCGGCATATATTCGTCATAGATGTTCAGCAGGGGGAAACCATTCTCTTCGGTGCCCATTTTGCCCAAAGCGCGGTAGAGAGCCATATCCTGAGGAATGGCGTCCTTGGCGCTTTTGTAGCCGGGGGTGTAGAGAATCTGGCCGCCGGCGGTGTGCATATCCACCACGCAGCACACATTGGGATGAGCCAGCAGGAAGGCGGCGTTGGCCTGGGTTTCCGGATTGGACAGGGGATGGGCTCCGGCCCCGGCCTGCTGGCTCTCGTCCTGCCAGCCGATGGGATAGTTCCGGTTGAAGTCGTTGCCGAACTCGCTGGGCGCCATGGTCACATGGAGGCCGTCGTAATTTTCAATGATGCCTTCCGGGTATACATTATAAAATTCCCCATCGGTTTCGTCGGGACGGCGGCGCACCATCAGCCGGGGATCCTTGGAAGAGATCTTCCACACGCCGTAAGGGGAGGGGACCCGCATCAGCCGGGCCACGCCGTCGCCGTCGATGTCTCCCTTGTGCAGGCCGTTCTGGCGCTTTTCAGTGGGATAGGGCCGGGGAGCCGAACGGACATAGTCGGCGGTGGTGAGATAGTGCTCGGAACCGTCGCAGGACAGACGGGGCACCACATACAGGGTATACCGGCCCAGAATCTGCCGGATGCGGTCATCTTCCAGATTGCTCATCAGGGTGTCCAGGAAGTAAATGGCCACCATGGACCCGGTGACCTCACCGGCATGGATGTTGGCCTCCATATAATAGGCCGGTTTGTCTTCCGGCTTTCCCGTGGCGGTATTGGTGATGGTGCAGGCCAGAATGTCCCGCCCCTGGGGAGTGCGGCCGATGACCGACAGCTGGAAAAATTCCGGATGGTCTTTTTCATAGCCGTGGAGCAGATCGGCGATTTCCTGGTAGCGGTAGTAGTGGTCGTAAGGCAGACTGTGCTTCATTTTAGACAAAACCTCCCTGTGCGCAAAGCGCTTTTTTTCAGTATAACTCCGAAAAACAGGGAAGGCAACGAAAAAGACAAAAGATTGAGCCGGAGACCCTTGCATTTTACAAAAGATTGTGATAACATAGGCAACGGCTTTTATGGGACCATTATGGGAGTAGATGGGTGCTGGTGTGCCCTCTGGTCTTCAAAACCAGTAATAGCGGTTAGGAGCCGCTTAGGTGGGTTCGATTCCCACATACTCCCGCCAGAGTTTATTCAAAAAACCGATGAATGCAATCAAGAAATATAGCTTGCTTTTTCGGTGCTTTGTGTTAAAATATAGACGAACTGAATAAGCGGGATGAAACTGATCGGGAGAGACCCCTTTGGGGCGCCGAAGATGCAAGTGCTGTTCTGTCAAAACGGCGCGAAACTTTCAGGCAAAAGGACCGAGCGTGGACCGGACTCTGAAAAGCCAGCAGGCGCCCAAGGAGCAACAGTGATCGGTGGATCGCTGGAATCTCTCAGGCTCGAAAACGGAGAATGCGACAGCGTGAAAGCAAGTGCTTTTCAGGCCGTCGCTTTTTTGCTGCAATTCTGCCGATTTTTCTTGATAATATCCATCGGCTGGTGTACAATGAAAACAGAATGGGTGTGGAATGGTCGATTTATCGGAAAATCGGATAAAGACCCTTCCTTCTATCGAAAAAACAGATAAAAGCAGGAGACAAGCATGGCGGATTTCTTTATCATCACCAACAACGAAATGGTGCGGGACAAATACGCTTCCCAGGTGACGGTGGAGTTCCATCCGGTGAAGTACACCGAGATCATGCGCATGGCCCGGGATTATATCCACGCCGGCCACAAACTCCTTACCCATCCTCTGGCAGGCAGCATCAAGCCCAATGAGACCCCGTACAAAACCATCTTCCTCACCAAAAGCAAAAAGACGATGGACAGCGAGTCTCTGCGGATTATCGAAGAGTGTATCATCGCTTGCAAAAAATTCGGCAAAGAGCGCTTCCCCAATATGCCGGAAAATATGCGGCAGGATTTCCGAACCATCGATTGCAGCCTGTGCGACAACGCCATGGCCTCGGCCATGCAGTAAACACAATCATCGGTCAATTTCTTAAAGCTTTTAAGAAACTGATATACATTTAAATTATGGAGGTGCTCAAATTGAAACTGGAACTTGGATACGTCAATATCCATGATATTCAGTTCGCCGACCAGTCCAAGGTTGAGGCTGGTGTCCTCTATGTGTGCAAAGAGGATATCAAGAACCTGGTTCTGGAAGACGAGAATATCAAGTCAGTTGAACTGGAAATCGCAAAACCCGGCGACAGCATCCGCATCATGCCCGTTAAGGACGTGATCGAGCCTCGCTGCAAGGTGGAGGGCCCCGGCGACATCTTCCCCGGCGTCATCTCCAAGGTGGACACCGTGGGCAGCGGCAAGACCAATGTGCTGCGCGGCTCCGCCGTCGTCACCACCGGTAAGATCGTGGCCTTCCAGGAAGGCATCATCGATATGAGCGGTGAGGGCGCCAAGTACACCCCCTTCTCCCAGACCAACAACCTGGTGGTTGTGATCGAGCCTGTGGATGGCCTGCATCAGCACGAGCATGAGAAGGCTGTCCGCTTTGCCGGCCTGAAGACCGCAAAGTTCCTGGGCGATCTGGCCAAGAATGTCACTCCCGACGAGACCGAAGTCTTCGAGACCTACGGCGTCAAGGAAGGCATGGAGAAAATGCCCAACCTGCCCCGCGTGGCTTATGTTCAGATGCTGCAGAGCCAGGGCCTGATGCACGACACCTATGTGTACGGCGTCGATGCCAAGCGCACCCTGTCCACCATCATGAACCCCACCGAAGGCATGGACGGTGCTATCCTCAGCGGTAACTGCGTGTCCGCTTGCGATAAGAACACCACCTACCATCACCTGAACAACCCCGTTGTGAAGGACCTGTTTGCTCAGCATGGCAAGACCCTGAACTTCGTGGGCATGATCCTGACCAACGAGAACGTCTACCTGGCCGACAAGCAGCGCTCCTCTGACTGGACCGCTAAGCTGTGTCGCTGGCTGGACCTGGACGGCGCTGTTGTTTCCCAGGAAGGCTTCGGCAACCCCGACACCGACCTGATCATGAACTGCAAGAAGATCGAAGAGCAGGGCGTCAAGACTGTTATCATCACCGACGAATATGCCGGCCAGGATGGTAAGTCCCAGTCCCTGGCGGACGCCGATCCCAAGGCCGACGCTGTTGTCACTGGCGGCAACGCGAACATGGTCATCCACCTGCCCAAGATGGATAAAGTCATCGGCTATCCCGAAGTTGCCAACATCATCGCTGGCGGCCACGAGGGCAGCCTGAATGCCGACGGCAGCATCGACGCCGAGCTCCAGGTTATCACCGGCGCCACCAACGAACTCGGCTTCAACAAGCTGAGCGCCAGATAACGGAAGGAGGACAAGAGAATAATGAGCAAGATCAGAGTTGTCCATTATATCAACCAGTTCTTCGCCAACATCGGCGGCGAGGAAATGGCTGATTACAAGCCTGAACTGAGAGTCGGCGAAGTTGTCGGCCCCGGCATGGCTTTCAAGGCTGCTTTCGGCGATGAAGCTGAAATCGTTGCCACCATCGTCTGCGGCGACTCCTATTTCGGCGAGAACACCAAGGAAGCCACCGCTACCATCATGGAAATGATCAAGGGGCAGAAGCCCGACCTGTTCCTGGCTGGCCCTGCCTTTAACGCTGGCCGTTATGGCTTTGCCTGCGGCAACATCACAAAGGCTGTGAAGGACGAGCTGGGCATTCCCGTGCTCACCGGTATGTACAAGGAAAATCCCGGCGCTGACTACGCCAAGGATGTGTATATCGTTTCCACCAAGAACAGCGCTGCCGGCATGAGAGACGCCGTCAAGAAGATGGCTCCTCTGGCCCTGAAGCTGGCCAAGGGCGAAGAGATCCTGTCCTCCGCTGAGGAAGGCTATCTGCCCAACGGCATCCGCAAGAACTTCTTCGAGAAAGAGCGGGGCTCCAAGCGTGCTGTTGATATGCTGCTGAAGAAGCTGGCTGGCAAGGAGTTCGTCACCGAGTTCCCCATGCCCAACTTCGACCGCGTCGATCCCAACCCCGCTGTGAAGGATATGGCTCATGCCACCATCGCTCTGGTTACTTCCGGCGGCATCGTTCCCAAGGGCAACCCCGATCACATCGAGTCCTCCTCTGCTTCCCACTATGGCAAGTATGACATCGAGGGCGTGATGGATCTGACGGCCGACACCTATGAGACCGCTCACGGCGGCTATGACCCTGTCTATGCCAACGAGGACGCCGACCGCGTTCTGCCTGTTGATGTGCTGCGGGATCTGGAAAAGGAAGGCCGCATCGGCAAGCTGCATCGTTACTTCTACTCCACTGTTGGTAACGGTACTGCTGTGGCCAGCGCCAAGGCTTTTGCTGAAGAGTTCTCCAAAGAGCTGAAGAATGACGGTGTTGACGCCGTAATTCTGACCTCCACGTGAGGCACCTGCACACGTTGCGGTGCAACGTTGGTTAAAGAGATTGAGCGTGCGGGTATCCCCGTTGTTCATATGTGCACAGTTACCCCGATTTCCATGACCGTTGGCGCGAACAGAATTGTTCCCACCATCGCTATCCCCCATCCTCTGGGCAACCCCGAGCTGACTCATGAAGAAGAGAAGGCTCTGCGTCGTGGCCTGGTCGAGAAGGCTCTGAAGGCTCTGGAAACCGAAGTGACCGAGCAGACAATTTTTGAATAATTGTTAGGAGAGTCATCGAAATGAGCAAAGTTTATGACGTTATCATCATCGGCGCCGGCCCGGCCGGCCTGGCTGCCGCTCTGTACGCTGGCAGAGCTCGCCTGAGCACCCTGGTCATCGAGAAGATCAAGGACGGCGGACAGATCGTCATCACTGACGAGATCGAAAACTATCCCGGCGCTGTGGAAGGCGAATCCGGTCCTTCCCTCATCAAGAAGATGGTGGACCAGGTCAACCACTTCGGCGCTGAGAAGGTGTTTGACACCGTTGTGGATGTGGAGCTGGAAGGCGACATCAAGGTGATCAAGGGCAGCAAGGCCGAATACCAGGGCAAGACTGTCATCATCGCCACCGGCGCTTCTCCCAAGCCCATCGGCTGCCCCGGTGAGAAGGAACTGACCGGCAAGGGCGTTTCCTACTGCGCCACCTGCGACGGCAACTTCTTTGAGGATTTCGACATCTATGTGGTGGGCGGCGGCGACAGCGCTGTGGAAGAGGCCATGTATCTGACAAAGTTCGGCCGCAAGGTTACTCTGATCCACAGAAGAAACGAGCTGAGAGCTGCCAAGTCCATTCAGGAGAAGGCTTTTGCCAACCCCAAGATGGAGTTTATGTGGGATACCGTCATTGAAGAGCTCAAGGGCGATGACATTCTGACCAGCATGGTCGTTAAAAATGTCAAGACCGGTGAGGTCCGGGAGATCGAGGCCAACCCCGAAGACGGCACCTTTGGTGTGTTCGTGTTCATCGGCTACGATCCCCAGTCTAAGGTCTTCGAAGGCAAGGTCAACATGGAGCATGGCTACATCGTCACCGATGAAGACATGAAGACAAATATCCCCGGCGTGTTTGCCGCTGGCGATATCCGAGTGAAGAGCCTGCGTCAGGTAGTGACCGCAGCTGCCGACGGCGCCATCGCCGCTGTGCAGTGCGAGAAGTACCTCGGCTAATTTTACACAACATACAAGGAGGATATTCCAATGGTTGAGCTGACAAAAGAAAACTTCGAAGCCGAAGTTCTGAAGGCCGAAGGCAAAGTGTTCGTCGATTTCTATGGCGATGGCTGCGTGCCCTGCGCCGCTCTGATGCCCTTCGTGCATCAGTATGCTGAGACCTATGGCGACAAGATGAAGTTCTGCGCTTTGAACACCACAAAGGCCCGCAGACTGGCTATCGCCCAGAAGGTTATGGGTCTGCCCGTCATGGCGATCTATGAGAACGGTGCTCAGATCGATGTGCTGGTCAAGGAAGACTGCACTGCTGAGAGCATCGAAGAGATGATCAAAAAGCACATCTAAGTGCTCTTGATCCTCTGATTTGTCCCTGCGTTAAACGCTCCCGGCCAAAAGCCGGGAAGCGTTCAACGGGACAGCGAAAGCTGTCCATATAAAAAATCTATGAGAAGGAGGTAGAGCCATGAGTATATTGTCCGGTAAGAAGGTTATCATCATCGGCGATAGAGATGGCATCCCAGGTCCCGCGATTGAAGAATGCGCGAAGACTGCGGGCGCAGAAGTAGTCTTCTCCTCTACGGAGTGCTTCGTCTGAACCGCCGCTGGTGCAATGGACCTGGAAAATCAGAAGAGAGTGAAGGAGTTTGCTGAGCAGTATGGCCCGGAGAACATTGTTGTTCTGCTGGGCGCTGCCGAGGGCGAGGCTTCCGGCCTGGCCGCGGAGACTGTTACAGCCGGCGACCCCACTTTCGCAGGTCCGTTGACAGGAGTCTCGTTGGGACTCACGGTTTATCACATTTGCGAGCCTGAGATCAAAGCCGAAGTTGATGAGCAGGTCTACGAAGATCAGATCTCCATGATGGAGATGGTTCTGGATGTGGACGACATCGTCAACGAAATGAGCAGTATCAGAGAACAGTACTGCAAATATCTCTAAGATTTAAGAACTATGGTGATATGGTGATCAAATCACCATATCACCATTTTCTTTGTCTCTCTTACGATGGAAAAGTAAGAGGTGAACGACTTTGGGGGTATATTGCGGCTGCTGAAAACTCGATACCGTTCATGAAAGATCCATTCCCATAGAAGCGCCCCTTCGGGGCCACAATAAATTGCGTAGAGAGGCAGTGAACAAAATGAACAGCGTTATCAAAGGCGCGGGTTATGTCCTGGTGCATGCCCCTGACATGGTGCTCCACGCCGGCACCACCCAGACCACTGAGAAGATCGTCAACCCTGATTCGGAGTATCTGAAGGAGCTCCCCAACCACATTCGTTCCTATGAAGATGTGGTTGCCTACATGCCCAACCAGACTTACATCGGCAACATGACGCCGGAAGAGCTGGCCGAACATGAGCAGCCCTGGGTTGGTAAAAACATGGAAAATGCCCAGCGCTACGGCAAGTTCGGTGAGATCATGCCTCAGGACGAGTTCCTGGTTCTGATGCAGGTCTGCGACGTGTTCGAGCTGGTATATCTGGATAAAGAGTTTGTCAGCGCTACAAAGGACAAGCTGGCTGCTGACCCTGTGATCGGCGAAGATATCATGGCCAAGGTGGCCGAGGGTATCGACGGCGCCGAGATCAAGCGCCTGGTGGACGAGGAGCATGCTGAGCCCCTGTACCACATGGGCAACCTGGTGGGCTGCGTCAAGCGCGCTCACGATGTGGATGTGAACCTGTCCGCTCATGTTATGTTCGAGAACATCGCCTGCAAGGCTTCCAGCGTTCTGGCTCTGCTCCACGCTGTGAAGGCTGCCGGCATCGACAAGGCCGATGTGGAATATGTCATCGACTGCGCCGAGGAAGCTTGCGGCGATATGAACCAGCGCGGCGGCGGCAACTTCGCTAAGGCTGCTGCTGAAGTGGCTGGCCTGGTCAACGCTTCCGGCTCCGACCTGCGCGGCTTCTGTGCTGCTCCGGCCCATGCCATGATCGAGGCTGCTTCTCTGGTCAAGGCTGGCTCCTACAAGACCGTTATCGTCACCGCTGGCGGCTGCACCGCTAAGCTGGGCATGAACGGCAAGGACCATGTGAAGAAGGGTCTGCCCGCTATCGAAGATGTGCTGGGCGGCTTCGCTGTGGTCATCAGCGCCAACGACGGCGTCAACCCCGAAATCAACCTGGATATGCTGGGCCGTCACTGCGTGGGCACTGGCTCCGCTCCCCAGAATGTTATCGGTTCCCTGGTTGCTGCTCCTCTGGCTAAGGGCGGCCTGAAGATCACCGATGTGGACAAGTATTCTCCCGAGATGCAGAACCCCGACATCACAAAGCCCGCTGGCGCTGGCGATGTTCCTCTGGCCAACTATAAGATGATCGGCGCTCTGGCTGTGAAGAACGGCGAGCTGGACAAGAAGGAACTGGCTTCCTTCCCCGCCAAGCACGGTCTGGTGGGCTGGGCTCCCACACAGGGCCACATCCCCTCCGGCGCTCCTTACATCGGCTTTGCCCGTGAGGACATCCTGGCCGGCAAGATCAACCGGGCTATGATCATCGGCAAGGGCTCTCTGTTCCTGGGCCGTATGACCAACCTGTTTGACGGTGTTTCCTTCACCATTCAGCCCAACAGCGGCGCCCAGGCGGAGGAAGGCGTTTCCGAAGAGAAGGTCAAGGGCCTGATCGCCAAGGCTATGAAGGAATTCGCTGAGACTCTGATGGCTGACGCTGACGCCGAATAAGAGGTGTTGAAACATGTCTAAGTTTATTGAAAAGACCATTGCCAATACCTTCATGGAGATCGCCCAGGGCCTGGAGACCGGCAGCTTCGGCAAGCGCCCCAAGGTAGCTCTCACCGGTATGGGCAGTGAGCATGGCGAAGAAAACGCCATGAAGGCCGCCCTGATGGCTGCCAAAGAGGGCATCGATGTGTATTACATCGGCTCTCTGGAAGCCGAAGGCGTCATCACCGTGAAAGTGGCCGACGACGAAGAAGGCCACAAGAAGATGGAAGAAATGCTGGCCAACAAGGAAGTGGACGCTGCTGTCACCATGCACTATCCGTTCCCCATCGGTGTTTCCACCGTGGGCCGGGTGGTGACCCCTGGTAAGGGCAAGGAGATGTTCATCGCCACCACCACCGGCACCTCTTCCACCGACCGTATCGAAGGCATGATCAAAAATGCCATCTACGGCATCATCGCCGCCAAGACCTGCGGCGTGAAGGAGCCCACTGTGGGCATCCTGAATGTGGACGGCGCCCGTCAGACCGAAGGCGCTCTGAAGACCCTGGCTGAAAATGGGTATGACATCCATTTTGCCGAGTCCTCCCGTGCCGACGGCGGCTGCGTCATGCGCGGCAACGATATGCTGGTAGGCTCTCCTGACATCATGGTCACAGACTCCCTCACCGGCAATATCATGGTGAAGATGCTTTCTTCCTACACCACCGGCGGCAGCTTTGAGGCCATGGGCTATGGTTATGGCCCGGGCATCGGCGAAGGCTATGACCGTCTGGTTATGATCGTCTCCCGTGCTTCCGGCGCTCCTGTGATCGCTGGCGCTATCAAGTATGCTGCTCAGCTGGTGCGGGGCAACATCTTCAAGGTTGCGGAAGAAGAGTTTGCTGCCGCCAACAAGGCTGGCCTGAAGAAGCTGCTGGAGGAGCGGAAAGCTGCTGCCAACAAGCAGGCCGCCCCGGCGGAAGAAGTTGTGGCTCCTCCCAAGGAAGTGGTCACCGGCGCCATCGCCGGCATCGAGATCATGGACCTGGAGGATGCGGTGAATGTTCTGTGGAAGAACAAGATCTATGCCGAAAGCGGCATGGGCTGCACCGGTCCTGTTGTCCTGGTTTCCGACGCCAACCTGGAGAAGTCCATCGCCCTGCTGAAAGAAGCTGGGTATGTGCAGTAAAAATTCCTCTTTCTGAGGATGAAAAAAGGGCTGACCGAAGGGTCAGCCCTTTTTGTTTTCTTTTGGCTTTTGCAGCAGTTGGGAAAAGAAGGGGGGAAGGGGGCTTTCCACCTGGATAGTTTCACCGGTGATGGGCTGGCGCAGGCGGATACGGCTGGAATGGAGAGCGTGGCCGGAGCAGGGGGAAGGCAGCTGGGTGCCGTAGAGAAAGTCGCCGGCCAGGGGGTGGCCGATGTGGGCCATGTGCAGGCGGATCTGATGGGTGCGGCCGGTTTCCAGCCATAGGCGGAGCAGGGCATAGGGGCCCCCTTCCTCCAGGGTTTCATAATGGGTCACCGCCCGGGCTCCTTCGGGAGAGATCACCCGGCGCAGCACGCCGGGAATGTCCAGAATGGGGGCATCTACTGTGCCTCTCCTGGGCCGCACAGCTCCACACACCAGAGCCTGGTATTCCCGGTGAAATTCCCCGGTGTGCAGCTGTTGGGAAAGAAGATGCTGGGCGTGGGGATGTTTGGCTACGGTAAGCAGGCCGGAGGTGTTCCGGTCCAGCCGGTTGACACCCCGGAAGACAAAAGACACGCCCCGGTTTTTTTCCATTTCATAAGCCAGGAAATTGGCCAGACTGTCGGTGAAGTGGCCCTGGGAAGGATGAACCGGCACTCCGGACGGTTTGTCCAGCACCAGCAGATCGTTGTCCTCATAGAGAATACACAAAGGCCCCGGTACCGGGAGGATATTCCGGGAGGAGCGATCCTCATCCATGCGGCATGAAAGAACCTGACCGTTTCGGACCCGCTGGTTGGTGTAAGCTGGTGTTCCCTCCAGCAGAATACCTCCCCTTTCTTTCATGCGCCGCACTTGGGAAGAGGAAAAGCCCAGCACACCCCGGAGCAAAGAGAGGATGGTACGGCCCTCTTCCTCTTTTGTCACAGTGTGAGAAATGTTCCGATGCATGGCACGCTCCTTTGAAATGATTTCCGGCTTGTTTGGCAGAGAGTATTATAGCACAAAGGAGAGAAAAATGTAAAAGTTTTGCTTTACAAATGAGGAAGGCCGTGGTATGATAAACGGGACAACGAAAGATGATAGAGGCGCGGTACGGATGAGTAACCGGGTGAGAAGGTATTCTGTGACCCCGGAAGAAAGGCCAAACCGCCGAAACGGACGCCAGACATGGCGTTTGGTTGGGACTGGTGAGAAGATCACCAGGACTCCTGTCTTTGCGACAGAGGAGCTATCGATGTGTTTTCTTGCTGTTTGAGACTGCATCGGTAGATGCAGTCTTTTTTTGTTCCCTGCGGGCGGGAAGACCCGCAAAAGGAAAGAGAGGAAACAAAGTGAGCAGTAAGAACCAAAACACCGCCGTCTCCAATGAAGGAAGCGGCTTCCGCCGGGAGATCGGCCTTTTCGGAGGTGTGAGCATCATTGGCGGAATCATGATCGGCTCGGGTATTTTCTACCTGGGCAGCTATGTGCTGCAGCGCAGCGGCATGAGCATGGGTCTGTCTTTGATCGTCTGGATCCTGGGCGGCCTGATTTCCCTGATGGGAGGACTGTGCTATGCCGAACTGGGTGCTTCCATGCCCAAGGCCGGCGGCAGCTATGTGTACCTCAACCAGGCCTATCATCCTGCGGTGGGCTTTATGTGCGGCTTTTCCAGCTGGCTTCTTGGCGGCGCCGGGTCCATTGCCGCCATCGCCATCGCCTTCCCCAAAGCCTTCTCCACACTGGTGCCCATCAGTGATGTGCAGGTCAAGGCGGTGGCCATCGGTCTGATCATTCTGCTGACCGCCATCAACTATGTGGGTGTCAAGCAGGGCAGCATCGTGCAGAACATCTTCATGGTGGCCAAGGTGGCTCCCATCCTGCTGATTCTGGTGCTGGGCATCTTTGCCGGAAAGCAGACCCCTGACCTCAATCCCATTCCCGCATCGTCTCCCTCCTTCGGCGGCCTGATCGGCATGATCGCTTTTGCCATCGTGGCCTCCCTGTGGGCCTATGAAGGCTGGACCAACCTGAATATCGTCTCGGAAGAGATCCGCAACCCCAAAAAGAACCTGCCCCTGGCTCTGATTGTCGCCATTGTGGGCTGCACCGTTCTTTTCACTCTGTTCAATTTTGCCGTTTACCGGGTGCTTCCCATCGACCAGATCACTTCCATGATCGAAGGCGGAGACATCTACCTGGGCACTGAGGTGGCCAACACCGTGCTGGGCAGCGCCGGGCAGATCGTTGTGGTGATTGCCATGGCCACCGCTATCTTCGGTTCCCTCAATGGCTGTATCCTGGTGTTCCCCCGGCAGTATTACGCCATGGCCAAGGACGGCTATTTCTTCAAGTCCTTTGCCAAGCTCCATCCCAAGCACAAGACTCCTGCGGCTTCCCTCATCGTGCAGGCCATCATCTCCATTGCTCTGGTGCTGGTGCGGGATCTGGATCAGCTGACAAACCTGGTTATTTTCTCCAGCATGCTCTTTAACACCCTGACCATCGGCGCCGTTTTCATCTTCCGCAAGAAGATGCCCAACCTGGAGCGGCCCTACAAGGCCTGGGGCTATCCGGTGACCGTGGTCGTCACCCTTCTCATCTTCATCGGGCTGATGATCAACACCCTGGTGGAAGACCCTGTCACATCCATTATCGGTCTGTCTGTGCCCGCACTGGGCTTTGTATGCTATCACTTCTTCCGCTGGTATAACAACCGGCAGAGCGCCTGATGGGAGGTAAATAACATGAATACCGTCATTTATAACGCCAATGTGTATCTGGAGCGGGAGCATTTTGCTCAGGCTCTGCTCATTGAAAACGATACCATCAAGATGGTGGGCACCAACGAAGAGGTGCTGGCCGCCGCTCCCCAGGACGCCCAGAAGATGGACGCCCAGGGCAAAACGGTGATCCCCGGCTTTGTGGACACCCATCAGCATCTGTACCATGTGGGTCAGAACCTTTTGCGGGTGGATCTGTCCGGCTGCCGCAGCCAGCAGGATGTGGTGGATGCCGGCCGGAAGTTCATCGAAGAGCATAAAGTCCCCGCCGGTGAGCCGGTGGAAGGCTGGGGCTGGAACCAGGACTATTTCGCCGACGGCCCCATGATGCCCACCCGTCAGCTGCTGGATCAGGTGAGCACCGTCCATCCGGTGCTGTTTACCCGGGCCTGCGGCCATGTGATGGTGTGCAACACCCTGGCTCTGGAAAAGGCCGGCGTGTGGGAAAACCCGCCGGTGGTGGAGGGCGGCCAGTTTGATCTGGAAGCCGACGGTCATCCCAACGGCATCGTTCGGGAGAGCAGCGCCAAGGAGATTGTGAACCAGGCCATCCTCCCGGAAGAGAACGAAGAAAAGATGGAAGAGATCCTGGCCGCTGCCATGGATTACGCCGCCAGCCACGGTCTGACCAGCGTGCAGACCAACGATGTGGCCGGAGAAAATTACGAAGCCATGCTTCGGGTCTATGATAAGCTGCTCCATGAAAAGAAGAGCCTGCGGGTGTATATGCAGTGCTGCCTGATGGAAAAAGAGCTGTTCCAGCGTTTCCTCAATGACGGCCATCGCACCGGCACCGGGGATCAGTGGCTGAAGATCGGGCCGCTGAAGCTGTTCACCGACGGCAGCCTGGGCGCCCGCACCGCCCTGATGCGTCAGGATTATGCCGATGAGCCGGGTACCCGGGGCATCAGCACCCTGTCCCAGGAGGACCTGGACGCCCTGGTGGCTCTGGCTGAGGAAAACAAGATGCAGGTGGCCGTTCACGCCATCGGCGACAAGGCCATCGAGATGTGTCTGGACAGCTATGAGAAGGTGCTGAAGGATGGGAAAAACCCCAACCGCCATGGCATCGTTCATTGCCAGATCACCGACCGGCCCCTGCTCCAGCGTTTTGCCGACCTGGATGTCCATGCCCTGGTGCAGCCCATTTTCCTCCACTACGATATGCACATCTGCGCCGATCGCGTGGGGCAGGAGCTGACCAATACCTCCTATGCCTTCTACACCATGAATGAGCTGGGTGTTCATGTGTCCTATGGCACCGACTCTCCTGTGGAAGACCTGGATCCCATCGCCAACCTCCATTGCGCTGTCTGCCGCCAGGATCTGAAGCATCAGCCCGCCGGCGGATGGATCCCCACAGAAAAAGTGGATATCTATCAGGCGGTGGACGACTACACCATCAGCGGTGCCTACAATGCCTTTGAAGAGCAGACCAAGGGCCGCCTGGCCCCCGGCTATGTGGCCGACCTGGTGATGCTGGATCAGGATATTTTCCACATTCCCGAAGAACAGATTCTGGACACCCATGTGACCCTTACCATGGTAGGGGGCAAGGTGGTCTATCAGAAGTAATCATCGGACTTTTCTCCTGCAAATAGAGAACAAAAGAGCCGAAGACCCCTGCAAAACTGGAAAAGGTGGCCTTTGCCGCCTTTGCGGTACACGCAAAACCGCCGCCCTCTTTACGAAGGCGGCGGTTTTGTGCTACACTGGGATGGAACTCAGGAAAGAAGTGAGGAAAAGAATGAATATACAGATCTTTGGCAAAAGCAAATGCTTTGACACCAAAAAAGCCCAGCGCTATTTCAAAGAGCGTCGGGTGAAGTTTCAGGACATCGATGTGGCCCGCTACGGTATGAGCCAGGGGGAGCTGCGCAGCGTCAAAAGTGCGGTAGGGGGTCTTGCGCCTCTGCTGGACGAAAAGAGCCGGGAATACGAAGCGCTGCACATTGCCTACCTGGAGCGGACGGAGGACATTGAGCGGGCCCTGCTGGAAAACCCGGGGCTATTCAGGACACCCATTGTCCGCAATGGCAAAAAGGCTACTGTGGGTTATCAGCCCGATGTGTGGAAGGAGTGGGAACAAAATGGATGAGAGAAAAGTACAGCGGATCAATGAACTGACCCGCATTTCCCGTCAGCGGGAGCTGACAGAGGAAGAACAGCAGGAGCGCCAGGCCTTACGGATGGAATATGTGGAAAGCGTGAAAAAGAATCTGGCCGCCCAGCTGAACAGCACTGTGGTGGTGGATGAAAAGGGGAACCGCCGTCCGCTGCGCCCGAAAAAATAGGTGACCGGATGAAAGGGTTTGTGGGATTTTTTCTGCTGGGATGTTCCGCCTTGCTGCTGCTCATTTCTTTGATCGTGTGGTTTCTCTGGCGGCGCAACCGGCGGAGGGTGCAGGCGGTACAGGCCAAGGTGGTGGAAAATGTACGCCGGCGGGATGCCCGGGGCCGCCCTCTTTATTTTCCCGTGCTGGAATTTCAGTGGGAAGGGGAAAACAAACGCCTGGAATCGGCCTTTGGCTGGGGATGGGAACAGTTCCAGCCTTCGGAGCGGGTTTCGGCTTTCTACGATCCCCGCCATGACCGGATGGCCGTCAAACCGCCGGTGGGGCCGGGGGTGCTGGCGCTGTGTTTCTTTGTGATTTCTCTTCTTTGTCTGGTGGGGGGGAGCATGATGCTGGCCGCCATGCTGTAAAAGAAAGGAGCAAAGAAATGATCCTCTCCGGCTTGGAGATCCAAAGGAAGATGGGAAAAGAGATCATGATTGATCCCTTTGATCCTCGGAAAATCAATCCGAACAGTTATAATTTGACTCTTCATAACGAATTGTTGGTATATAATGAGGAAAAATTGGACATGAAGGGGGAGAACACCGCTCACCGGATCCTGATTCCGGAAGAGGGGCTATGGCTTCAGCCGGGAAAGCTGTACCTGGGGCGGACGGCGGAATACACCCGGACAGAGGGGTATGTGCCCATGCTGGAAGGCCGGTCTTCGGTGGGACGGCTGGGGCTTTTCATCCATGTGACAGCCGGCTTCGGGGATGTGGGATTTGCCGGTTACTGGACCTTGGAGATCTTCTGCGTCCAGCCCCTGCGGATCTATCCCCATGTGGAGATCTGCCAGATTTATTACCACACCCTGGAGGGAGATTATGTCCCTTATGGAGAGGGTAAATACCAGAACAACAGGGATATCCAGCCCAGTTTGCTCTTCCGGGATTTTGAAAAGAAGGGGTGCTGAGTCATGGCCGAAGAGATGCTGACGGTGTACAATGACCAGATGGAACCGGTGGGAGCGGTTTCCCGTTCCCAGGCCCATGCCCAGGGCCTGCTCCATCTGGTGGCCCATTGCTGGGTGATCTCGCCCCGGGAGGATGGGGTGTGGATCTGGTTTCAGAAAAGGGCAAAGGACAAGGCGGATTTTCCCGGTTATTATGATGTCGCCGTAGGAGGGCATATTGCCCATGGGGAAGCGCCGGAAGAAGCCATCCTGCGGGAGATCCGGGAAGAGATCGGTCTTTGCCTGCAAAAGGACGATCTGATCGATCTGGGGATCTGGCGGGAAGATCTGTGGGAAAAAGAAGAGACGCTGGACCGGGAAGCGGCCAGGGTCTTTTTGTATTTGTGCCCCTATCCGGAATTTGCCCCAGGGGAAGAAGTGGAAGAGATGGCCGCTGTTTCTCTGGAACAATGGCAGCGCAAGGAATTGGAAGGGTGTGAATGGGTGGAAGTACTGCGGCAAGGGCAGCGGGAGCACATCCGGGCCAGCCAATGGTGCCGCCATCCAGAGGAATTTCCCCGGCTTGTTCTGCCTTTTTTGCGGGAAAGGGGGCTTTGGCGGTGAAGTGGCAAAGCTTTATCGCCGCTGGGCGGCAATGTGTGGCAGGCCTTCCGGATTTTGCACCGGGAGAGAAGGGCAGGGCGGTATATCTCAGCGGCGGCGATAGCCTGAAAGACCGTCTGCCCCAGTTGGAACAGGCGCTGGAAGGGGAGATGGGAAAGACCTTATTCCCCTTTGCTTTGATTGCCGTTACCCCCAAAAGCTGGGAGGAGGAGTTTTCTCCCTGGGCAGCCCCTGCCCTCAGCCGGAAAACGCCGGCTTTTACCGGCGGCGGAGATGAATATCTCCGGGACCTTGCGGGGCCTATCCGGCAGGCGTGTGAAGAAAGACTGCCTTTGCTCCCTGACCGGGAAAACAGGGCTTTGGCCGGGTATTCCCTGGCGGGGCTGAGCAGCCTCTATGCCCTTTATCAGACGGAGGCTTTCGGGGCCTTAGCCAGCGTCTCCGGCTCGCTGTGGTTTGAGGGATTCCTGAATTATATGGAAAAAACGGCGCCCCGGCGCCGGGATACCCGGGTTTATCTCTCTTTGGGCAATAAGGAAGAAAAGAGCCGTCATCCTCTCATGAAGCAAGTGGGAGACAATACCCGCCGGGCCATCGGGGTTCTGGAAGGGCAGCTCACCGTCCCCTGCACATTGGAATGGAATGAGGGCGGCCATTTTGACGGAGTCAGTGAACGGCTTTGCAAGGCCATCCGGTGGATGATGAGGAGGGAAACAAAATGAAGGAACCCCAAGGGCTCACGGTGCTGGAAGGGATCTGGTGCCATGGGGAATGGATGGGAGACGAGGAGGGCAATATACAGGGAGAGTGCATTCCCTTTACACAGATGAGGGATGGAGAGTTTTATCGGAAACAGGGCGTCTATGAAAAGATGGGCCTGCCGGTGGAGCTGCGTCAGCCGGAAAAGGAGCGCTGGCCGGAGCTTTCTCCCTGTCAGGCCGCAACCCGCGCTTTTGCCTGGGAAGCCAGGCGAGCGGTGGAAAAGAACCACGCCTTTCTGGCGGTGGGAAGCTATTGCAATATGGCTCCTGCCATACTGGGTGGTGTGCAGCAGGCGGTGGGAACAGAAAAGGAAATTGGCCTTGTGTGGATGGACGCTCATGGGGATAACCATATTCTGGAGGGAAGCGGCCGGCAGTGGATCCGCCTGGTGAGCACCCCGTTGTCCATGATAGCAGGTCAGACCATGGAAAAGCTGAGGAAAGAGATCTGCCTGCTCGAAAAGCCCTGCCGGGGAGAAAACATTCTGGCGGGAGATGTGCGTATTCTAGGGGAAGAAAGCGGCTGGAATCTGTGCAGGGCAGGGATCCGCCGTCTGGACAGCAGCGATTTCGGGAGGGAAGAAGTGTGGAGGCGGGAAGTGGAGCAGTTGGCCGGAAGGGTGGATGTGATTTATCTTGCCATTGACGCAGATATACTGAAGACAGAAGCCATTCCGGCGTATATCAAAGCGGTACCTTATGGCCAGGAGGTGGAGACCGTGGCGCGCAATGCAGGGATCGTGATGGATACCGGTAAAGTGGCCGCAGTTTCCTTGTTTTGTTTTGATTTTGACCGGTATGACCAGGGAGGAGAACAGACCTATGCCAGCGGCGCCGCCATTTTGGGGGAATGCTTGAGCCGGTGGCAGTACTGCGGTAGATAAAGGCCGGTTTGTATACAAGTATCCCGGTATGTTTGCGGGAAAATGCCCTTTTGTCTCTTCTGGGGAGTTGTCCCCGGCAAAAGGGAGGTGTATAATAAAATTTACGGGAACCCATCGGGACTTTTGTCCCCGCATAATAGAAGAAAGGTGTGATCGCGGAAATGGAGATCAAAAAAGCCGCTGTGGCCGGCACCATGGAATCCAGCGATGTCTATGTGGAAATCAAACCGGCATCGGATATCGCGGTGCAGATCGAATCGGTGGTAGCACAGCAGTTCGGCGAGGAGATCGAGCGGGTAGTCCGGCAGGTGCTGGAGGAAAACGGCGTCAAGGGCGCCCATGTATCCCTCAATGACAAAGGCGCTGTGGAATGCGTCATCCGGGCCCGGGTGGAAACTGCCATCCGGCGTGGGGAAGGAGAGCGAGACCAGTGAGAAGAAGTATGCTGTTTATGCCGGGCAACAACCCCGGTATGCTGCTCAATGCAGATATTCTGGGAGCGGACGCCGTCATTCTGGATCTGGAGGATGCCGTTTCTCCTGCGGAAAAAGACGCCGCCCGTATTTTGGTGCACAATGCCATCAAAACCCTGAAATATAAATGCGAAGTATGTGTGCGCATCAATTCCATTGACACCACATTCTGGAAAGAGGATCTGGATGAGATCCTGCCTCTTGCTCCTGACCTGATCATGCCGCCTAAGATCAGCACAGCACAAGATGTGCTGGTGGTGGATGCCTACATGACCGAACTGGAAAAGAAGCACGGTATGGAAGTGGGCACAGTCAAGCTGATTCCTTTGATTGAAACTGCGCTGGGCGTGGAAAATGCCTATGCCATTGCCAGCAGCTGTCCCCGTGTGGCGGCCATGCTGCTGGGCGGCGAAGACCTGACCGCCGACCTCCAGTGCAAACGCACCAAGGAAGGCAAGGAGATCTTCTACAGCCGCAGCCGTATGGTGGTGGCCGCCCGGGCCGCCGGGGTGGACTGCTATGACACCCCCTTCACCGATGTGAACGACGACGAGGGCCTGCGGGAGGATGCCGCCTTTGCCAAAGCGCTGGGTTTCACCGGCAAATCCTCCATCTCTCCCCGCCATGTGGCCGATATCAACCGGATCTTCAGCCCCACCCAGGCCGACATCGAATACGCCCAGGAAGTGATGGAGACCATCCGTGTGGCCAAAGAGCAGGGCAAGGGCGTTGTGTCCCTGCGTGGCAAGATGATCGACGCGCCCATCGTCACACGGGCCCGTCAGGTTCTGGAAATGGCAAAAGCAATGGGGGTGCTCATCGATGAATAATTCCAAAGTGGTTTCCTCCATCAAGGAGGCAATCCAGCTGGCCGGGCTGAAAGACGGCATGACGATCTCCTTCCACCATCATCTGCGCAACGGCGACTATGTACTCAATATGGTCATGGACGCCGTGGCCGACCTGGGGATCAAAGACCTGAATGTGAATGCGTCCTCTGTGTTCGACACCCATGAGCCCCTGATCGGGCACATCAAAAACCATGTGGTCACCGGCCTGGAAGCCGATTACATCGGCGGCGTAGTGGGCCGGGCCATCTCCCACGGCGTACTGGATAAGCCGGTGACCTTCCGCTCCCATGGCGGACGCCCCAGCGACATCGAGCAGGGCCGCAGCCCCATTGATGTGGCTTTTGTGGCGGCGCCCACTTCCGACACCATGGGCAACTGCTCCGGCAAATACGGCAAATCGGCCTGCGGCAGCCTGGGCTATGCCTTTGCCGATGCCATGTATGCCAAAAAAGTGATCGTCATCACCGACAACCTGGTGCCCTATCCGCTGGCCGATTTCTCCATCAGCGAGATTTATGTGGATTATGTGGTGCAGGTGGAGAGCATCGGCAACCCGGCAGGCATCGTTTCGGGCACCACCAAGATCACCCGTGACCCGGTGGGTCTGGTGATGGCCCAGTATGCGGCCAAAGTCATTGAACATTCCGGCCTGCTGAAAGATGGTATGAGCTTCCAGACCGGCGCCGGCGGCGCTTCACTGGCTGCGGCCAAATACCTGAAGGACATCATGCTGGAAAAAGGAATCAAAGGCAGCTATGGCCTGGGCGGCATCACCAGCTATATGGTGGATATGCTCAACGCCGGCTGCTTTGAGGCGCTGCTGGATGTGCAGTGCTTTGACCTGGGCGCTGTGGAGAGCATCCGCACCAATCCCCGTCACCGGGAAGTCACCGCCTCCCACTATGCCAGCCCCTCGGTGCGCTCCAGCGCTGTGGACAGCCTGGATGTGGTCATCCTGGGCGCCACCCAGATTGACACCGACTTCAATGTGAATGTGCACACCGATTCCAATGGCTATATCATGGGCGGCAGCGGCGGCCATAGCGATACCGCCGCCGGGGCCAAGATGGCCATGATCATCGCTCCCCTCACCCGGGCCCGCCTGTCCATTGTGGTGGATCGGGTGCTCACCGTTTCCACCCCGGGCAGCACCATCGATGTGCTGGTGACCCAGCGGGGCATCGCCGTCAACCCCCGTCAGCAGGAGCTGAAGGAGCGCCTCCAGAAGGCCGGTCTGCCCATTGTGGAGATCCAGGACCTGAAGCGCATTGCCGAAGAGCTCACCGGCACTCCCAAGCCCATTCATCTGGGAGATAAAGTGGTGGCCAATGTGCTCTATCGGGACGGCAGTCTGCTGGACACCATCAAGAGCGTGGACTAATAGCAATCAAACAGAAAAAGTGCCCCATGGAAGCCATTCTTTCATGGGGCCCTTTCTATCGGAAAAAGGAGGACAAAGGCCGTGCAGGGTGATTTTTTGCAGGAGACCTATGAGGGTGGACTGAAAGGGGTGGTGCGCCGCCGGGTGGAGGAGTTTCTTTCCCGCCAGGGACTGCGCTATGACAAGGGAATCCAGTACACCGTGGTTCTGTATGACCGGCAGGGAGAGGTGGCCGCCACCGGCTCCCTGGAGAAAAATGTGCTCAAATGCATCGCCGTGGACGAAAAGTGGCGGGGCGAGGGCCTGACGGCCACTGTGGTTTCTGCTTTGCTCTCCCAGGCCTTCCAGCAGAACCGGCAGCATTTGTTCCTCTTTACAAAGCCCCGCAACAAGCAGATGTTTCTGGAGTTTGGCTTTTATGAGATCAGCCGCACTGAGGATATCCTGCTGATGGAAAACAAAAAAGACGGCATCGACTCCTTTGTCGCTTCCCTCCGCAGGGGCCAGGGGAGCCAGGGGGCGGTGGTGGCCAACTGCAATCCCTTTACCCTGGGACACCGGTATCTGATCGAGCAGGCGGCCAAAGCCTGCGACACACTGCATCTTTTTGTCCTTTCAGAGGATGCCAGCCTGTTTCCAGCCGATGTACGCATGGAGCTGGTGAAAAAGGGGACAGCCCATCTTCCCAATGTGCTGGTGCATCCCACTTCCGATTATCTCATTTCCTCAGCCACTTTCCCCACCTATTTTCTCAAGGAAGAGCAGATCGAAAAGGGAGCAGGGGGGCAGCTGGACCTGGTGGTTTTTGGTCAGCACTTTGCCCCGGCCTTGGACATCCGCTGCCGGTTTGTAGGGCAGGAGCCCTTCAGTCCCATCACCGCCCTGTATAACAAACAGATGCAGGAGATCCTCCCTAGGTTTGGTATCCAGGTGGTGGAGATCCCACGGAAGGAAGAAGGGGGAGCAGCCATCAGCGCGTCCCGGGTGCGCGCCCTTTTGGCAGAGGGGAAGATGGATGAAGTAAGGGCTTTGGTGCCGGACACTACATGGGAATTTCTGCAAAGCCCGGCAGGGCAGGATATTGCCCGGAAAGCGGGGGAGAGCCGGTGAACAAAGCCTGGACAGAAGGGCCACACCCTGCTTTGGAGCAAGTGCTGGAGTGCCGGGAAGAGCGGGCCCACCGTCAGCAGGAGTGGCTGAAAAAGGGGAGCACATTGGTGGTGCTCACCCTGAATATGCCCGGCCCCTGCAAACGCTTTCCATTAGGGGATTGGAGCGCACGGCAGGGAGCCAAGGCTCTGCGGCGACAGCTTGCAGGCTGGGGATTTCCTTTTCTGGAAGAAAAAGAATACGCTACTCCGGCGGGGATCGAGTATTTCCTCCGGGTGGAAGGGCAGCCCCGGCAGGTCAAGGAAGCCACACTCCTTCTGGAAGAACAGGAACCTCTGGGTAGATTGTGGGATGCGGATGTGCTCTATGGAACGGGAGAGAAGGTCTCCCGGCGGGAACTGGGAAAAGAAGAGCGGCAATGCCTGCTTTGCCCCCGGCCCGGGGCGGAGTGCGGCCGCAGCCGGGCCCACGGTCTTGATCAGGTGGTGGAAGAAGTCCACCGGCGGATGAAGCAGGCTCTGGCCTGGGAGATAGGTGCCTTTTGCGGCGCCTGTGCCCAGCGGGCGCTGCTTCACGAGGTGTGCTGCACCCCCAAGCCGGGACTGGTGGACGGACAGAACAATGGCGCCCACCGGGATATGGACCGGTTCACCTTTTTGGATAGCGCCGCCGTGCTGGGGGATTATTTTGCCGCCTGCGCCCGGAAAGGGGTGCTGTTCCAGGGTTCACCGGAGGAGCTTCTATGGCGCATTCGCCCTTTGGGGCTGCGGGCAGAAGAGCAGATGGCCCAGGCTACAAAAGGGGTCAACACCCACAAAGGGGCCATCTTTTCTCTGGGCATTCTGTGTGCCGGGGCCGGACGGCTGCTGGCAGAAGGGGCGGCAATCGACGAAGAGACTTTGTTTTCCCTGGCAGGGCAGATTGCAAGCCCGGCCTTGAATGATCTGGAGAAACAGGGGGAGGACACCGCAGGGCGGCGTTTTTATCAAAAAAGCGGCGTTCTGGGGGTGCGGGGCCAGGCGGCCCAAGGCTTCCCCCAGGTGCGGCAGTGGGGACTTCCCCAACTAAACAAGGCTCTGAGCCGGGGATACAGCTGGAATGGGGCCTGCGCCCAGGTCCTTTGCGCCCTGATGGCCCATACAGAGGACACAAACCTTCTGCACCGGGGCGGGGAAGAAGGCCTGCATCTGGTGCAGAAGCAGGCCGCTGCTCTTTTGGAGCAATGCCAGGAAGAGCAGGCGCTGGAAGAAGGCCTTTCCCGGCTGGACAGCCTGTTTACCGAAAAAAATCTCAGCCCGGGAGGCAGCGCCGACCTGCTGGCCGTCACTTTGTTTGTGTATTTTGTCATAACAGGGCGGGAAGGCTTTGACAATGCCTTGGGGCTTTGATACAATTAAGTCTAGACACTGGACAAAAAACGGCTTCATGCCGGTGATCAAATGAATGAAGGGGATAATCATGCATAAGTACATTGAAGTGTTGCAAAAAGAAGTGGCGCCCGCCCAAGGGTGTACCGAGCCCATCGCTGTGGCGTATGGCGTATCCATCGCCGCCGAGCAGCTGGAAGGGCCGGCCGAAAGCATTCAGCTGTATCTCAGCGGTAACATCGTCAAAAACGCCTTGGGGGTGGGCATTCCGGGCACAGGCCGTACCGGCATCGACATCGCGGCTCTTCTGGGCGCCGTCATCCGCCGGTCGGACAAGAAGCTGGAGATCCTCAATGGAATGACTGATGAGCAGCTTCAGCAGGCCGAAGCCCTGCTGGACAAGAAGATCCTGAAGGTCTCCCTGAAAGAGGATACCACAGAGCGTCTGTATATCGAAGCGGTGGTGCAGGGCGGTGGACACACCGGCCGGTGCATCATTGTCAAATCCCACACCAATGTGGTGCTCATCGAGAAAGACGGCGTAGCTTCTCTGAAAAAAGAAGTGGCCGCCAGCGAAGAAGCAGATGATCATGTGGAGATGTCGGTAAAAGAGATCTATGAATTTGCCACAACCATCCCCTTTGAAGAAATTTCTTTCCTGCTGGAAGGGGCCAAGATGAACCGGGCCGTTTCTCAGGAAGGTCTGCGGGGCAATTATGGCCTGCAGGTAGGCAAAGCATTCAGCGGCGCCCTGGGCGGTTTGATGCAGCCCACTCTGGGCGGCGATATTGTGGCCGCGGCGGCTGCGGCTTCCGATGCCCGTATGGACGGCTGCCCCATGCCGGTGATGACCACCGGCGGCAGCGGCAACCAGGGCATCTCCTGCACAGTGGCCGCCACTGCTTTGGCAGAGAAGCTGGGCAAGAGCGATGAAGAACTGGCCCGGGCCCTGGCTCTCAGCGATTTGATCACCGTTCATATCAAGAGTTATATCGGCCGTCTGTCTCCCCTGTGCGGCAGCGGCATTGCCGGCGGCACCGGTTCCTGCTGCGCCATGATCTATCTCATGGGCGGCAAGCTGCCCCAGATTGAAAAAGGCATCCAGTCCATGCTGGCCAACCACATGGGCATGATCTGCGACGGCGCCAAGACCACCTGCGCCCTCAAGATCGCCACTGGCATCCAGTCGGCCGTGCTCTGCGCCACCCTGGCCATGCAGGACATCGCCCCCACCGAAAAAGAGGGCATTGTGTGCAAGGATGTAGAAGAAACCATCCGGGGCGTGGGCCTGCTTTCCAACGAAGGCGTGCCTCAGCTGGATCCCACCATCCTCCAGGTAATGCTGAACAAATAAGAAAACAGTTCTTTGGGCCTCCGCCTTTTGGCGGAGGCCTTTTTCTTTCTCAAAATAGGGGCTGGCGGAATCCATAAGAAGAGGGTATACTGGGGAGAGAAACAAACGGGAGAGAAAGCCGCTGTCCGTTTTATGGGACAGAAAGCCTGGTATACTGAAAACAGTAAAAGAAACTGTTTTTTGCAGAAAAAGGAGGGCTTTCTCAATGGAATACACCATGGAATATAAAAACGGTCACATCGAAGTCTATGATTTCAGCGGACGGTTTCTCTTTTCCGCCGACAACATGGAGGAGGCCCGCTGGGATCTGCGGGAGATGGGTGTGGCCTGCTGAAAGGAGAGGGAGCCGTGCTGGAAGGAATTTTGCTGGCCATCATTGCCGCGCTGGCGCTGCTCCTTTTGCTGCGGGCCGGAAAAAGAAACAGACAAAGCCCCGAAGGGCCGGAGCAGGAACAGGAGCGGGAAGAAGGTCCGCTGCTGGATGTTCTGGCGCTGCGGGGCTTTTCCTATATCCCAGGCGGAGAACACCTGGCGTTGTGGGAAGGGGAGAACCTGATCTTCAGGAGGGAGACGGAAAATCCCTTTGATCCCAAAGCAGTGGCCGTTTTGCGGGAAAATGGGCAGAGAATCGGTTATCTGCCCAGGGAATACAATGCCATTCCGGCGGCACTGTTGGAGGAAGGTATTTTGCTCACCGGGCGGCTGCGGCTGGGAAATTACGGCAAAAAGGAGGTGGAGATCCATTGGCCCAGGAGCTGAAGGAAGAGCGGATACAGGTGCCTATCCAGGTGGGAGTGGCGGAAAGCCGCTGGCTGCTTCCGTCGCCTGGGCAGTGGCAGGAGATCCTGGAAAAGGGCCCCTGGTCCCCTGGGGAGATTCTTCGATGGATCGCGTTGACAGATGGGGAAGCACAGGCCGAAGAACAGTGGCTTCAGATGCTGCGCACCTATTCCGCTCAGTTAAAAGAAGAGCGGGCGGCCCGGGAGTTGACATTGGATGTGGCGGAAGGGCTTTTTCCCGGAGAAACAGAGCCGGTGGCCCGGGTTTTGCTGCGGGATCTGACGCTGGCCCGGCAGGTGATGGCCTCCTGTGCGCCAGCGGAATTTTGCCTGCTTTTGCTGAAAGGCTGCGTATCAGTCGGAAGGGACGAAGCCAGAATGCTGCTGGAAAGTTACCGCCAAAGCCCGTTGGCGGAACAAAGGGAAAGCTGGCAGAGTATGACAGAAAAACTGGCTGCCTGGGCTTTTGCAGAAGGCAAAGGGGGAAAGGCGCTGGAAGAGCTGCTGACCCTTCTGCCCCAGGAGAGACGGCAGGCTCTGGGAGCGCTGGCCCGGAGACAGAAAAAGACTCCGGTAGAGCGGCGCTATCCCGTCCCCCATCATACCGGCCGGGTGGGGGAAGAACTGATCCGCATGGTGATCCAGCGGCAGATGGATGGTCTGGGGGCGAGGCGGCCCCGGCGCTTTGGCGGATTGTTTCTGGACCTGGTGCTGCTGCGTCCGCCCCGGCCAGCAGAGAAGGAGACCTTGCCTCTTTTGAATGAGGAAGGAGCCGATCTGGGAAGGCTTCCTTTGGAGCGGCTTCCGGAGCACCAGCGCCGGATGGTGGAATGCATGGTAAAACAGGGAGAGAGAGTGTTTGTTTTGCTGGATGGAGAGATTTCTCTCCCCTCGGCAGGACTTTGGTGCGCTGCACTCTATTGGAAAAGGAAAGGGGATGAAGAAAGTGGATAAAAAGCAGAAAACCATAACATCCCGGGAGATCGGGGAGATCATCCGCCGGGATTTTTTCCGGAAATACCGCCGTTTTGCCTCTTTTCCCGGGTCGGGGCAGCGTGACGCTGCACCCATGCTGCGCTTCCGCGCTGTGCAAGAAAGCCAGGGAAGGCTGTGTTCACGAAAGTATGGCCGCCCCGGGGCGGACCTTTTGGGAGGCAAAGAGGCCCTGGGCTATGCAGGGCTGGACAAATCACCCCGCATCCAGTGGAAGGAGGATGAAATATGGCCAAGCGCTCCGGACAAAAACTGAAGCTGCTCTATCTGATGAAAATTCTGTTGGAGCAGACCGATGAGGATCATGGGCTTACCATATCCCAACTGGCACAGAAACTGGAGGAATGGGGTGTCAGTGCCGAGCGGAAGAGCCTGTATGATGATCTGGAGACTCTGCGGGTTTATGGGCTGGATGTGATCTCTCCCCAGGGGCGGGGAAGCTATGGGGTGGGCTCCCGCCTGTTTGAGGTGGCCGAGCTGAAATTGCTGGTGGACGCCGTTCAGTCCTCCCGGTTTATCACCGCCAAAAAATCCCGGGAGCTGATCGGCAAGGTGGAAAGCCTGGCCAGTGTGTATCAGGCCCAGACCCTTCAGCGTCAGGTCTATGTGGCAAATCGGATCAAGACCATGAATGAAAGCATTTACTATAACATCGATGCTTTGCATCAGGCTATCGCACAGGGAAAGCAGATCAGCTTTCGCTATTTCCAGTGGGCGGTGGGAGAGGCGGGGGAGGATGCAGTGGCCCGCCGGTTCCGCCGGGAGGGGGAGCGGTATAAGGTCAGTCCCTGGGTCCTTACCTGGGACGATGAAAACTATTACCTGGTGGCCTATGACACGCCGGAGCAGAAGATCAAACATTTTCGGGTGGACAAAATGGAAGGCATTCGTCTGGAAAAAGAAACGAGGGACGGTGCAGAGCAGTTCCAGAAGTTTGATATGGCGGTTTATTCCCGCCAGGTGTTCGGGATGTATGGCGGCGAGGAAGAGCGGGTGCGGCTTCGGTTTGCCAATCACCTGGCCGGGGTAGTGGTGGACCGGTTCGGCAAGGATGTGCCCATACGGCGGGATGGGGAGGATCATTTCACCGTGTGGCTTTCGGTGGCCGTCAGTCCCCAATTTTTCTCCTGGGTGCTGGGCTTTGGAGAGGAAGCACAGATCCTGGAGCCTGAGTGGGTATGGGAGCGGCTGAAAACCCATCTGGAAAAAACTTTGGCACTCTATGAATAAAAAAGGCCTGTCTGGAGCAAAGTTGCTCCGGACAGGCCTTTTTTATGAAAAATCTCAATCAAAAGTGGCTTGGGATGTGTTGACGGAGTGCTGGCAGCGGTTGTCGATATTCACTTTGTTGCCGGAGAAGGAGCTGCCGTCAAAATTCAGAGTCAGATCGGTGGGCACATTCTCCAGAAGCACGGCGGTGCCGCAGTTGAGGAAAGTATTGTCGTTGAACATGGAATGGGAGGCAGAATTACCGGTGCTGTTGAAGTGGAAGCCCACTTCGCAGTTTTCCACCCGACTTTCGATCAGGTTGACCCAGGCATAACCATAGCCCAGCATACCGGTTTTCCAGCCGGAGAAGTTGCAGCGGGTGGCCCGGGCCCGTACACCGGCGGAAAGACCTACCGAGGTGCCGTCGCCCACAAAGTCAATGTCATAAAAATAGGAAATGCTCCGGTCCTCGCCCACCAGCTGCACGGTGTCGGTGAAGGTGGTGCGGTCTCGCCCTTCGGTGCAACCATAGAAATTGAAGGGACGGGAGTCGATGACCAGCTCCCCTTCATAGGTGACAGGCGGCAGATAGATGTTGACGATATCGGAGGGGGCGGTTTCCCGGGCGATCTGATCCAGCAGGGCCTGAAGGTCGGAAATGGTATCCATCTTGGTGTCCTGGTACCGATAGTTATAGGTGGGGATCTCCTGAATGATAAGATCCTGGGACAGACGGATCTGATCTCCGTTTTTCATTTTGATGTTCCACACCATCTGGGTGTCGCCGCTTTCCACGGTAAAGTCGATGAGGGTGATCAAAGCGGCATCGGGGGAATAATCCGGCATGGGGGTCGGCTCACTGCACACAGTAGGGGAATCGGTGTCGGTGAGTGGATGGACTTCCATGGACACGCTGTCCACCAGTTTCATAAATTCTTCGTTGGCATCGCTGCCGGTGTCCTGGTCATTGATGTAAAAACGCATGGGGAAGCGGTATTGTTCATCGGCGGCGGCCCGCTGGGTGACAGAGGGCGTGGGCTGGTTCCGGGTATCGGGATAGCCCAGGGTGAGTTGATAGTTTTTTCTATCAGCGGAATAGAACACTTCCCCTTGCCCTTCATAGGTTTCAGGCCGGGAGACGGTATAATAGCCGATGAAGCCGGCTCCTACCAGCAAAATCGCCACGATCACCGGCAAAACCCGTTTCGGCCGGAAGCGGGGAATGCGGGAGGGACGGCGGGTGGAAAGATCGCTGGCGCAGTGAGGGCAAAAAGAAGCCCCCTCCGGCAGGGATGCACCGCAATGTGGACAGGTTTTTTCCAAGAGAATGACCTCCTTCGGACAAAACAAGTACTATGCAACGGGCATATTGTATCTTTTTTGCCATTGTTATAAAGTAAGAATAGAAAAGTATACCGATTTTCAGGAAAAAAGTAAAGGGAGGGTACAGCATGGAGAAAAAGGATACCAATGACCTGCGCCAGGAACTGATGGAAGCGGGAGACATCGATTCCTATCTTCGGGAGAATCAGGAAAGTTTTGCCACGGCTCCCGTCGCCGGACTGCTGATGGAGATCTATGAACAAAAGAATCTTTCCAAAGCGGCCCTGGCTCGGGGGGCAGGGATGAGCGAAGTATATCTCCACCAGGTGTTTGCCGGAAGGCGCAATCCTTCCCGGGACCGGCTTTTGTGCCTGTGCATCGGCCTTTCGGCCACGGTGGAGGAGACCCAGAAACTGCTGCAATATGTGGGCTATGCCCAGCTCTACCCCCGCAACAGGCGGGATGCCATCGTGCTCTATGGCCTGATCCATGGTCAGGCGCTGACGGAGATCAACGACAAGCTCTTTGAGGAAAACGAAAAGACTCTTTTTTGACATATTTTCCTTAGAAAAAGCGGGCACTGGACAGCTCCAGGGTCTGATTTACGGGATTTTGGATGTCCTGCCCGTTTTCCTGGAAAATAGAACCATACAGGTTGATGGGTACTTCCATAGGCTCCTGTTCCAGCAAAAGGCCGGTGCTGTTTTGCAAAAATTGAGTCTGATAAAAAGACAGAGTGCGCCGTTTGGGAGGCGAACCGGTGAGATGGATGGCCACCTGGTTTTGAATGAAAAGGCAATCGGAAGTGTAGATGGTGCCTGTTCCGTCTGCCAACAGACCGGTGTCAAAGCCGGAGAAGGTGCATCGGTTCAGATGAAGATGTCCGCGGGAGGAAAGGCCGGTGCCGTCTCCGGAAGAACGGAAGACCAGATCGTGAAAATAACAGTCCGGTCCTTCGTCCCACAAAAGCTGGATACCGTCTTGAAAAACGGTCTCTCCTTCCTGAGAGCCATACAGGCAGGTGGGGTGGGAGAGGTTCAGCGTGCCGGCATAGGTAATGGGAGGAAGGTGCAGCTGGATGATTTCCTCCGGAGCGCATTCTTTTTCCGCCTGTGCCACCACCGATTGCAGCTGTTCCATGGTTTCCATGGGGTAATCTTTCCAATGGTAGGAACGGACGGGCAGTAATTTCACTTCCAGATTCTGCGATATTTGAATGGTGTTGCCGCTGTCCATTTCCAGCGTCCACAGCAGTTTTCCCCGTCCGGCCTGGCCTTTGAAACGCACATTGCATACCAGGGTGGAGCCAGGGACGGTATCTGTGGCTTTTTTGGGCTCTTCACAGGAGAGGGAGTCTCCTTCCTCCTGGAGAAGCTCCACCGAAAAACTTTTCAGCTTGTGAAGGAAGAAGCCGGCTGAGTTTTCGCCGCTTTCCGGATGATGGACAAAGAGAGGAACCTGGCCCATGCCATCATAGCCGGGCATGGTATAGAAAATCTGCTCTGCCATAGGCTGTTCCTGGGTGTTCATGGTGCCCAGAGCCAGGTAAAAACGGCCGTCCGCTCCGGAGTAGGAGATCTCTCCTTCTCCTTCATAGGTACGGGGGAGGGCTCGGGTGGACAGAAACCGGGGCAAAGCCAGAGAAACGCCGATGCAGAGAAAAAGGATAAAAAGAGATGCCAGTCCCCAAATCCTGCGGCGCCAGTGTTTCCGTTTTCCCAGGGTTGGCATGGACAGGGGCTGGGACGAAAGAATCTTCTGAGCGCAATAGGGGCAGAAAGAGGCTTTGAGGGGGAGGGAGGCGCCGCAGTGGGGACAGACTTTGGAAAGCTGGGAACTCATAGGGCATCCGCCAGCCGGAGAACATTTTTGTACCGGCGCTGAGGATTTACATGGGTGCATTTTTCCACCACCCGGCCCAGATGACCTTCTGCCAGCTTTTTGGAAGGATGCTCCCCTGTGCGCATCACATTGATGAGAATGCCCACAGAATAGATGTCGGCCAGAGGGCCCGACTGGGACAGACCGTATTGTTCCGGCGCGGCAAAGCCGGTTGTGCCCAGAATATGAGTATCGCTGTCGGCCTGGGGTTTGTGGAGCCGGGCGGCGTCAAAATCGATGAGCACCGCCGTATCGCCCCGCAGGATGATGTTTTCCGGCTTTACATCCCGGTGGACAGCCCCCAGGGAGTGGAGGGCCCACAGGGCCTGGCACACCTGGGCGACGATCTTTTTGGTCTCTTCCGGAGAAAACAGGGATTCCTCCAGAAGGAAACCCAGGGTATCTCCCTGAATGTATTCCTCCAGCACCAGGTTTTTGTCTTTCCCTTCCGCCGCCTCATAGACGGTGGGCAAATGGGGACAGGTATAGCGGAGCAGTTTGCGGTATACTTCGCAGTTGCCGTAAAAATCACGGAGAACAAAAAGCTGTCCGCTTTTTTTGTGGCGGATCAGATCCACATGCCCCCGAGGGCTTTCTTTCATCCGCCGCACCAGATCGTATTCCTGCTGAAGTATTTGTGAAAACCAGGTGTAAATGATGGATCCCTCCCTGTATCCCTCTGTTTCAGAGGGGTTGTGCATCTGTTTTAAGTTTAGACGATTTCCGTTCAAAAGTAAAGGAGTGTGGAAATGAAAGGAAAAACAACAGGGGAGCTGCTGAAAGAGTTGATGTCTCCGGGCAGCTTCAGTTCCTATCTCAGCCGGAACCGGGAGCAGATGATTGAGCCCAATGTGGGGGAGGAGCTGGACAGGCTTTGCCGCAATCAGAAGCTCTCCAAAGCGGCGGTGGCCCGGCGCAGCGGGGTCAGCGAGGTTTATCTCCACCAGGTGCTTGCCGGCAAACGAAGCCCTTCACGGGACAGAATTTTGTGTCTGTGCATCGGCCTTTGCGCCCCGGTGGAGGAAGTACAGAAACTGCTGCGCCAGGCGGGATTTGCCCCGCTGGATCCGCGGATGAGCCGGGATGCTCTCATTCTGTATGGCCTGGCCCGGGGGCAGAGCCTGCCGCAGATCAACGGCGCTTTGCTGGTGCAGGGGGAAAAGGCTTTGTAATATTACACAAAAAAAGTCTCCGGTGCTCCGGAGACTTTTTCTTTTTATTATTCGATGGATTTCAGGCTCTGCACCATGTCCACTTTCTTGAGACGGAAGTGCATGGCGATGTTGACAATAACGGTGAAGAGCAGCGTGAGCAGAGCAGAAAACAGAAAGGTTAAGGCATCCAGGGCGGGATTGAACATGACGGCATCCACTTCCGAGGTGTGGATGACAAAACGGAGGAAGGGAATGCCCAAAAACAGTCCGGCTATCATGCCCATCAGGGAAGACAGGATATTTTCCCGATAGATATAGGCGGAAACCTCTCCATCATAAAAGCCCAGCACCTTGATGGTGGCGATTTCCCGTACCCGCTCTTCGATGTTGATGTTGGCCAGGTTGTAAAGCACCACGAAGGCCAGCGCGCCGGCACAGACAATGAGCACCAACACAATATAATTCAGACTGTCCACAATATCGCGGAACTGACTGCCGGAGGATGCGGTGTAATTGATCATCAGGATATTGTTGTTGGTGAGAAGCTGGGAGGACAGGGCGTCTTCTGTGGCATCCGGGGTCATGTTCACCAGAAAGCCATTATAGGAGACCGGCTGGCCCCACAGAGCTTCGTACTGAGTGGGAGAGAGATAAATCAGATTCAGGGTGTAGTTTTCGGCGATGTCCACCACCTGCACCGAATAGCTTTGGCTGCCGTCCGGGGAGAGGGTGACGGTATCGCCCACCTCCACATCCAGCAGGCGGGCCATTTTTTCGGTGAGCACAGCCCCTTCCTCGGGCAGCGCGATGGCCTCACCGTCACCCCGGTGGCGCAGGGCCACATAATCCGAAAGGGCCTGGGGGTCTTCCGGCACGAAGAGGTACAGGTTTTTGGTGACGCCGGCCCGAGAAATGTCGATGGTGCTTTGGCGCACCGCCATGGATTCCTCTACAAGGGAGCTGTTTTCCAGCTGCTGGGCGATCTCCTGCTGTTCGTCCCCTGTGATCTTGTCATCAAAGACCGCCATGGCATCATAGAGGAAAATTTCATCGTACTGCATGTCCACCACCGATGCAATGGCGTGCTGCAAACCAAATCCGGCCACCATCAAGGCGGTGCAGCCGGAAATGCCTACCACGGTCATCAAGATCCGCTTTTTGTAGCGGAACAGATTGCGGGCGGTGACCTTCTGCAAAAAGCTGAGACGGCGCCACAGGGGAGTGAAGCGCTCCAACAGCACTCGTTTGCCCGAGCGGGGCGCTTTGGGGCGCATCAGCTGGGCGGGAGATTCCGACAAGGCGTGGTGGCAGGCGGCCAGAGCGGTCAGCCCGGTGCAGGCCAAGGCGGCCAGCGTGCACAAAATGGCATAGCCCCACCGGAAGGGAGTCAGGCAGTCGGGGAGAATATACATGATCCGGTAGGCGTTGAAAATAATGGTGGGGAACAGCTTGAAGCCGATCAGAAGTCCGATGATGCTGCCGAAAAAGCTGGCAGACAGGGCATAGACCAGATACTTGGCAATGATGGCTCCTTTTCCGTAGCCCAGGGCCTTGAGGGTGCCCATTTGGGTGCGGTGCTCTTCCACCATGCGGGTCATGGTGGTCAGACACACCAAAGCGGCCACCAGAATAAAGAATACCGGGAAGACGGCGGCGATGCGGTCCACCCGCTGGGCGTCGTCGGTAAATTCGCTGTAACCGGGATTGTTGGACCGGTCCAGCAGATACCATTCCGGAGAACCCAGGTCGTTTAAGTCGTGGCGGGCCTCCAGGATCCGGGCCCGGCCTTCTTCGATTTCTGCTGCGGCCTCATCCAGCTGCTGCTGGCCTTGGGTCTTTTGGGATTCCAGCTCTTCCACACCTTGCTGGTATTCGGCTTTGGCGCTTTCCAGCTGGCTCCAGCCCTGGTTCAGTTTCTGTTCGCTGCTAGTCAGGGTGATGGCCTGGGAGTCCAGCTGGACTTTGCCTGCATTCAGCTGGGCCCGGCTTTCTTCCAGGGAGGAGCGGGTGCTCTCCAGCTGGGCACTTTTGGCGGAAAGCTCTTCTTCCACACCGCCCAGCACGCCTTCCAGCTGGACAGCAAAGGCGGCTTTTTCCTCTCCTTCCGGGGCGGCCAGCAGATATTCCCTCAAAATCTGAGAGAAGGAAAAGGCCGATTGGGGCACAAAGGCATCCAAAGCGGCAGAGGTGTCCAGCACGCTTTGTACCTCAGAGGGAATGGGTTGATCCGAAGGGAGACTTTGGGTGGAATAATTGTTCATCAGCCCCCGTACACTCTGCACCAGAGAGGAAAGGCTTTGCCACTGGCTTTCTCCCTGGGCCAGTTCGGCTTCTCCGGCAGAAAGGGCCTGATTTTGGCTCTGCCACTGGCTGAGGGCGGCATTGTACTGGGCCTTGCCGCTTTCCAGCTGTTTCTGCTGGCTTTGCAGAAGGCTTTGGTTGTCCTGGATCTGCTTTTGGGCACTTTGCAGCTTTTTCTGGGCCTCGGCGATCTGCTGCTCAAAAAGGGCTTTGTTTTCTTCGTACTGGGCAATGCCTTCATCCAGCTCCGCCTGAGAGGCGTCGATGGCGCTTTTGGCCTCGTTGTAAATCTCGTCGTGGCGGGTCTGCTCCTGCTCTTCCGCCAGCTGTTCCAGCACCGGTGTTTTTTCATCCATCACATCCTGGTATTCGTCCTCGTAAAAGGGGAGAGTCTGGGTGTCTTTGTAGGTGAGAAATACATCGGTATAGACCTCATAGGCAAAGGCCTCTTCCGGCAGATAGAGAAAAGAACGGATAGAGCCGTTGCCCATATTGCTGCTGCCCCGTTCAAAATTGATGTACATGGGGGATTCCACCACGCCCACAATGGTAAAGGTCTGGATTTTCAGGCTCTCCGACAGGTCGCCTTCTTCCAGGAACAGGGTAATGTTCTGGCCTACTTGGAAGCTCTCGCCGGAATACATCCCGTGCTCCACCAGGCATTCGTTTTCCTTTTCCGGCCAGCGGCCTTCCTTGAGCACCGGCAGATTGACGGTGTCCTCTTGTTCCTGGGCGCCATTTTCCCAGCTCCAGGCCCGCACCAGCATAGGATCCCCCTCGGCCGGCTGCACAAAGGCGTCCACTGAATAGGAGGGGGAAACACAGGCAATATCCTCCTGGGAACGCAGACTGTTCACATCTTCTTCCGTGAAGCCCATGGAGGATTTCAGGTGCATATCCATCAGGTTCTGATCCTGAAAATATTGTTGGGCGGTCTCTTTCATATCCGGGCAGGTGGATTTGATGCCGGCGAAAAAGCCCACACCCAGCAGCACGATACACAAAATGGAAAGATACCGGTTGTGGGTGCGCCGGATCTCCACCAGAATATCGTGGAAAAGAGCTTTGTAGCGTTTCATCTGATCACCACTCGATTTCTTCCACCGGTACGGGATGGGGATTTTCTTGGATCTGGGTCACTTTGCCGCTTTTCAGGTGGATTACCCGATCGGCCATGGGAGCAATGGCCGAGTTATGGGTGATGACGATGACCGTCATCCCCTGTTTGCGGCAGGTATCCTGCAAAAGGGACAGAATGGTCCGTCCGGTTTCGTCGTCCAGAGCGCCGGTAGGTTCATCGCACAAAAGAAGCTTGGGATTTTTGGCCAGGGCCCGGGCGATGGATACCCGCTGCTGCTCGCCGCCGGAAAGCTGGGCAGGGAAATTGTTCATCCGGTCGGAAAGGCCCACCTGACGCAGAACGGCGGCGGCATCCAGAGGATTGCGGCAGATCTGAGCGGCCAGCTCCACATTCTCCAAAGCGGTCAGGTTCTGCATCAGATTGTAGAACTGAAAAACAAAGCCGATGTCGTTGCGCCGGTAGCCGGTCAGCTGGCGGGGAGAAAAATGGGCCACATCGGTGCCGTCCACCAACACTTCCCCTTCATCACAGTTGTCCATGCCCCCCAGAATGTTGAGCACTGTGGTTTTGCCTGCGCCGCTTTGGCCTAAAATAATGCAAAATTCTCCCTGGCCGATGGAAAAACTCACGCCATCCACTGCTGTAATGGTCACTTCACCCATTTTGTAGCGTTTGGTCACATTGCGCAGAGACACAAAGCCTTCCATAAAACCATCCTTTCCCATAAGAAAACAGGGCCGGAGCCTGAAAATAAATCCATTTTACTTTAATTATAATAAATATATCATATCACAAAGAAAGCAGGGGAGAAAGAGCCGGGTTTAAACAATATGTGAACAAGAGAAAAGGCCGCCAGCCGGCGGCCTTTTGAGCGTGTCGAAAAAGTGGCTTTCGCCACTTTTTCGAGTTTTTGCAAGGGCCTGCATGCAGCCGATTGGCCGCTTTTGGCGGTCAATCGGCTACACTTGCCCCTTGAGAGGTGCAAAAACCGGCGCACAGGTCGCCGGTTTTTGCGAATCAATAAGAGGTAAAGAACCCCCTTTCCTCTGGCCATATCGGTTTATCGACAGACTGTGTCAATATAATCACGAATGGTCAGCGGGAGGGAAGGGAATGCCCAGCAAAGAAGCGGCGGCTTTCCGGTTCTCCTGTTCCAATTCCGCCAGTTTCCGGCAAACTGCTTCGGCGCCTTCCGGGTTTTCCTTGTCCATCAGCTGGTCGATCTGCTGGCACAGCCAGTTTTCCGATACCTGCTCCAGGGTACAGCACCGGTCACTCTGGCCGATGTAGCTCATAAAGCCGGACACTTTGATGTCATAGCTTACGGCGAGACAAGGTGTGCGGGCCACAGCAGAAAAAACAATGGAATGAAGACGCATGCCGCACAAAAGCCGCATTTTTTTCAGAAGGGCAATGGTCAGGCGCACATCCTCCGGGGCATCCCCCAGTACATAGTGGGGCGTGTGGAGACGGGAGGCCACCTGCTTGCAGGCGTGAAGGTCCCGGGGCACCTCGATGGGCAGCAAAAGGGCGGTGAGCCCGTATTTGTGATAGGCGTATTCCGCCGCTTTGGCAAAGACCTCAAAGCCGTGGAAAGTGCCCCAAGGCCGCAGGGCCAGGCAGAAATATTTCCCATCCACCGGCACGCCGTGGGAAGAGAGGAACCGGTCGGCTTCCTGGGGGGAAGCGGGAGCGAGAATGGTGGCCGGATCGGCCGCCAGACGGATATCCGGCTTGACCACATGCATATCGCTCAGTTCCTGCTGGGAAATGGTATCCCGCAGAGTGATGATGTCCACGCTGCGGTTGAGCACCTGGCCGGCCAGACGGCGGTTGAAGGGGCGGGACACATGGCCCACGCCGCAGCCGTACATCTGCACTTTGCATCCCAGCTTATGGGCGATATAAATGGTGTAAAGATAAAAATACAGGCTGCGGCTGGAAGTGGCATCCTGGATCAGGCTGCCGCCGCCGTTGATGAAGAGTCTGGCCCGGCGCATGGCCCGGCGGAAGCGGAAGAGATGGAAGGTATAGACGGCGTCCACTTCGTGGAGCAGTCGGGTCTCGGCAGGCTTGCGGGTCATGACGGTCAGGGGAGACAGCGGGTCCAGTTCCTTCATGGCGGAGATGATGGCCCCCAGAATGGCCTCGTCACCGGAGTTTCCCCGGCCGTAAGCGCCGCAGATGACAATGCCGTTGCGTTTGCCCCGTGCCTCACGGGCCTGGATGTATTCATAGATCTGGCTTTGGCGGGCGGCCATGCCTTCCAGAGAATAAATGCGGGAGGCTTTTTCCAAAAGGCGCTGCCCGAACAGGCGGCGCAGGTTTTCGTCCTGGCACAGGCGCACCATGTAGGAGGCAAAGGTGTCCACATCCCCCGGCTGGAAGATGAAGCCGTTTTCCCCTTGGTCGATCAGCTTGTGCATTCCTCCCACATCGGAGGTGATGACGGCGCATCCTTCCTTCACGCCTTCCAGGATGGAATAGGGGAAGGATTCCGAGATGGAGCAGAGCACATCGATATCACAGGATTTGAAGAATCGGCCGATGTCCGACACCCAGCCGCAGAAGCAGACGCTGTCGCTGACACCCAGCTGGGAAGCCAGGGCTTTCAGCTTGTCCATGTCCTCTCCGTCGCCGCCGATCAGCAGCTTGAGCCGCTTTTCCTCCTGCCGGGCCTTGGCAAAGGCCTGCAGCAAAGTGGGAATGTCCTTCACCGGAGTGAGGCGGGCGGCAATGCCCATAACCACATCCCCGGGGGTATAGTTCAGCCCCTGCTGGCGCAGGTATTCCTCCCGGTCAAAATCCGGGGTCTTCTGGGTGAAATCCAGGCCGTTGTAGATGGTCTGGATCCGGGAAGGACGGAAGGAACGCTGGATGAGCATTTTTTTGAAGGTGTCCGACACCGTCACATGATAATCCATCAGCCGCAGGGCGGCGGAATTGAGCCGGCCAAAGGTCTGGCGGCGGAGGAAGGAATGCATATAGTCCAGCTTGTAGTCGCTGTGCACCGTGGTGATGACGGTGCAGCCCAGAGTCAGCTTGAGAAAGATGCCCACGGTGTTGGCTTTGGCTCCGTGGCAGTGGACGATATCCGGTTGAAACTCCCGGGCAGCATCCCTGGCCAGGAGGAAATCCCGCAGAGGAAAGCCCGATTGGATCGCCAGGGTATCAATGCCGGCTTTTTGGGCATCCTGGGCAAATTCCCCCTTCCGCATACTGAGAAGCTTGAGGGTGTGCTGGTCCTTCAGGCGGGAACACAGGGCCAGGATATGGGTCTTGGCGCCGCCCCGGTCGCCGCCGCCGGCGATGTGCAAAATTTTCATGATTTCCTCCCGAAAGCCGTAGAAGTCGGCGTTGATTTCATGTATAATCCAAAAGTACAGGCCCCTGTTTTTTGCAAAAAGGGGAATGTTCATACTGTTTTATTATATCGGATCCCAGGGGCATGGTCAATACGGAAGGCCGGCCTCAACATTTGTTCCCAGGAGGTAGCGTTTTGGCAGGAGAAACAAAAAAAATGACCCGCAACACCCTGATTCTGGTGCCGGCCAAGGTGCTGGAAGGGGTATTGCTTCTGGTGATGAGCGCCCTGTATTCCCGCATCTTCCCGCCTGCGGTGAACGGCCGTTATCAGATTGTCAACACCACTGTGCTGGCCCTGTTTCTGGTGTCGGCGGCCTGGCTTTACAATGCCACCGCCCGCTTTGTATCGGAATACCGGAGCCCCCAGGGGGAAAAGACCTTTTATTCCACTTTTCTGATGTCCTTTGGCGTCATCACCCTGGTGGTGCTGGGGATCGGGGCACTGGCCTGGCAGATCGGGGAGAGTTTCCTCTTTTTTGCCGCCGCCATGCTGCTGACCAGCTATTCCCTCTTCACCATGATGAACGGACTTCTGATCCAGACCGAACATCTGATGGTGAGCATTTTTGTCTCCCTGCTGGATGTGGCGGGAAAAGTGGTCTGCACCACCCTCCTGGTCACGGCCGGAGGCAACAGCACTCCCTATCCCGCCATCTTCGGTGCGGTGATCAGCGATTGCGTGGCATCCTGCATTGCCATGGCGGTGCTTCATGTCCCTTCCAGCACCCGTGCCCGGTATTTTTCCAGAAAACTGCTGGGAGACCTGCTCACTTTCGGCGTGCCTCTCATCGGCATGAGCATCGGCACCGGACTTCTCAGCATGGTGGACCGGTACATCGTGGCCTTTATGGAGGGCGATGTGGGCTCGGCTATCTATCTCACCAATTTTACCGTCAGTTCGGGTATTTTCGGCATGATTGCCGCCGCTGTGGTGCGGGCCACATATCCGTCTCTCATCTCCGGCTATACCAACGACGGACGGCAGGCGGCGGAAAAGCTGCTGGCCCAGGGCACCAGACTCTATTTTCTCATCGCCATGCCGGCGGCTTTGGGCCTGTGCGCCGTCTGTCAGCCTTTGGCCCGGTTTATGTTTGAGGACACCTATTGGTCGGGCTCTGCCATCATCGGTATTGCCGCTGCCGCTTATTTTTTCATGGATTTGACCGAATATGCAATTAAGGGATTTGAGTTGACCAAGAACACCCGGCCGGTGCTGCGTTACAGTCTGCTGGCCGCGGCCATCAAGATCGTGGCCACCTTTGCCCTGACGGGCCTGATGGGAATCCAGGGGGCGGCCTGGGGTACCCTGCTGGCCTTTGTGTGCTACTTTTTGCTGGTGATCTGGGGAATGCGCCGCACCTTCCGCTTCCGTCCCGATGGGAAAAGCACGCTGCGCATCTTTGTCAGCGCCCTTTTGTGCTCCCTGTGCGCCTTTGTGGTGTGCCGCCTGATCCCCCTGGAAGGCGGCGGCTTTGCGGCGCTGGTCAAGACGCTGTGCGGCGCCGGAGCGGGAGGCGCTGTGTATGTGGCGTGCCTGCTTTGTTCCGGTGAACTGCGGCCGGAACTGGAAATGCTGCGTCAGGCCCGGCAGAATCGGACGAAGGAAAAATAAGGGTAAGTCCCTTTTTTCACTGTGAAAAAAGATGTTTTAGTGCTATACTAAAGCCGTATGCGAAAGCCTGAAAAGGAGAAGGTGATAGAGTGTCCATGAAAGCCATTGAGCAGGTGGAGCAGGCAGAGCGCCAGGCGGCGCAGTTGCTGGAGAAGGCCCGCCAGGAGGCCAGAAATATGGTGGAGCAAGCGGAAAACGATGCCGCCCGTCTGCGGGAGCAAAGCCGGGAAAAATCCCGGAATGAGACGGCAGACCTGCTGGCCCAGGCTCAGAAGGAGGCAGAGCGCCAGGCGGAAGGACTGCGGGACAAAACGGAAAAACAGTGCAGCCAGATCGCTGCATCGGCTGAGAGCAATATGGAAAAAGCGGTGAAATTCATTATGGAAAGGGTCGTTAGCTGATGGCGCTTGTGGAGATGAAGCGCCTGCGGGCCGTTGTGCTGCAAAGCAGGCGCCGCAGCCTTTTGCGTCAGCTGCGGCGGGAGGGCTGCGTAGAGGTGGAGACCGCCCGGGAGTCCACCGATTTTGAACAGGAAAATGTGTTGGAAAACACGGTAGCGGAAAACACCGGAGCCAGGGAATATATGGATTCCATCACCCAGGCCATGGAGGTTCTGGGACGGTATGTTCCGCCGCCAGGCCGGTCTTTGCTGGCAGGGAAGCCGAAAGTCACCCAGCAGCAGCTTTACGATGAAAAGGTGCTGGATGAGGCTCTTTCCGCTGCCCGGCAGATCAATAAGGCCGCCCAAGAGATGAACCGTCTGCTGGGAGAGATCGGGCGGCTGGAAGGGAATATGGCCCAGCTGAAACCGTGGAAAGATCTGGATGTTCCCCTGGAATACCGGATGGAAGGCGCGGTGGAATATCTCCGGGGCGTGCTGCCCGGGGCGGCCGACCTGAAAGAGCTGGAAGAGGAACTGGCGGAAAAGGCTCCGGCCTGTGAGATGGAACGGGTTTCCTCGGACAATGAACAGCATTATGTCACCTTCCTCATTCACCAAAGCTGCAGGGATCAGGCCATGGCCCTCATCAAGCAGCGGGGCTTTGCCCAGGTTTCTCAGGACGGGGAAGGGACTCCTGCCCAGTGTATCTGTGCTCTGGAAAAGCAGATAGCCCAGCTGGAAAAACAGCGGCAGGAGCTGATCGGAAAGATCAGGGAACGGGGCGATGCCTACCGGGCCATGGAGCAGGCATTGGATGCCTATGCCATGGAAGCGGAGGAGGACCAGCTGCTTTCCGGGCTGGTGCGTACGAAAAACACTGTGATCATCACCGGCTGGCTGCCGAAAAAGGCTGAGGCGCGGGTGGAAAAGGTGCTGGAAAGGGAAGGCTGTGCTTACAGCATGGATGACCCCCAGGAAGGGGAAAATCCCCCTACGGCCATGGAGAACGGACCGATTGCTGAGCCCTTTTATGCCATCACCGAGATGTATGGCATGCCCCGTTATGGCAGCCTGGTGGACCCCAACCCTCTGATGGTGCCTTTTTATGTCACATTCTTCGCCTTTATCATGGGAGATGCGGTATATGGCATCCTGATTGCGCTGGGGTGTTTCCTGGGACTCAAACTGCTCAAACCCAAGGGAACCATGCGTCAGATGCTCACCCTATTCTTTTATTGCGGTCTGGGCACCATCGTGGCCGGCGTGCTGATGGGAGGATGGCTGGGCGATGCAGTGCCCGCCTTCACCGAAGCGGTGCTGGGAAAACGGGTGAATCTGCCGCCACTTTGGTTCAATCCCATGGAAGAGCCGATGAAAATGCTGATCTTTTCCATGGTTCTGGGCGGCATTCAGATCCTCACCGGTATGGCGGTGGCCGCCTGGCGGCAGATCCGCCAGGGAGATTATCTGGGCGCTTTGTGTGACACAGGCGGCTGGTATCTTATTTTTGCCGGAGCCGGTCTTGCGGTGGCGGGCATCGGCCTGGGCCAGTGGATCGCTCTGGCAGGCGTTCTGATCCTGCTCCTTCTGGGCGGCCGGGACAAGAAGGGCCTGGGGCGCATCACCGGCGGCCTGGGAAAACTGTACAGTATCACCGGTTTTGTGTCCGATCTTCTCAGCTATTCCCGTATCATGGCTCTGGGGCTTTCCGGCGCTGTGGTGGGATCTGTGGTCAACAAAATGGGGGCCATGGGAGGACAGGGGCTGAAAGGCGCCCTGATTTTTATCGTGGTGGCCGTTATCGGCCATACCTTCAACATTGCCATCAGCGTACTGGGGGCGTATGTCCACACCAGCCGCTTGCAATACATCGAGTTCTTCGGCCGGTTTTACGAGGATGGCGGGCGGAGCATGCATCCGCTGAAAACAAAAACAAAGTATGTAGAGGTTATCGAGGAGGACTAAGTTATGGCATGGTTTTCGAGCTTGTTTACAGGTACCACATTTGCAATCCTGGGCGCCGCTCTGGCGGTGATTCTGGCCGGTATGGGCTCGTCCAAGGGCGTGGGCATGGCCGGTGAGGCCGGCACTGGCATTCTGACAGAAGATCCCACCAAGTTCGGCAAGGTTCTGCTGCTTCAGGCGCTGCCCGGCACCCAGGGCATCTATGGCCTGCTGGTTGCCTTTTTGATCCTGTTTACCAACCCCGCTGTGCTGGACGGCAGCCTGCCCTTCATTCAGGGCGTGGCCTATTTCTTTGCCGCCATGCCCATTGCCATCGTGGGTTATTATTCTGCCATCCGCCAGGGCCGTGTGGCTGCCGCTGCCATGAACATCGTGGCCAAGAAGCCCGATGATGCCATGAAGGGCGTTATCAGCGCCGGTCTGGTGGAAACCTATGCGGTTCTGGCTCTGCTGATTTCCGTTCTGGCGGTCTTCGGCGTGGGCAGCATGGCGGTCTGATCGAGGCAGCGCCATGAAAGGCATCGAAAACATTTCTCGCAGCATTGTGGATGAGGCCAAGGCCAAGGCAGAAAAAATTCTGGAAGAAGCCCGCCAGCAGGCCGCCCGCATCGGAGAAAAGGCTGCACAGCAGACGCAGATGCAAGAGGAAAGCCTGAAAAAAGAGGCACAGGCCCGGGCGGAGGAACTGCTTCGCCGCAGCGAACGCACCGCTCTTCTGGAAAACAAGAAAGGCTTGCTTGCAGCCCGGCGGCAGCAGATCGAAAAAGCCTATGATCTGGCTCTCCGGCGGCTTTTGTCCCTGGAGGAAGGGGATTACTGCGCTCTTTTGGTGAAAATATGCCGGGAGACCGGGGAAATGCAGGGAGAGATTCTGCTCAATGCCCGGGATAAGGCCCGGCTGGGTGAAAGCCTGGTGGCACAGATGAATGAGAAACTGGGCGCCGCCTTTACCCTGGGTCAGGAAGAAAAGAAGATCGCCGGCGGATTTGTGCTGCGTCAGGGGCCGGTGGAGATCAACTGTGCTTTGGAGACCGCTGTGCACCTGCTGGAAGAGGAGACGGCCAGCCAAGTGGCGGCCATCCTCTTTTAAGGAGGGAGCCTGTTGAAAAGAACCAAGGATACCGATTATCTGCACATCAGCACCCGGATCCGCTGTGTGGAAGGGCAGCTGATGAACAGCACCCAGCTGTATCGTCTGGCTGAGAGCAAAGACGCCCAGGAAGCGGAAAAGCTCCTGGAGGAAAAGGGCTGGCCCGCCTTTGATTGGCGGGATATGCTGCAGCTGGAGCAGGTTATCTCCCAGCGCCGCCAGCAGATGATGGAGCTTTTATATGCCCATTGTCCCAGGCCGGAGATGATCGAAGTATTCCGGCTGAAATACGATTATCACAACATCAAGGCCATCCTAAAAGGGGACGCCCAGCAGGTGGATCCTACCCGGCTTTTGTCTGCTGCCGGTCTGATTCCGCCCCGGGAACTTCTGCGCATGATCCGGGAAGGAGACCTGGAAGGGATGGACCCGGTGATGGCTCAGGCTGTGGAAAAAGCCAAGGAGATGCTGGAGCGCACCGGTGACCCCCAGCTCAGCGATATGGTGCTGGACCGGGCGGAAAAGGAAGAGACACTGAAAAAGGCCAAAGACAGCGGCAGCGGTTTTCTCACAGGGTATGTGCAGAGGACCATCGATTGCTGCAATTTGCGCACGGCCCTGCGTCTGGGACGCATGGGCAAAGGGTTGGATTATGCCCAGCGGGCCATTTTGTCCGGCGGGACCATACCGGAAGAGGTCTTTTATCAGCCGCTCACCCGGGAGGAACTGCCCCATGTGCTGGCCGGGACCTGCCTGGAGACGCTGGAAAGCCAGGCGCTGGACGCTCTGGAAGGCGGGGGTTTTGCCCTTTTGGACAAGGCCTGTGACGATCTGCTGATCGAATATGCCCGTTTTGCCAGCAAAGTCCCCTTTGGGGAAGAGACCGTTATCGGTTATCTGCTGGCCTGCGAGGCGGAATACAATGCAGTTCGCTCGGTGCTGGCGGGGAAAAACGCCGGACTGAGCCAGGATAAGATCATGGAAAGGCTGAGGATCTGTTATGCTGTATAGAGCGGCTGTGATCGGCGACAGCCAGACGGTGATGGGATTCAAAGCGGTGGGCCTGACCACCGTGGCGGTGAGCGAAGAGAAGGAGGCCGCCCGGCAGCTGCACAAGCTGGCAGAGACGGGTTATGCCGTCATTTATATTACCGAGCAGCTGGCCGCCCTCATCCCCCAGGATATCGGCCGCTATAACGACGAGCCCACCGTGGCCGTCATCCCCATCCCTTCCCAGAAGGGGAGCCTGGGGATCGGGCTGCAAGGGCTTCACCAGGCGGTGGAGCGGGCCGTGGGCGCCGACATCCTCAAAAAACAGTGACCCCGATTTTCGGGGAGTGACCGTTTCACGGCAGGAGAAAACCTGCCTGCAAGAGAAAGAAGGTTGCTGATTGAATGGATAAAAAAGGAAAGATCATCAAGGTGGCGGGCCCCCTGGTCATTGCCGAGGGCATGGCCCACGCCAATATGTTCGATGTGGTGCGGGTGGGTCCCCAGCACCTGATCGGCGAGATCATCGAGATGCGGGGCGACAAGGCCTCCATCCAGGTGTATGAGGAAACCGCAGGCATCGGCACCGGGGAAGATGTGGTGTCCACCGGTGCGCCTCTGTCTGTGGAGCTGGGGCCGGGTCTGATCGGTCAGATCTATGACGGCATCCAGCGCCCCCTGGAGGACATCCGCCGCCAGGTGGGCAATACCATCAAGCGGGGCATCCAGGTAGACCCTATCTCCCGGGAGGCAGAGTGGGAGTTTACCCCCACGGCCAAAGCCGGGGACAAGGTGGAGCCCGGTGATGTGCTGGGCACAGTGCAGGAGACCATCATTGTACTGCACAAGATTATGGTGCCTGTGGGCATCCGGGGCACAGTGAAGGAAGTGCGGGGCGGCAAACACACCATCACCGATGTGGTGGCCGTCATCGAGGACGAAAAAGGCCAGCTTCATGAGCTGACCATGGTACAGAAGTGGCCGGTGCGTGTGGAGCGGACCTACAAGGAAAAGCTGGCTCCCACATTCCCCATGGTCACCGGCCAGCGGATCGTGGATACATTCTTTCCCATTGCCAAGGGCGGCACGGCGGCCATCCCCGGCCCCTTCGGCAGCGGCAAGACGGTGACCCAGCACCAGCTGGCCAAGTGGAGCGATGTGGACATCGTGATCTACATCGGCTGCGGCGAGCGGGGCAATGAAATGACCGATGTGCTGCGGGAGTTCCCCCAGCTGAAAGACCCCCGCACCGGCGAAAGCCTGATGAAGCGGACGGTGCTTATCGCCAACACCTCCGATATGCCTGTGGCCGCCCGGGAAGCTTCGGTTTACACCGGCATCACCATCGCGGAATATTACCGGGACATGGGTTACAATGTGGCGGTCATTGCCGACTCCACTTCCCGCTGGGCCGAGGCTCTCCGTGAGATGTCCGGCCGTCTGGAAGAAATGCCCGGTGAAGAGGGCTATCCTGCCTACCTGGCCTCTCGTCTGGCCCAGTTCTATGAACGGGCAGGCCGTGTAATCTGCCTGGGCAGCGACGGCAGAGAGGGAACCTTGTCGGCCATCGGCGCCGTATCCCCTCCGGGTGGCGATATTTCCGAGCCTGTCAGCCAGGCCACCCTGCGTATCGTCAAGGTGTTCTGGGGCCTGGACAGCTCGCTGGCCTACCGGCGGCATTTCCCCGCCATCAACTGGCTCAGCAGCTACTCTCTGTATTTCGACCGGCTGCGCTCCTGGTATGAGGACAACATCAACCAGAACTTCATCAAGAACCGCAACGAAGCCATGAAGCTTCTCCAGCAGGAAAACGAACTGGACGAAATCGTCAAGCTGGTGGGCATCGATGCCCTGTCTCCCGCCGACCGTCTGGTGATGGAAACCACCCAGATGATAAGAGAGGACTTCTTGCAGCAGAACGCCATGAGCGATACCGATTCCTATTGTGAGATCGACAAGCAGTTCCGTCTGCTGGAGCTGATTCTGTTCTATTATGAGACAGCCGGGGAAGCCCTGCGCAAGGGCGCTCCCATGCAGCCCATTTTCGACATTCCCGCCCGGGCCCGCATCGGCCGGGCCAAGGATGTGCCCAAGGAGATCTACAAGGAGCAGTACGACCAGATCGAAGCCGATATCCGGCAGCAGATCGCTCAGATTTCCCAGGGAGGTAAAGAGGCATGATCAAAGAATACCGTACCATACAGGAAGTGGCCGGCCCGCTGATGCTGGTGCAGGGCGTGGACAAGGTCACCTACAACGAGCTGGCGGAAATCGAGCTGCCTTCGGGGGAGGTGCGCCGGTGTAAGGTGCTGGAAGTGGACGGCTCCAACGCCCTGGTGCAGCTGTTCGAAAGCTCCGCCGGCATCAATCTGGCCCAGTCCAAGGTGCGTTTCCTGGGCCATGGCATTGAGCTGGGAGTGTCCCCCGATATGCTGGGCCGGGTGTTCGACGGCATGGGTCATCCCAAAGACGGAGGCCCGGAGATCCTGGCCGAACAGTATCTGGACATCAACGGCACCCCCATGAACCCGGCGGCCCGGGACTATCCTTCGGAGTTTATCCAGACCGGTGTGTCGGCCATCGACGGCCTGAATACACTGGTCAGAGGACAGAAATTGCCCATTTTCTCCGGTTCCGGCCTGCCCCATGCCCAGCTGGCCGCCCAGATCGCCCGTCAGGCCCAGGTGCCCGGCAGCGATGCCAAGTTTGCCGTGGTCTTTGCGGCCATCGGCATCACCTTTGAGGAAGCCGATTTCTTCGTCTCCGACTTCAAGCGCACCGGCGCCATCGACCGTACCGTGCTCTTTTTGAACCTGGCCAACGATCCGGCCATCGAACGGATCGCCACTCCCCGTATGGCGCTGACTGCGGCGGAGTACCTGGCCTTTGAGCAGGGGATGCATGTACTGGTCATCCTCACCGATATCACAAACTACGCCGAGGCTCTCCGGGAAGTGTCCGCCGCCCGGAAGGAAGTGCCCGGACGCCGGGGCTATCCCGGCTACCTTTACACCGACCTTGCCACCATGTATGAACGGGCCGGAAAGCTGCTGGACAAGGAAGGCTCCATCACCATGGTGCCCATCCTCTCCATGCCCGAAGACGACAAGACCCATCCCATTCCCGACCTGACCGGCTACATCACCGAGGGGCAGATCATTCTTTCCCGGGAGCTTTACCGGAAAGACATTACCCCGCCCATCGATGTGCTGCCCTCCCTGTCCCGTCTGAAGGACAAGGGTATCGGCAAGGGCAAGACCCGGGAGGATCACGCCGGGACCATGAACCAGCTGTTTGCCGCCTATGCCCGGGGCAAGGACGCCAAAGAGTTGATGACCATTCTGGGAGAGGCCGCCCTCACCGATACCGACAAGCTCTATGCCCAGTTTGCCGATGCCTTTGAGCGGGAATATGTGTCCCAGGGCTATGATAAAAACCGCACCATCGAAGAGACGCTGGATCTGGGGTGGAAACTGCTGAGCATTCTGCCCAAGACCGAGCTGAAGCGGATCAAGCCGGAATTTATCGACAAATATTATCCCGCCAAGGATTGAGATGGGCAATAAGGAGGAATGCAGATGGCCAGGCTCAATGTAAACCCTACACGCATGGAGCTGACCCGGCTGAAAAAGCGCCTTGCCACAGCCAGCCGGGGGCATAAGCTGCTGAAAGACAAGCGGGACGAGCTGATGAAGCAGTTCCTGGATATCGTCCGGGTCAGCGAAAAGCTGCGGCTGGGAGTGGAAAAAGCCCTGACGGAATCCTATGCCGGATTCCAGGCCGCCGGTGCGGTGATGCCCCCGGAAATGCTGGAGCAGACCTTTCTCTATCCCAAGCAGAGAGTGGGCATCGAGATGAAGTTCCGCAACATTATGTCGGTGGATGTGCCCATGTACGATGTGATCACCAAAACGGACGACAAGGCGGATATCTATCCCTATGGCTTTGCCGCCACCAGCGGCGAGCTGGACGACGCCGTTTTCCAGCTGGCCGGGACGCTGGAGGATATGCTCCGTCTGGCGGAAATGGAAAAAACCGTAAAGCTCCTGGCCCAGGAGATCGAAAAGACCCGCCGCCGGGTCAATGCTCTGGAATATGTAATGATTCCCCAGCTCCAGGAGACCATCCGGTATATCACCATGAAGCTGGATGAAAACGAACGGGGCAACCTGTCCCGGCTGATGAAGGTGAAGGACATGATGGTGGAGCAGAACATCAAAGCCCAGCGGGCCCGGGACGGTCTTGCCTGAGCGGAAAAAGAAAGTGGACAAAAAGCAAGGCTTGGTATACAATAAAAATAAAATCTGGCCCGCTTTTCAGAAAGGGGCCCAATCGGAAAGGAAGGTCATTCCCATGGTAACCAAAATCGAAACAGAAAAAGCTCCTGGCGCTATCGGTCCTTATTCCCAGGGCGTCGTCGCCGGCAATCTGGTGTATACTTCCGGTCAGATTCCTGTCAATCCGGAAACCGGCGCTGTGGAAGAGTGTGTCAAGGCCCAGACCAAGCAGTCTCTGGAAAATGTGAAGGCTGTTCTGGCCGAAGCCGGCTGCACCATGGAAGATGTGTTCAAGACCACCGTCTTCATCAAGGATATGAATGATTTCGCCGCTATCAATGAGGTGTATGCCACCTACTTCACCGGCGATGTGCTGCCCGCCCGCTCCTGCGTGGAAGTGGCTCGTCTGCCCAAAGATGTGAAAGTGGAGATCGAAGTCATCGCCATGAAGAAGTAAGAGACCTTCTGAAAAGCCGCTCCGTATGGGGCGGCTTTTGTCTGTCGGGAACTTCATATCGTGTGAGGGGCTGGATGGTCTTGTCCCCAATGGATGTGCAAAAAGCTGCGACCTGTGCGTGGCTTTTTGCACCTATCAAGGAACAAGTGTGCGCCAAAGGCGTGCATGCAGTTCCTTGCAAAAACTCGAAAAAGTGGCCGAAGCCACTTTTTCGAAGCGCCTAAGCCGCTCCGTATGGGGCGGCTTTTTTGTGCCCCGGCAGAAGGTTTTGGCAAAAATCAAAAAAGTCCCCCAAAGCTTTCCTGCCGTGCTATAATAAAAGAGCCGCCGGGCTTGGGGATATTTTCTGCAAAGAAAAAAGCAGGCGGTTCAATCCGGCCTGGGGCCAAGAGAAAAGAGGAGAGAGCCTTGTCCATTGCAAACGCCTTTAACGGCGTATTCGCCCTGATGCTCATCATGCTGCTGGGCGCCTTCATGACCAGACGAAAATTCCTGACGGAGGATTACTATCATTTTCTCACATCCTTCATCATGAAGTACACCATCCCGGCCATGCTCTTTGAGAATGCCATCGAGAATGTGACCATGGAGTTTATCACCGAAAGTGGTACACTGCTGCTGGCCCCCTTTGTCACCCAGCTGGGGGGATATTTCATTGCCCTGGGCATTGCCAAACTGATCAAGCTGCCCAAAGCTTTGGAAGGCATTTTCATTTCCATCTTTGCCATGTGCAACACCATGCTCATGGGCTTTCCCATTTGTATGCAGATCTTCGGTGAAGTGAGCGTTCCTTATGTCACCGCCTATTACATTGCCAACACCCTGGTCTTTTGGATTTTGGTGGCGCCCCGCATCGCAGCTGGCGGCACAGTGGGCGGCGTCATCACCCGGGCGGAAAAGATCAAGAGAGTCTTTTCGCCGCCGCTGCTGTCCTTCCTGGTGGGTGCTGCGGTGTCTTTGCTCCACATTCCCGTGCCGGCCTTTTTGCAGACGGCCCTCACCGATTTTGGTGCTTTGACTTCGCCCATTGCCATGCTTCTGTGCGGCTATCTTCTGGCCAGCATGGGCAAGGATGTGCTGAAAACTCCCCGGTGCATTGTGGGCGCTGTGGCCGCCCGGCTTTTGTGGGCGCCGGTATTCTGCGCCGGGATCTGCCTTTTGATGAAGGTTCCCCCTTTGCCGGCCTGTGTTTTTTGCGTCCAGGCGGCCATGCCGGCCATGAACCAGACGGTCATCCTCTCCGGCCTGTACCGAGGCAATGACCGGGCAGCTGCCCAGGGCCTGGCCCTGTCCAATATTTTGTCGGTGTTCATCATCCCCTTGGTGGTGATGGGCCTGAACCAAGTGTTCCCCATGTAAAAAAAGGCTGCCCCTGGGGGGCAGCCCATCTATGATAAACAGCAGCGAAAGCCGACCGGGATGATTGTCGGGCACGCTGGGGGACGGCGCCGCTCACTGGGATTTTTCGCTGCTAATAAGAGTATATGCCGCCGTCTCCTCAGGGGTACCGGCGGAGCGAAAGTAAAAAAGTTTGCAGGAGGAATGAACCATGAGCGTGAAAATTGCCCCGTCCATTTTGTCCGCTGATTTTGCAAACCTGGGCCGGGATGTGCAGATGGTGCTGGAGGGAGGAGCCGACTGGGTCCATGTGGATATCATGGACGGACATTTTGTGCCCAACATCTCCTTTGGCGCCCCGGTGCTCCGGTGTCTGCGGAAGGTCACCGATGGCTTTCTGGATGTGCACCTGATGATCTCCCAGCCGGAAAACTATGTGGATGATTTTCTGAAGGCAGGGGCTGATCTGGTGAATTTCCATGTGGAATCCCAGGGGGACCTGTTCAGCCTGATCCAGAAGGTAAAGGCCGCCGGTCGCAAAGCGGCGCTGACCATCAAGCCGGCCACTCCTGCGGAGGCTCTGTTCCCCTATCTGCCTCAGCTGGATATGGTGCTGGTAATGGCGGTGGAGCCTGGTTTTGGTGGACAGAAATTCATGCCGGAGGCTTTGGACAAGGTGCGGCTGCTGCGTCGGGAGATCGACAGCCGGGGCCTTACTTGTGAGATCGAGATCGACGGCGGCATCAATCTGGAAAATGCGCCCCTGGCCTATCAGGCCGGGGTGGATATCCTGGTGGCCGGTTCTTCGGTCTATGGAGCGGAGGATCCGAAAGCGCGGATCGCTCAGTTCAAAAAGGCCTGCGAAGGTCTGCGATAAACAAAAGCGGAGAGGAATTCATTTCCTCTCCGCTTTTTGCGGCTTTTAATAGAAAACCGTTTCGGTGAGATGGCCTTCTTTTCCCGGTGGAGAATAGAGAAAGTGCTGAAGCCGTCCCTGGGTGATCTGGTAATCCTCCGGACGGATCAGGGTGCTGGGTGCACTTTCCAGCTTGTCGATCAGGATCAGTTTGACCTTCATCTTTTCCGGCAGAATGGATTTGATGTACACCGATACCCCATCGCCGGAGGCAACGCCTTCTTTCCGTTCCGCCAGGCCCGACAGATTGGGGCTCAGCTCCACAAAAACGCCGTAGTCCTCATTGCCCCGCACCACGCCGCTCACCGTTTCCCCTGGGGAAAAACGCCGGGCGTTTTCCAGCCAGGTGCCCAAAAGCTCCCGGTGGGTCAGATGCACCCGGCCCAGGGAGGGGTCCACTCCCCGCACAGCCACATGAATCCATTGGCCGGGGTAAAACCGCTCGGCGGGATGGGCGATGCGGGACACCGAGATGTGCTCGATGCCCACCAGGGAAGTAAGGCCGCAGCCGATGTCCACAAAGGCCCCGAAGGGCTCCAGATGGGTCACACGGGCGGAGATCACATCTCCAGGCAGCAGGTGTTCCATCAGATAATTCAGAGCTTTTTGCTGCACCTTGGCCCGGGAAAACAGATATTGACCATCTCCCTCACCGATGACCTGAAAACACACCGGCTTTCCCACCCGGGACAAAAGGGCGATTTCCCGTGTGCGGCCGCTGCTCAGTCCCAGCGCCGCCTCGCTGCGGGGGATCAGACCGGTGATGCCGTTGCAGTCCACCACCAGGTTGTGGGCACAGTCGCACCGGGTGACGATGCCTTCCAGTATTTGTTCTTCCTCCCCGGCCTGATCCATAGCGGCCGGGGTATTCACCCATCGGTTTTCCGGGGTGTTCAGCCGGAATCCTTCCGGCAGATAAGGTCCCTGGGGCATATCTTCATTCCTCCTTTGTTTTGTCCGTTGCCTTTCATCTATATGCGTGTTTCCCTAAGATGTTGCTGTTTTCTTTTGAAATGGGCTGTGGTACAATACCCCTATCAAGTGCTGGGGAGGGAGCTTCGTGGATTATCGGGTTGGCGATGTGGTAAAAATGAAAAAAAGTCACCCCTGTGGCTGCGACCGGTTTGAGATCACCCGGGTGGGAATGGATTTCAAACTGAAATGCTGCGGCTGCGGGAGGGAAGTGATGGTGCCCCGGCTCAAGGCGGAAAAAAGCATCCGCGCCATTGAGAAAAGGGAGGAATGAGCATGGAGGTCATGAACCGGCAAATGCATATTGCCCTGCGTCAGGGGGATGTGGGGGGCTATTGCCTGCTCCCCGGGGATCCGGAGCGGTGTCAGCATATTGCCTCCTATCTGGAGGGAGCGGAGTTTGTGGCCCGGAACCGGGAATTTGTCACCTATACCGGCACATTGGCCGGACAGCGGGTATCGGTGTGTTCCACCGGTATCGGCGGCCCCAGTACGGCCATTGCCGTAGAGGAGCTGGCCGCCTGCGGCGCCCATACCCTGATCCGGGTGGGTACCTGCGGGGGAATTGATCTGGCCGTGCGGGGCGGAGATATTGTGGTGGCCACCAGCGCTGTGCGCCAGGAAGGGACCAGCCTCCACTATATGCCTCTGGAATTTCCGGCTGTGGCTGATTTTGATGTGACCGATGCCCTGCGTCAGGGCGCGGCCTCTACGGGAGCCAGTGTGCACACCGGCGTGGTGCAGAGTAAGGACAGCTTTTATGGCCAGCACGAGCCTTCCCGGATGCCGGTGGCCCATATACTGGAAGAAAAATGGAAGGCATGGAAGCAGGCCGGCGTCCTTTGCAGCGAGATGGAAAGCGCCGCATTGTTTGTGGTTTCTTCGGTGCTGGGGCTGCGGGCCGGAGCCCTGTTTGCCGTGCTGTGGAATCAGGAGAGAAAAAATGCCGGATTGCCCGACCCCCACTGCATGGACACCGACCTGGCCATCCGGGCGGCTGTGGAAGGACTCCGGTGTCTCATCGCCCGGGACGCCCGGGAAGAAGGGCTGTAATGGAAAAGGATTTTGCCAAAGCGGTTTCCGCTTTGGCAAGCGTGTCGAAAAAGTGGCCTCCGGCCAATTTTTCCAGTTTTTACAAGGGTCTGCGTGCACGCCTTTGGCGTACACTTGTCCCTTGAGAAGTGCAAAAAGCCGCGCACAGGTCGCGGCTTTTTGCAAATTTATAGGGGTAGGGCAGAAAATCTTTTTCATTATATAAGTTTTTCGGCAGTCTGGCCAAAGCGGTTTCCGCTTTGGCATTTTTTATTTTCTTCTTGACAAACAGCAAAAAGGGATGCATACTGTATATACAGTATATATACAGCATAACAACGAGGTGCACCGTGAATATCGTCATCAGTCAAACAAGCGGCCAGCCCATTTATGAGCAGATCGCCCGGCAGATCAAAGGCCTGATCCTGCGGGGAGAACTTTGCGAAGGGGCGGCCTTGCCATCCATGCGCCTGCTGGCCCGGGATCTGCGCATCAGCGTCATCACCACCAAACGGGCCTATGAAGAGCTGGAAAGGGAAGGGTTTGTCATCACCGCGCCGGGAAAGGGCTGCTATGTGGCTCCACGGCCGGAGGGGACATGGGATCAGGCCCGGCAAAAACAGGTGGAGGAGTATCTGCGCCGTGGTGTGGAAGAAGCCAAAAACTGCGCCATGGGCCTTGCGGAACTGACCCGGCTTTTGCAGGAGCTGTATCAAGGAGAAAAATAAAATGAATACAAATAGTATTGAAGCAATCTCTTTAAGCAAACAGTATCCACAATTTGCCCTGGAGAATGTGAGTTTTACGCTGCCTCAAGGCTGCATCATGGGATTCATCGGCCAGAATGGCGCCGGTAAGACCACCACCATCAAGCGCCTGCTGGGGCTTGTGCAGGGCGGCGGAGAGGTGCATCTGCTGGGAGAAAAGGAAGGCTATGGCCTGCGAAAGGTGAAAGAACAGGTGGGCGTTTTCCTGGAGGGCAGCTTTTTCAATGAAGTCATCCGGGTGCAGGATGTGGATTCCATTTTGTCCCGCATTACCCCCCGGTGGGATAAAGGGTATTACTCCTTTTTGCTGGATCGCTTCCAGATCCCACGGAAAAAATACCTGCGGGAGCTTTCCAAGGGCATGGGTACAAAATTGCGCCTGGCCACCATTCTGGCCCGCCACCCCAGGCTGCTGATTCTGGATGAACCCATGAGCGGACTGGATCCGGTGGCTCGCTCCCAGGTGATGGATCTGTTTTTGGAATTTATCCAGGATGGGGAGCACTCAGTGTTCCTTTCTACCCACATCACCACCGATCTGGAGCAGGCCGCCGACTATATCACCTTCATCCACGAGGGAAAGCTGGTGTTTTCCCAGGAGAAAGACCGGGTGCTGGAGGAATATGGCCTGGCCCAGGGACCAGAAGAAGCGCTGAAAAATTTGGGGCCTGATGTGCTCATCGCCATGAGAAAAGGCCGGTATCACGCCAAAGGCCTGGTGAATAACCGGCAGGAGGCAGCCCGGCGGGAACCCTCCCTTCTGGTGGAGCCGGCCCGGCTGGAGGATATCATGGTGATGATGGCAAAGGAGGAAGAATCGTGGTTGGGTTGATGCTGAAAGATCTGCTTACCATGCGCAGATATCTGAAAAGTTTGCTGGGCGTTTGCGTTTTGTTGGGGGCCATGGGATTTATTCTCAAAAGTCCCTCCTATGTATCCGGTGTGGGTGGGGTCACCAGTTTCCTTGTGTGCATGGTCAGTTTTTCCTATGACGAAAATTGCAAGTGGGATGCCTATGGACTGACTTTGCCAGTGACCCGGAAAACCTGCGTCCAGGCCAAATACCTGCTTTCCCTGGCCATGGTGTTGCTGGGGGCCCTGGTCAGCGCATTGATCGCCGGTGGGATTATGGCTTATTGGGAAAGCATCGACTGGATGGAACTTTTGTCCCTGGTGGGAAGCACGATGGTCACCGGCATCGTCATTATCAGTCTGATGATCCCCTGCATCTATAAATTGGGTGTGGAGCGCAGCCGTCTGGCCATTATGGTGGTCTTTTTGGTGCCCATGGGAGTGTTTCTCTGGTACCTTGGTTCCGGGCTGGCCCTGCCCACCCTGTCTCCCTGGATGGGGAAACTTCTGCCCGGGATGTTTGCTTTGCTGCTGGTGCTTTTGCTGTGGGGGTCCTATTTGGTTTCCCGTCGGATCTATGAGAAAAAAGAGTTTTAAAAAGAAGCCCTCTCCGTCTGAACAGGTCCAGTAAAAACGGACAGTGACAAAAGACCCCCTGATGTAGGAAAATAGACTACATCAGGGGGTCTTGTCATGAAGAAACGAAATTATACACATGTTCAAG